>DKIJ01000018.1:0-72295 GCA_002454195.1 Flavobacterium sp. UBA6721
CTTTGAATTATGATTCATTATTTAGGCACATTCATAATACCCCGCTCCGCAAAGTCTCCGACTTTGAGGATGCATTCATCAGTCTCTGACTGATATAAAACCAAAATTAAAATCGGTTAAAACCGTAAATCACTACCTCAAAGTCAAAGACTTTGCGGAGCACTAACAAAAAAACCATTAAGCAATTAAGTTTTAAGAATTACACTTAAATTCCCTTAATTCCTTAATGGTTTTAAAATAGAATATAAAATCTTAAGCCAGAATAAAACGTTGAATCACCTCAGCTACACCGTGGTCGTTGTTAGAAGCTACCACCACATCGCCTTTGTCTCTTAAATGCGCATCCACATTATCCACCCAAACACCCAAACCTGCATATTCAATCATTGATAAATCGTTTCCGGCGTTACCAACTGCAATTACTTCAGTTTGCGAAATGTTTAACTTTTCAGCTAAAAATTTCACGCTCGCTCCTTTGTCAATTCCGGTTTGAGCTGCTTCTAAGAAGAATGGTTTTGACATACACACACTTAAATGCGGCATGGCTACTTTTAAATCGGCTTCTACTTCTTTTAGGTAACTTGGTTCTTCCAGCAAAATACATTTAATTGCCGAAGTTTGCACACGCTCTTTAAAATTAGGCACTACTTCGTGTTCCAAGCCCGTGATATTCACCTCAACATCAATATATTCTGAATGGGTTTCGCTCACCACTTTTCCGTCCAAATAGGTAATAATATGCGTTTTCTTTTCCTTGCTGTAATCATACAAGGTATGAATTTGCTCTTGAGTTAAACTTTGTTCGAAGATTACTTCGTCATTTTTTAAATCGGTAATTACGGCTCCGTTAAACGAAATCATATACGAATCCATTAATCCCAAATCCCTAGCATATTCAATCATTGCTGGCGTTGGTCGCCCAGAAGCCAAAATGATTTTCACTCCTTTTTCTTTTGCCTTTGCCAACATGGCTCTGTTTTCTTCCGAAATGATATGGTCGTCATTCAACAGGGTATCATCCATGTCCAGAACCAACATTTTGTATTTCATTTTTCTCTTTTAAATTATTAACAAATACTAAAAATCCCTAATAATTGGGTCATCGGTATTATAACGGCAAAACTAAGAAATAGTTGGAAAAAATTGGTCTAAAAACAATAAACTCTGTCCTTCAGAAGTCGTTTTTTATTTGAGCCATTACTCTTTCTGGATAATCGGTTATAATACCATCAACCCCCAATTGAATTTGTTGTTTTATATCCTGTTCTTCATTAACTGTCCATGGAATCAATTTTATATGCATCGATTTCAAAGAATCAACTGGTTGCTTATTTTTTATTAATTTAAAATTAGGACTGTAAATGTTGGGTTTAAAATCTAGCTGTTTTAAATTATTTTGAATACTGCCTTTTGAAACCAAATAAGCAATTTCGATAGTAGGATACTTTTGGTGCAAAATATTAAGAATCACGGGATCAAACGACTGAATATTGATTCGGTTCTCCATGTGATTATCCTTAACAAGCTGCATGACTAAATCAACAAATTCCTCTGGTTGTGGCTGATAAATTCCATACACCTCTTTCTCTGATTTTATTTCAATGTTGTATTTTATCTTATTTAACTTTTTAGTCTTAATTTCGGATTCAATTACCTTAAAAACTTCGCTTAAAAGCGGTTTGTAAGTCTTCCTTTTTTGCTGATTAGGGAATTTTAAGTTTCCTCTGGAACCTCCATCAAATGCCTTAATGCTATCATAAGTCATTTGATATAAATTGAAGTTTTTTTCCTCTTCTTTACTCACAGCTTCACCTGAAGGTTTCGACATATATTCCGAAGACATAAAAGGTTCGTGAGATACTACTACTTTTCGGTCCTTGGAAATTACAACATCTAATTCCAACACATCAACCCCTTTATGAAGTGCTCCAACAAATGCTTCGATAGTATTTTCAGGTAGATTCCCTCGTTCTCCACGATGTCCCTGAACTTCAATTTTTCGAGCTTTCTCAGATATTACTTTGTCATTTTTAGCTTTACAGGAAACGATTGTAATAACAACGCAAAGCAGTAGGATTTTAATACATTTCATAATTTCATAATTAAAAAAACTTGCCTTTCCAGAGGCAAGTTTTAGTTTGTATTGTTTTTATGTTTAATTTAAAGTCTCTTCAATTCTATAGCTGCTTTTTTGGGTAAATTCGTTACCAAACATATCTTTAACCTTAACTTCAATAGTATGTTCTCCTGAATTTAATTTGGTTGGAATATTCCCTCTCCAAAGGTGGTTACTAATAATAGGATTAGAACCTCTCTTTCCTGGCAATAATTTTTCTGACGTATCCCATTGGTTAACTAAAGAAGCATAGGACGGATCATATTCCTCCACATGCGTCATGGATTGCCATTCTCCATCATCTATTCTGAATACTACTTTATCCTGTGCATTCCCCATAAAAAAATTAGCATAAATCCCGGACTTTGTTCGTTTCCCTTTGGCAACAACTTTTGGGGCAAAAATTTCCATTTGATATTCTTTTGGCTTTCCAGCTACTTTGTATTCAACAGTATATGTATTGCCTTTAAAATGAATAAAAGCATAACCTTTAGGTGTTCCATCACGCATGGTTGATACAGGAACCCCTAACTCATTTAATTGACCTGAATACCAGTCTCCAGAGGTCGTACCAACGTTATACTCATGGTGCGGTTTATCTCTTAACCAACCTTCTTTTTTAGCAAAAAAATCCTGTTTTTGAATGTGAGTATGTGCCGAAAGAGATAAGGTATTAGGGTAGTCTTTAAGTAAACTAAATAATCGATCTCTGTCGTAATCTCTAAACGAATCATTTTCTGGTTCACTCAAAGGAATATGGAAAGCCAATACGATTAGATAATCTTTAGGAACAAACTTTAAATCGTTTTCTATAAAGGCGATTTGATCTTCACGAAAACCGCCCCAATATTGTGTCAATCCTCGCGGATCAGGGTATAAAATATCGTCTAAAACAATAAAATGCACTTTCCCATAATTAAATGCATAATTTGCCGGACCAAAATGCGCTTCATAAGTTTCATCACTCCATTTATCCGTAGTAGCATCAAAGTTCATGTCATGGTTCCCCATCACATTATACCAAGGCACTCCTACCGCTTTTACAGCTTCAATATAAGGATTGAATAGATCTAAATCATTCCCTACTAAATCGCCCAAACTGATTCCGAAAGGAATATTTTTAATGTCTTTAACTTCCTCAACAATTCCCTTTTTAAAATATTCTACTTCCTCTAAAGTATAAGGTTGTGGGTCTCCAAAAACCAAGGTTGTGAAATCATAACTTTCGTCCTTTTTAATCAAAGCAAAATCGACTGATTTGGGTAATTTCCCTGTTGGACTGACTCCTTTAAATTTTAATTGTGGAGATCCTTTGGGTTTATAGTTGTAAAAGAACTTTGGCAAGTTATTCTTGTCTACTGCAACTTGGTATCCCGTAGGTTTTATTACAGAAATAATATTATCGATTCCTAATGGAAGTTCGTATTTACCATTATTATCAGTAAGTACAACCTGCTCTCCGTTAGACACTGCTACATTACTGATACCTTGTTCTGTTTTATCCTTTAAATCGTTTTGGTTAAGATCGTTATAAACATAGCCCACAACCTTATCCTGTGCTATTGCATTATAACTTAGTGTACCAAAAACAGCTAAGGCAAATTTTATTTTTACGTATTTCATTGTCTTTATTTTATTAAAACATTATTTCATCCCCAAGGTTAATGCCTTTGGTCTTTCCATAATTTCGGTATAAACATTACCAAATCTGTCCGTCACTTTTATTGTCAAAGTTGAATTAACCGTAGTAGCTTTCACTTTAAAAAAGTGAGGTGTTTTTTCGGTTTCAAAAGCATCTGTTGGGGTTGCACCCGCATTTAAGCGTAATGCTTCGTATGAAATAATATGTAAAGGATCTTTTTCTTTTACTCGGCTAACCTTTAATGGTTGATTGTTTTCAGTAACTTCAATTTTCCATTGTACATCATATCCCCAAACATTAATTAATACTTCGTTATTAGAACTTGGAGCAGCATAAACATCCGAATATGGAGCTAATAGAGCATCGGTTGAATTGGGTGCATATTTAGCCGATGTGATATGAACACTATTTAAATCGTAAGCACGAAACTGATAATCTTCAGTGTAACCAATACTCTTATACAGCCATTTGATATCGTTGCCATTCATTTTCCAAATGCCATAACCTCCAGGACTTCCATCTTTACAGATATGATTATTAGCATAACCATTTTTACCCGTCCACCACCAAGTGGCACAAATAGCTGCTGTGTTATGTTCCATAATATTACCTTCTTCAACTGTGTAATTAATATGCGTATGACCTGACAACACATGAACTTTTGTAAATTCGCTTACGATATTCTTTAAAACATCTCCGTTTAATAAATCAACCGTATTTATCTGATTACCGTTGGCATCTAATGATGGCTGCTTGTATAATGGCGTATGTATTGCCAAAACGATAGGCGTACTCTTATCAGTAATTGTTGCCAAATCCTTTTTTAGCCATTCTAACTGATTATTAGTTAGTCGCTCACTGTAATTACGACTCCCAATAGTTCCCTGTGTTCCACCAGTATTGATGTATTCCACACTATCTAGCACCACATAATGTACTTTCCCTAAATTGAAAGAATAATACGTTGGACCTAAGACATCTCTATACTTATTTTCAGCATCCCAGTCGTTAGCAATGTAGGGATCATTATCATGATTCCCAATAAGATTAAATACTGGAGCATTTATTTTATTCATATAAGGCACATACTCATTTAATCCAAAATTATTACTGTACCAATAGCCATCCCAAGTCAAATCGCCCAATGTTAGAGCGTATACTTTTGTCCCATCTGACGAATATTTATTGATCGTTGCATTGATATCAGGCAATACTTTTGAAGTAAACTGCTCTAAATCGTTGTTTCTATTAGCTAAATGCCAATCAGCTAAGGATAACACAACATGTTTATCATTATCTACTTTTAACAACGAAAAATCTCGTTGCTCAATAACGTCTAAACTATTACTTACTCTTTTAAAAAACTGTGGAGCACTTCCTGTATTTGTAACTTCATAATTTCCTGGAACAGAAATAAAAACAAAACCTGCTTTTTTTAATGATGATAAATAATATCGGCCTTCTGAGTCAGTAACTGTAACTTCATAACCATCAGAAACCACTACTCCTGGAACACCTTTTCCATTACTATAAACGACACCTTTGATATTCTTACCTGAAATATCAGGTATGTTCGTATTCGCTACAACATTAAATAGTATATTCCCTAAAATAAGAGCTTGAGCGTTTCTTATAACTTTTACTTTGTAGTTTCCTGATTCAAAATCAGAAGGTACTGAAAACGTAAATGTATTCTCGGTTACAGAAACCACAGTTCCTTTGAAAATTATATTTTTATTAATTAACGATTCAAACTCCATTGTATCGCCAACTCTAAACCCTTTTCCTGTTAGTTTTACCTCACCAGCTTTTGCTACATTGATAGAAGATGGTATAGAAACTCCTGAAATATTTAAGCTATTATTTTCATCGATAATACTGCTATCGCTACTACAACTAAGTAAGGTAAACCCTAAACCACTAAATCCTGCTATTGTGGTTAATCCACCTATTTTTATAAATTTTCTTCTTGATTGATTCATGATTGTATTATTCTATTATTTCGACTTTTACGTCATCAATGAAAATTCTGTTTTTACCAGCGCCCACACCTACAAGGTTAAAACCGCCACCTAGAAAACTAAGTTGAGTTTGCGATGTCGCCCCACTGATTGTAAATGAATAGGTTGCCGATGGGGATTTCCATATGTTAATACAATCTGGATCCAAAGTATAATCTGGCCAGTTATCAATTGTAAATGACGAAACACTTACAGTTCCAGGACCTACTACTCCGACTTTTAAAATATTATCATCCTTTGTTCCTGCTTTAGTTTGATAGGGAACTGCTTTAAAAGTAACCTTAACAGTTGTTGGTTCTTCAAGCATTTCAAATTTTGGTGAAATGAAATCCCCACCATACCCCGTTTTGCCTAATTTTACAAAACCTGTTCTTGCATAAACCAATTGTTCATTGTTACTAAATACATTTGATGTACTAGTCCACCCTTTTGCTTTTTCCTCAGTAGTCCAAGCATTGTCAATTCTAGCCTCTGCTGTTGTAGTATAAAAAATAGTGCTTCCATAAGCTAACCAATCGAAATGTTCCTCTAAAACAACACTACCATCAGATTGTATTATTGAAATCGTTTTTGTTAATGACGGATAATCGGCTGAACTAATTGTGAGTATTGCAGAACGTTTAACTCCTTTATTTTTTAAAGCAGAAAATTTAATTGATGTAGCACTTGCCTCGACAACTGAAAGCCAATTCGCATTCGACAAGCTATAAGTCCAATTTACATTGGCACTTATTTTCACTCCAAACTCTCCTCCATTTGATGTTACGCTGACACCTTCATCAGCTTTATCAACAATAATAAAAGGGACATTGGCTTGCTGCTCAACACGGAATAAAGCAGGTTGCTCCTTTCCGTCATTTATAAAAGTAAAATTTAATATTCGGCTGTCAAACGTATTGTTTTTATTTACAATAATTTTGAAAATCCCATCATCATCTCCTTCTGCTGGAAATACTTTAACCCAACTAGCTTCACCTTGTGGAACAATTTTCCAATGTCCTTTAGCTCGCACAATATAACTTTTTGTTAGTCCATTAACATCAACAGCAAGTCCTGTTGGATTTTCTTCAATAGTAAAATAAGTTTCTACAGAAGTTTCATTGTCATTAGCACATGACACCGATAAAAAAAGTATTGTTAAGAAAGTAAATAATACAAATACTTTGCTTTTGTGTAATTGATTTAAACTTTTCATTTTTTTTAAAATTTTAGATTCCGCTTTCAATAGCTTGTTTACTCCACCAAACTGGGGTTTTCATATTGTTTTCACCACCCATACGGCTTAATGCTTCACGAGCATTCGTATTGTTAGTTGCCATTGTAGTATTGGGATAAGCAAAACGGGTAGGTAAAATATAATCGTTAAATACAGTACCACGCCCAATTGTTAATTTAGGATAACCCGTACGACGGTATTCATGATAAGCTTCCATTCCTATCCAAAAAAGTGCTAGATATTTTTGATTAGCGATTAACTCATTTTTATCAGTGGCTAAATCCCATGATGCCAAATTTGAGTTTAAAAAAACGGTGATATTCTCCTGAGAAATGGTCACAGGAATTCCACTAAATTGACCTAATTCTGCCCATTTTTCGACAGATGCGGTAACTGCATTTTCATAATATTGCTTTGCAGCTGATTGTCCTCCCGAAATAGCTCCTTTCAAAGCTGCTTCGGCAAGAATGAACTGAACTTCGGCATAATCCATATAACTTGCCGGCATTTCGGCTCTACAAAAAACGGCTGCATTTAACCAAGATGTACCGCGGTCTGCTACACTTTGTTCTGATTCTGTACAACCAGCTATTGTTCCTTTCCAAACAGTTGTATTGTTTACTAAATAATTTGGATTCTTTTTTCCATAAATGGCTAAACGTGGGTCTTCATAAACTTGATTCCCATTTACATCTGTCATGACCGTCATTTTAATTAGCTGTTCGGCTAATTTTCGGCCTGAACTTGTAAAGGAACTCTCATTAGTATTTGCAAATTGACTACGATAAGGATCCGATCCAGTAAACTTTACTGTTGCATTATCGGCGTTAGAAATAAATACTGGATATTTTACTGAATTATTTATAATATCCATCATTTTAGCAGCAGAATTCATTTCTGGACGACCACTAACACGACATAACAACCTTAAGTACAATGAATTATTAAATTTCTGCCATTTTACCATATTGCCACCATACATTCCATCTAGAGCAGGCTTACTAAAAACAGGTTTTTCTGCATACATGCTGTTGGCTTTTTCTAAATCAGCAAACATTTGTTGGTAAACTTCTTTTTGGGAATCAAACTTTGGCTTTGTAGTTCCTCCAGAAGTAACTTGAAAGGCTTCAGAATAAGGAATATCACCAAACATATCGGTAAGATTAGACATATACAATACTTTTAAAGTCAAAGCAATTGCCTGTAATGACTTATCATTTTGCTTTACACTTAAATTGTACATATGCAATACATTGTTAGTATAGCGAGAATAAGTATTCCAAACATTTTGCCAGTCTTGATCACCAATAAAGTAGCGATGTTCCTGACGGGTTCCCCCACCAGTGAAAGCAGTAAATTGCATCAACTCATTATTCCAATACCAGCTATAATTTTGCCAAGCATTAATACCATTGTATAATATAGGTTCAAACATACCGCTTGCCCTAATATCGCCTACATTGGTTCTGTTAGGATTTGTATTTATTTCCTCAAAATCAGAAGTACAGCTAGCAAAAACACTAAGAAATCCGATTATTAAAATTTTTATTATTGTTTTCATTACGTTATTTTTAGAAAGAAAGTTGAACGTTTAATCCGTAAGTTCTAGTCATTGGAAAAGTCATCGCTTCAATACCTTTATAAATATTTGAACCGTTTAACATTCCTGTGTCAGGATCATATTGAGGAAAATTGGAAATACTAAATAGATTTGTAGCATAAGCACCAAAACTCACTTTTTGGAATACCCCAATTTTGCTAACTAATTTTGCAGGTAAGTCGTAATCTAATCGTAACTCTCTTAATTTTAAATAAGAAGTATCGAAAGTATTCATTTCTGTATTATTACGGTTCCAGATATAATTATTGTAATAGGTTTGAATATTATTAGTCACCGTATTATTTTTAGTATACGTAACTGTTCCATCCGTATTTTGAATGGCATTTACTCCTGGATGCACTAAACCATCGTATCTACCTTCAATAGAATTGTTAAGTTTTCCTTGGTAGGATAAAGCAAAGTTGGTTACTGAAAAAGCATTCCCACCCATCTGAGCCGCAAAAGTAGCCGACAATGATAGATTTTTATACTTAATTCGTTGTACCATACCCGCTCTCCAATCTGGATTAACTTTTCCAATTTTTGTATCTGGAGAATTATCCAGTACTGGATAACCTTCAGAATTTACGATGTGCATCCCTGAAGCATCAATTTCATTTCCATTTTCATCAATATAAGTTGCTCCATCGGGTGCTCTTTGAAATCCTCGCCCGTAGATAACGTGCATTTCTTGTCCTACATAGGAATACACATAAGTTCTACTACCTATAGTAGTTCCCATATCGGTTTGTAGTGGCACACTTGGATCCCAACCTTCTTGAAGACTTTTTAATTTATTTTTGTTTTTTGACCAAGTAATATCAAAATCCCATTTAAAATTTTTAGTTCTGATAGGGGTAAAACTTGCTGATATTTCTAGTCCTTGATTTGAAATTTCTCCAGCGTTAATTGTCATTCCTGTTGCTCCAGTAATCTGATCGACATCAACTGAAACGATTTGATTAGTAGTTGAAGAATAGTAGGTAGTAACATCAAAACTTATTCTGTTTCTGAATAATTTGGCTTCAATTCCAGCTTCCCAACTTTCAACATTTTCGGGTTTTATTAATGGATTTGGAATATCCCCTGGTAAAGTATAACCTCCAGGAAACGATGTGTTACTGTATACCTGATCTAATGAATAAGCTGATGTATCATTACCCACATTTGCCCATGAAAATCGGGTTTTTAGCATATCAATCCAAGCTGCATTTTCCTTAAAATTAAATGTCTTATCTAATAAAACACTCGCTGCAACAGATGGGTAAAAATAAGACCAATTTCCTCTAGATAATGTACTTGACCAGTCATTACGACCTGTAATATCTAAGAAATAAGCATCATCCCAACTTAATGACACTAAACCATATAAACTATTAACCACTTTTTTACTTCTGTAGTTGTATGGATCTGGGTTAACGCCTGTTGGTAAATTTGTAGTATGGAAGATTCCTTCCTCACCTAATTGACTCAATGCTATTTTGTTATTAAAATATTCGTTAACACGATTATTTCCTCCTAACATCGTTGAAAGACCAAAGCGACCATTCTTGGATTCTTTGTTATAACGAAGCATAAAATCGTTATTATTTTCTACAGACCTTACAGTTTGTTCTCTGTAAAATCCATTTTCATAACCTTCGGTATAAAAAGGCTTACGTTGTGTTCTAAATTCATCAGACCAATCTAAACCAGAACGCAAATCAAGTGTCAAACCTTTCAAAATGTCAAAAGTTAAACCAATACTTCCAAATACTCGATTTTTATCTTGGGTATTCAATGCTTCATAAAGCGTACGGTATGGATTAAAAGATCCTGAAGCAGGGAAAACAAGCCCCATTCCGTTTTGACCAGCAGCAGACCAGTTTGCATAATTATAACGTCCATTAAAATATTCATTTTTCCAATCTTGAATACTACTTACATTAAATCCCCAAGCTAGAGCATACATCGGATTTGTTTCATCATAACCACTCACTGGCATATTGTCACTCGTCTTTTTATAATAATTAACTTTAGTATTTAATTTAATTTTGTCTGAAACCGGAGTATTAATAGCTAGCGAAATGGTATTTCGATTAAAACCTGTATTAGGCATTATCCAATCGTTTTTAAAATCAGTTACCGAAAAACGCGTAGATGTTCCTTTCCCGTTATTACCATTTATACTAATCGTTTTATCTACTGTTAAACCAGTTTTAAAAAGCCCTGTATACCAATCATCTTGATACACCCAAGGTAACTTAGTAAAAGTATTGTCATCCCAATTTTTTGAAGCATATAAATACCTAAGCTTGTTTGCATCAAACTTTTCTCCGAAAGTATATCTGGAATAATTACGTGATTGAGCAACGCCATCAGAAGCCATTTCTGAAGAAATATCCCAAAGTGAATATTCACTGGCTCCCATATCAGCACCATTTCCATACTGGGTTTGAAAATCGGGAAAATATCCTGCTCTTTCAAAAGTTACCGAAGAGTTTACACTAACACCAAGACCTTTAGTTGTTTTACCAGCTTTAGTTGTTATAAGAATTGCTCCATTAGCTGCTCTTGATCCATACAATGCAGCTGCTGCTGGACCTTTTAACACTGAAACAGATTCGATGTCATCAGGATTAATATCACTCATACCATCACCATAATCTACAGGAGCATCGGATTGAGCATAGTTACTTACAGCATTTGTAGAAGTCATTCCTGAATTTACGGGTACTCCATCGATAACGAACAATGCTTCATTATTACCATAATTCAAAGACTGATCTCCACGTAAAGTCACACGAATAGAACTACTTGGACCTGAATTAGCCGTAGTAAATGACAATCCTGCAACTTTACCATTCAAACTATTTAACCAGTTTCCAGAAACCGTTTTGGTAATTTCATCACTTTTAACTTTAGCAACCGAATAACCCAAGGATTTCTCCTCGCGAGAAATATTCAATGCAGTAACCACTACCTCATCCATTGCAACTACATCTTCTTGCATGGTTACTTTATAAGCACCACCCGCCTTGATTGACTGCTCAAAATTTTGCATTCCTAAATAGGAAAAAACCAGAGTACTGTTTTCAGGAGCTTCTAAATTAAATTTCCCATCAAAATCTGTCAGGACTACTGTATTAGTCCCTTTGACAAGAACATTTACAGCAATTAACGGTAAACCATTTACATCTTTTACTTCACCATACACCTTTACTTTTTTTAAAGCTGTGAATGTGATTGTCGAGCCATTAATCATATAACTCAAGTGAGCATCGCGACTAATTTGATTTAAAACGGTTCTTAATTTTTGATTATTAAAATTATAAGTAAACAGCTTTTTATTGCTCAGGACTTCATCTGAAAAACTGAACTGACAGTTTGCTTCTTTTTCTAATTGATTAAAAAGATGTGGTAATGTGGCGTTTTTTACATTAAAACTGATTGTTTTTTCGAGAGTACTTTGAGCCATTACAGATTGTGAAGTCATTCCCCACAACGCAAATAGCATGATAAAAAGCTTTAAAATTGTAAAGGACTCTAAATTCCTTTTTTTGTATAAATTTAATTTCATAATTTAGTGTTTTCTATTAAGCAAATAGGATTTAAAAAATTTAAGCTGACTGGAATTGTTGACGCAATTCCAGTTTTTTTTTCTAATTCTGGATTTTATTCATAGTGTTTATTTAATTAGTATCGAGTCGTTTTTAATTGTATATTGAATACCAATCATAAATTCCATACTTTTAAGTACCGATTCAATTGGTTCATTTTTATAAGAAGCACGAATCTTTCGATTTAAAATTCTTTCGGATTTACAATCTACTTTTACGTTATACCATTGTTCAATTCTGTTAAAAGCTTCTTTAGCTGTTATTGCATCAAAACGCAGTATGTTTTTATGCCAATCTGTATAGACCGCAGCATCTACAGCTTCTTCAACCAAATCGCCTTCCACTGAATTGAAAACAACCTGAGTATTTTTTTCTAAAATGAAATGTTTTTTTGTTAATGTGTTTTCAACCCTAACCTTTCCGGATTTCACAATTACTTGAAATTGCTGTTTTTTATTGATAACATTAAAAGAGGTTCCTAAAACTGTTGTTTTGAAATTTCCAGATTGCACAATAAATGGTTTATTAGGATTCCTTTTAACTTGAAAAAAACCCTCTCCTTTTAATTCCACATTCCGTTTATCATCTACAAATTGTTTTGGATATTTTAGTGTAGCTCCAGAATTTAAAAAAACTAAAGAACTATCAGGAAGTACTATATTGATGCGTTCACCAGTTCTACTAGTAACTGATATATATTGAATTTCTTGAGGATTAAAAATGGTAGATTTTAAAAGAATTCCTAAACCCAACAAAGTGACTATAGTTGCTGCAACAGCCCAACTTTTACTAAATTTAATTAGCTTTCTTTTTTCAGATTGTTCAATTTTATAGCGTAGCATTTTTAATCCACGCTCTAAACTAAATTCATCTTCAAAGTTTATTGATTTACCTTGAAAAGTATCAAGTAATATATTATACTTCTTACTATATTCATCATTCAAAAGATAGTGTTCAAGCAAATACTTTTCTTCTTCTGAAGCGGTATTATTCAAATATCGTAATGCAATTTCGTAAAAAACTTCGTCTTTCATTTAATTTTATCTTTTACTGTAAAGACCCTTTTTTGGCAGTAGACCTACCATTGAAAGACGTTACTAAATAGTTACCAAAACATCATGAAAATAAAATCAAAAGAATTGAGGAAATAAATTGCGATTCGTATTGCGAAACATGCTTTATCGCTTCAAGCATTTGTTTTTGAACTGTATTTACTGAAATACCTAATTTATCAGCTATCTCTTTGTATTTTAAGCCATCAATTCGATTTAATTTGAAAATTATCCTTCGTTGAGGTGGCAACTCATTTATAATTAATTCAATACGGTTTTTAACCTCGTTATATTCTAAGGAATCACTACTATAATAAGGTGAAAGTTTTAAATGTAAATTACTTAGATCTTCGTCAAAAGAAGTTGATTGTGTGTTTCTAATCACTTTTAATGATTGATTCTTTGTTGCTACAAATAAATAGGCTTTTAACGAACTGCTAATAGTTAGTGTTTTGCGATTTTGCCAGATGTTGAAGAACACATCTGAAACGACTTCTTCTGCCAAACTTGAATCGACAACATACTTTTTAGAAAATAAGCACAGACTAAAGTAATATTTTTGAAACAACTGTTCTAAAGCCAATTGGCTATCTTTTTTAACAGATTCAAACAGGATTTCATCTGGTTTCATTTATTCAAAAAATAGTATTATTATTTTCAGTAAAACTATTTCTTCAATTTATAATCCCTGTTATAATAAAATTAAATTAACGTTACTTAATTTCAACTCGAAAATTCCAACACACTAAAGATTCATAATATTTCAAAACCTAATGTGCTTAAAAACAAAATCTTACCAAATAACTAGCATTCCCTTTTAAAAACTTTACAAAATATCATATCGTATTTAGCAACTCATTCAGATGAAATTTAAGGAATTAAAAAAGAGTTTTAAAATGACTAATCTAATCATCTTAAAACTCTTCAATGAAATTATTTAAAATTGTAAATCTAATTTGTTTCTATAATCTACAGTTATAGAATCTGAAACAAAATTTTTATTTGCTCATTAACTAAAAGCATCATTAAATATTCAATCGAAAGGCCTCAATAACAGGATTTACCTTAGCAAATTCAGTTTCCTGAACAAACAATTCAACAGCAGCGCCCATGCTCCCAAAACCTGCTAATCGCGCCGATTGAATGTTGTCTTTCATCAATACTTCCACACCTATGGCTTCTATTTTTTCCTTCAAAGCCAAAGCCAAAACTTCACTCCCCGAAAACACTTTCATCAATCCCATCTTATTCTTATTTAGTTATTAGCATTTTCTTCGTTACCTTCTTCTTCTTCAAAATCGTCATCCTCTCCCTCCTCGAAGTCAAATTCGTAAGGTTCAATTAACATTTTATCGGCTAATATTGCCACTCTTTCTGTATATAAATCCGAAAAAATGATGCGTTGCGTTTTAGCAATGCTATCAGAAATACGCATAATTTTAGTCTCATGACGCGCTCGTAACAACACATCGGCATCGTCTATAACAAACATTTTCAAACGGTTCACATTATAACCCGCTGTTGAAAACATATCGCTTAACTTGGTAGGTGTACCAATTAAAACATCAATTCCAGTAGAAACATAATTCTTATCGTAATCCATGTCGCCTTTTTCATGAACACCATAGACTTCCAAGCTGGTATGTTTTCCGTACTTTTCGAAAAGCTCTTCCATTTCCAGAACTTTAGCCTTGTCTTCCACCATTATCAAAGCTCGTGGCGATTCTTCATTGCTGCCTGCTAATCGCTGAATCACATTCATCACAATTGCTGTGGTTTTCCCGCTTCCTTTAGGTGCAAAAATCACACAATCTGCCCCACTTTTTAAGGTTGAAAAAGTTTCTTTTTGGACTTCATTTGCCTCGGTTAATCCGTTTTCAACTAATCCTAGTTGTAACTTTTCGTTTATTTTTTTTAGTTTCATATTTTTAGTTATGAGTTATGAGTTATGAGTTATGAGGTTACATTTCTAACCTATAACACTTAACTTTTAACTTTTATTTAGAAGCAAATAGCTTTACATCTGTTTCAGATATTTGGCTTCCGCCAAGGATAATAAGGCGTTCCACCACATTTCGTAATTCACGGATATTTCCCGTCCAATCGTAAGCCTGTAATAATTTGATCGCTTCATCGGAGAATTTCTTAACGGCTGTTCCTTGCTCTGATGCAATTTTTTCAGCAAAATGACTCACCAATAAAGGAATATCATCTCGACGGTCATTCAATGAAGGAACCTTGATTAAGATGACTGCCAATCGGTGGTACAAATCTTCTCTGAAACGTCCTTCTTCGATTTCTTTTTTCAAATCCTTGTTCGTTGCTGCTACCACGCGAACATCTACTTTGATGTCTTTATCGGCACCTACTCGAGTAATGATATTTTCCTGTAAAGCACGCAACACTTTGGCCTGAGCCGAAAGACTCATATCTCCAATTTCATCCAAAAAAATAGTTCCTTTATCTGCTGCTTCAAATTTACCAGCTCTATCTTTTACCGCCGAGGTAAAAGCTCCTTTTACGTGACCAAACAATTCGCTCTCTATCAATTCAGATGGAATTGCAGCACAGTTTACTTCTATTAAAGGAAAAGAAGCACGCTCACTCTTTTCATGCAATTGGTGCGCTACTAACTCTTTTCCGGTTCCATTAGGTCCCGTAATCAATACACGAGCTTCGGTTTGCGCCACCTTATCAATTATCATTTTGATATGATTAATAGCTTCGCTCTCCCCAATCATTTCGTAATTTTTGCTCACTTTTTTCTTTAGAATTTTATTTTCAACTACCAGCTGTTTTCTATCTAAAGCATTACGAACGGTATTTAACAGACGATTCAAATCAGGTGGTTTTGAAATATAATCAAACGCCCCTAAACGCATCGCTTGTATAGCTGTTTCCATGTCGCCATGTCCTGAAATCATGACGATTGGAATTTCGGCTTTTATTTTTTTGACTTCTTCCAGCAATTCGACCCCATCCATTTTAGGCATCTTGATGTCGCATATTACCAAGTCGTAATCGTTATTTTTAATTTTTTCGTAACCCGATACACCATCTTCAGCTTCTTCGACTTCATAAGTATCATTCTCCTCCGTAAGGATTCTTGTTAGTACTCTTCGAATAGCTGATTCGTCTTCGATTATTAATATTTTACTCATACTTTTTAGATTCTAAAGTTCTAAGTTACTAAGATTATATTTTCTTTTCTTACTATTATAGAAAACTTAACAACTTTGACACTTAGTTACTTCAAATTAATATTTTAACCATCGTAATAATTCTTTCCAAGTTGGCTTTTTACCATACATCAAAATTCCTACTCGGTAAATTTTAGCAGCAAACCAAACCACCAATAAGAAGGTTCCAAACAACAATAAAATTGAAACGGCAATTTGCCAAAAAGGAACTCCAAAAGGGAGTCGCATTAACATTACAATAGGCGAGGTAAGCGGAATCAAGGAAAAAGCAACTGCAATGTCACTATGCGGATCGTTTACAACACTAAAAAAACCAACATAAACACTCAACACCAAAGGCATTACAATAGGAAGAAGAAACTGTTGCGAGTCGGTTTGATTGTCTACAGCAGCACCAATTGCCGCATAAAACGAACTGTATAAAAAGTAACCACCAATAAAATAAACTACAAAACCAAGTAATATACTAGCAATAGGCAAATTCCATAATTCTTTAATGTACAACTGCGCCGTTCCTGCTAATTCTGTTGGCAACTGCCCTTCCATTGTTGGCGCTATTGTTGTCGATGCACCTACATTTACTCCAAAAAATACTGAAGCTGTAAACAAGAGACTAAGTCCAATAACTACCCAAATAGTAAATTGTAAAATTCCCGCCAAAGAGGTTCCAATAATTTTCCCAATCATTAACTGAAAAGGTTTTACAGAAGAAATAATAATTTCTATAATTCGGTTCGTTTTCTCTTCAATTACAGAGCGCATCACCATATTTCCATAAATAATGATAAACATCATGATCAAGTAACCAAAAGCACCACCTATGGCAATTTTAGCCTCATTTAATCCTTTTAGACCTTGCTCTCCTGAAGTTTTAGCAATAGTAATATTGACATTAGCTTGCGCTTTTTGTATGGCTAAAGTATCTAAATGCGCTTTCTCCAAATTAATTTTGGTTAATTTTTGAGCAATAATTCCCTGTGTGTTTTCGATAAAAGAAATACTCGGACTCGCATTAGAAACAAATTCAATTTTATTTTCTAAGGTTTTTACATCCTCTGTTTTAGGAATAATCAAAATTCCTTCATAACTATGATTTACAATACTATCTTTTAAATATTGACTGTCTATTTGCGACAAATCTAGGTATTGATACTCATTCTCTTCTGTATTTTGAGCTAAAAATTCAGAAACAAACAAACCTGTTTCATCATGAATTGCCACCCTTTTTACATCGGCTTTCATGGAACTCAAATAACCAACAAAAACAGCAATAGCAACAAACAATAAAGGACTTAAAAAAGTCATTACAATAAAAGATTTGTTACGCACTTTGGCAAAAAACTCTCTTTTTATAATTAGTGATATTATGCTCATAATTTAAAATATTCAAATCTTAAATTCCAAATTCCAATGTGTATTGGGATTTGGAATTTTAAATATTGGTTATTGCTTTTCTGTTACAGTTTTAATAAAAATATCGTTTACACTCGGAATTTTTTCTACAAAATGAGTGACTTGACCTCGTTGTGTAATAAGATGCAATAATTCATTAGGAAGTGCATTTCCTATCTGAATTTCGAGCTTTAACTCATTATTTAAAGATTTAAAATTCGCTGGGCTAACAGTGAATTTTTGAGTGATGTCAAACATTGAACCTTCTACATTATCCGTAAGAATACCCACTTCAAAACTATTGGACTTATGTTGCCTTTTTACATCTTCTAATTTTCCTTCGATTAATTTATTCGATTTATGTATCAAAGCAATATGATCGCATAATTCCTCTACACTTTCCATTCGATGCGTCGAAAAAATTATCGTAGCTCCTTGTTCTTTCAATGCTAAAATTTCGTCTTTAATAATAGTAGCATTTACAGGATCAAAACCTGAAAAAGGCTCATCAAAAATCAATAATTTCGGTTGGTGCAATACGCAAACCACAAACTGGATTTTTTGCGCCATACCTTTAGAAAGTTCTTGAATTTTTTTGTTCCACCATCCTTGAATGCCCAAACGATCAAACCAATAATCTAACTGCTTTTTGGCTTCGGCCCTTGTCAATCCTTTCATTTGAGCCAAATACAAACATTGCTCTCCTACCTTCATACTTTGGTACAAACCTCTTTCTTCAGGTAAATAACCAATATGCTGAACGTGTTTAGGCTGTAATTTTTCGCCATCCAAAATAACTTGACCACTATCTGGCATGGTTATTTGATTAATGATACGAATAAGAGATGTTTTTCCGGCACCATTTGGACCTAAAAGTCCATATATACTGCCTTTAGGAACAGACAAAGAAACTTCGTTAAGCGCTACATAATCTCCATATTGCTTAACTATTTTATTGACTTCTAATAAGGTACTCATGCTGATTTTTTGAATTTAGCTCACCAAATAAGCCATTATGGCCTAGCGGTTGTAAAAGTAAATAATTACAAGCGAAATAGACGATAATTGTGTTATAAAAAAACCCACTCGCCGCAGCGAATGGGTTATAATTATTGATTTTGATTCACTCAAAAAATTTAAGAAAACATGTCTTTTACTTTTTCAAAGAATGATTTATCTGATTTTTCAGGATTTGGTGAAAAATTATCATCTTCCAAATATTTCTCAAAGAATTGTCGTTGTTCTTTATTTAATGTTTTTGGTGTCCAAACATTAATATGAACTAATAAATCTCCATTACCATATCCGTTGATACTAGGAATACCTTTTCCTTTTAATCGAAGGATTTTTCCCGATTGGATTCCTTCTTCTAATTTGATTCTTACTTTTCCATTGATTGCTTCGATATCTTTAGAAACCCCAAGAACCGCTTCAGGGAAACTCACATACAAATCATAGTGCAAGTTCTCACCTTCACGCTTTAAGAATTCATGTTCTAATTCTTCAATAGCTACAATCAAATCACCTGGAATACTATTACCTGGAGCATCGTTTCCTTTGTTTGAAACTTTTAATTGCATTCCATCCACTACACCAGCAGGGATTTTGATAGAAACTGTTTCGTCTTCTACGATCATTCCTTGCGCATCAGCATTAGACGGTTTATGATCTAAAATCTGACCAGAACCACCGCAACTAGGACAAGTTGAAGCCGATTGCATTCTTCCTAAAATAGTATTCGTTACACGCATTACCTGACCTTGTCCATTACAAGTAGAACACGTTTTGTAAGTAACTCCAGGAGCCTGAACTTTACGCTTTACTTTTACTTTCTTCTCAACACCATTAGCAATTTCTTCCAAAGTTAATTTCACTTTGATTCGTAAATTACTTCCTTTTGCACGACGAGGACCTCCACCGCGACTTCCTCCGCCAAAGCCACCAAAGCCACCGCCAAAAATGTCTCCAAATTGGCTAAAGATATCATCCATATTCATATGGTGACCACCAAAACCTCCAGAACCATCAAAAGCTTGGTGCCCAAATTGGTCATACTTTGCTTTTTTGTCAGGATCTCCTAAAACTTCATAAGCTTCAGCTGCCTCTTTGAATTTTTCTTCTGCCGCTTTGTCGCCCGGATTCTTGTCAGGATGGAACTCAATAGCTTTCTTTCTGTAGGCTTTCTTGATCGCCGCAGCATCAGCATTTTTAGAAACACCTAATATCTCGTAAAAATCTTTTTTCATTTGTATCTATTTTTTAGAAAAGTACTGATTAGCACTAGTACAGAACCCGATTTATTATTGTCCAATGACAACTTTTGGGAAACGAATAATTTTATCGCCTAGTTTATATCCTTTTTCAAGTACATCCACAATTTTTCCTTTTAATTCGTCAGATGGAGCTGGAATTTGAGTAATTGCTTCGGCAAAATCAGCATTAAAAGCGTCACCTGTTTTCACATCTACTAACTCTAAACCTTTAGAAGATAGGGTGCTTTTTAATTTTTCATGGATTAACTCTACCCCTTTTGTAAAAGTTTCATCTTCTAATTTAGCAATTTCAACTATAGCTCTGTCAAAATCGTCTAAAACCGGTAACATTGCTAATAAAACTTCTTGATTAGCTGTTTTAAACAAATCGATACGCTCTTTTGAAGTTCTTCTTTTGTAGTTTTCAAATTCAGCAAATAATCGTAAATATTTATCCTTTTCATTCGCTAAGTCTTGCGCTAATTGCTCCTCAACACTTAACTCCTCAGTAACTGCTTGCTCTTCACTAGCCTTGTTCTCCATAGTTACTTCATCCATCTCTTTATCGATTTCTGTATTCTCAGTACTCATACTTCCTTTATTTTTAAAAATATTCTTAAACTTCATTTTTACACTTTCCTTTGGATAGCAAAAGTACTGCCAAACCGTATCAAATGCCAAATTGTCACTCTTTTTCCTAATAAGCATTTTACAGGGTGGTTTTTTCCTGAATTTATTTTTTTTTAGCCTTAAATTAAAATTTTAATAAAATTTTAATACATATTTCAAATAGATTGTATATGTTTGTTACTAGGTTCTAATCAGTCTCTAATTTTCGTTCTAAAAAAAGACTGAAAATTAGAATTGATTTCTAAACAATTATTAATTCACGATTATTATACCAAAAAAAAGCTTTGTCGTTTGACAAAGCTTTTTTTATTGCTACAAGTAAATTTTATAGTAAAGCACTCTTTAAACCTTCAAAATCCAAGGTAATTTGTTCTCCTGAAACCAAATTTTTTAAAGAATAGGTATTTGAACTCATTTCTTCACCACCTACAACTACCGCAAACGGTATATTTCGCTTATCAGCATATTGAAATTGCTTCCCTACTTTTGCCTTATCTGGATACAGTTCTACTTTTATACCCTGCGCTCTCAAATTCTTAATCGCTTGTAAAGCATAAAAAGCTTCATCGTCGCCATAATTAACAAACAAAGCCTTTGAAGAAGCAGTTACGGTTTCTGGGAACAAATTCAATTCTTCCAAAACCAAATAAATACGATCCAATCCAAATGAGATTCCTACACCACTCATGTTCTTCAAACCAAAAATCCCTGTCAAATCATCGTATCTACCGCCTCCTCCTATGGAACCCATGGCAACACCTTTTGGTGCACCAACTTCAAAAATAGCTCCAGTATAATAATTTAGACCACGTGCTAAAGTTACATCCAAATCCAAAATGGCAGTAGACAAACCTAATTGAGTCACCTTGTCACAAATGAAGCGCAATTCTTCCACCCCTTTCATTCCTTCTTCTGAAGTTGCTAATAAACCTGAAAGCTGCTCGATTTTCTCCGAAATACTTCCTGAAAAAGAAAACAAAGGCTGCACTTTTACTAAAGCTTCTTCCGAAATTCCTTTTTCAATCATTTCTTTCTTCACTCCGTCTTCACCAATTTTATCCAGTTTATCCAAAGCCACTGTAAAATCAATCAACTTATCCGAAGCACCAATTACCTCAGCAATTCCAGACAACACTTTACGATTGTTAATCTTAACCGTCGCTCCGTTCAATCCTAAAGCGGTAAAAACAGTATCGTACAATTGTACCAACTCTACTTCTTGCCACAATGATTTCGAACCTACCACATCGGCATCACATTGAAAAAACTCTCTAAAACGACCTTTTTGTGGTCTATCGGCACGCCAAACCGGTTGGATTTGATATCTTTTAAATGGAAATTCTATTTCGTTTTGGTGTTGTACAACGTAACGAGCAAAAGGAACAGTCAAATCATAACGCAGAGCTTTTTCAGAAATACTTGACGTTAATTTAGTACTATCCTTAGCTTCCAAATGGGCAGCATTGGCTTTCGCCAAATAATCTCCCGAATTCAAAATTTTAAAAATCAAACGATCACCTTCTTCTCCATATTTACCCATTAAGGTTTCTGAATTTTCAAACGAAGGCGTTTCAATTGGTTGGAAACCAAATTTTTCAAAATTGCTTTTTATAGTCTGAATAATATATTGCCGTTTTGCCACCTCTGCTGGTGAAAAATCTCTTGTCCCTTTAGGAATACTTGGTTTTGATGCCATTTTTAAAAGTTAGAAGTTAGAAGTTGGAAGTTAGAAGTTAAAAATCTCAAGTACTACCACTTCTTATTTCTAACTTCTAACCTCTTATTTCGCTGTGCAAATATCTAATTTTTAAAATAAATAACTTGCCTTGAAAACAAACTTCTAGCAAAAATTGTATTTTCGTACAAACTATCCACATGAACAGTCTTTTAAAAGAAAATATAAAAATCGCTTTTGGATCTATCAAAACCCAAATTCTACGCACGACTTTAACCGTGCTAATTATTGCTATAGGGATTACAGCATTGGTTGGAATTCTGACTGTCGTTTCGGCATTAGAAAACACAATTTCGTCTGACTTTGCTTCAATGGGCGCCAACACTTTCAACATAAATCGATATGAAAACACGATTAAAAGACGAGGTGGAGAAGAACGAACGATTATCAATCCCGTTATTAACTATCCAGAAGCCGTAACTTTTAAAAACAAATACAATTTCCCCTTAGCTCAGACTTCACTTTCTTTCAAAGCCACTTCAACTGCCGAAGTAAAATTTGACACAGAAAAAACAGATCCTGAAATTACAATAATGGGAGTTGATGAGTATTTTGTACCTAATTCGGGATTAGAAACCAGTGTAGGTCGCAACTTTAACAACTTCGATATTAGCAACAACAACTATGTTTGTGTGGTAGGCTCTGACTTTTTGAAAGGCTTACTAAAAGATGTTAATCCCATCAATAAAATCATTTCGATACGTGGTGCTCGTTTTAAAGTCATCGGTGTACTTAAAGAAAAAGGCTCCACCTTTGGCAACAGTCAAGACTTGAGAGTT
The DNA here is from genome assembly GCA_002454195.1 of Flavobacterium sp. UBA6721. Classification (GTDB taxonomy): domain Bacteria; phylum Bacteroidota; class Bacteroidia; order Flavobacteriales; family Flavobacteriaceae; genus Flavobacterium; species Flavobacterium nitratireducens. The sequence continues at coordinate 23,235 of DKIJ01000018.1, forward strand.
TTAATTCCTATCCAAGTAGCGCGTTCCTTATTTACAGTAGCTAACATTAATTATAGCGTAAGTGTGATGGTGAATAACAAAGAATTTTTAGATCAAGCTATTGACAATGCTATTAGTTCGATGCGTAGCATTCGCAAATTAAGTCCCATCAAAGAAAATAATTTTGCTGTAGTAAGAAGTGACGATTTGATCAACCGAATTCTAAGTATTACTCAATATTTAGGTTGGGCGTCATGGGTAATCGGAATTATAACCATTCTAGGTTCTTCCATTGCTTTAATGAATATTATGATTGTATCGGTTACAGAACGAACGCGTGAAATTGGCGTCAGAAAGTCATTAGGAGCAAAACGATCTACGGTAGCCATTCAATTTTTTATTGAAACCTTACTTATAGGACAAATAGGCGGATTAGCTGGAATTATTTTTGGCATCCTAATTGGCTACGGAATTGCATCTGCATTAACCTTCGTGTTTGTAATTCCTTGGCAAGCTATTATGGCTGCTTTCTTAACTAGTTTTGCTGTAGCCATTGTTTCTGGTTTATACCCAGCAATTAAAGCCGCAATGCTCGATCCTATTGAGGCGCTACGTTACGAATAGTTTTCAGAAAGCAGAAATCAGAAGGCAGAAATCAGAAGGCAGAAATCAGAAGGCAAAAGACCGATGGCAGAAAGCAGAAATCAGAAGGCAGATTTAATAAAAAAATGAAAAAATGAAATTTCAAGATTTACTAGCTTACAAAAAATCTTTCGAATTGTCAATGTTGATTTTCAAGACAACCAAAACATTTCCAATTGAAGAAAAATATTCATTAACTGACCAAATTCGACGTTCGTCAAGAAGTGTATCAGCTAACATTGCCGAAGCTTCACGGAAAATAAGATATAAAAAACATTTTATATTAAAACTTACAGACTCTGACGCTGAAAATGCAGAAACCCAAGCTTGGTTAGAGTATTCATTTGCTTGTAAATACATCTCTGAAGAATTATTCTCAGAATTAACCACAAAAAGTTTAGAGATTGGTAAGCTTATTAATTACATGATAAATAACCCAGATAAATTCTCGTAAAACACACAATTATCTTTACATTCTAAAATCTGCTCTATACTAACAATTTCTGCAATATGCCTTCTATAGTCTGCTTTATGCATTCTCAAATCTAATTTCTGAATTCTAAATTCTCCCTAAGGTCATCCTATCATTACCATATATATCCTTTCTCAACTCAACATTCTTGAAATTCATATTTTCGAGTAATACAATCATTTCTTTCCCTAAATATTGATTAATTTCGAAAAATAATTGTCCGTTTGGAGCTAGATTTTTTTGAGCCAATTCAGCTATTTTTCGATAAAAAATTAAAGCATTATCATCCGCAACAAAAAGTGCCAAATGTGGTTCGTAGTCCAAAACATTTTTCTTGATTTCCTCTTTTTCTAAATTTCGTACATAAGGAGGATTTGATACAATAATATCAAATTGAGTTGGAAGCTGGAAGTTGGAAGTTGGAAGATTCTCCAAATCGTCCGTTTTTAAAATGTCGGTTTTTATAAAATGCACTTCCGTTTGATTCATTTCAGCATTTTTTTGGGCTGTTGCCAAAGCCTTTTCAGAAACATCAATGGCAAAAACCTGAGCATTCGGAATATTTTTAGCCAATGAAATCGCAATACAACCACTTCCTGTCCCGATATCCAGAATTCTTAAATTCTTACTACTAACCTCTGACTTCTTAGTTTCAATAATCCAATCCACTAACTCTTCCGTTTCTGGTCTTGGAATCAAAACATTTTCATTCACTTCAAACTCCAATCCGTAAAAATGGGCTTTACCTAGCAAATATTGAACAGGAATCTCTTTTTTTAATTCATTCAAAACGCTATTCCAATAGTCTAAATCGGAATCCGAAAAAACCAAATCTGAATTCAAAGCCAAATCAATTCGCTTCAATTGTTTTTGATTTTCTAAAAGCAAATAGAAAAAACTTTCTGCTTCCTCCACTCCATATATAGGTGAAAGTTCCTGAATAAATTGGGCTCTGTATTCTTTAATTCTCATAGTCAGATTCAGTTTAGAAATAAAACTGTTAACGTGCAAAATAACTAAAATTATTTTTAGCAAATGAATTCAAAACCAGATAACATCAAAACTTATACTCCCTTTCGTAAGTAAATCCCTTTTTAAAAAAAAATAAGAATGTAAACTTATATGACTTATATGGTTTTAAAAAACAACTCAAAAATACCTATTTTTGCCCCGTGAAGAAACATGAAAAATACCTAGCACGTTGCATTGAATTAGCTCAAAATGGGCTTGGAACCACCTATCCTAATCCGATGGTAGGCAGTTTAATTGTTTATAAAGACCAAATTATAGGTGAAGGTTGGCACAAAAAAGCGGGAGAACCGCATGCCGAAGTCAATGCCGTAAATTCTGTTAAAGACAAATCTTTACTTAAAGAAGCCACAATTTATGTAAGCTTAGAACCTTGCAGTCATTTTGGAAAAACACCACCTTGCAGCGATTTAATTATTCAGCATCAAATTCCGAATGTAGTTATTGGAACTGTTGACCCGAATAAAAAAGTAGCTGGAAAAGGCATCAAAAAATTAATTGAAGCAGGAAGCAATGTGAAAGTTGGTGTGCTTGAAAACGAATGCAACGAACTCAACAAACGTTTTTTTACTTTTCATCAAAAACAACGTCCTTATATCATACTAAAATGGGCCGAAAGCGCAGATGGATTTATTGCTCCAAATGAAAGAGACGAACAAAAACCAGTCTGGATTAGTAATCCGTATTCCAGACAATTGGTACACAAATGGCGTACTGAAGAACAAGCAATTCTTGTTGGTACTCAAACCGCAATAGACGACAATCCTAAATTAGATGTTCGTGATTGGACAGGGAAATCACCCGTGAGGATTGTTTTAGACCAAAATAATCGCATTCCAAAAACAAATCACCTATTGGATAACCAACAAAAAACCATTGTTTTTTGCCAATCAAACCAAAATACAAACCAAGAAAACCTTATCTTTGAGGTAATTGATTTTAATCAAAATATTGCCTCTCAAATTGCGCGAACATTATTTAATCACCAAATCCAATCTGTGATTATAGAAGGAGGAGGTCAAACCTTGCAAACTTTCATTGATACAAATCTTTGGGACGAAGCACGAATTTTTAAAGGACAAAATACTTTTAAAAATGGAACAAAAGCACCTATTATAAAACCAACTACAAACCAAACCCAGCTAATCCTTAAGGATGAACTTTTAATTTTTAGAAACCATGATTAATACTATCATTTTTGATTTTGGAGATATCTTTATAAACCTAGATAAAAAAACCACTATGGATGGTTTTAAAAATTTAGGACTAAAAGAATGGAATGAAGAGCTCGACCAATTGAATATTCAATTTGAAAAAGGAAATATTTCAAGGAACGAATTCTTAGCTGGTTTTCAAAAACACATACCTAACGCCTCCATCGAAGAAATTCAAGATGTTTGGAATACGATTCTAGCCGATTTCCCTTTGTACCGATTGGAATTTTTGCAAATGCTGTCTAAAAAATACCGCTTGTTTTTATTGAGCAATACCGATTCGATTCACATCGAAACTTTCGAACAAAGAGTTGGTTCGTCCTTCTATGGCGATTTTTACCAATGTTTTGAAAAAGTATATTTTTCATTTGAAATGGGAATGCGCAAGCCTGATGCCGAAATTTACCAAGCGCTTTTAAACCAACACGAATTACAACCAAAGCGCACTTTATTTGTTGATGACAAAAAAGAAAATACCGATGCAGCAGCTGCATTAGGCATACAAGTTTGGAATCTACAAGTAGGCAAAGAAGACGTTGTCGATCTATTTGAAAAAAACATACTCTAACAATGATAATTTCAAAAGTCAAAGGCAATGGCAATGTTTTTTTAAATTGACTTTTATAATTGAAATTGATTTTTGCCATTGCCATTGATTATGAAAGACACCTATAACACGATTGCTTTTCCCTCAGAAGAAATTCTTTTTAAAGAGAAAGGAAGTAAATTCTTTGGCTATGCCTATCCTATAACTTCAGAAGAAGAAGTCAAACCTATTATTGATTCGCTTCGAAAAAAACACCCAACCGCTTGTCATTATTGCTACGCGTACCAAATTGGCGCTGAAAAAATCAGTTACCGAGCCAATGACGACGGAGAACCAAGTAATTCGGCTGGAATGCCAATCTATGGGCAAATCCAATCTTTTTCTGTTACCAATATCCTTATCGTTATTGTTCGCATTTTCGGCGGAACCAAATTAGGTGTTGGCGGACTAATTACAGCTTACAAAACCGCCGCTCAACTTACATTAGAAAATGCTACAATTATCGAAAAAACAATCGACACGCATTTTTTAATTTCATTTGACTACAAGAACATGAACAAAATAATGCGCATTATCAAAGAAAAAAACTTAGATATTGTACATCAAAAAATGGAAATGAGCTGCGAAATTGAGGTAAAAACGCGTAAAAAAAATGCCTCCCAACTATTCGAAATTTTAAATTCTCTATACGAAATAGAGGCAAAAATTAAAGAATAATCAATATCAGATTCTTAGATTTTTACATTCGCAAAAGTTGCGTTTTAACATAGTCTGGGGCAGCTATTGGACGACCCGTTTTCATATCAACAAACACCAAAACCGAGTGTCCAATTGTTAATAACTCATCCTCTTCATTATAGATTTCATAATCGAATTCAATCTTAACTGATTTCTGACTTTTGAAAATCGTTTTTACTCTCAATATATCGTCATAACGAGCTGGTTTTTTATAATTCATTGTCAAGGACACCACTGGAAGCATCACACCATTTTCTTCCATCCATTTATAAGAAATCCCAATGTTTCTAAGCCATTCCACACGTCCCATCTCAAAATACTGCGCGTAATTTCCATGATAAACTACCCCCATTTGATCGGTTTCTGCATACCTTACTCTTACCTTAAACTCGTATTCTCTCATAATCTAATTTTATATTTTTTAAAATAATATTACTAATACTTACAACAATATTTTTACAAAATCAATGCCCTTAAATTTTTTTTTAAAGAAATTTGTTCACATATTTGTTACCCCAAGAAATAACATCTTTTTTTGCTGTTATTTACTTCAAACAACCAAATACAAAATATAATAATTTAACAGAATTTATGAACAAAACTGCTCAATCAGTATGGGATAACTGTTTGTCTTTCATAAAAGACAATATTCAAGACCAAGCTTACAAAACTTGGTTTGAACCAATCAAGTCAGTTGAACTTACCGATAATGCTTTATACATTCAGGTTCCTAGTAAATTTTTCTACGAATGGTTAGAAGAACACTATGTTAAATTATTGAAGGTTGCCCTTACTAAAGAACTTGGCAAAAATGCAAAGTTACTTTATAAAATTAAAATGGAGAACACCTATGGCAACAAACAACCGTTTACAGAACAGTTACCAAGTGCCAGTCGTCCTCCTGTAAAACCACAAAACGTAGATGCTCCGTTAAAAAACCTTGATCCTGAATTAAAAAATCCGTTTGTAATTCCTGGAATTAGAAATTTAAAAATTGAATCGCAATTAAATGCCAATTACAGTTTTGACAATTTCCTAGAAGGAGATTCAAATAGATTAGCACGTTCGGCTGGTATGGCTGTGGCCAATAAACCTGGTGGAACATCTTTCAATCCATTATTAATCTTTGGAGGAGTAGGATTAGGAAAAACACACCTTGCACACGCTATTGGGGTTGAAATTAAAGACAAATATCCTGAAAAAACAGTACTGTATATTTCTGCTGAAATATTCACACAACAATATATAGATTCTGTTAAGAAAAATAATCGAAATGATTTTATTCATTTCTATCAACTAATCGATGTATTAATCATTGATGACGTGCAATTCTTATCTGGAAAATCCGGTACACAAGACGTATTTTTCCATATTTTTAATTATTTGCATCAAAACGGAAAACAAGTAATCCTGACTTCTGACAAGGCTCCTGTTGATATGCAAGATATTGAGCAACGCTTATTATCTCGTTTCAAATGGGGATTATCTGCCGAATTACACCAACCGGATTATGAAACTAGAATTTCAATTCTAAAAAATATCTTATTCCGTGATGGGGTAGAAATGCCAGACGAAATTATCGAATATGTAGCTCGTAACATCAAGACCAATGTTCGTGAATTAGAAGGAGCGATTATTTCATTAATTGCACAATCTTCTTTTAACAAAAAAGAAGTAACTATCGAACTAGCCAAAAGCGTCGTAGAGAAATTCGTTAAAAATGTAAAACGCGAAATCTCTATCGATTATATTCAAAAAATTGTTTCCGATTATTTCCAATTGGACGTTGAAACCTTACAGTCAAAAACAAGAAAAAGACACGTTGTTCAGGCGAGACAGTTAGCGATGTTTTTTGCCAAAAAATTCACGAAATCGTCTTTGGCTAACATCGGTTCTCAAATAGGAGATCGTGACCACGCAACAGTGCTACACGCTTGTAAAACAGTTGATAATCTCGTTGCTACTGATAAACAGTTCAAAAAATTTGTAGAGGATATCCACAAAAAACTAACGCTCTAAAGAAATGTCTGTTAAAATTTTAATGGTATGTTTGGGTAACATTTGTAGATCACCTTTGGCCGAAGGAATTTTAGCCTCGAAACTACCAAAAGATAAATTCTTCGTTGATTCTGCTGGCACAGGAGCTTGGCATTCAGGAAGCCAACCAGATTCTCGTTCTATTGCTGTTGCTAAACAACATCATTTAGACATTTCTTCACAAAGAGCCCGACTATTCAAAGTAGAGGATTTCGAAACTTTTGATTACATCTATGTGATGGATAAATCCAACTATAGAGACGTAATCCGTTTAGCTGAAAATGATACACAAAAAGAAAAAGTTGAAATCATTATGAACGAGTTGTATCCAGATGAAAACGTAGATGTTCCGGATCCTTATTATGGCATATCCAATGGATTCGAGATGGTTTACCAAATGCTGGACGAAGCCTGCGAAATCATAGCCTCAAAATTAAAAGCTAATCACAACTAATTTTTAGCTGAATACTCCAAACACAAACAAAATGAAATCAAGCACGCTCTTTGGTAAACTCTATTTAATCCCAACAACAATGGGAGAATGCGACCCAATGGATGTTTTACCTCAAACCGTAAAAAGAACAATTGATTTCATAGACCATTATATTGTAGAAAACGAAAAAACAGCTAGAAAATCCATCAAAGCCGTTCATCCAGAAAAAAAACAATCGGATTTAGTGCTTTTTGCATTGAACAAACACACCGATGCTAAAGAACATCTAGACTTCATCAAACCTTTATTAGAAGGAAAAAATGTAGGCTTAATGAGCGAAGCAGGTTGTCCAGGCGTAGCCGATCCTGGTGCGGTGATTGTAAAACTGGCACACGAAAAAGGAATTCAAGTTGTTCCTTTAGTAGGACCTTCTTCCATTTTATTAGCCATGATGGCTTCGGGAATGAACGGACAAAGTTTTACTTTCCACGGTTATTTACCTATTGAAAAAGACGATAAAAGAGCCGCACTAAAAAGTTTAGAGCGTATTTCATTCGAAAAAAATCAATCTCAGATTTTTATCGAAACCCCCTATCGCAACAACAAATTAGTAGAAGATTTAATTCAGATACTACATCCTGAAACTCATTTATGTATCGCGACTGATATCACGCTACCAACGGAATACATCAAAACCAAGAAAATTTCGGCCTGGAAAAAAGAAAATGTAGATTTACACAAACGTCCTACTATTTTTATTATTCATAAAATGTAGTTTTCTTTTTTTTAAACATATAAGTTTTTTTAGTTCTGAGTTATCATTTTTCAGAACACATTAGTTGAAATAAAATATTTTTATTTCAATCTCTTTATCTTATATGAACTTAAACAATTAACTATTAGACAATAAGCTTCATTAATATCAAAAACTTATATGACTTATATGTTTATAATAAACTCTTGTTAATTTTCTCAAGAGCTTTACTTATTTTTAGACTTTCAAAAAATAAGTCATGTCCAAACTTCCCAATATCACCACCAGCATTTTCACAGTAATGTCAAAAATGGCAGCTGAATACAATGCCATAAATTTATCACAAGGATTCCCAAATTTTCCACTTGATCAAAAACTTACTGATATCGTGGCTCAACTGACCAAAGAAGATGTACATCAATACACTCCGATGGCAGGTTCTCCGCCATTACTAAATAAAATTGCTAAGCTGGTTAAGCATTCGTACCAAAGAACAATTCAACCTGAAACCGAAATATTGGTAACAGCTGGAGCCACACAGGGCATTTTCAGTAGTATTCAGGCTTTGGTAGGTAGCGGAGACGAAGTCATCATTTTAGATCCCAGTTACGACTCTTACGAACCCAATGTTTTATTATCCGGCGGAATTCCTATCCGAATCCCATTAAATGACGATTACACCCCAAATTGGGATTTAATCGAAAAAGGCTGTAATGACAACACCAAAATAATTGTTATTACCAATCCGCACAATCCTACGGGAAAGATTCTGTCATTGAACGATATCGAAAGACTGGAAAGCATCTTAGCAAAATTCCCCAATATCATTTTGTTATCAGACGAAGTTTACGAATACATTACTTTCGAACAAAAACACATCTCCATCCATACCCGTCCAGCTCTTCGTAATCGAGCAATAATTACCGCTTCTTTTGGAAAAAGTTTTCACGTTACCGGTTGGAAAATTGGCTATGTCGTAGCGCCTGAATATTTAATGTATGAAATCAAAAAAGTACATCAATTTCTGGTTTTCAGCGTCAACAGTATTTCGCAGGCAGCTATTAGTGAATATTTAGATTCGGTTTCCGTGGAAGAAATCAGTCCGTTTTATCAGGAAAAAAGAGATTATTTCCGAAAACTACTCACCAACAGTCGTTTCGAATTAATGCCTTGCGAAGGCACTTATTTTCAGGTAGTGTCTTATAAGGCCATTTCAGATGAAAATGATGTGGATTTTTGCAAACGCCTCATTATCGAACACGGAGTTGCCGCCATTCCTATTTCTACTTTCTATGAAAATGGGAAAGATTTACGATTGATTCGTTTTTGTTTTGCCAAGGATAATGCGACTTTGGAAGAAGCTGCGAGACGACTTTGTGCTATTTAAACAAAATATTCAGAACAAACGCAGCTAAAAAACAGCCACAAATCACACGAAATAACACCAATTTAAATGTTATTTTATTATACGAATCTGCTAAAGGCAGATATAAATTCGTATAATTCATTTTAGAATCATACTATTTGTGGCAATTTGTGCAATTCGTGGCAAACTAATTAAATCAAATTAAAAACGAAAAAACCAATTAGAACAAATCTCTGATTTCGTATATTTACCATAAAACCTCATCAAAATGAACTTTAGCCAAAAAATGTTACGAGACGATGCCTTGCAGGGCAAAGTAATTGTTGTTACCGGTGGTGGTAGCGGACTAGGGAAAGCCATGACGAAATATTTCTTAGAACTAGGCGCTAAAGTAGCCATCACTTCCCGCGATTTAAGCAAACTTACCAGTACAGCCACCGAACTGGAAACGCTAACTGGCGGTACCTGCCTGCCACTGCAATGCGACGTCCGTCATTATGAGGAAGTCGAAAACATGCTGCAACAAGTTTTAAAAAGCTTTGGAAAAGTTGATGTGCTATTGAACAATGCTGCGGGTAACTTTATCTCGCCTACCGAGCGCCTTTCGGCTAATGCTTTTGACACCATTATTGATATCGTTTTAAAAGGCACCAAAAACTGTACGCTGGCTTTTGGAAAACACTGGATTGACTCTAAGCAAACTTCGGCGACGGTTTTAAATATTGTCACTACTTATGCTTGGACGGGCTCGGCTTATGTGGTTCCCAGCGCCACGGCAAAGGCGGGCGTGCTTGCTATGACCCGAAGTCTGGCCGTAGAATGGGCTAAATACGGTATTCGCACCAATGCCATTGCTCCCGGACCTTTCCCTACCAAGGGCGCTTGGGACCGATTATTGCCGGGCGATTTGGCGCAAAAATTCGATTTGGCACAAAAAGTACCACTCAAACGTGTGGGTGATCATCAGGAATTAGCTAATTTGGCTGCCTATCTGGTTTCCGATTTTTCCGCTTATATCAATGGCGAAGTCATCGTGATTGACGGTGGCGAATGGCTCAAAGGCGCTGGCCAATTCAACCTACTGGAAGCCATTCCTGAGGAACTTTGGGACCAACTCGAAATGATGATTAAAGCCAAAAAGAACCAATAATTCCTTATTCTTTTTTTGGGCGTTCCCTTCCCCACTCCGCAAAGCTCCGTGGCTCAGGTCAGGCTGTACGCTATATTCCCGATAAAAACTTCGGCAAAAAGCCTCGTTTTTGTATCGGGAGATACCGCTTCCATCCTTAACGCAAACCCCAATCCTCATCAAGTTTGTCATTGCGAAAAGCGACTTGTCCTCCCTGGCGGAAGCACACGAACGCAGCAAATTAAGCTTTAGCTAATCGCATCCAGCATTTCAAAATCAATTAAACATTAAAACACACACTTACATTTGTAAATATTTATTGATATATTTGAAAAACAGAAATCGCAAAAAAATTGCGCCAATTCAGCCAAATTAGGCAGATTGCCGCAACTATATTGCGAACATTTATGAGTTAGTGGTAATTTAAGAGACAACCTCTACAAATAAAATGAACGCAAGCGAATTCAAAAAGCTATCAACAAAATTTTTAGCTCCACGACTTAGGGAAATAAGTTAGAAAGGAAGTGGTTTTAATTTTTATAGAACTACCGAGAATAACATTATACAAATTTTAGGTATTCAAAGTTCGTGGCATGGAGGCTCCGTTTACTGTGAGACTGCCATTCACTTTGACTTTATTCCTGATTTAGCAGGTAAAACTGACCCAAGTAAAGTTTCTTATGCAAGTTCTTGGTTAGACAAAGACTTAGCCCAAAGGGAGAAGGCGATTATCACTGGACATTCCGAGACAATGAAGATGACAATATCAAGTCTTTAAATCAAATATTTGAAGCATTAGAAAAATTTGGAGAAAAATTCTATCAAGACTTCAATAATTTCCCCAGCCCATTTGACAGAATAAAACCTAATGATTTTTTGACTAAAGAGAGAGTTGTTCTTCTAGACAAATACTATGTTTATAATGAGTTCAATTTTATTTGGCTACTAAAAGAGATAAACTTAAAAATTAATAAACCAGAAATTGCGAGACAGTTTTCTGAAATAGGAATTGACAAGGCTTCAAAATACTATAATAAACTAATTGACGAAACGAAAAGTAAAAAGCAAAAAGATTTGACGAAGGTATATTTGGACAATTTAATTAAACAATTAAAATAGAATAAACTGCCACTAACAGCTAAGGGATTCGTTGCGTGCGTAGTACGAACAATGAAGCCCGTGTTGAACGGAACCTCTCAACATCCATCCCTATGGAGTTTTCGACAAGCGAGTTAGATGAATTTCAAGAGGCTATTATGCCTCTTTTTAGGATAAATTTTAAGCCGATTTATGACCTTATTTTTAATCCTAGAATTAAAATTATTTTTGACTAATAAATAAATTCTGTAAGCTAAATCAGCTATATTTACAGTATAATCAACAAAAAAAACGTGGTCCGGTGGTTTTTAGACTAACTGACGTTGCCGATAATACTGAAAAACACTATGAGAAAATATTGTTTTTAATTCCATTATTTTTAGCAGGTTGCTCAAAAAGTGATTTACAAAGTGACTTTCGAAATGTCATGATTGATTATCAAAAAACTTATCCTGTCAAAAATCCAAGTAAAGGAAATATTTACATATATAGTGTTTATTTCTTTAAAGAGAAAGCCGATACCATTTTCACAATCACTCGAAGTGGAGCTGGAATACCTGAATATGTAGCTAAATATAATTATAGATTCGGTGTGTATTCGGATAAAGAAATAAAAAACTTTTTTATAACTGATAGTTTTAAATTGAGTTCTAAACTTGTATTAAACTATAAGAGAAATTTTCCTGACAGTTTAATTTGGAAAAGAGAATCATTTCCCGAAAGTATAACACCGTTGTCAACATACAAATTGAAAAATGGTGTTCCAGTCCACATTAAAACTGATACGATATGGAATCATTGGGATTAAGAGTACTACCGCCAACAGCTAGAGTTTCGTTGGGCTCGCAGAGCCAACAATGAAACTCGTGTTGAACGGAACCGCTCTACATCCATCCCTATGGGGTTTTCGATAAATGAGTTAGAAGAATTTCAAGAGGCTATTCTGCCTCTTTTTTTTGTAGGCTTTTAAATGTGGTTTTTGGGTTTTCCTTCCCACGCTGCCGTACGAATCCTTTTATATGGCACAAAAAAACAATTAAGAACACTTCAACTTTTCCCCACAAAACCCAAAATTCCTATATATAAAATCCCTACTTTTGTTAACAAATCAAACAAAACCTTTTTATGCTTATTATAGGAATTGCAGGCGGAACAGGAAGTGGAAAAACCACGGTGGTGCAGCAAATTATGAATCAGTTGCCGGATGCCGAAGTAGGCGTACTTTCTCAGGATTCCTACTATAAACCTACAGGTCATTTGAGTTATGACGAACGTGCTTTGATTAACTTTGACCATCCCAGAGCCATTGATTTTGATTTATTGGTGGAACATCTTAACCAACTCAAAGCTGGCAAAACGATTCAGCAGCCCGTCTATTCCTTTGTGACACACAACCGTACGGAAGATACCATTAGCACCCATCCCAGAAAAGTAATGCTAGTAGAAGGTATTTTGATTTTGGCACATCCTGAATTAAGAGATTTATTTGATATCAAAATCTTTGTTCACGCCGATGCCGATGAACGCTTAATCCGTCGTTTAAAAAGAGACATCGCCGAACGTGGTCGTGATATGGACGAGGTGTTAAACCGCTATCAAAAAACGCTAAAACCCATGCATGAGCAATTCATTGAACCCACCAAAGCCTTTGCCGATATCATCATCCCAAACAACCATTACAACAAAGTAGCCATCGACATGCTTCGCACTGTAATTAATCAAAAAATTCTATAATTTTATTGTAATTTTATGACGCCGTAACGCGAATATTAAAAACGTCAATTCGAGTGTTTCTTATAGAATCCTGACTCTTCAGGATTCTATAAGAAATGTATCGAGAATCGTTTTTAATCATAATAATACACAAAGAACAACTCATGACAAACCCCTATAAAGAAAAAGCCTGGTTCAAATTTTTAAGTAACAAATACATTTGGTCCTTATTATTTTTCGTCGTTTGGATGTTATTTCTAGACAATTATTCTTATTTTGATCATCGTGTTTTAGACAATCAAATTGAAGAATTAGAAGACAACAAAAACTATTATCAGGAGGAAATTAAAAAAGATGAGTCACAAATAAAACAACTCAAAAATCCTGACCAAGTTGAAAAATACGCCCGCGAAAAATACTATATGAAAAAAGACAGCGAGGATATCTATATCATTGAATTTGAAGGCGACACGATTGAGAAAAAATAAACAATCAGGTTTACAATAAATTAAAAAACACACCCCTAACCCCTCTCAAGAGGGGAATAATGCCAAAACATCGATAAAATTCCCTCCTTGAGGAGGGCTAGGGAGGTGTTAAAGCATTTTTATAGAAATAATAAATCTTTCAAAAGGAAAAATTAAACCCAAACTAAAATGGCTACTCCACTATTCGAAGAATTCGATGCTGTTTCATCCAAACAATGGAAACAAAAAATCCAATTCGAATTGGATGGAGCCGACTATAATGAAAGTTTAGTTTGGAATTCACCCGAAGACATTAAAGTCAGACCTTTTTATCATGGGGACGACTATAGCCAAATTGCTACTGCTCCTACCCATGCCACCGAATTTAAAATATGCCAAAACATCTTTGTTTTTGATATCCAAAAATCGATAGACCGAGCTTTAGATTCACTCAATAGAGGTGCTGAAAGTTTGCGTTTTACCATAACCGATGAATCGCTGGATATTGCACAACTGCTTGCAAGTTTGCCATTAGAAAACACTCCGATCTATTTTGATTTCAAATTTCTATCGGTAGAATCTATTTCGAAAATAAATTCTATTGTTGCACAAAAAAAAGCGAAGGTTTTTTACAATCTGGATCCTATCGGACAATTAGCCCATGAAGGAAATTGGTTCCAGACCAAAGAAAAAAACAATTTCGAAAGCCTGCAAATCCTTTCCAAAAACACTCAAGAAAGTTCGTTGATAAGCATCGATATGGGCTTGTACCAAAATGCGGGTGCCAACATGGTGCAACAACTGGCTTATGGTTTGGCGCATGCCAATGAATATTTCAACCGTGTTCCTACGATTCATCAATCGATTGTTTTTGAAGTGGCCGTAGGCAGCAATTATTTTTTCGAAATTGCCAAGCTTCGTGCTTTGCGCTTACTATTTCATTTAATCGCCAAGGAATACTACCATGACAAAGATTGCCATCTTTTGGTAACCCCAACTAAACGCAACAAAACCTTGTACGATTACAATATGAATATGTTGCGCACCACTACCGAATGCATGTCGGCCATAATAGGTGGTGCGGATGCTGTTGCCAATTTGCCTTACGATGCGATTTATCATAAAAGCAATGAATTTGGCGACCGAATGGCACGTAACCAATTGTTGATCCTGAAAGACGAAAGTTATTTTGACAAAGTCAACAATCCCGCTAACGGCAGTTATTATATCGAAACTTTGACACAACAACTGGCCGAAAAAGGGTTGCAATTGTTTAAAGAAATTGAAGCCAACGGAGGTTTTTTAAAACAACTGAATGAAGGTATTATCAAAAGAAAAATTCAAGAAAGCGCCGACAAAGAACAACAGCTTTTTGATTCGGATAAGGAAATCTTAATTGGAACTAACAAATACCAGAATCCAAAAGACAAAATGAAAGACAAAATCGAGTTGTATCCTTTTGTAAAAATAAAACCCCGAAAAACCCTGATAACACCTATAATTGAAAAACGTTTGGCTGAGAAAATTGAACAGGAACGACTCGCAGCCGAAGAAAAATAAAATTCAATTAGTAATTATACATTGGTAAAAAAGCACCCAAATGATTCGAAAAGACCTCCGACATATTCAACTCAAAACTCAGCCATCCGAAGCGAATTCTAGTTTCGAATATTCTTTTGCAAAAGAAAATTCGGCAACTGAAAATTTTGTTACAGCCGAAGGAATTGAGTTGAAACAAAACTATAAAGAAGAGGATATTGAAGATTTAGAACATTTGGATTTTGGGGCGGGTTTTCCTCCCTATCTTCGTGGCCCACACACGACCATGTACGTTCAAAAGCCCTGGACAATCCGACAGTATTCAGGTTTTTCAACCGCAGAAGAAAGCAATGCTTTTTACAAACGAAATCTCAAAGCAGGTCAGGAAGCACTTTCCATTGCTTTTGATTTAGCCACACATCGGGGCTATGATTCCGACCATGAACGTGTGGTAGGCGATGTTGGTAAAGCAGGCGTGGCAATTGATACCGTAGAAGATTTCAAAATTTTATTTGACCAAATTCCTTTGGATAAAATGTCGGTTTCCATGACGATGAACGGAGCCGTTTTACCTATAATGGCTTTTTATATTGTTGCTGCAGAAGAACAAGGTGTTCCTCCAGAACAACTTTCGGGAACGATTCAAAATGACATCCTAAAAGAATTCATGGTGCGCAACACTTACATTTATCCACCAGAAGCATCGATGAAAATTATTGCATCCATTTTTGAATATTGCAGCAAAAAAATGCCCAAATTTCATTCGATTTCCATTTCGGGTTATCACATTCAGGAAGCAGGAGGAACGGCCGATATTGAATTAGCCTACACCCTCGCCGATGGTATAGAATACGTGAGAACTGGATTGTCCACTGGAATAAAAATTGACGAATTTGCACCCAGATTATCTTTCTTTTGGGGTATTGGAATGAATCATTTTATGGAAATTGCCAAAATGAGAGCTGCCAGAATGATTTGGACCAAACTCATGAAAAGTTTTCATCCTAAAAATCCAAAATCACTGATTTTAAGAACCCATTGCCAAACTAGCGGATGGAGCTTGACTGCCCAAGATCCTTTTAATAATGTGGCTCGAACCTGTATTGAAGCTGCAGCCGCTGTTTTAGGTGGCACTCAGTCTTTACACACTAATGCCTTAGACGAGGCTATGGCTTTGCCAAGTGATTTTTCGGCACGAATAGCCCGAAACACGCAATTGTATTTATTAGAAGAAACAAAGATTACTAAAACGGTTGACCCTTGGGCTGGAAGCTATTATGTGGAAAGTTTGACACATAAAATAGCCCAAAAAGCCTGGAAACATATTGAAGAAATCGAATCCCTTGGCGGAATGACCAAAGCCTTAACAACTGGAATTCCAAAAATGCGAATTGAAGAAGCCGCTGCCCGAAAACAAGCCCGCATTGATAGCGAACAGGATATAATTGTGGGGGTTAATAAATTTCAAGCCAAAAAAGAAGTATCTTTAAATATCTTAAATATTGATATTGAAAAAGTTCGCAACCAACAATTGGAACGATTACGTCAGGTTAAAGCCAAACGCGATGCTTCGAAAGTAAAGGAAGCTATAGAAAAAATAAGACTTTGCGCCGAAACTGGAATTGGTAATTTACTAGAATTTGCCGTTGAAGCTGCACGAGAAAGAGCCACATTGGGCGAAATTAGTCAGGCATTAGAAACGGTTTACGGAAGACATAAAGCACAAATTAAATCGTTTAGTGGTGTGTATAGTAAGGAAATAAAAAAGAACAAACATTTTGAAAAAGCAAAACACCTAGCCGATGTTTTTGCTAAACAAGAAGGTCGTCGCCCTAGGATTATGGTTGCCAAAATGGGGCAAGATGGTCATGACCGTGGCGCTAAAGTAGTAGCTACTGCCTTTGCCGATATTGGTTTTGATGTAGATATTGCTCCACTTTTTCAAACACCATTTGAAGTAGCGAAACAAGCCGTGGAAAATGACGTTCATATCTTAGGTGTTTCTTCACTTGCGGCTGGACACAAAACACTGGTTCCACAAGTAATCGAAGAATTAAAAAAATTAGGCCGTGAAGACATTATGGTCGTTGTAGGCGGAGTAATCCCTAATCAGGATTATCAATACTTATTTGATGCTGGAACAGCTGCTATTTTTGGACCTGGCACGAATATCAGTAAAATAGCTTGTAGCATTTTAAGCCTTTTTATTGACGAAATTAACTCCTAAAAAAAAGAGCCATTTATAAACAAATGACTCTTATCTTTTTTTGGTTTACTATTAAAGGGAAACAACCGCATTTACATTGGGTTGAATGAACGAAGTATCATAACCTCCAAAAGCGATTAAATAACTACGTATCGAAGTTCCGTACGCATCTCGAATTTGTCGTTTACCCTTATTTTTAAAATAACGTTTTACAGATCCTGCACCTCCTAAATGAGCAGCAGCCAAGATACCTGATTCTGTGATCAAAACACCGCCTACAACTTTTCCGTCGTATTTCTCAATAATGTCTTTTAAAATGGATTTGTTTTTAGATAATAAAGCAACAAAGGCTCTTTCTTGTAGTTTAGGACTTCTTAAGAATTTTTGAGTGTCATGAATTCCAATAGACCTTAAAGTTTCGTTACCAAATTGATATTTCCCCAAATATCCTAACGAATTTACTTTTTTGTACTTGTTTTCGGATTCTCTTAATCCGATAGCTTCTTTAAAACCGATAAATAAATTCCCAGTAAAAGGAATATTTGAACTGGTATAAGCTTCTTCTTTAAGTGAAGGAAATTGGTATTGCATTCCTTCAACATTTTTCTTCAAAAACCACTCGTTTTCTTCTGTTTTTTGTGGTTTAAAACTGTAACTAATAAAGACTATTATTACAGTCAGACTGGTGTAAAAATACCATTTTTTTATCATAAATTAAATTTCTTCTAAACCTGTCACATTCAGAAATTTCTACACGCAAAGATACATCTTTTTTCATAAATCTGAAAATCAAGCAATTAATCCAGCTTAGAAATACAAGAGATGTCCCTTAATCCCTTTACCAACAATGTATTCGAGCGTAGGGGCTGGAATTTTCAAAACAGAAAAAACAGAAAAAAAAGTCTTTAAAAAATGCGATTGCGTTTCGATTTTTGTCAAATCAACATCAAAACTCAGATACAATTGACGTGTTCTAGAAGGATTTTCAGTTGCTAAAAAAATAGGATTTTCGCTTCTTCCAGTAATCATCCCATCAGCTCCATAACCTATGGCAATATTCAAAACTTTTGGGATTTTTGAAGCTTTAAAAAAAGATCTCAAATTAGCCGACAACCAATAGGTTTGTCCGTTGTAATCTTTTAATATTTGTTCAGCAAAATTTGCCCCCAAAACTTCAGGTCTTAAAGCGGAAAATCGTGTAGTGTGAAAAGAAAATTTTGGTGTAATGCGTTGTTCATTCCAAAGCAATGCCTGAGAAACATACAAAGCCGTTCCTGTAGCATTGGCAATAACATCACCTGAAGAAGCTCCCCATTGCGAAGAGAAACCATCTAAAACTTCAACAGCGGTCAAAAAAGCAAAGCCTAATCCTGCACCATAAACCAATTGTTTATTAGGTGAGGAACCACTCCATTGCAACATTTCGCTTCCTAATCGGCCCAGATGATAAGAGGAATAGAGATGCCCTAACTTATCCATTTGCAACCATTCCTGATTATCATTGATAAAATGAAATTTAGATCTAGGATAATCAGCGTACCATAATTGGTTTAAACCCACTAAACTTATAGCCGAAAAGGCTGCTTCCGAAACGAAAACAGCCTTTTGCCTTTTATTGTTTAAAGTATCTGAAGGTTTTAAAAAAGAAGTTATTCCACTTTGCGCTTTGCAATTTGAAATTGCCAGCAACAAACAAAAGAATATAATACTTTTAAATTTCAAACTATCTTGTAACACCTTGTGAACTAATCCAATCCGAATATTTCTTTGCATTTACGTTATGCTCTGCTAAAGTTGCTGCAAATTCGTGGTATCCAAAACGTTCTACAGAAGCACAGAAATAAATATAATCGTGTTTTTCAGGATTCAAAACTGCTTCTAATGCCGTAATATCAGGCATAGCTATAGGTCCTGGAGGTAGTCCAACCACTTTATAAGTATTATAAGGTGAATTTAAAAATAGGTCGTTGTACAAAACACGTTTAATCGTTTGATTAAAATCATTGTCCTTTTTCTTTTTAGCAAAAATCACTGTTGGATCTGCCTGAAGAGGCATTCCTGCTTTCAATCGGTTCAAATAAACCCCTGCAATTCGAGGTCTTTCATCCTTTTTAACCGATTCTTTGTGCACAATAGAAGCTAAAATCGTAGCTTCAGTAGGTGTTAAACCTTGTTTTTGAGCACTAGCCGCACGTTCTTTGTTCCAAAAGTTACGGTATTCCTTAATCATCTTATCTCTAAACTTATCTGCCGATGTATTCCAATACACCTCATACGTATTGGGGATAAACATGGTTAAAATATTCTCTTCGGTAAAACCATTTTCTTTTAAAAAGATAGAATCTTTAAAAGAATTCATCAAAGAAGTACTATCGGCTTCGATTTGAGAACCTACACGAGCTGCTAAATTCTCAATTCTTTCTTGATTATTGAAAGCTAATTTTACTGGAATATTGTTTCTCATTGCTTTTACTAACTCGTAACTATTCATTCCTTTAGTCAATAAAAAGCGTCCCGATTTCACATTAGCAGGATAACTCATTTTATTAGCAACCATTTCAAAACGATCTAAATGAGTAATATAAGGTTTTACAGAATCCAAGGCCTGAGCATAGGTAGCGTCTGTTGGGATATGTACATAAACTTCCTCTTCCGAAAACTTGGTATTATTAGAAAATATTTGTCCTATTAGAACAAATCCATAAATCATCAATCCCGAAATAACAACAATCGCGGCGATTGAAAACATTTTTTTTGTGCTCAAAGCTAAAAAATTTAAAATTGTTGATTGATTAACTGATATATAGCTTCGTCCTGATATTCTCCATTAATTAGAATCCAATCTTTTTTAAGTCCTATATATTGGAAGCCAAATTTAGTAAAAAGTGCTACACTTGCGTCGTTTTTTAAACTAATATTAGCATATAATTGATGTAAATTTAAATGCACGAAAGAATAGCGAATTAACAAGTCCAACGCTTCTGATCCTATCTTGGCATTTCGATTGGCTTTGTTATGAATTAAAATCCCAACACCCGCTCGATTGTTTCTAGGATCAAAATCAAATAAATCAATTAATCCAATAGCTGGAAAGTCCTGATCTTTGCAAATGGCCAATCGTAATTGCTTGGCTTCATAGATATCTTGATGCGCATTTTCAAGATATTGCCTAATTAAAAAACGACTATAAGGAGTTTGCGTATTGCTCACTTCCCAAATAGTTTCATCATTTTCTATAGTGTAGATAAATTCCAAATCTTCGGGCTCCAGCGCTCTTAAGTAAATAGAATCTCCTTTTAGTGTTACCATGAGAAGTGAGTCGTATTTTCAGTAATTATATTTCGATGGTTCCCTCAAAAACAAATTTTGCAGGACCATTCAGGAAGACATCTACATATTTATCCCCTTCTTTTTTGAAAGAAACTGATAATTTACCTCCTTCGACATCCATATTAATGGCTGTTAAATTGGTTTGTCCCGTTGCATACATTGCAATAGCTGCTGCTGTAGCACCCGTTCCACAAGCTAAAGTTTCATCTTCAACTCCACGTTCATAGGTACGAAGTGCAAAAGTGGCATCATCTATTTTTTTTACAAAATTGATATTACTTCCTGCTTGACCATACAATTCACCATATCGAATGGCGGCTCCATTGTCTTTTACATTAAAATTTCTCAAATCATCCACTAATTGAACATGATGAGGCGAACCTGTATTTAAAAAACTATAATCGGGAGTAATTTTTACCGCATCCACATCAATCATTTGTAAAGAAACAATTCCATCTTCATTGACTGAGGCGTGATGTAAACCATCAACAGCATTAAAAGAAGTGGTATTACCAATTACATTAATTTGTTTAGCAAAAGCCACCAAACATCTGCCCCCATTACCACACATAGTACTTTGATTTCCATCAGAATTATAATAAACCATTTTAAAATCCGTTTCAGGATCATTTTCAAGCAGCATCAATCCATCAGCTCCAATTCCAAATCGCCTATCACACAAGCGTTCAATTAATTTTGTATCTTCTTTTGGAAAAAATCCAGAACGATTATCAATGATTACGAAATCATTTCCTGTACCTTGGTATTTGTAAAAATGTAATTGCATTATATTAAGTTAAGATTCACAAAAGTACGAACTATTAATGAAATGTTAATCATTGTTAAACAGCGTTAAAGTGTTTTTTAACATTCGTTTTTCGTTTTAAATTTACTTTACAAAAACAAAAAAACAATCTGTATTATGAAACAAATATCTAATTTATTTTTAGTGTCTTTGCTAAGTGGAGCAACTACTTTAGGCGCTTACAAATTATTTTTTGACGATAATGGTTATTTTTCAAATAACAGAAAAACATTAACAACACTTGCTTCGGACAATTATACAAAAAGAGTTGGTTTAAACTCAGAAGTACTTGATTTTACTGAAGCCGCTGATAAAACCATTCACACAGTCGTACACGTTAAAAATGTTTCTCGTCAAAAAATCAACGACCCTATGTTGGAATTTTTCTTTGGTTACAGAGGAGGACAATCTCAAGAACAAGTGGGTACAGGTTCAGGAGTTATCATTTCTGAAGATGGTTACATTGTGACCAACAATCACGTAATTAAAGACGCTTCAGAAATCGAAATTACGCTGAACAATAAAAAATCATATAAAGCGAAACTTGTTGGTACCGATTCTAAAATGGACATAGCTCTTTTAAAAATTGATGCCGATGAAAAATTACCTTATACGCCTTTTGCCAATTCAGACGATGTAAAAGTAGGTGAATGGGTATTAGCGGTAGGAAATCCATACAACCTTACATCTACGGTAACCGCTGGTATTGTTTCGGCTAAAGCCAGAAATTTAAGTAATGACGGTATTCAATCGTTCATACAAACCGATGCTGCTGTAAACCCAGGAAATAGTGGTGGTGCCCTAGTGAACACACGTGGCGATTTAATTGGAATCAACACTATGATTAGTTCGATGACGGGTTCTTATGTAGGTTATTCTTTTGCGGTTCCTTCAAATATTGCACGCAAAATAATTGAGGACATCATGGAATATGGAAATGTACAACGTGGAATTTTAGGAGTAGAAGGAGGCGAATTAAATTCTAAAGTTTCTAAAGAATTTGGTGTAAAACAAACAGAAGGTTTCTATATCAATAATGTTAGAAAAAATACTGGTGCTGATAAGGCTGGCTTGAAAAAAGGCGATGTTATCGTAAAAATTGACAATCAAAACATCACTTCATTTGCCGATCTTTCAGGTTACATTAATACCAAACGTCCAAATGACAAAGTAAATGTGGTCATTATAAGAGATAATGCAACAAAAACAGTTCCTGTGACATTAAGCAAAAACGAATTTTTCAGTGCTGAATTCAAAGGAATCGAATTAGAAAATATGTCTTCTGAAGACAAAAAGAAATTCCGCGTTGATTATGGTGTAAAAATTAAATCCATAAACAATGAAAACTTAAATCAATATGCAGATGAATTTTTAGGAAATATCATCTTAAGTATTGACAATGTAAAAATTAAAGATATTGAAAGTGCTTCAAAACTTTTAAACAACAAAAATGAAAATCAAAGCGTTAGAATTGAAATGCTTAGCAAAAATGGAGAAATTATTCGATTTATTATTTAAATAAATCAACCAAATTAAAAATTAAAACAACATTTAATTATTTAAACCAGTGGATTTATTCACTGGTTTTTTTTATATATTCAATATCAAACAACCTAATGATTAGAAACCTTTTAACAATAAAAAATCAACTACTACAAAAGATTTTTTAAAAAAAAGACTGTTTCTATTAACTTCGGATAAGAATAAAATCGTTTCGCTAAACAGCAAGATATCCCTTTTAATTCCAATATATTTTTTATCAGCCGAAATTTGGAACAAAAAAAAACGCTTAATGAAAAGCGCCAATTATACTATTTTTTTCAAAATCGAATACTACTTATAGTACTCGATTAATTTGAGTAACTCTCTTACTGTAATATTCCTCTTTTAGAGAAGAAATAATAACCCCACTACTAGTAGAAGCATGAATAAATTTAATTTCCCCATCATCTGCAACCTCAACCACCATTCCTACATGGTTAATTTGTCTCCTGCCATTCGTCCTAAAGAAAATTAAATCTCCTTTTTTTACATCTTCTGTATTTATTTTTGTACCATACTGTGCTTGTTCAAAAGAAGATCTTGGCAATTGAATATCAAACAAACCAAAGGTTGAATACATCAAACCAGAACAATCAAAACCGTCTTTTGAAGTTCCACCAGGTCTATAACGAACACCAATATTCTCAGAGGCTGTACAGATCAATTGATCAATTAAATCACCCCCATTATAAGATTTCATATTAAAACTCAAACCTTCGTCTCCTTCGAATGTATCGTCTTTAAAATCAAATTTAGCAGGTGTTTTAACATTCGATTTGGCGGTACGAATCGTTAACTTCTCTCCGACCAATAACCTATTAACAATCTTAGGGTTTTGTTTTTCTAATTCTTTCACCGTCAAACCAAAGGCTTTGGCAATACCATATTTAGTTTCTTTAGCTAGAACCTCATGAACAACTTCTACTTCAGAATCTGTTTCGGTAGTGTTATCTGGAACATTAATTTTTGACTCAACTACAGTAGCACCCTTTACATTTGATTGTGGCAATTCGTCTTTTTTGATGTGTGTATTAGCCTCAATTTGTGATTCTTGAGTAAGAGCTGCTTTGGCTGTAGGTATAACGATACTCTGTCCAACACGTAAAGCTTGAACGGCTAGTATAGGATTGGCTTTTTCAATATCAGCAACAGTAACACCATATTGCTTTGCTATTCCATACAATGTTTCTTTGGCTAAAACTTCTCTAACTATATTTCCATTGGAACTTATTTGTTCTAATTTCTGAATATCTTTTCTATCAGCGGTAACTTCAGACGTAATATTCTTAGAATCCAAATTAGCTTCTAACTTAACTTCTGGTTTATCTGCGACATCTACGGCTGACTTTACGATTTCATTTTTAGGCTTTTCCAAAACTTCTGTTTTGGTTTCTAGTATTGGAACATTAATAACATCGCCTACCTTTAAAGCTTTATTTTCTAAAGATGGATTTATAGTATACAAATCGGCAACTTTTACTCCATATTGTTTTGCTATTCCATAAACGGTTTCTTTGGCTAGCACTTGATGCTGTCCTTGTTTAGCCTCTGCAACAACAGACTCATTGGTTTTTGAAATGTTTTTTTGATTTTTTTGAGAAGTAGTCGAAACTGGTATCAACAGTACATCTTTGAATTTAATTCCCTTTTTTGCATCTGGATTTAGTTCATAAATGGCTGTTGCTTTTATTTTATAATGTTCTGCTATTTTGGATATATTCTCTCCTTTAGCAACTATATGTTGAATGAATTTTTCCTGAGAAAAAACATTAAACGTACTAAATAGAACCAATAACACAATCCAAAACTTAAACCTCATAAAACTTTTTTAAATTAACACAGTACTCTATTAATCAAGACCTTGAAGAATAAAAACAAAACAGTCCTATTTTCTAGCACGAAAAGTAGACGAAAGCAAATTTAACATTTTAATACAATAAAACCAACTTTCTCAACACTTTAAGTTCATTTTTTGCAGAAATACAAAAAAAAAGCGCTCTGTTTAAACAGAACGCAATTTTTTAAGCTAAAAGATAAACTATGCTTCGGCGGCAATTAAATTTAATGCAGAACCCGCAACAAACCAACCAATCTGACTTTCATTATATGTATGATTTGCTAAAATTATATCTTTTGATCCATCTGCATGTACAAACTCTAATGTAATTGGTTTCCCTGGAGCAAAATCCACTAAATCAAGGAAGTTAATTGTGTCATCTTCCTGAATTTTATCATAATCGGCTTCATTAGCAAATGTAAGCGCCAGCATTCCTTGTTTCTTGAGATTCGTTTCATGAATACGAGCAAATGATTTCACCAATACTGCTTTCACACCTAAGAAACGAGGTTCCATAGCCGCATGTTCACGCGAAGAACCTTCGCCATAGTTTTGATCACCAACAACAATCGAAGGAACTGCCGCTGCTTTGTATGCTCTAGCTACTGCAGGAACTGCATCATATTCTCCTGTCAATTGATTTTTCACTGAATTGGTCTTTTGATTAAAAGCATTTACAGCTCCAATCAACATATTATTGGAAATATTATCCAAGTGACCACGAAAACGCAACCAAGGTCCCGCCATCGAAATATGATCGGTAGTACATTTTCCATAAGCCTTAATCAATAATTTAGCTCCTGTAATATTCTTTTTATCCCAAGGTTCAAAAGGAGCTAATAATTGCAATCGATCAGATGATGGATCTACTACAATTTGAACAGATGAACCATCTTCAGCAGGAGGTTGAAAACCAGCATCTTCAACGTCAAAACCTCGATTAGGCAATTCATCCCCTGTTGGTGCTATCAATCTGACTTCTTCTCCATTGTCATTCAACAACGTATCTGTTATTGGATTAAAATCCAATCTACCTGAAATTGCTAGTGCAGCCACCATTTCAGGTGAAGTTACAAAGGCATGTGTATTAGGATTACCGTCGGCTCTTTTAGAAAAATTACGATTAAAAGAGTGCACTATTGTATTCTTCTCACCTTTATCGGCTCCTGCTCTATCCCATTGCCCTATACAAGGCCCGCAAGCATTTGTAAATACTTTAGTTCCCATTTTCTCAAAATCGGCAATAATACCATCTCTTTCAATTGTATATCGAATTTGTTCCGAACCTGGATTAATACCAAACTCCGCTTTGGGAGTAATTCCATGTTCCACAGCCTGCCTAACAATCGAGGCTGCACGAGACATATCCTCATAAGAGGAATTGGTACAGGAACCAATTAATCCCCATTCCACTTTTATTGGCCAACCATTTGCTTTTGCCTCTTCTTTCATTTTTGAAACTGGAGTACCTCTATCTGGCGTAAAAGGACCATTTATGTGAGGTTCTAACTCTGATAAATTAATTTCGATTAACTGATCAAAATAGTCAGAAGGGTTTTCATACACCTCTGGATCTCCTGTTAAATAAGATGCTACCGTATCTGCTGCATCCACCACATCTTGACGACCTGTAGCCGATAAATACCTTCTCATTGAATCATCATACCCAAAAGTTGATGTTGTCGCGCCAATTTCAGCACCCATATTACATATAGTTCCCTTACCTGTACAAGACATATTAGTTGCTCCTTCTCCAAAATATTCCACTACCGCTCCAGTTCCTCCTTTAACAGTAAGAATATCTGCTACTTTTAAAATCACATCTTTAGGCGCTGTCCAACCAGACAATTTCCCAGTTAATTTTACTCCGATTAATTTAGGAAATTTCAATTCCCATGACATTCCTGACATTACGTCCACTGCATCAGCTCCACCAACACCAATAGCAAGCATCCCTAATCCACCAGCATTTACTGTATGAGAATCAGTTCCAATCATCATCCCTCCTGGAAAAGCATAATTTTCCAAAACAATCTGATGAATAATCCCTGAACCCGGTTTCCAGAAACCTATCCCATATTTATTAGAAACCGATGACAAGAAATCAAATACTTCCTTCGATTGTTTATTGGCCATCTCTAAATCAGATTTAGCACCATTTTTAGCTAAGATTAAGTGATCACAATGCACTGTGGTTGGCACAGCCACGGTTTTCTTTCCTGCGTGCATAAATTGCAACAAGGCCATTTGCGCTGTTGCATCTTGACATGCCACTCTATCAGGAGCAAAATCAACATAATCAACTCCACGTTTATAAGCTTCTTTAGGAACTCCGTCACAAAGGTGACTATACAAAATTTTCTCTGTTAAGGTAAGTGGACGACCAACAATGTCTCGTGCTGCATCAACACGAGAAGCCATGTTTGCGTACACTTTTTTAATCATTTCAATATCAAAAGCCATACGTTCTATATTTAAAATTGTATTACACCACAAGTTACAAAAAAATAGTGAAGCAATAAAAAAAGCCTAAGTCAATTAACTTAGGCTTTTAATTTATTTAACTAATCTTATGATTATTTCACTAGTAATTTGTGAGAAGGAGCAAACTTAGTTAAGTTAATACCTTCAACAGCGGCTGTATATTCTTCAATATTTGGCGTTCTACCTAAAATGGTTGATAACACTACAACTGGAGTTGAAGAAAGTAATGATTCTCCTTTTTTCTCCGCTGAATCCTCAACTACCCTTCCTTGGAATAAACGAGTTGATGTTGCCATAACAGTATCTCCCTTAGAAGCTTTCTCTTGGTTACCCATACAAAGGTTACAACCTGGACGCTCTAAGTATAACATTTTTTCATATTCAGTACGAGCAGCTCCTTTTGGTGCATTATCATCAAATTCAAAACCTGAATATTTTTGCAATACTTCCCAGTCACCTTCGGCTTTCAATTCATCAACAATGTTATAAGTAGGAGGAGCCACTACAAGAGGTGCTTGGAATTCTACTTTACCATTTTGAGCTTCGATATTTTTTAGCATTTGAGCTAGGATTTTCATATCACCTTTGTGAACCATACAAGAACCAATAAATCCAAGATCTACTTTTTTCTCACCACCATAGTAAGAAAGAGGTCTGATTGTATCGTGCGTATAACGTTTAGAAACGTCAGCATTATTTACATCTGGATCAGCAATCATTGGCTCAGCGATAACATCAAGATCAACTACCACTTCTGCATAATATTTAGCATTTGCATCTGGAGTTAAAGCTGGTTTTTCACCAGATCTAATCTCTGCAATTCTCTTATCAGCTTTAGCAATTAAACCTTTCAATACTTGCTTAGCATTATCCATACCTTTATCAATCATGATTTGGATTCTACCTTTAGCAATTTCTAACGATTCGATTAATGTCTCATCTTCAGAAATACAGATAGAAGCTTTAGCTTTCATTTCAGCAGTCCAATCTGTGAATGTAAACGCTTGGTCAGCAGTAAGTGTTCCTATGTGAACCTCGATAATTCTACCTTGGAATACATTCTCTCCACCAAATTGCTTCAACATTTGCGCTTGTGTAGCGTGAACCACATCACGGAAATCCATGTATGATTTCATTTCTCCTTTGAAAGTTACTTTTACAGACTCTGGAATTGGCATAGAAGCCTCACCAGTAGCTAAAGCTAAAGCAACAGTTCCTGAGTCAGCACCAAAAGCAACCCCTTTTGACATACGAGTGTGAGAGTCTCCACCAATGATTATCGCCCACTCATCAATAGTAATATCATTAAGTACTTTGTGAATAACGTCAGTCATTGCATGATACACTCCTTTAGGGTCACGAGCAGTAATCAAACCGAAATCATTCATAAATTTCATCAATTTAGGAATGTTAGCTTGTGCTTTTTTATCCCAAACTGAAGCAGTGTGACATCCTGATTGGTAAGCACCATCAACGATTGGAGAAATTACTGTAGCAGCCATAGATTCTAGCTCTTGAGCAGTCATCAAACCTGTTGTATCTTGAGAACCAACTATGTTTACTTCTACACGAACGTCAGAACCAGCATGCAATACTTTTCCCGGAGTTGTTCCTACCGCATTTCTGTTGAAGATTTTCTCAACAGCAGTAAGACCTTGTCCTTCATGTGAAATTTCTTTTGATGGAGCAAATACAGCAAGAGCTTCAACTCCTAATGTTTTAGCAGCGAATGTTTGTAATTTTTTACCAAATACAATCGCGTAAGATCCACCCGCTTTAATGAATTCCATTTTTTGAGGAGTGAATGATCTTGAAATATCAATCAACTCTTGGTCTCCATTATATAATTTTTTAGTTTTTGTATTGATTGTTAAAACAGTACCTGTAGCAACAGAATATTTTTGCTCTAATACTGGCTCTCCATTAGCATCACGTACAATTTCACCGTTAGCATCTGTTTTTTTAACCCAGTTTTTAAGGTCAATTCCAATACCTCCAGTTACATCAACCGTAGTTAAGAAAATTGGAGAAATACCATTAGTACCTCCTACAATTGGAGCAAAGTTAACGAATGGAATATAAGGACTAGCTTGTTTACCTGTCCAAAGAGCAACGTTATTTACACCTGACATACGAGAAGAACCAACTCCCATTGTTCCTTTTTCAGCAATTAACATTACTGATTTATCAGGATGCTGGGCTTGTAAAGCTTTGATTTCTTCTTGAGCTTTAGCACTAATCATACATTTTCCGTGTAATTCACGGTCAGAACGAGAGTGTGCTTGGTTTCCTGGAGAAAGTAAATCCGTTGAGATATCTCCTTCACCTGCGATAAAAGTAACCACTTTAATTTCTTCTGCAACATCTGGAAGTTTAGTAAAGAACTCAGCTTTAGCATAACTTTCGATAATTTCTTTTGCGATAGCATTACCATTTTCAAAAGCTTCTTTTAAACGGCTAGTATCTGCATCATAAAGATACACTTGCGTTTTAAGAACATCTGCGGCTTGTTGAGCGATAGCGGCATCATTACCCAAGGCTAAATCAAGTAAAACTTTGATTGAAGCCCCACCCTTCATGTGAGATAACAACTCAAATGCAAATGTTGGAGTGATTTCTTTCACTACAGATTCACCTAAAATAATCTCTTTTAAAAACTTAGCCTTTTCACCAGCTGCACTTGTTGTACCCGGCAAAGTGTTGTAAATAAAAAATTGAAGAGAATCTTCTCTGTTTTCGTTATCTAAATCTTTAATTTGCGCAATGATTTCGCTTAACAATTGAGCATCATCAATTGGCTTTGGGTGAAGTCCCTGAATTTTTCTTTCTTCGATCTCCTTGATGTAATCGCTATAAATGTTCATAATTGAATTATTTTCAATGTTAATGGCAAATTTCTTAAATTATAAAACCTAAATGCCATAATTTTAGGTGTTTTTTTTATAAACGGAATGCAAATTTAGTTATTTAAGACGATATTAAAAAAAAATTTAATAGCCTCAACTAGACGAAAAACACATTATTAAATAATCTGCCTTCAAAGGCCGTTAAATAAAGAAAAAAAGCATTTTTTGACTTATTTTATAAACAATCAATAAATAGGCTAAATAATTTCTAACAAACTTAAAACTTGTTGTTACATAGAAAGGCCTTAATCTCCCTTATTCGACCAATTTTAAAGCACTAAAGAAGCTTTTGTATAATCATTTCTTCTGTAATTCCTTCGGCATCAGCTTTGTAATTTTTAATAATTCGATGTCTTAAAATCGAAGTAGCAACCGCTGCAACATCTTCAATATCCGGTGAAAATTTTCCATTAAATGCTGCATGCGCTTTAGCTGCCAAAATCAAGTTTTGAGAAGCACGAGGACCAGCTCCCCAATCCAAGTAATTTTTCACATAATCCGTTGCCAAATAACTATCTGGTCGTGTTTTACCTACTAATCGCACTGCATATTCTACAACATTATCTGCAACAGGAATTCTTCGAATCAAATGTTGAAAATCGATAATTTCTTGTGCTGTAAACAATGGGTTAATAGTTTGACTCACATCCGAAGTTGTTCTTTTAACCACCTGAACTTCTTCTTCAAAAGTTGGATAAGCCAATTTAACCGCAAACATAAAACGGTCTAATTGTGCCTCAGGTAAAGGATAAGTCCCCTCCTGCTCGATTGGATTTTGCGTAGCTAAAACAAAATAAGGCAAGTCCAATTTATGATTCACACCTGCAATAGTTACTGAACGTTCCTGCATGGCTTCTAACAAAGCTGCCTGTGTTTTCGGCGGGGTTCTGTTAATTTCATCAGCTAAAATAATATTAGAAAAAACAGGCCCTTTTACAAACTTAAACTGACGATTTTCATCTAAAATTTCACTTCCTAAAATATCCGAAGGCATCAAATCAGGTGTAAACTGAATTCTTTTAAACTGTAGCCCTAATGCTTCTGAAATAGCATTTACCATTAATGTTTTGGCTAATCCTGGAACCCCAACTAACAAAGCGTGCCCCCCTGAAAAAATGCATAACAATAACTGATTGATAACATCTTCCTGACCAACTATCTTTTTTGCAATTTCATTTTTTAATTCTATGCGTTTTTGTACTAAATTTTGTATTGCTGCAACATCCGACATTTTAAAACTATTTTAAATTAAAAAAGAGTCAACTTTATGAATTCATAAAGCTAACTCTTTTTATTTATTTTGAACAAATTATTTTTTTAACCAATTATTAGTAAAGCTACAATCTCTGTATTCGCCAATAATTTTAATATAGGTTTCTTTAATTTTCTCATCAAACCATTTCCCGATAGCTTTAATTTGTTTTTCTTTCAAAGCCAACTCTTTAATTTTCACATAATCCTGTGCATAATCAGCAGTATGTTCATTAATTCTATTCGTAACGGTTATTATCTTATAAAACTTTTTACCTGATTGGGTTTCATCGACAATAGGCATCGAAATTTCATTGTCTTTTAAATTTGAAACTTGTGAATACAATGAAGCGTCCATTTTAGTTAATTCAAAACGGGTATCTTGAGTATTTGGATTTATTAAAATTCCACCATTAGCACGAGTTTCTTTTTGATCAGACATTGTTCTAGCTGCATCTGCAAAAGAAATCTCTTTATCCATAATACGCTTTCTTATCAATTCTATTTTCTCTTTGGCTTCGTCCATGGATTCCTTACTAATTGCAGGAGTCAATAAAATATGACGCAGCTCTAGTTCCTGACCTTTAATCTTCTCCAAATAAATGATATGGTATCCATATTCGGTTTCGAATGGCTCAGAAATCTCACCTTCTTGCAAACTAAAAGCCACATCTTTAAACTCTTTGACAAATGGCGTTTTTCTGGTCATTTTATAAAAACCACCACTTGATCTCGATCCTGGATCTTGGGAATACAAAACTGCTTTTGTAGCAAAACTAGAACCTTCCTGAATGTCTTTTTTAAAACCATTCAATCGATCAATAACCTTTTGTTTTTCTGCTTGGGTAATTTTAGGTTCTACCACAATTTGCGCAACTTCCATTTCGGCTCCAAAAACTGGCAATTCATCTTTTCCTAGTTTTTTAAAGAAATGACGAACCTCTTCCGGAGTAATTTGAACCTCGTCAACAATCTTTTTTTGCATTTCAGAACTTAACTTGTTCTCCTTCAAAATATCAAAAAAATAGGTTCTAAATTCTTCTTCAGTATCTTTTTTATAATATTTGACTACTTTTTCCATCGAACCAAGTTGCTGTAGCATAAAACCAAGTCTCTCGTCCATCAACGATTTAATTTCTGCGTCTGTTACTTTAACACTATCCTGAACAGCCTGATGTGCATATAATTTATCTTCCAAAAGTTTCCCTAACATTTGGCATCTGGTAATATCTTTAACAGAACCTCCCTGACTTGTAATTTCTAAAAAGGCCTTATCAATATCTGAATCCAAAACAATATAATCCCCAACAGTTGCAATAATTCCATCGATTTTTTGTCTTTGACCTGATGGTTTTTGTTGCTTATCAACAACTACACTGTCTTTTATTATTTCTTGCGCATTCATTGCAGTATTTAAAAGTAACGCAATAAAAAACAGTAATGTATTCTTCATAGTTATGGATTTCATTCTTATTTTCTTTATAAATGTATTGTTTTATGTTTCAACAAAAGGCAAATGTATTTTGCCTAAACTTTAGATTGGCAAGATAATAACTTAAAACCAAAATCTTTGTGTTTTGTCATAGTAAAAGCGAACAAAAATAACAATTCAATTACATTATACAAGTTTAGCTTTGAGTATTAACAAAAAATTATCTTCGAAAAGAAAACCTATTTAATAAAAAACTAATTGTCTTTCAAATCATGCTAAATATCAAAAGAAACTAGACTACCGATTGAAAGTAAAAACTTGAAAACGTATTTATTTTCAAATCGCATTTATAAATAGTACTTTTGCAAACCATTTAGAATTAGCTATGAGTTTTTTAGAAGAAATACAAAAAAGAAGAACATTCGGAATCATCTCGCATCCTGATGCTGGAAAAACAACCTTAACAGAAAAATTACTGCTTTTTGGAGGTGCTATCCAAGAAGCTGGCGCTGTAAAAAGCAACAAAATAAAAAAAGGGGCAACAAGTGACTTTATGGAAATTGAACGCCAAAGAGGGATTTCGGTTTCTACTTCTGTTTTGGCATTTAACTATAAGGACAAAAAAATTAATATTCTGGATACACCAGGGCACAAAGATTTTGCCGAAGACACTTTTAGAACGCTTACTGCAGTTGACAGTGTTATTGTGGTAATTGACGTTGCTAAAGGGGTTGAGGAACAAACTGAAAAGTTGGTTGCCGTATGTAGAATGCGTAAAATTCCAATCATTGTTTTCATTAACAAATTGGACCGTGAAGGAAATGATGCATTCGACCTCATGGACGAAGTGGAACAAAAATTAGGATTAAAAGTGACACCTTTAAGTTTCCCTATTGGTATGGGGTATGATTTTCAAGGAATCTACAACCTTTGGGAACAAAACATCAACCTTTTTAGTGGTGATAGCCGTAAAAACATTGAAGAAACGATTGCTTTTGAAGATGTTCAAAACCCTGAATTAGAAAAAATAATTGGCCAAAAACCGGCTGAAAGACTTCGCGAAGAATTAGAATTAATTGATGAAGTATATCCAAAATTCAACCGTGAAGATTATTTAGAAGGAAAATTACAGCCTGTATTCTTCGGTTCAGCATTAAATAATTTTGGAGTTAGGGAATTATTAGATTGTTTCATTACTATCGCTCCTTCTCCAAGAGTAAAAGATTCTGATACGCGCCCCGTGAAACCAGAAGAAGAAAAATTATCTGGTTTTGTATTTAAAATCCATGCCAATATGGATCCTAAACACCGTGACCGTTTGGCCTTCATCAAGATTGTTTCTGGAACTTTTGAAAGAAACAAACCTTACTACCATGTTCGCCAAAAGAAAAACCTAAAATTCTCTAGTCCGAATGCCTTTTTTGCAGAGAAAAAAGAGATTGTAGATATTTCATATCCAGGCGATATTGTAGGACTTCACGACACAGGAAATTTCAAAATTGGCGATACTTTAACCGAAGGAGAAATTATGAATTTTAAAGGAATTCCAAGTTTCTCTCCTGAACACTTTAGATACATTAATAATGCTGACCCAATGAAAGCAAAACAATTGGACAAAGGGGTTGACCAGTTAATGGACGAGGGTGTAGCGCAGTTATTTACTTTAGAAATGAACAATCGTAAAGTAATAGGTACCGTTGGAGCACTTCAATATGAGGTTATCCAATACCGTTTAGAGCATGAATATGGAGCAAAATGCACTTATGAAAACTTCCCGGTACACAAGGCTTGCTGGGTAAAACCTGATGATCCTAAAAACGATGAATTCAAAGAATTTAAACGTATCAAACAAAAATTCTTAGCAAAAGACAAATACGATCAATTGGTTTTCCTTGCTGATTCAGATTTTACCATTCAAATGACACAAAATAAATACCCTAGTGTCAAGTTGTACTTTACTTCTGAATTAGATTAGCAATAAAATTTATCATAACACAAAAAAACGTCCCGATTTCTCGAGACGTTTTTTTTATATTTTTAATTTTTAAAATTATGATAATGCGTTTTCGTAGCTAACTACTTTTTTCAAAAAGGCTTTAATTAAAACACGATTTGGAGCGATTCCTGAAGTAATAATTACTTTTTTCGCATTAGCACCTTCTGAAGATATATTTGAATTTGGATCTTGTTTAGTACCCATAAACCAAAGAGCAAATTCCATATTAGAGGTAGCTCTAGTACTTTCTAATTTAACATTAGTAGCCGTTTCATTTCCTTTAATTTCGATAGCCTTAGCAGGTTGTGATTGGCTATAGCCCGAAAATGAAAACACGAAAAAGAACATAAAAAACAAAATTGACATCATCAATTTAGATTTTGTACTATTTGTGTTTAAGTGATTCATGACCTTTGTTTCTACTGTTTGTATTTAATTATGAAACAAATCTATAGCAATACAAAAGCAGTAAAAAAAATTTCCGACAAACAACTCTAAAACTCGTTTAGCTACTAAAAATTCAAAATTAAACATAGGAAAAAGCATAAAAAAAGGCTTTCAAATAGAAAACCTTTTAAAAATTATGCTTGACCGGCAGGCCCAAAATTTAATGGTATTGGAGTATGCTCGGTATCTTTAATTTCTCCATGAGCCAACTCATAACGGTGGATATTATCGCCAATTGCTTTCAATAATCTTTTTGCATGTTGTGGAGTCAAGACTATCCTCGATTTTACTTTAGCCTTTGGAACACCGGGCATTATACTTATAAAGTCTAATACAAACTCAGAAGCTGAGTGGTTAATAATCGCTAAATTAGAATAAATTCCTTCCGCAGTTTGTTCGTCTAATTCAATATTGATTTGTTCTTGTTGATCTTTCATCTTTTTCAATTTTTAAAGTGACAATATAAAAAAAATAGAAAGACTACACGAGGTAATCTTCCTATTTTTAATATTAAAGTATATTATTTACTAGTAAATATATTCTTCTTTGTTTGCCATCATATCGTTGTAATCTTCTTTAGAACCTACGATAGCGTTATCATACTCTCTCATACCTGTACCTGCAGGGATTCTGTGTCCTACGATAACATTTTCTTTCAATCCTTCCAATAGATCCACTTTACCAGCAACAGCAGCCTCGTTTAATACTTTTGTTGTTTCTTGGAAAGAAGCAGCAGAAATAAACGATTTTGTTTGAAGTGAAGCTCTTGTAATACCTTGTAATACCGGAGTTGCAGTTGCAGTAACTACATCACGAGCAATAACTAGGTTTTTATCAGAACGTTTCAATAAAGAATTCTCATCTCTCAATTGACGTGGCGTAACGATTTGACCTTCTTTTAAATTAGTAGAGTCACCTGCGTTTTCAACCACTTTCATTCCGTACAACTTATCGTTTTCTACGATAAAGTCTTTAGTATGAATCAATTGATCTTCTAAGAACAATGTATCTCCTGGATCTTGAACTTGAACTTTACGCATCATTTGACGAATTACAACCTCAAAGTGCTTATCGTTAATTTTTACCCCTTGTAAACGGTAAACCTCTTGAATTTCATTTACCAAATACTGTTGTACAGCAGATGGCCCTTGAATTCTTAAGATATCATCTGGTGTAATAGCACCATCAGATAATGGAGATCCAGCTCTTACGAAGTCATTTTCTTGAACAAGAATTTGGCTAGATAATTTCACCAAGTATTTCTTAATTTCTCCAAACTTAGATTCGATAATGATCTCACGGTTACCTCTTTTAATTTTACCAAAAGAAACAACTCCATCAATTTCAGAAACTACAGCTGGGTTAGAAGGATTACGAGCCTCTAAAAGCTCCGTAATTCTTGGTAATCCTCCCGTGATATCTCCAGATTTAGAAGAACGACGAGGGATTTTTACTAATACTTTACCTGCTTTAATTTTCTCACCATCTTCTACCATAAGGTGTGCACCTACTGGTAAGTTGTAAGAACGGATTAATTCACCATCTTTACCATATACTAATAAAGTTGGTATTAATTTTTTATTTCTAGCCTCAGAAATTACTTTTTCTTGGAATCCTGTTTGCTCATCGATTTCAACCATGAACGTTTGTCCTTGCTCTAAATCTTCGTAAGCAATTTTTCCTGTAAATTCAGAAACAATTACCCCGTTATATGGATCCCATTTACAGATAACCTCTCCTTTTCCAATAGAATCTCCGTCTTTCACGTAGATACTAGATCCATAAGGAATGTTATGTGTATTTAATACGATTCCAGTTTTCTCATCAACTAATTTCAATTCAGTAGAACGTGAAATAACGATATCCACTTCGTTTCCTTCGTTATCTTCTCCTTTAACTGTTTTCAAGTCTTCTACTTCAAGCCTTCCTGGGAATTTAGCAATGATGCTAGACTCTTCAGAGATACCTCCTGCAACCCCTCCAACGTGGAACGTACGAAGTGTTAACTGTGTACCTGGCTCTCCAATTGACTGTGCAGCAATAACACCTACAGCCTCACCTCTTTGAGTCATTTTTCCAGTAGCTAAGTTACGTCCGTAACATTTAGCACAAATACCTTTTAATGCCTCACAAGTTAATGGAGAACGAACTTCTACACTTTCTAAAGGAGAAGCTTCAATAGCTTTAACGATCGATTCTGTGATTTGTTCACCAGAAGCAACTAATACTTCATTAGTTAACGGATTAATTACGTCTTGTAACGCAACACGTCCTAAAATTCTTTCTCCTAATGACTCAACAATTTCTTCATTCTTTTTCAATGCCGAAACTTCAACACCTCTAAGGGTTCCACAATCCTCAAGATTAACAATAACGTCTTGAGAAACGTCATGTAATCTTCTTGTTAAGTAACCAGCATCGGCTGTTTTAAGAGCGGTATCGGCAAGACCTTTACGAGCACCGTGAGTAGAGATAAAGTACTCAAGGATCGAAAGACCTTCCTTAAAGTTAGAAAGAATCGGGTTTTCAATAATTTCTCCACCACCAGCAGTCGATTTTTTAGGCTTAGCCATCAAACCACGCATACCAGTTAACTGACGAATTTGCTCTTTAGATCCACGAGCTCCAGAATCAAGCATCATATACACAGAGTTGAATCCTTGCTGGTCTTCTCTAATGTTTTTCATAGCTAACTCTGTTAATTGAGCATTTGCAGAAGTCCATACGTCAATTACTTGATTATAACGTTCGTTATTCGTAATAAGACCCATGTTATAGTTCATAGAAATTCCTTCTACTTGCTCTCTTGCGTCAGCGATCAATTGTGTTTTTTGCTCTGGAATTCTAATATCACCTAATGAGAATGATAATCCTCCGCGGAATGCGAATTTATATCCCATATCTTTCATGTTATCCAAGAAGGCAGCCGTTTCAGGTACACTTGTTGAATTTAATACGTGACCGATAATATCTCTTAAGTTTTTCTTAGTTAATACATCATTGATATATCCTGCAGCTTCTGGTACTACTTCATTAAACAATACACGTCCAGCAGTTGTTTGGATAATTTTATATACTAACTCTCCATTTTCATTTAAATCTTTTGCTCTAATTTTCACACGAGCATTCAATTCTAATCTTCCTTCGTTTAACGCGATGTTAACCTCTTCAGCAGAATAGAAAGTTAATCCTTCTCCTAAAATTTTCTTTTCCGGAGTTGATAAACGCTCTTTGGTCATATAATAAAGACCCAAAACCATGTCCTGAGAAGGTACTGTAATAGGAGCACCATTAGCAGGGTTCAAGATATTGTGAGAAGCAAGCATCAATAATTGCGCTTCAAGGATTGCTTCAGGTCCTAATGGCAAGTGAACTGCCATCTGGTCACCATCGAAATCCGCGTTGAAAGCCGTACACGTTAATGGGTGTAACTGAATCGCTTTTCCTTCAATTAATTTTGGTTGGAAAGCTTGGATACCCAAACGGTGCAACGTAGGAGCACGGTTCAGTAATACTGGGTGTCCTTTGATTACATTTTCAAGAATATCCCAAACTACCGGCTCTTTTTTATCGATGATTTTCTTAGCTGATTTAACTGTTTTTACAATACCTCTTTCGATCAATTTACGAATCACAAAAGGTTTGTACAATTCAGCAGCCATATCTTT
Organism: Flavobacterium sp. UBA6721; assembly: GCA_002454195.1. GTDB lineage: Bacteria > Bacteroidota > Bacteroidia > Flavobacteriales > Flavobacteriaceae > Flavobacterium > Flavobacterium nitratireducens. The sequence continues at coordinate 62,296 of DKIJ01000018.1, forward strand.
TGGAAGACCACATTCGAACATTTTTAACTCCGGTCCAACAACAATTACCGAACGAGCAGAATAATCCACACGTTTACCTAATAAGTTTTGACGGAAACGTCCTTGCTTACCTTTTAATGAGTCAGATAATGATTTTAATGGTCTGTTAGATTCTGTTTTAACAGCAGAAGCTTTACGTGTGTTGTCAAATAATGAATCTACAGATTCTTGTAACATACGTTTTTCGTTTCTCAAGATTACTTCAGGAGCTTTAATCTCCATTAATCTTTTCAAACGGTTGTTACGTATAATTACACGACGGTATAAGTCATTTAAATCTGAAGTTGCAAAACGACCTCCATCAAGTGGAACTAACGGACGCAATTCTGGTGGAATAACTGGAACCACTTTCATGATCATCCATTCAGGACGGTTTTCGCGGTTTTCGTTAGACTCACGGAAAGATTCAACAACTTGTAATCTTTTTAACGCTTCTGTTTTACGTTGTTTAGATGTTTCGTTGTTAGCACTGTGTCTTAATTCATATGACAATGCATCTAAGTCAATACGAGCTAACAAGTCCATAATACACTCTGCCCCCATTTTGGCAACAAATTTATTAGGATCAAAATCATCTAAATATTGATTATCCTGAGGAAGTGTATCTAAAATATTTAAGTACTCTTCTTCAGTTAAGAAATCTAATCTTTGTAATGATTCACCATCAGCATTTTTAGCGATACCTGGTTGAATTACTACGTATCTTTCATAATAGATAATCATATCTAATTTCTTAGACGGAAGACCTAAAATGTATCCAATTTTATTTGGAAGAGAACGGAAATACCAAATGTGAGCAATTGGCACTACCAAGTTGATGTGTCCAACTCTATCTCTACGCACTTTTTTCTCTGTAACTTCAACTCCACAACGGTCACAAATGATTCCTTTATAACGGATTCTTTTGTATTTACCACAAGCACATTCAAAATCTTTTACTGGACCGAAAATTCTTTCGCAGAAAAGACCGTCACGTTCCGGTTTGTGCGTTCTATAATTGATAGTTTCTGGCTTCAAAACCTCACCTCTTGATTCTTTCAAGATAGATTCAGGAGAAGCTAATCCTATCGAAATTTTGTCAAACCTTTTTACTTGGTTTTTCTCTTTATTGTTTCTATTGTTCATCATAGTTTTTACTATTGATTTATTTGCAATTAAAAATTAATTCTTGTTGCAACTGAAAGCTTGTTGTTTTTAACTAACAATTACAACACTACCACGAATTACTTCTCTAAACTTTAATTCTTTATTAAAGTGCTAGTTATTAAAACTTCTTAGTTTCAATAAAAAATCGGAACGGTTTACGGGTATAAATCTTGAAAACTAATTTAAAAAAAGTGTTCAGTATTCAGTTTTTAGTTTGCAGTTTATCACTGATTACTAAAATACTGAACACTGAATACTATATACTATTCTTCTAAACGAATATCAAGTCCAAGACCTTTCAATTCATGCATCAATACATTGAATGATTCTGGTAATCCAGGTTCTGGCATTGTTTCACCTTTTACGATAGCTTCGTAAGTTTTAGCTCTACCAATTACGTCATCCGACTTAACTGTTAAGATTTCTCTAAGTGTACTAGAAGCACCATAAGCCTCAAGTGCCCAAACCTCCATCTCTCCAAAACGTTGACCTCCAAATTGAGCCTTACCTCCAAGTGGTTGTTGTGTAATCAACGAGTATGGACCGATAGAACGTGCGTGCATCTTATCATCAACCATGTGTCCTAATTTCAACATATAGATAACCCCTACTGTTGCTGGTTGGTGGAAACGCTCTCCAGTACCTCCGTCATATAAATACGTATGACCGAATCTTGGAATTCCTGCCTCATCTGTTAAAGCATTAATTTGATCTAAAGTAGCACCGTCAAAAATTGGAGTAGCATATTTTCTACTTAATTTTTGTCCAGCCCATCCAAGAACCGTTTCGTAAATCTGACCAATGTTCATACGTGATGGTACCCCAAGTGGGTTCAACACGATATCAACTGGTGTTCCATCTTCTAAGAAAGGCATATCTTCGTGACGAACGATACGAGCAACGATACCTTTGTTACCGTGACGTCCCGCCATCTTATCCCCTACTTTCAACTTACGTTTCTTAGCAATGTAAACTTTAGCTAATTTCAAGATTCCTGATGGTAATTCATCTCCAACAGTAATCGTGAATTTCTCTCTTCTTAATGCTCCTTGTAAATCGTTCAACTTAATTTTATAGTTATGAATCAAATCATTAACTAATTTATTAGTTGCATCATCAGCTACCCATTGACCTTTGCTTAAGTGAGCAAAATCTTCAACAGCATAAAGCATTTTTTGAGTATATTTTTTACCTTTTGGTAAAACCTCTTCACCCAAATCGTTCATTACACCTTGCGATGTTTTTCCGTTTACGATTAAGAAAAGTTTCTCAATTAATCTATCTTTTAACTCTGTAAATTTAACTTCGAACTCCATTTCAAGTGCTCCTAGAGCATCTTTATCTTGAGTACGTTTACGTTTATCTTTTACAGCTCTTGCAAATAATTTTTTGTCTAAAACTACACCATGTAAAGATGGAGAAGCTTTCAATGAAGCATCCTTAACATCACCCGCTTTATCCCCGAAGATCGCTCTTAACAATTTCTCTTCCGGAGTTGGATCAGATTCTCCTTTAGGTGTAATTTTTCCGATAAGAATATCACCAGGTTTTACCTCGGCACCAATTCTAATCATACCGTTTTCATCTAAGTCTTTAGTAGCCTCTTCAGAAACGTTAGGAATATCGTTCGTTAGCTCTTCATTACCTAATTTAGTATCTCTTACCTCTAATGAGTAATCGTCTACGTGAATAGAAGTAAAAATGTCATCACGAACTACTTTCTCAGAAATTACGATCGCATCCTCGAAGTTATACCCTTTCCATGGCATGAACGCTACTTTTAAGTTTCTACCTAAAGCTAGTTCTCCATTTTCAGTAGCATAACCTTCTGACAATACTTGTCCAGGAACTACTCTATCCCCTTTTCTTACGATAGGTTTCAAGTTGATACTTGTTCCTTGGTTCGTTTTTCTGAATTTAATTAAGTTATATGTTTTTTCATCTGGATCAAAACTTACCATTCTTTCTTCTTCAGAACGATCGTATTTGATTGTAATGATATTAGCATCAACATATTCTACAGTACCATGCCCTTCAGCATTGATTAATACTCTAGAGTCAGAAGCAACTTGACGCTCTAAACCAGTACCTACAATTGGAGCTTCAGGACGAATCAATGGAACGGCCTGACGCATCATGTTAGATCCCATCAACGCACGGTTCGCATCATCATGCTCCAAGAAAGGAATCAAAGATGCCGAAATCGAAGCAATTTGATTAGGAGCAACGTCTGTATAGTGAACGCTAGATGGATCAACAACTGGGAAATCTCCTTCTTCACGAGCAATTACGTTTTCAGCAGTAATTTTTCCAGAATCTTCCATCTCGATGTTTGCTTGCGCAATTAACATCCCTTCTTCTTCTTCAGCACTTAAGTAAGTTGGTTCAGAAACTAAATCAACTACTCCATTAGTTACTTTACGGTAAGGAGTTTCAATGAATCCCATTCCGTTTACTTTAGCATAAACTCCAAGAGAAGAAATCAAACCAATGTTTGGTCCCTCTGGTGTTTCAATAGGACATAAACGTCCGTAGTGCGTATAGTGAACGTCACGAACCTCAAATCCAGCTCTCTCTCTCGAAAGTCCACCTGGTCCAAGTGCAGATAATCTTCTTTTGTGTGTAATCTCAGCTAATGGATTCGTTTGATCCATAAATTGAGATAACTGGTTAGTACCAAAGAAAGAGTTGATAACTGATGATAATGTTTTAGCATTAATCAAATCAATTGGTGTAAACACCTCGTTATCTCTAACGTTCATTCTCTCACGAATAGTTCTAGCCATACGTGCTAAACCAACACCGAATTGTTGAGACAATTGTTCACCAACTGTTCTTACACGACGGTTTGATAAGTGGTCAATATCATCGATATCTGCTTTCGCATTAATCAACTCAATTAAATACTTCACGATAGTAATGATATCTTCTTTGGTCAAAACTTGTTTGTCCATTGGGATATCAAGACTTAATTTTTTGTTCATTCTGTAACGACCTACTTCACCTAAGTTGTAACGTTGGTCAGAGAAGAATAATTTATCTATAATACCACGAGCAGTTTCTTCATCAGGCGGTTCTGCGTTACGCAATTGTCTGTAGATATGCTCAACAGCTTCTTTTTCAGAGTTTGTTGGATCTTTTTGTAACGTATTGTGGATGATAGCGTAATCCGCTTGATTAGCATCCTCTTTGTGTAACAAAATAGATTTTACGTTAGACTCGATAATCTCTTCAACATTATCTTTGTCGATAATAGTATCACGATCAAGGATGATCTCGTTACGTTCGATAGAAACTACCTCACCAGTATCCTCATCTACGAAATCCTCATGCCATGTATTCAAAACACGTGCAGCAAGTTTTCTACCGATGTATTTTTTAAGTCCTGTTTTAGACACTTTAATTTCTTCAGCAAGATCGAAGATTTCAAGGATATCCTTATCTCTTTCAAAACCAATAGCACGGAATAAAGTAGTTACAGGTAATTTTTTCTTTCTATCGATATACGCGTACATTACGCTGTTGATATCAGTAGAGAATTCTATCCAAGATCCTTTAAAAGGAATTACTCTGGCAGAATATAATTTTGTTCCATTAGCGTGGAATGATTGTCCGAAGAAAACACCTGGAGAACGGTGAAGTTGTGATACAACTACACGCTCAGCACCGTTAATAACAAAAGTTCCACTTGGAGTCATGTAAGGAATTGTACCAAGATATACGTCTTGAACAATTGTTTCAAAATCCTCGTGTTCTGGGTCAGTACAGTATAGTTTTAACCTTGCTTTTAAAGGTACACTATGCGTTAAACCTCTTTCTATACATTCTTGAATTGTATAACGTGGCGGATCAACAAAATAATCCAGGAATTCCAATACAAAGTTATTTCTTGTATCTGTAATTGGGAAGTTTTCCATGAAGGTGTTGTATAACCCTTCATTGCCTCTTTCGTCTGATTTCGTTTCTAATTGAAAAAAATCTTGGAAAGACTTAACCTGAACATCCAAGAAATCTGGATACTGAGGTATGTTCTTTGTAGAGGCAAAATTCAATCTTTCAGTCTGATTTGTTATCATCAATGGACAAAATTTTGATTAAAAAAAAGTAATTTTTTGTGTAAAACACATTGTTTAATGGATACTTTCTTTTTTTAAAACCAACACATCTTTAAAAATAAACAAAGTATCAGTCTATTTTCTTTCTTCGTATTGATCAAAAACTTTTTCGTATTTTAAACTAATATCTATAATAAAATTTGAACTATTTCATTATACGAAAAATGGTTTAGGCATTGAGTGATTAACTCAAGACCTAAACCTAGTTTTTAAAACTGTTTAAACTTATTTAAGCTCAACTACAGCTCCAGCTTCTTCTAAAGATTTTTTAAGACCTTCAGCCTCTTCTTTAGAAACACCTTCTTTAACGTTAGAAGGAGCACCGTCAACTACATCTTTAGCTTCTTTAAGACCTAAACCAGTTAATTCTTTTACTAATTTAACTACAGCTAATTTAGAAGCTCCAGCCTCTTTTAATACTACAGTGAATTCAGTTTGCTCTTCAACAGCTGCACCACCATCAGCACCACCAGCTACAACTACAGCAGCAGCTGCAGGCTCGATACCATACTCATCTTTTAATATTGTTGCTAATTCGTTAACTTCTTTAACTGTTAAGTTAACTAATTGTTCTGCGAATTGTTTCAAATCTGCCATTTTTTCTATCTTTTAAAATGATTTGTGAAATTATAATTTATTTATTGTGCGCAATTTTATATAAAACGGAGCGTTAACTCCATTTTATTATGCTTCTGTTTCTTCTCCAGCGAACTGGTTTTGAAGAGCAGAAATAATTCTTTGTGCAGGAGATTGAAGTAATCCGATGATTTCTCCAATAAGTTCTTCTTTAGATTTAATTGTAGCTAAAGCATCTAATTGCTCATCACCAATATAAATTTCAGAATTAATATAAGCTCCTTTTAAAATAGGTTTTGCTGCTTTTTTTCTGAAATCCTTAATAATTTTTCCAGGTGCATTAGCAACATCTGCAATAAGAATAGCACTGTTACCAGTCAATACTGATGGTAAATCACCATAATCATTTTCAGAAGCTTCCATAGCTTTAGCAAGCAACGTATTCTTTACAACCTCTAATTTAACACCTGCTTTAAAACAAGCTCTTCTTAAGTTTGAAGTTGTTTCTGCATCAAGTCCAGAAATATCAGATACATAAATAATATTTGTACCAGCTAACTGTGCAGTTAAATTTTCAATCGCGATTGATTTTTCTTCTCTAGTCATACTAAAAATTTTTAACTACCAATTATACTGCTTTTGGGTCTAATGCAATAGCAGGACTCATTGTGCTTGTAAGGTGAATACCTTTAATATAGGTACCTTTAGCAGCAGTTGGCTTAAGTTTGATTAATGTTTGAATAATTTCGTGTGCGTTTTCAACGATTTGTTCAGCCCCGAAAGAAACTTTACCAATTCCTGCATGCACGATACCAGTTTTATCAACTTTAAAGTCAATTTTACCAGCTTTTACCTCTGCAACAGCTTTAGCAACATCCATAGTTACTGTACCTGTTTTAGGGTTAGGCATTAAACCTCTAGGTCCTAAAATACGACCTAATGGACCTAATTTACCCATAACAGCTGGCATAGTGATGATAACATCAACATCAGTCCAACCATCTTTAATTTTTTGTAAGTAATCATCAAGACCAACATAATCTGCACCAGCTTCTTTAGCTTCCGCTTCTTTATCTGGAGTAACTAATGCCAATACTTTTACATCTTTACCTGTTCCATGAGGCAATGTTACCACACCTCTAACCATTTGATTCGCTTTTCTTGGATCTACACCCAAACGTACTGCGATATCAACAGACTCATCAAATTTTGCAGAAGCAACCACTTTAATTAATGCAGCAGCATCTTTTAAAGAGTATAATTTGTTCTTTTCAATTTTTGAAGCAGCCTCTTTTTGCTTTTTTGTCAATTTTGCCATGTCTTTCTCTTAATTAAAAAGGAGCGTCTCCTGATACAGTTATACCCATAGATCTAGCTGTTCCAGCAACCATACTCATAGCTTTCTCAATTGTGAATGCATTTAAGTCTGGCATTTTGTCTTCAGCAATAGCTCTAATTTGTTCCCAAGTAACACTTGCTACTTTTTTACGATTAGGCTCACCTGAACCAGATTTTAGCTTTGCAGCTTCCAATAACTGAACTGCTGCAGGAGGAGTCTTAACAACAAAATCGAATGATTTGTCTTTATACACAGTGATTTGCACTGGGCATATTTTGCCAGGTTTATCTTGTGTTCTAGCATTAAATTGCTTACAGAACTCCATGATATTAACCCCAGCAGCTCCTAAAGCAGGTCCAACCGGTGGCGACGGATTCGCAGCACCTCCCTTAACTTGTAGTTTAACTACCTTACTAATTTCTTTAGCCATTTTTTAAAAAATTTAACACAACAACTTACGGAAGCAATTGAAGTGATTATTATAGTGTAACGAAAATTATACTTTTTCAACTTGCATAAAACTCAACTCTAATGGTGTTTTTCTTCCGAAAATCTTAACCATAACTTCAAGTTTACGCTTTTCTTCATTAATTTTTTCAACTGAACCATTGAAACCGTTGAAAGGCCCATCAATAACCTTAACTGTTTCGCCCAAGCTGAATGGGATTGCTTTTGTATCTGTATTCACAGCCAACTCATCAACCTTACCAAGCATTCTGTTAACTTCAGAAAGTCTTAAAGGAACAGGTTCTCCTCCTTTAGTCTCTCCCAAGAATCCAATAACACTTGTTACTGATTTAATAATATGAGGTATCTCCCCTATTAAATTAGCCTCTATCATAACATAGCCAGGAAAATACACTTTCTCCTTAACTAATTTCTTTCCGTCTTTTACTGATACTACTTTCTCTGTAGGAACAAGTACTTGTGACACATAATCAGACATCCCTAATCTAGCGATCTCAGTTTCTATATATGCCTTAACCTTATTTTCTTGCCCACTAACTGCACGAACAACATACCATTTTTTAACATTATTATCTGCCATAATATAAAACTACGCTTTTAACCAGTTAAAAAATCCTTCCAATGCATTTGCAAAAAACTCATCCACTCCCCAAGTTGCTAAAGCAAATAGTACCGAAAAAACAGCCACAATAATTGTTAGACTTTGCACCTCAGCCCATTCTGGCCAAGTTACATTTGACTTCAATTCTTCAAATGCTTCTGATATGTAATTAACAATTTTTGCCATTATGATATTTTTTTTTTGCACGGGCGGAGGGATTCGAACCCCCATCAACGGTTTTGGAGACCGCTATTCTACCCTTGAACTACGCCCGTAAAAATTCAGTGTCATTACTAAAAACGACACTGAATACATTTATTAATTATAGATTACTCTACGATTTCAGTTACTTGACCAGCACCTACTGTTCTACCTCCTTCACGGATAGCAAAACGTAAACCTACGTTCATAGCGATTGGGCTTAATAACTCAACATTGATAGTTAAGTTGTCCCCTGGCATAACCATCTCTACTCCTTCTGGTAAAGTGATAACTCCTGTTACGTCAGTTGTACGTACGTAGAACTGTGGACGGTAGTTATTGTGGAATGGAGTGTGACGTCCACCTTCTTCTTTTTTCAAGATATAAACCTCAGCTTTGAATTTTTTGTGTGGCTTAACAGATCCTGGCTTAATAATAACCATACCACGTTTGATATCAGCTTTATCAATACCTCTTAATAATAAACCTACGTTATCTCCAGCTTCACCTCTATCAAGGATTTTACGGAACATCTCAACTCCAGTAATTGTAGAAGTTAATTTTTCAGCCCCCATACCAATGATTTCAACAGGATCTCCAGTGTTAGCAACTCCAGTTTCGATACGACCTGTAGCAACAGTTCCACGACCTGTAATTGTAAATACGTCCTCAACTGGCATCAAGAATGGTTTAGCAACATCACGCTCTGGCTCTTCGATCCAAGCATCAACAGCTTCCATTAATTCGATAATTTTAGGTACCCAGTTTGGATCATTGTTTAATCCTCCTAAAGCTGAACCTTGAATTACTGGACAGTTGTCACCATCATACTCATAGAAAGATAATAAATCTCTGATTTCCATCTCTACAAGCTCTAATAACTCAGCATCATCAACCATATCCACTTTGTTCATGAAAACAACGATACGTGGAATACCTACTTGACGACCTAAAAGGATGTGCTCACGAGTTTGTGGCATTGGACCATCTGTAGCAGCAACTACTAAGATAGCACCGTCCATTTGAGCAGCTCCAGTAACCATGTTCTTAACGTAATCCGCGTGACCTGGACAGTCTACGTGAGCGTAGTGACGGTTAGCTGTTTCATACTCTACGTGAGATGTATTGATAGTAATACCTCTTTCTTTCTCTTCTGGAGCGTTGTCAATTTGATCAAAAGACTTAGCTTGACAGTATCCTGCATCAGATAATACTTTAGTGATCGCAGCAGTCAAAGTAGTCTTTCCGTGATCTACGTGTCCGATAGTACCAATATTCAAGTGCGGTTTCGAACGATTAAAACTTTCTTTTGCCATTTTACTTAATTTTTAATCTTAGTTATATATTAATTTCAATTTCCTACTTAATTGAGCCAATGACGGGATTTGAACCCGTGACCTCTTCCTTACCAAGGAAGCACTCTACCCCTGAGCTACACCGGCAGAGAGATCGACTTAAAACCTAAACGCAAGGTTTTAAATATCTTTATTTGTGGGAAGAGCAGGATTCGAACCT
>DKIJ01000018.1:72366-153597 GCA_002454195.1 Flavobacterium sp. UBA6721
CCCAACGGATTTACAGTCCGTCCTCGTTGGCCGCTTGAGTATCTTCCCAATCCTTTATTCCAATATTTCAAAAAAGAGCCGATAGAGGGACTCGAACCCACGACCTGCTGATTACAAATCAGCTGCTCTAGCCAGCTGAGCTACATCGGCATTTATCAATAAAAAAAAGCCCGTTATTTCTAACGGACTGCAAATGTATAGATTTTATCTCTCAATCAAAACATTTTTTGAAAAAAATTTAAATTATATATGTGCTCTGATTTTTTCTTTCCTTTTTACAAGCAAACGCTCTAATGATTCAGCCGACAATTCCACAGCTTCTTCAAAGCTTTTACATTGTTTTTTCACTAAGAAGTCATCTCCCGGTACGTTAATTTTAACCTCAACGATTTTATTTTCCTTCTCGCTCGTCTTTTCTACTTTTAAATAAACATCTGAAGAAACCACTCTGTCATAATACTTTTCTAATTTATCCATTCTTCCTTGAACAAAATCAACTAGCTTTCCGTCAACATTAAAGTTAACAGCATGAACATTTACCTTCATAATCATTTTTTTTTAATGGTTAAACTTTAGAGTCATTATTCCCTCTTGGATGCGCTCCAACATATACTTTTTTTAATTCTAACAAACTATTATGAGTATAAACCTGAGTAGAAGCCAAACTTGAATGCCCTAACAACTCTTTCACTGAATTTAAATCAGCTCCGTTATTTAATAAATGAGTTGCAAACGTATGCCTTAACATATGCGGGCTTCTTTTTACCTTTTCGGAGACATCACTAAAATAAGAATTTATTAATCGATACACAAAAGATTCATTTAATTTTAACCCTTTTTTTGTTAAAAAAAAATATTCCGGATCCTTAACAAAGAACAAACCTTCTCTTTCCTTGAGATACAAACGCATTTGATTCAAAACAATCTCCAAAACAGGAATAATACGCTCCTTATTTCTCTTCCCTAAAACCTTAATACTCTTATTCGAAAAATCAACCGCATCTAGTCTTAAATTTATCAATTCTGACCGTCTAATCCCTGTCGAATACAACAACTCAATCAACAACTTATCTCTCACCGCTTCAAAACCATCATTGAACTGAAAACCATCCAACACCATCTCTAATTCTTTCTCAGAAAAAGGAGTCTGAACTTTTTTAGACACCTTTAAGGAACGATGTTTAAGCAACGGACTCACTTCAATATATTTAATTTTCATTAAAAACTTATAAAAAGCTTTCAACGAAGCCACTTTTCGATTAACCGAAAGAGAAGATAACCCACTTTCTACCAGAAAAACCAACCAGGAACGAATTTGAGTATATTCAACTTTCACTATATCCTCCTGTTCAAAATTCACTTTATTGAAGTCTTGAAAATCAGACACATCCTTAACATAGGCACCTACCGTGTGAGGAGAATATTTTTTCTCCTTTTGTAAATAATCCGCAAATGCTTCTAAATTTGTAGCCATAAAAAAAACCGTTAGCATCAAATTTATAAAAAATCTGACCACTAACGGTTATATTTGTTTCAAAAAGAAAACTATTAACTCTCCAAGCTGTCTTTCAAACTTTGGATGTAAGCCGCTTTTTGGAATTTCATTCTGTTTTTAACAGACGGTTTAATGAAAGCAGTTCTTGCTCTTAATTGACGTACTGTTCCAGTTTTATCAAATTTTCTTTTATAGCGCTTTAATGCTCTATCGATATTTTCTCCGTCTTTAATTGGTATAATTAACATAATTTTGACACCTCCTCTCGTTAAGGCTGCAAAAGTAAAAATTAATTACGAAATACAAAGGATATTTTATTTATTTTTTTTGAATTAAGTTAGAGGTTGAAGGTTCTCAGTTATGGGTTACACAACTACACCCCTAACTTCTAACTCCTAACCTTTCAACAAATTTCTCGAAATAACCACTTTTTGAATTTCGGTGGTTCCCTCGCCTATCGTACACAATTTAGCATCGCGATAAAACTTCTCCACAGGAAAGTCTTTAGTAAAACCATAACCCCCATGAATCTGAACCGCATCATTTGCAACTCTAACACATACTTCTGAAGCATACATCTTAGCCATGGCACCCGCTGTAGTTACTGGACGATGTTGTTCTTTCAAAAAAGCCGCTTTATGCAATAACAATTCTGAAGCTTCTATTTCTGTTGCCATATCTACCAATTTAAACGAAATACCCTGAAATTCAGAAATAGCTTTCCCAAACTGATGTCTTTCTTTAGAATATTTCAAGGCTGCCTCATAAGCTCCTTTGGCTAACCCTAAAGACAAGGCTCCAATAGAAATGCGACCACCATCTAAAATTTTCATAGCCTGAATAAAACCTTCACCCACTTCACCTAATCTATTGGCATCCGGAATACGACAATTATCAAAAACTAATTCTGCTGTTTCACTAGCACGCATTCCTAATTTATTCTCTTTTTTACCCGAAGTAAATCCAGGCATCCCTTTTTCAAATACAAAAGCAGTCATTCCACGAGAATCTCCTTTTTCTCCAGTACGAACAACAACCACAGCTATATCGCCAGAAATTGCATGGGTTATAAAATTCTTTGCTCCATTAACTACCCAAAAATCGCCATCTCTTTTAGCAGTTGTATTCATACCTGCCGCATCCGAGCCGGTATTATGTTCCGTTAAACCCCAAGCGCCAATATGTTCTCCAGAAGCTAATTTAGGAATCCATCTCTTTTTTTGTTCATCTGTACCAAAAGTCAAAATGTGATTAGTGCACAAAGAATTATGTGCTGCTACTGACAATCCTATGGACGGATCTACTTTTGACAACTCCTCTACAATAGTAATGTATTCATGATAACCTAATCCAGCTCCACCAAGTTCTTCTGGAACTAAAATCCCCATAAAACCCATCTCACCAAGCTTTTTAAACAAAGGAACAGGAAAAGTTTGAGCCTCATCCCATTCCATTATATATGGTCTTATATTTTTCTCTGCAAAATCCCTAATGGACTGAGCAATCATATTTTGTGTTTCACTCGAATCAAAATACATCATTGTGGTTTGTTTTTTTTAGAACTCCAAATATAAGGCTATAATATTTGCATTATCAATAGACAATCCTTTAATTTTTGTTAAATCGGCAGAATTTTTAATATCCCCATTCATAGTTCTATAGATTACAATTTCTCTCGCGATTGCATATTTGAAATACGGAAATTGCATTAATTCTTTAACCGAAGCATCATTAATGGGTATTTTTTTAATAGCACTTACCGATCCTATTTTGAAATTAGTTTTCAAACGCTCAATAACTTCAGGAGACAACCCCCAAACATCTTTCATTTGCTCCATCGAGACAAAAGCACCTAGACTTTCTTTGAACTTTAAAATCCGAGAGGAAAGCCCTTCTCCAATACCATATACAGCCATTAAATCTTGCTGACTCGCCAGATTAATATCTTTTTCGATTAGTTTTTCTTTAATTGAATTAGGATACGAAGTAGTTTTCGAAAAATAACTTTTTTTAGCTACCGAATTATTTTTTACCCAATTTGGGAATTTAAAATAAGGTGCTATTTCAGCCAACAAAGAATCTGAAACTCCGGTTACTGTCTGAAATTCTTCAGAAGAATTGACATACTTATTTTGTTTTCTATATGCAAATAAGCGATCTACTTGTTCGACCGTCATCCCTAGCTTATAACCTTTATAATCTGAGATAAAATTTGGGTTAAAAGGATATAACTTTCCCTTTTGTTTATTCTGTGCTTGCTCAAGTTTACTAATTTCCGATTCTAATGAAAGCCACTTTTGCCCTTCAATATCTAATTGTGAAGCATTTCCAAAATCAACAAAAAAACAAGCAAATTGAACAACAATAATAATGAGAAAAAAAACAAGAATTCCTCTTTGCTGTTCTTTAGAAAACTGATAATACATTTTGTTCATGACAAATGATTTAACCGAATTATTAGAATGACATGTTATAAAATTATAACTATTTTACCTAAATTCAATCCAATTTGATATAGATAATTATTGTTTTATCATAAAAAACTATACTTTTGATAAATAATAATCTAAAAACTGAACCTATGTCTATTTGGAAGAAGAAACCTTTAGTTAAACTTTTAGCCGAAGCTGAAGATAACGAAAAAGGATTAAAAAGAACACTTACTGCTTGGTCATTAATTGCTTTAGGAATCGGAGCAATCATTGGAGCAGGATTATTTGTCAGAACTGCCACAGCTGCCGCTCAAAGTGCTGGACCATCAGTAACATTAGCTTTCGTAGTAGCTGCTATTGGTTGTGCTTTAGCTGGACTTTGCTATGCTGAACTTTCTTCTTCAATCCCAATTTCAGGTAGTGCCTACACCTATACATACGCTACCATGGGAGAATTTCTAGCATGGATTATAGGTTGGGATTTAATTTTAGAATATGCTGTAGGAGCTGCAACAGTAGGAATAGCCTGGAGTGAATACCTCAATGATTTATTGGTCAATATATTACACACTAGCCCAATTCCTTTTGAATACTCACATTCTCCTTTTCAAACTTCACCAGATGGCGTTCAGGGAATTATTAATTTACCTGCATTATTTATAGTAAGCATTATTAGCTTATTATTGATCAAGGGTATTCAGGAATCTGCCTTTGTAAACGGTTTAATTGTTATTGTAAAAGTTGCCATTGTAATCCTCATTATTGTTATTGGATGGAAATTCATCAACCCAGATAATCACACTCCTTATATCCCACAAAGTTCTGTTTTTACAGACGAACATGGTATAGATCATGCATTTGGAGGAATTATGGGAATCTTAGGTGCCGCTGGAACGGTTTTCTTTGCTTTTATTGGTTTTGATGCTGTAAGTACGGCCGCTCAAGAAACTAAAAATCCAAAAACAGCAATGCCTATCGGAATTTTAGGCTCACTAGCCATTTGTACTGTTCTATATATTTTATTTGCTCACGTTCTAACAGGAGTTGCAACAGTTGAAGATTTTAGAACAGGAGGAAAAGAAGCCTCTGTAGCTTTTGCCATTAACAAATATATGATAGGTTACGAATGGCTTGGAGAATTTGTAACCATAGCAATTCTTGCAGGGTTTTCTTCTGTAATTTTAGTGTTACTTCTAGGGCAATCAAGGGTTTTCTATGCTATGGGTAGAGACGGTTTATTACCTAAATTGTTTAGTGATGTTCACCCAAAATACAAAACTCCATACAAAGCTAATCTTGCAATCCTTTTAATTGTAGGTCTATTTGCTGCATTCATCCCAGGTGATATCGTAGGTGATATGACTAGTATTGGAACTTTATTTGCCTTTGCTTTAGTTTGTATTTCGGTAATTATTTTAAGAAAAAAAGAGCCAGATATGATACGCGAATTTAAAACTCCTTTTGTACCTGTAGTACCTATTCTAGGAGCTTTAGTTTGTATGGCTATGATGTACGGCTTAGGTTGGACTAACTGGATTAGACTTTTTGCATGGATGGGACTTGGTATCATTGTTTATTTTACTTATGGTAGAAAAAACAGTGTTCTAAATAATCCTGATAAATCTGAATAAAAAAATAAACTTAAAAAAGAGAGCCATTTTAAAAAAATTTAAAATGGCTCTCTTTTTTATAAATCAAAAACAGAGGTTCGTTTTGAACGAATTAAATCCTTTAACCGAATCCAAAAAGCCAGAGTTAAATACACTCCAAACCCTAAACCAACCGTGACAAATGAAATATAAATAAAAAAAAGTCGGACACTTGTTACTCGCATTCCAAGTTTATCAGCAAGACGTGAAGAAACCTGAAATCCGTACTTTTCGAAAAAAAATTTAAGTTTTACTATTGCTGACATTGGCATCCTTTTTAAAGTCATCGACAAAATTACAAAATTATACCCATAGCTTAGGCAAATTAATGTTGCTTCAGCAATTCCATCCCTACAGCACAATGCAAACATTTACCGTGCAAGCAATATTCATTTTTTAATTGCAACAAGGATTGTGTTTCAAATGAATTAGCCGCCTTAATTCCGAAAGTATGAAACTTGTCTATTATTGAATTTTTTTCGGGAGCAACATCAACTAATAAATCAATCAAATCATCGGTGATTTCTTTTCCAAGGCTTTTTGCATAAGCAAACTGTATTGGTACAATGGTATTAATCAACAACAAATCGACAAATGCTTTTGAAAGCTTCTTTGCTTTTCTGGGACTTTCTTTGTCAAACTGATAATGATTTTCCCAATAGAATGATGGACCTACCTGAAACAAATCGTATGCCTTATCGATAGTATCAATAGTGCTAATTTTAGAAAATAAATTTTGATGTAAGTGATACAAATTGGCCAATTGCGACAAACGTATCGTAGGAAAATTATCCGGACGATGTTTAAAAAACTGCACTTGTCCCAGCAATTTAGATTCTAATTGGTATTTATGTAACAGAAAAAAATACCTAAACTGTATATCCTTAAAATAGTTATCTTCCTTTTCTGTTTCTAATAGATTAGCCTTGCCTAACAATAAAGCCTCAAGATTTTCTACCTCAAAACTTTCTTTTCTGATGACATCAAACGGAATGGATTGGGCTATTTTTAAAAAAATATCACCATTGGTATTTAAGCCAAAATTTTTAGCCAACATACGAAACAATACGGCTTCCCAATCATTATTGGTTTCCTCTAACAATTGATATATCGCTTTAGATTTTCGTTCCAAACGCTCAAAAAACAAACGTTCTTGCCAATTTTTAAAAAGAAATGCATCCAATTCCTTCAATTGTTTTTCGCAAAAAATCCAAGATTTTGGAGCAACTAATCTTTGATAATTCATTAAAACAGCTTTATCAGTGTAGTTTTTGAGCTCTAAGACAGGAATTTCAGAATTATCCTTTCTAAAAACGGCAGTATCATGTTCCCAAACAACATGTAAAATCACGTTTTCGTATGCTTCGTCTTTTTCATGATGATGCACATACCAATCGGAAGATTTTACATGAATTTCAACATTCCCTGCCCATTTTTGTGGACCAATTGTAATTTGAGCATTAAAAAAATCAGGCCCAGCTTGCTGTAGATATTGCCCAGCTTGAAGAACTGAAATAGTTTCTCCATTAGTGGTTTTCAAATCAAGTGTATTCCACTTTTTATATTTCCATAAATAGTGTAAAAAATCTTCCTTCATAGCTAAAGACATAAATTCATTATACTAAAATAATGAAAAAACTTACGTACTTAAACTTTTGAAAAAAAAAATCTTATTTCATCATGTACAACTGTGCACAGGCTCGTGCATCCGATAATGCTTCGTGATGATTTAACTCGATATTCATCAACTTGCAACAATCACTTAATTTAGTTGGTTTTACACCTTTGGCTCTATAAATTTTAACTGTACACTCCCAACGAGCAGCAATATTTAGGTGCGAATACTCTAAACCATAATAAGCCATTGACTTCAGCAAAACATTACGATCAAAACTTTCATTATGAGCCACTACTACTCTGTTTTGTAGTCTTTTTTGAATTTCAGGAAATACTTGAAGAAAATTTTTAGCTCTAGCAGTATCACTTGGATAAATTCCATGCACCTGAATAGTAAATGGTGAATAAAGATTATTAGGAGGCTGAATCAAAGAAACAAATTCGTCTACCACTATTCCATTCTCTACCGTAACAATCCCCACTGAACAGGGATGAAATGAGGTAGCGGTTTCAAAATCAATCGCTGTAAAATTCATACCTAAACCTAATTAAAGAAATTCCAAATCACACCAAAACGAATGGCCATATCACGAAACGGATAAGAAGGCGAAGAATAGAAATTATTACCTGTATAAGCCGAATTAAAATGCTCTGCTTTTATATAAACTCTGGTTCTTTGAATTTTAGCATTAAAGAAAAAATCAAAATTAGGATAGTTCCCAATTTGTTTTTGTTGTTGCACAAAAAATTCACCAATTACTGGATTGTACTCATTAGCATAGTACTTAGTAAAATAATTAAATGTAATCCCTGTTTGAACAAACAAAGCCCTTTGAAAGAAATAGTTACTAAAATAAAAAGTATTACGAACTACTAAATCGGGTACATTTAATACGGCTTGACTTTGATCTACTTTTTGATACAAAACGGTATTATTCAGCGCAAATTTTCCAAATGTTATTTCCTTACTCAATTTAAGGGATAAGTATTTAATTGTTCCACCAAATTGATTAGGTGAAATTAATTGTTGTGAATTATCAGCCGACTTATTTTCAAAATACACATGATCCGTTAAAGTCGCTATTTGCATAGAACCATCAAACCAAGGCGTTACTGCTTCTCCACTGATTATATTGATTTTTTCGTTTGCAAAATTATTCGACCAATTGTAATTTTCATATTCACTTTGGTACAAATTATAAATATCATTAGGCAATTTACTTATATTTTGATAACCAAAAACAAACTGAAAATCCTCATTAAGATTATAGTCTAATTTTGCTTCAATGTT
This sequence comes from Flavobacterium sp. UBA6721, assembly GCA_002454195.1. Taxonomy (GTDB): domain Bacteria; phylum Bacteroidota; class Bacteroidia; order Flavobacteriales; family Flavobacteriaceae; genus Flavobacterium; species Flavobacterium nitratireducens. Next base: position 80,851 of record DKIJ01000018.1, read on the forward strand.
AGATATCGTTTGTTTGCTAATTGCTTTTGAAAGCAAAAATCTACCGTGCCATTTGTTTTTCCAATATTCATACTGACCTCCAACATTATTGATATTTCTTGACAAAACAGAAGGAATAACACCCTCATCCAAAATCAAAATTCTATTGTAATAAAAGTTGCTTCTAAAATCATCAATAAAAAATTGAAATTTACCTAAAGTAGTGTTTTCATAAACCAAGCCCGCTTTATTATACATTTTATTATAGTGGGTTTGATCAGACAAATTAGAGGTCACAATGGCATCTCCAAAACGATAAACATTACGAGTTCCTACGCTAGAAAGCAAAGTAGGCTGATTGTATCTATAAAATTTGTTTTCAAAATTAAATTGGTGTGTGACATACAAATTATTGGCAGCAGCAGTAGGATTCACACGAAAAATATGATCCACAAAAAAACGTTTGGCTCTTAAAAAAGATTCCGCATCCGTTAAATAGACTTGCAAACGCTGTCTGTTTTTGAATTTAGCATCTTCGCTTTCAAAATCATTATTAGTTGTAATCCCTCCATTTTCTTCATTCAAAGCATCTTGAGAGGTAAAATGGGATTTGATAAGATAGCGTTTACTCGTAGTATTGTAACTCATCATAAATCTGAAACTCCCCGTACTTGCCAATTCATTTATATATTTTCCCTCAGAACGTAATCCTTTATAAGCAATAGACAAATTCAAATTAGGAGATAAATTGACAGCAAAAAAAGAATCTACAGAATGACCTCTTGCCAAAATAGATTTAAAATACAATTCGGTTACAGGTGTTGCAACAGAGGCATATCGAATTTGATTCGCTTCTAAAAAATTAAAATGCTTGGCCTTAAATCCCATTTCAGGAAAAGGAGTATGCTGCGTTAAACTATATTGAAGCGTATTATATGCTTGTCCTTCGTTAGGAAAGGCTAGCATCCCAAAAAGATCTCTTCGAAGGTAATTATGACTATACTCTCTTTCTACCGTGAGAGCAGTATCTAAATAAGTTGTATCCCTTTCTAAGGTAATGAATCGATACATATCAATGGTAGCCACTTTACCAGTATCTTTTTCTTTAGCATTTGGTCCTCCTTTTAATCGGTCAGCAAAACTTCTCTTAGGCTCCTCACCTCTTGTATTGTTTTGAGAAAACAACATTATTGGCACAATTAAAAAGTATAGTAAAAAGAGAATTCTCATTCGGGATAGCTATATAATTTGGGTTTATTTCAAAACTAATATTTGAGACAAAGGTAAAGGATAAAACCGTATAAAAAAACAACTTAATTAGGACTAAATGATAAGTAAACGTTAGAATACAGCTCTATTATCTTAAAAATTTTATAATCTTTGCCGTTCAAACACCAATAGATATGCTTGCCTCTAACTATTCTACATTTATTCTTGAAGCAGGAACCGATGAAGCCGGTCGTGGTTGCTTGGCTGGTCCTGTAACCGCTGCGGCGATAATTCTTCCATCAGACTTCCATAATTCAACATTAAATGACAGTAAACAATTATCTGAAAAAGTTAGAGAAAAATTACGTCCCATAATAGAAGAACAAGCCGTGAGTTTTGCTGTTACTCATCTATTTCCAAATGAAATTGATGAAATCAACATCCTAAATGCTTCAATGAAAGGCATGCAAGAATCGGTTTTACAATTAAATCCAACTCCCGAATTTATTATTGTGGATGGTAACCGCTCTTTGAATGCCAAATTAGGATTAAAAAACGCTTATGGAAAACAATTTTCTCCTGATGAAATTCAACTTTTAAAGTCAATTCCAAATCAAAGTATTGTAAAAGGGGATTCTAAATATTTGAGCATTGCTGCCGCTTCTGTTTTGGCCAAAACCTATCGAGATGAATATATGGACAAAATTCACGAAGAATTCCCAATGTACAACTGGAAAAAAAATAAAGGCTACCCAACAACCGAACATCGGGAAGCCATCAAAAAATATGGGGTAACTAAGTACCACCGCATGAGTTTTAGATTATTGCCGGAACAACTAACCTTAGATTTGTGATTGTTGATTAACGATTTTTGATTGCAGATTTACTACTGCTTACTAAAATTTTACCGCAAAGTTCAGAAGGTTTTCGCAAAGAAATTAAGAAAAATCAGTGATAATCTGTTGCATCCGTGACATCCGTGTACCAAATTAAACAGTTACAAATTCCGCTTCAAACAATTGAATAAAATGCTTCAAGATTTTAGCTTTCACTTCTTCTTCATCTACTTTTTCAACACCTAATTCCACATTCAAAGTAGTAACCGCTTTTCCGCGAATACCACAAGGAATGATATTATCAAAATAACCCAAATCGGCATTGACATTTAGAGCAAATCCGTGCATGGTCACCCAACGCGAAGCACGAACCCCCATAGCACATATTTTACGAGCAAATGGCGTTCCTACCCCAAGCCAAACTCCAGTTTCCCCTTCACTTCTGCTGCAATCCAAACCATATTCCTGTAAAGTCAAGATAATGGTTTCTTCCAGCAAACGTAAATATTTATGAATATCAGTAAAGAAATTTTCTAAGTCTAAAATAGGATAACCTACTATTTGCCCCGGTCCGTGATAGGTAATATCACCACCTCGATTAATTTTATAAAAAGTAGCACCTTTGGCTTCTAATTGCTTTTCTGACAACAATAAATTTTCAAAATCACCGCTTTTTCCAAGCGTATATACATGAGGATGTTCCACAAAAAGAAAATAATTAGGCGTAGGCGTATTGGATTCTTCTCTTCGGTTTTGAATTTTAAGATCTACAATTCCTTTGAATAATTCCTCTTGAAATTCCCAAGTCGATTTATAATCTCTTTTTCCTAAGTCCTGAAGTTGGATTTTTTTGTTCATCGTATTACTTTGAGGCGCAAAAATACGATTAATTATTTTGATTTGCCACGAAGTCACAAAGACACAAAAAAAGATATTTCACCACAAATTACACAAATTTACACAAATGAATCTGTGACAATTTGTGAAATTGGTGTTTATTCAAAAACCACATCTAGGTTCAACTTTTCTGGATTTTCAGTATATTCCGTAAAAGGATATTCTACCGTAATTGTTTTGCGATCAGCACTGAATAGCGCATCCGGATTAGAAACTGATTTTACAGCTTTTGGGAAATGGTATTTCAAAGTATATTTGGAAGAAGCAAAAATCATCTTAGCCATTCCTGTTGAATCAGAGGCGAATGTATTTAAAGCGTTTTTATCAACAATTGCTTTTCGGCTAAAGTTTTTTCCATTATAACTAAAACTCAATTTAGAATTATCCATTCCAAGTCCGCTTAACATAGCAGTGCTTTTATCTGATTTTCCTTTTAAATCCTTCAGCGCCGACATACTTTCCATCAAACCACCCAAATCATTTACTTTTTTAAAAGGCGTATTCATTGAGAATAATAATTGTTGAGCTTCCGGATTCATTTTGATTTTCATCACAAAGTTTTCCAATTTCTTTAAAGCTTCTTGTTGTTCCGGAGCTAACTTAGCAATACTATCTTTCTTCGCTGCAAATATTTCTTTGAACGAAAAAGTAGAATCGATTGCCTTAGCGTTATTTTTCATTCCTAATTCATTTCCTAATTTACCTCCTGCCATTGCCAGCAAACCCGCCCCATCCATTTCTAAGGAATAATTCCCAGAACCATCAGGATGAACATCGATATTTTCCGTGAAGTTGCAGCTTGTAAGTGTTACTATAAATATGAAACACACAGTATTTTGTATAATCTAATCATTTTTTTTTCAATTTATATTTATTTACAATCTAAAATGACATCACAAATCCATAATTCATTTGCCTATCATAATCAACTTTTAAACTAAAATTTATCTTATCATTTTGTTTTTCATTAAAAGTATTAACAAACTCATAATAATCTTTATTTTTAGGACTAATTATATATCCGATAATTGCTCCAGCAAGAGCAACCCCAAGACCTTTAAATAGATTTGTCTTATTATAAGTTTCTCCCTCTTCAGTAGTCATTACCTCATTTATCATAATTCCTGCCCCGGTTCCAAATCCTCCGTAAGTAAAAATTTTTGATGTTATTTTTTTATTCGAAATTTTTTTAATCTGTTCTTTCAAATCACCTTTTAATTCATCAGACATTTCCGTTTATTCTACAAATTGTTTTAACCCACGAGGATTCGCATCATAATATTTATCATGATATTTCAATCTTTCGGGTTCGCTTTTACCTCCTCCAAAATAAAAATAATGAAACTGTAAAAAAGTATAATTTGAAAAAAGCAGTACCAACAATACAATCATTTTCTTTAGCATACGAAATTTATTGAATGTGACTTTTAATTTGAATTCAACTCTATTAAAGCAAATTTAAAACTTTTTCTTACTTAACAAATATCTTTATTTATAACCCACCTTGATTAAAAAAAACAAAATCTTTGTCTACTAGCCCCGATAGTAGTGGAAATCCTATTGTGCCAGTGTTTGGCGCAATAGATTGCAACGAATAGCGGGACAAAACGTCCTTAAAACTTGGGGAATTTCTGCTCCTAAAAATTCTGAAATCTGCTTTCTGTAATCTGTATTCTTTTGTTATCTTTGCGGTCTTAAAAATCAGACTATAATGGCATTATCAGAACAAGAAATCATCCGAAGAGAAAAACTGCAATCTTTACGCAACTTAGGAATTAACCCTTATCCTGCGAATCTTTTTCCTGTAAATCATACTTCAAAGCAAATTAAGGACAATTTTGAAGAAGGAAAACGTGTGATTGTTGCTGGTCGTTTGATGAGTGTGAGAGATCAAGGAAAGGCTTGTTTTGCTGAATTACAAGATAGCGAAGGACGTATTCAATTGTACGTGAACCGCGATGTTTTGTGCCCTGAAGAAGATAAAACCTTATACAACCAAGTTTTCAAAAAATTGACTGACTTAGGTGACTTTATTGGTATTGAAGGCGAATTATTTACGACACAAGTAGGTGCAAAATGTATTCGTGTAGAGGGCTTTACGTTTTTAAGTAAAACATTGCGTCCGTTACCATTACCAAAAGTAGATGAAGAAGGTAATGTTTATGATGCCTTTACTGATGCTGAATTGCGTTACCGTATGCGATATGTGGATTTAACGGTTAACCCAACGGTAAAAGAAACGTTTATCAAAAGAACAAAATTGTTCAGTGCGATGCGTGAATACTTTAACAATGCTGGATATCTAGAGGTTGACACACCAGTACTCCAATCGATTCCTGGTGGTGCTTCTGCAAGACCATTTATTACGCATCACAATTCGCTTGACATTCCGCTTTATATGCGTATTGCAAACGAATTATATTTAAAACGATTAATTGTTGGTGGATTTGAAGGTGTTTATGAATTTTCAAGAAACTTCCGTAACGAAGGAATGGACAGAACCCATAATCCTGAATTTACCGCAATGGAAATATATGTAGCCTACAAAGACTACAACTGGATGATGGATTTTGCTGAAGGTTTGTTAGAGCACTGTGCCATTGCAGTAAATGGCACAAGCGAAGTGACTTTTGGTGAGCATAAAATAAGTTTCAAAGCGCCATTTGCCCGTGTAACGATGACTGACTCAATTAAACATTTTACTGGTTTTGACATTTCTGGAAAAACAGAACAAGAATTGTTTGAAGCAGCCAAAGGAATGGGAATCGAGGTTGATGAAACAATGGGTAAAGGAAAATTAATCGATGAAATTTTTGGAGCAAAATGCGAAGGAAATTACATCCAACCAACATTCATTACTGATTATCCAAAAGAAATGTCGCCACTTTGTAAAGAGCACCGCGATAATCCTGAATTGACGGAGCGTTTTGAATTAATGGTTTGTGGTAAAGAAATTGCCAATGCTTATTCGGAATTGAATGACCCAATTGACCAAAGAGAGCGCTTTGAAGAACAAATGCGTTTATCAGAAAAAGGGGATGACGAAGCAAACGGAATTATCGATGAAGATTTCTTAAGAGCACTAGAATACGGTATGCCTCCAACTTCTGGAATGGGAATTGGAATGGATCGTTTAATTATGTATTTAACAAATAATGCTTCTATCCAAGAAGTATTGTTGTTCCCTCAAATGCGTCCTGAGAAAAAAATCACAGTTGAATTGACCGATGAAGAAAAATTCATTTTAGATGTATTAAAAGGAAATGAAAATAAAATGGATTTAACGCAACTTAAAATTGCTGCTAATTTAAGCGGTAAAAAATGGGATGCTGCCATGAAAGGTTTAGCAAAACATGGTTTGACTAAAGTAGCTGTTGACGGTGAAAGTAAAGTGGTGGAATTTGTAGGATAATTTATTAAAATTCCAATTGAAAAAATCCAAATTCCAAACTGGATAACATAATATTTAAACCCGACAGATTTCAATAAGCTGTCGGGTTTATTTTTTTAAATACTTACACCAACAAAGCCGCCTTATTATCAATTTCCTTTTTAGCTAATAAAGACTCAATATTACTCAATGTAGTAATCGCTATTTGGGACAAGGCTTCATTCGTAAAAAACGCCTGATGTGCCGTAACCAACACATTTGGAAAACTCATTAAACGCTGTATTTGATCATCTTCAATAATATCTTCAGAGTGATCTTTGAAAAACAACTTATCTTCTTGTTCGTAAACATCAATTCCTAAATAACCTACTTTTCCTCTTTTCAAGGCGTGAATCACATCCAACGTTTGAATTAAAGCACCTCGACTTGTATTTATCAGCATGACATTATCTTGCATTAACGAAAGTGATTTTTCATTGATGATGTATTTCGTGGTATCATTCAAAGGACAATGCAGCGATATAATATTCGATTCTTTAAAAATAGTTTCTAAAGAAACATAATTTACACCTAAATCGACCAACTCTTCGTTGGGAACCAAATCAAAAGCCAATACTTTACAACCAAAACCATTTACAATTTTAGCAAAAGCTTTTCCGATATTTCCTGTTCCTATAATTCCAACTGTTTTACCATGCAAATCAAACCCTAACAATCCGTTTAGGGAAAAATTTTGTTCACGCACCCGATTGTACGCTTTATGTGTTTTTCGGTTTAAAGTGAGAATCATCGCCATAGCATGTTCAGCAACTGCTTCTGGTGAATAAGCAGGAACTCGACACACTTTTAAATTGTATTTTTTAGCCGCTTCCAAATTGACATTATTAAAACCGGCACATCGCAAAGCGATAACTTTTACCTTTTTTTCAACCAATTGCTCAATAACCGATTGATTTACGATATCATTTACAAAAACACAAACCACATCGGTAGTTGCTATTAATTTAACCGTCTGTTCATTTAATTGACTTTCAAAAAAATCCAATTCATATCCAAAATCCGAATTGTATTTTTCAAAAAATGTTTTATCGTAAGCCTGAGTGGAGAAAAAAGCAACTTTAGGAATCTGTGTTAATTCATCTTGTTTCATACTAATTCTTTTTAGTTTGTAAGGCAATTTAGGGAATATTCAAAAAAAGAAACCTGACAAATGTCTTATTCTCTTAAAAAATTACTTCATGTATGCGCTAATTTTTAAGAAAACCTACTTAACACAATTGTTTATTTAATTAAACCAAATACAAAAAAAAGAGTCTGTTATAATAAATAGATTACATTTATACTTTTAAACCAACAAAGCAACCCAAGAAACTAATAGAATGGCAAAAAAAATAATGTTTATCCTAATTCTTTTTTTAGGAATAAGTACAAAAAACACGGCACAAGTACCTACCGACACTATTCAGAAAACGAAATCAAGTCCGATTGAAATTGAAAAAATCTACCTCCATACTGACAATAACTATTACACGGTTGGAGAATCATTATGGTACAAAGCCTATTCAGTCTATGCTTACACCAATCAACTTTTTGATCATAGCAAAATACTCTATGTAGAACTGATTTCGCCAGAATCTAAAATAATCAGTCGTAATATAACCAACCTTGAAGGCGGTCTTGGTCATGGGGATTTTGTATTGGCGGATTCTCTTGGTGTAAAACCAGGGACCTACCAGTTAAGAGCTTACACTAACTGGATGCGGAATTATGGAGATGATTTTGTTTTCAAAAAAGAAATCCAAATTATTACTCCTAACAAAGAGAATGCAATCCTATCTAAAGAAAACAATAACACATAAACAGTCTCTAAGAGCAAAATAGACAATTCAAAAGTTGAAAACACAGCAGTAGTACTAGTCGATTTTTTCCCCGAAGGCGGCTCTCTTGTAGAAGATGTAATTAGTAATGTAGCCTTCAAAGCAACGGATTCCTACGGAAATCCAATTGAAATAAAAGGGACTATTTTTGATACTAATGATAAACCAGTCACTTTATTCAAAAGTATTCATGACGGCATGGGAAAATTTATATTACAACCCAAAAAAAACCAAAAGTATTATGCCAAAGTGACCACTCCTAACAATGAAGAAATTAAAATAAACTTACCCGAAGTTCAAAAAACAGGCTACACATTAACTGTTAATAAAGTTGATGAAAAAAAAATAGTCTCTATTAAAACCAATGCAGCTACTCTTAATCAAAACCCGGATGCTGATTTAACACTTATTTGCACCACAAGAGGTATTACTTATTTTGAAGGAACTCAACCCTTAAAAGACACTAAACTTTCGTTTATATTACCCGAGGAAAATTTTCCGGAAGGCATTGCACAAATCACACTTAATGATAAACTCTCCCGACCACAAAGCGAACGATTAGTTTACATTGAAAAAAACAATGATATTACAGTTTCCTTATCAACTGATAAAAAACAATATCTTCCAAAAGAAAAAGTAAACCTCAACCTTTCGGCAAAAGACAAACAAGAAAATCCTTTGATAGCTAACTTTTCAATAGCTGCAACGGACACTAATGGTATAAACGAAAATTTTGACAGCACATTGAATGTTTGTTCTTATTTCCTCATGGCTTCGGATATTAAAGGAAAAGTACACAATCCAAATTATTATTTCAACAATTCAAATCCTGCAAGACTAAATCATTTAGATTTACTTTTATTAACCCAAGGATGGCGAGATTTTGTTTGGAAAAAATTCCCAAACCTCAACGTAAATAAAAACTTTAAAGTAGAAAAAGGAATTTCTATTACTGGAAAAGTGGAGAATTTATTTGGCACTACTGCCAAAGAAAATAATCAGGTTCAAATGATACTTTTAAATAACAAAGCTACCGCAATGCTAAATGGCACTACTGATGTGAATGGAAAATTTGAATTTAATAATATTGTTTTCAAAGGCACCGCTACCATGCTACTCAATACAAAAAATCAAAAAGGAAAAAACAGTGGCGAATTTGTATTGGACTCCATTTACAATCCGCCCATGGCTGTCGATTTTAAAGCTTTTAAACCTCTGAATGAAGAAGAAAGCCAAATAACTCAGCTTAAAACCAACCTTCGTAATAAAAACATTCTATTTAATATTCCTGAAGAAAATCAATTGAAAGATGTAATTATTACTGCAAAAAAGAAAAAAGATGACACCACTGAAAGTCGCTACGGTTTTGCCGATTTCACTTATATTCTTGAAGAAAAAGGCCCTCGATCTTCTAATATTTTTATACTGCTGCAAATTGCCATTCCTAATCTAACAGCTACTGCTAATTCAGTTCGTTTTAACCGTTATAATGGCCCACCAATTATTTTAGTTGATGGAATAGAAACGGATATGAATCTTTTGTCTTCTATTTCTACCGATGATATTGCTAAAATTGAAGCTATAAAAGGCCCTGGAGCTGCTGTTTTTGGTTCACAAGGTGCCAATGGAGCCTTAATTATCTATACCAAACTTGGAAAAGGAAGCACTACAAGTAAAAAAGTTTTTCACTCTATAGCCATGCCTATCGATGGATATCAAAATACCCGATTTTTCTACTCTCCAGATTACAGTCAACCAAAGCCATTAGAAAATAATAAAGCTGATATTCGAAACACCTTATATTGGAATCCTTACGTTCAGCCTGATGAAAAAGGAAACGCTACAATTTCGTATTATAACAATGAAGTTGACACAACTGTAAATATCGATTTAGAAAGAATAACCAATAATGGCATCCCTATAGTAATTAAAAGCAGTTATCAAATTAAAAAATAAAATCACAATTTCTTCTTAACAATTAAACTTTAAACAGCATCAGCAGTCTTATTTCAAAAATACAAACCTATTGACTATGAAAAATTTAATCACTGCAGCATTGATCGTTATGATAAGCGTATCTTCTTATGCACAAGAAGAACAACAAAGACCAACGAGACACGATGGTAATCCGATGGAAAAATTCACGCCGGAACAGCGTAATCAACTAATGTTGAAAAAAATGACATTAGATCTTGATTTGAATGATTCCCAACAAAAAGAAATGGGAAAAATTATTGCAGAACAAAGTGCAAAAAGAGAGGCTCATTTGAAGGACAGAAAAGCTAAGACCGAAAAACCAACTTCGGACGAAATTTTCCAAATGAAAAGCAAAATGCTCGATGAACAAATTGCTATGAATGCAAAAATGCAAAAAGTCCTTTCGCCAGATCAATTCAAAAAATGGGGAGAAATGAAAAAACACCACCGTGAAGATTTCAGAAAAAAACACCGCCCTGAAATGAGACAACACGACCGTTATACCATGAAAAAAGGAATGAAGCATAAAGATAGTACTACGATAAAAAAGTAACTGTGTTCAAAATACAAAAAAGGGATTAACTTTTATAATTGAGTTAATCCCTTTTTTGTTGATATATGATTCTGTTTATTTTTTAGCATGACCGTTATTTCCTGTTGGCAAATAATACAACCAGCTAAAACCTATCAAAAACAAAATTAAAGAGGCCACAAATGCAGGAATAAGAATCTCTTTATTGTTATCCAAAGCATTATTCAATGAAGCATACAACAACCAAATTTGGATACTCACATTCAGTATTAATATAAAAATTAACGACGAAAGAATGGCGTTTAATTTATTAGGATTGGATTGATTCTGACTTCTTCTAAAATTACTCATAGCGATTTATTTTAATAATTTATCCTAGTTTTGCTTACTGCATTGCTGTTGCTGCTTTAACATATATATCATTTCCTTTGAAAAATACATCTAAACTTGGCAAAGCTCTAGGCGGAGGCCCTGCAATAACATCACCTGTATTAGCATCAAACGACCCCTCGTGACATGGACAATGAATAATTCCGGTTCCTGGCTTGTAAAAAACAGAACAAGAAAGGTGGGTACATTTCTGTTCGTATGCTTTAAACTCGCCAGTTTCCAGATGAATCAATATATAAGGAATTGTGCTTCCATCGATTACAAAAGCACGTGTTCCTCCTAGCGGAACTTCCTCTTTTTTGCATACAAAATGTTCTCCTTCTACTTCTTCTTTTGGATACATATAAGCTTTAGCGGCAACTAATCCACTACCTACCATCAATCCCCCGGATACTAAAGTTAGGAACTTAGCAAAGTCACGACGACTTACATTAGTAGCTTGTTGTTTTTCAATTGGAAAATCCTTTTTCCAATTTTTATTTAAATTATCTTCTTTTGACATTTTTTTATGTTCTAAAAAGTTTATGTTTCCAATTTCAAGTTTTAGCTTTCAAGTTGAGATACTTCTAACTTCCCACTTCTAACTTCTTAATATATTATCAGTTCTGTACTTCCTTTAGGCATCATGATATTAACCTTAGTATTCACCACTTCTTTTCCAAATATGAAACTATTTACCGGAGTACTATTCGGACGCATTTCCTGGATTTCATCTTTAGTACCGTAGAACAAAGCCCCACTTGGACAAACTGTAGCACACATTGGTTTTTTGCCCACACTGGTTCGATCGTAACACATGGTACATTTCATCATCAAATCGTAATTTTCTTCTTTCTTTGGCACACCAAAAGGACAAGCCATCACACAGTTAGAGCATCCAATACATCTTTCGGTATTAGCGGTGTGAACAATTCCGAATTCGTCTTTTGAAATTGCATCGGCCGGACAGACATTAGCACAAACAGGATCATCACAGTGCATACACACCTGAACGGTTGTTTGTACAGTAGCAGCACGATCCACATAATTAACATGTATCATCGAATCCTGACCGTTAGTCTCGCATTCGGCACAAGCCAATTCGCAAGCCTTACAACCAATGCAACGTTGCATATCTACAAAAAACTCTTCATTTTTATTAAAACTAGTATAGTTCATTTTATATCAATTCTTTATAGATTAAATACTCGCGTAAGCCGTCGATTCGTTTGAAGGCGGAGCTATTTCTTTAAGTGGTTCCAAATGACAGGCGCAAACTTTAAATTCAGGTATTTTAGAAATTGGATCTAATGTTCCCGGTGTCAATTGGTTTGCTGATTTTTTCCCGGACCAGTGGTACGGAATAAAAACAGTATCTTCCCGAATGGTTTCTACAATATTTGCCGGAAAAATTCCTTCTCCTCTTCTTGTTGAAACACGAATTAATTCTCTTTGTTTAATATTGTATTGCTTCGCCAAATTAGGATGAATTTCCAACAAAGGCTCAGGGAATTGATCTACTAATTTCCCGATTCTACGGGTTTGCGTTCCACTTAAATATTGTGATACCACACGTCCGGTAGTTAAAATCACCGGATAATCTACGCAGGTTACTTCACCCGGAAGTTTATAAGGTGCCGGATTAAAATGGGCTTTCCCATCAGGAGTTTTAAACTTTCTGTCTTCCCACAAACGCGGAGTTCCGGGATGGTCTTCTGTTGGACACGGCCAAAAAACACCCATATTATCTTCTACTTTTTTATAAGTAATTCCATAATAATCGGCTGTTCCTCCTTTTGAAGCAACACGCAATTCATTAAAAATGGCTTCACTGTTTTCATAGGTAAATTTATCTTTCACCCCCAAACGTTTGGCTATTTCCAAGATAATCGAAGTATCTGTTCTGGCATCTCCCGGAGGAGTAACCGCCTGACGAATACGAATTACTCTACCTTCGGCAGAAGTAGTCGTTCCTTCTTCTTCTTCCTGCAAAGAACCTGCTAAAACAATATCGGCATGACGCGCTGTTTCGTTTAAGAAAAAGTCAATACAAACATAATATTCTAACTTTTCCAAAGCTTCTCTAACATAATTACTGTTAGGTAAAGAAACTAGCGGATTGAAACAAATAGACAATAAACCTTTGATTTCCCCTCTGTGAATAGCTTCGATAATTTCGTAAGCCGATAAACCTTTACCCGGTAAATCTTTCTCATTAATTCCCCAAACTTCCGAAATATATTTACGGTGTTCCGGATTTTCTATATCCCTGTTTCCTGGCAATTGATCACATTTGTGACCGTGTTCTCTACCTCCTTGTCCATTTCCTTGTCCGGTAATAGTTGCATAGCCACAATAAGGTTTACCAATTCTTCCCGTTGCCAAGACTAAATTGATACATCCCAAAACATTATCTACACCTTTAGAATGGTGCTCGATTCCGCGGGCATGAAGCAAGAAACTGGTATTGGCTTTTCCCCATAACTCAGCTGCCTGTTGTATTTTTTCTTTCTTAATTCCGGTAATTTCTTCAGCCCATTCCAGCGTATTGTCTTTTACAGCATCTAAAGTTTCCTGAAATCCTGAAGTATGATTATCAATAAAATCATGGTCTAACATATCATGATCGGCCAAATACTTTAACATCGCACCATACAAAGCCGAATCGGTTCCCGGACGCACATCTAAGTGAAGATCAGCTGTTCTGGCCAGCGGAATCATCCTTGGATCGATTACGATTAATTTTGCACCTCTGTCTCTGGCTTTCCAAATCCAATGCGTCAGCGTTGGAAATGTTTCGCTAATATTGGCTCCGGCTACAATAATCACCTCAGCATATTCTAAATCCGAATAGTTGTTAGAACCTCTGTCTAAACCAAATGCTTTTTTATTTCCGGCTCCGGCACTTACCATGCACAAACGTCCGTTATAATCCAGGTTTTTGGTTTTTAAAGCGACTCTGGCAAATTTCCCAACTAAATAACTTTTCTCATTGGTCAATGAAACTCCCGAAAGCATCGAAAAAGCATCATTCCCATAAGTTTCCTGAATACGTTTTATTTCAGAAACCGTTTTTTCCATAGCCACATCCCAGGAAGTAGGTACAAATCCTTGTCCTTCTACCCTTTTCAACGGACTTAAAAGTCGGTCTGGATGATTATTTTGCAAATAACGTTGTACTCCTTTTGGACAAAGACGGCCTTCATTAAAAGGAAATTCCATCCAGGGCTCAAACCCTACTACTTTATTTTCTTTTACAGATAGTTGAATTCCGCATTGCATTCCGCAAAAACAACAATGTGTTTTTACCAATTCATCTGGTTCATCTCTTCCCTCATAGCCTTCCTTTGGACTATAATTTTTATGTGGTCCAAATTGTGCAACAATATGCTCTTCTGAAACAGGTAATTTTGCCATGTTTATATACTTTTATCTTTAAATTATCCAAATAAATTTCCACCAGTCTGTCTTGCTCTCAGGTGTGCTTTCGCCAATCGGGCTCTTTTCCCTTCAGGACTTAAATCAAGGTGCGAACCACCATCTTCCATCGAAAAGTCGAAACCTAATTGTTTAGTCACTATTTTCAAATCGTCAATATGCAATTTGGTAGCAAATTCTTCTCCGGTATGTGGACAAACCGCCATTCCTTTTCTTCTTCCTTCCTTATTATATATGTGTGCACCAATTTGAGCCGGACGCTGAATGATATGGAAAAATTTACCAAACGGAATCCAAATCAAAAACATAATTACCGTAACAGCATGAAGAACAGCCAAAAAGTCGAATGCAAAACCTTTCATGAATTGGTACGAATAAGTCAATCCCAATCCTGTAACCGAAATAGCTATCAATAAAATGAGCGGCAACAAATCGCCTTCAAAAGACTGAGTTGCAATCAATCCCGGATTAGTCAATCGTCTTCTTAAATAATACAATGAACCAAAAATCACTAAATAAGAAGACCAGTTCAACGCATGAAATGTCAGGAATGCCATGATAGAATCCAATTCAAAATCCATTACCTTGAAACCAAAGAAATGTGCTTCGTAAACCGAAATAGAATTAGGAGCCATCGTAAAGTGAATCCAACCAAATGTAAGCGGAATGGTGATTAAAAAAGCCGATGTACAACCTACAGCAATCATAAAATGCGCTACCCAACGGTATTTTCCCCTTGGATATATAAATTTTTGAAAAGCTATATTTTCGATAGATTCTTTAGAAGCAAACCAAAAATGTGAAAACACCTTTCCTGTAAACAGGAAACAAATTCCTCTTTTGAAATAAATCCACGTAGGTGGTCTTTGCAACCACACCGTATAACGATAAACAATCCCAAAGAAAGCGAATACAGTCCCAAACAAGTAGGTAATTAAAGCTGCATCAAAATTTTGCAATTCTCTTGAACCATAAAACACTAACACAATCATAAATACTGAAAGTAGTGTGGCAATGAGCAATGCTTTTACATTATATGTTCTGTTTTTCATTTTAATTTTAGTATTACACGCTTACAATTACAAATCTATTTTTATCCAAAAATCCAAAGGTTTTTCTTCGGGAGTAAAATTAAACAAAAGAAAAACTAAGTAAAACTACTTAAGGGTTTTTCTAAAGTACAAAAACACTTAAATATGTTATAATTCATGTACAAATCAATAATTTCAATCGAATGTCATCAAACTATTAATTTTCGATATAAAATTGTAAAAAACGTACTGCTTTATTGAATATCAACTGAGTTCCAATTATTTTTCAAATTAAGTATTCCTTCAGGGCAAACGCACGAGTTTTATTTTTGCCACGAATTACACTAATTAGCACAAATAGTATTGATTCTAAAATAAATTACACAAATTTTTATCTGCCTTTGGTAGATTTGTGGAATATTATAACATCCAAATTAGTGTTATTTCGTGTAACCTGCCTGTCGGCAGACAGGTTCGTGGCTACTTTTTTTATTTCTGGAACTGGTGCGTTTGCCATGAGTATTTCTTCATTTAACTTGGTCTCTCACATCCTTTTCGATTGTAAAACCACCAGTTAATAACAGTAGCTAATATTGTAAAAACAATAAGCCCCATGAAGAATTGTATCACAGTTCCATTGGCAGAAATGTTATTCCCTATTAATTTTGAAAAAATAAAAGGACCAAAAGCGGCAATGGCTGCTGTCCAACCAATAACACCTGCTGCCTGTCTCTGATTTTCTGAAAAGATAATTGGAAACTGTCTAAAAGTTCCGGCATTTCCAATACCAGTAAAGAAAAACATCGCTAAAATTACTCCAACAAATAACGGAAACTGATCCATACTGGTAGGAGATACTAATCCCTGAGTGATTAAAATAACAGCTCCTGCTAAAATTCCAATACCTGTAATAGTTGTCAAGATGGCTCCTCCTACTTTATCAGCAATAAATCCAAAAGCTATTCTGCTGGCAGAACCAATAAGCGGACCATAAAAAGCATACACTAACGGATCCGGAGCGTTTGGAAAATCACCATATAAAAATTTTATCATCAAAGGAAAAGCTGCTGACAAACCGGCAAAAGTTCCAAAAGTCATTAGATAAGTAATTGTACAATACCAGGTATGTTTGTTTTTAAAAATATCCATCTGCTCTTTTACTGAAGCCTGCATTGGGATACTTTTTAAAAAGAACCAACTCATACATGCCAAAACTAAGAGAAAACCAATATACCAAAATGCAGCAGATTGAATATAGATACTGCTTTTATTTACCGCCTCATTTTTGGGGCTTATTTTGTTTAATATTTTTTCAGCTAACTTAGGATTTGCATTAGCTATGGCTTTCGATTTTACTTCCAAAGGCAAAGCTGCAAAAACTACTGTATTATCTGCTGATTTTACGGCAGTTGTTACTGAATCTAAAAGCGGTTTCTTTACAGTAGCCAAAATTTTATTTTGCGTTTTAACGTCCAAAGCGGCAAAAACTTCTTTTTGCTTTTCAATTGTTGAGTCTGTTAAAACATTTTGTGTTTCTTTGGCATCGATACTTGTAAATACCGAAGTGGTCCCGTAAATACTAACACTCAAAATAATCGGAGTAATAAACTGAGCTAAAGAAACCCCAAAATTCCCAATACCCGCTTGGATTCCCAACGCTGTTCCTTTTAATCTTTTTGGAAAAAACAAACTTGTACTAGGCATAAAAGATGAAAAATCTCCGCCACCAAAACCAGTGGTAATAGCCAAAAGAACAAATACCCAAAATGGAGTAGAGGTATCCATCACTGCAAACCCGATTCCAATTGCTGGAATTAATTTGAGTAAAGTTGCCACAGTCACTACATGCCTTGTTCCGAAAATAGGCAGAATAAAGGTGTGTATAATTCGTAAAAAACCCGCAGCTAATCCCGGAATAGCCACCAACCAAAAAAGCTGATCTTTAGAAAATGAAAAACCAAGTCCAGGAAGTTTCACCGCAATGACACTCATCATAAACCAGGAAGCAAATGATAAGATTAATGAAAGAGTGGTTACTGTTAATGTTTTCCAGGCAATTTTACTACCTGTTGCCGCCCAGAATGCTTCATCCTCAGGCTCCCACTTGGTCAACCACGTATTACTTTTATTGGTTTGCTTTTCGTTAGATACATTTTCAGGCTCTGATCCTATTTTTTTTAAGTATGTATCCATAATATTATTTTTTAAAATTATTCTATTTTATTGGTTGCGCTCAATTCCTTTGGTAAACTGAGGCATCTTTTCTCTCATAATGTTAATAATGGTTCGGTGCATCCATAATAAACAGCCCACAGAAATCAGGAAAATAAATATCCAGGAACTCGTCCATAAGCCAGTTGCATTCAATAAGTATCCGAATAATATTGGCCCTATAAATCCGCCTAAACCACCTATTAAACCCACCATTCCTCCTACAACTCCCACCTCGTTAGGGAAATATTCCGGAATGTGTTTGAAAACGGCTGCCTTTCCAATTCCCCATGAAATCCCGATTAAAACTACCAATACCAAATAAATCCACATATTGGCATTAAATTTTATTTGGGTGATTCCTTCTGCCAAAAGTTCTTTCTTTTTGACTTCCTGATTTTGTTGTACTATAATTTCCTGCCATGAATTTCGAACAGGCAAAATATCCGAATCAGATGAACTAATTGTTGATTTTGCATTAACATTGTAAGTTCTTTCTCCTACTTTAATTTCAGAGGCTGATACTTGGGTAACCACTCCATTATTAGTTGCTAAAACTCCGGGACCCGATGTAAAAACTTCCATTTTAGGAAACATCAATAAAAAACTAATGGCAATTGAAGAACCTAAAACCCAATACATAACTGCTCTTGCTCCATATTTATCAGACAAATAACCCCCAAAAGCCCTGATTACACCGGATGGCAAACTGAATAAAGTGGCAAACATTCCTCCCATTACTAAGGTTGTGTGATACACATTCATAAAATTAGGTAACAACCATTGTGAGTAAGCAACGAAACATCCAAAGACTAAGAAATAATAAGCCCCAAATCGCCAAACACGGACATTTTTTAAAGGAGCTAATAATTCGGATGTTGATCTGGCCACTGTTGCTGCTTTTTTATTTTTAGCAAAAAACACAAACAATAATCCAATTGCTACCAATACAATTCCATAAATCACAGGAAGCATTTTCCAGCCGTTCTCCGTATCTGTTTCGGATAAAAAATTGAGTAAGCTTGGCGCAAAAAAAGTAGTGACGGCAGCACCGGCATTTCCCATTCCGAAAATCCCTAAGGCCCTCCCCTGCCATTCTTTAGGATACCAAACTGAAGTATATCCTACTCCAACAGCAAAACTGGTTCCTACTAATCCAAACAAGAAACTCAACACTGCAAATTCCCAAAATGAACCGGCAAAAGGCAATAAAAACAATGGAATAGAACAAAGCAACAACAATGTAGAGAATACTTTTTTACCACCGTATTTATCGGTTAAAATTCCTATTGGTAAACGAAAAATGGCTCCCGATAAAATAGGAAGTCCTAACAACCATCCTACCTCAACAACCGACCAATTGAAAATTCCTCTATCTACTAAAAAAGTAACTAAAACACCATTTAAAGTCCAACAGGCAAAACTGATTGTAAATGCCAGTGTATTCAAAAATAAAATACGATGTGACTGTGATAAATTGCTCATAAATTCCCTAAATCAATTATGATGCAAAGATATAATAGTCCTTTATCTATAAATATGATAAATATCAGCAAGTTTTATATTCTTACTAAATTCAACTAACTCAAATATAATTCATTTTTTAACACAAAAAAACCTCTATTAAAAGCTTAAAGCTTTCATATAGAGGTTCAATGAACAGAATTAATACAATTTATTTGGATGAAAATAGTTTTGGTTGAAATGAAATCATAAGCCAAGCCCAATTGTTAGTATTTGCAGCATCAGTTACATTTTTAAGCCTTTCTAAAGTTGCAGAAGCAAACATTTGAGAATATCCGGCAGAAACCATAATATCTTTTTGAACGGCGTAGTCCAAAGTAAAATCAATTTCTGTTCCTAAATAGCTGTCCATTTTTTCATTGGAAGCATCTAAAACTGAATTTGGCGCATTAAACAAATGGGGAGTTAAGGTAAACTGCCATTTCTTAAGAGAATAATTTAATTTCAAATAAGCATCCTGTAATCCCACACTATTTTGATGATTCCCAACATAGAAATAATCCATAAAACCATTAAAAGCGTGATTGGTTCCAAAAATAGGACTGAACGATTTAATTGCTAAACTGGAATCATTTTGATCTTTCCCTGATAAAAATTCATATCCCAAAGTTGCTTTAAAAGCATCAGTCAAGGCATAACCCACATTAGCTCCCGCATACCAGGCACTGACATTCTTATCGGTACTTTTTCCTGTTTGTCCGTACAAACCTAAATTGCTATCCCATTTTTTATCTTTAAAAACAAGATAAGTTCCAAAAGTTTGTTTGTAATCGACTTCTAAATTCCCATCCGATTTTTCAAATTCATAACCCGTATTCAACAATAAAAAACTGCTACTTATTTTACCAAATTGCGTATGATACCAGGCATATTGCATCGATTTATAATTAGTGGTATAAGGCGTTTTAGGAGCAACCAAATTTTCAGCATTGGCATTCATAGCGAAACCTAAATCCAGTTGATGTTTTTCCTTATGGAAAGAAAACAAGGCGGCATCATGGCTTTGTCCTTGTTGCAACCAATCGATTTCTCCAAAAATACGCTGATTGTCATAGGAAATCACCTGACGACCAAAACGAGCAGACCAATTGGGACTGAAATCATATTGTGCCCAGGCTTCAAAAACAGCCACTCCATTTTTATCCGCTGTGGTTGTGGTAGCAACATCGCCCCAGCTTCGAATATTCTGTAAAGTCAGTTTGGCTTTTAATTTTTCCTGTTTGAAATTGAAATTCAATCGGGAACGCTGTGAGACAAATGAAGTCGCATCTTCTCCGTTTGACATCGGGCTTTTAAAACCGTTTCGGTATTCGTAACGAGGTCTTATTTGTAAATTGGCATCCAATTCCTGTGCATAAGTTCCCAGACTTAGTATTCCTGTTAATGCCGGGCCAATTATTTTTAGTGCTTTCATCGTTAATTTATTTTTGAGCTTCCTCTTTAATTTTGGCTATCGTTGCATCCGAATTAACACCCAAACCTTCTTGTTGATATGTCAGTTCTCCGTCGGCATTGAATACGCTGATAATATTGGAATGAGAAAAATCAATAGGGGATATTTTTTTATAATTTACTGCCAAAACTGCTGCAAACTCCCGGGTATTTTCTTCGGTTGAACGCAGGAAAACCCACTGATTGCTGTTCATTTTATTCTCAATAGCAAAGGCTTTCAATCGTTTTGGTGTATCTGTTTCAGGGTCAATACTCACCATAACCATCTTTACCTTGTCTTTGATATTTTCCGGTAAACGCTGCTCGATATTACGCATATCAGCAACCAAACGCGGACAAGCTGCTTTGCAAGAAGTATAAATCATCACCATGACTAAAACTTTTCCTTTCATATCTTTCATTTCGATATGCTGTCCGTTTTGATTCGTCCATTTTGAAGGAAGATTATAAATAGATAAATCAGAAATCGATTTGTCTTTTTCGGCAGCTTTTGCTTTTTGGTTACAGGATTGTAATGTTACTGCCAACGCAAATATTCCTAAAAAAAGCAGGCTAAGGATTCCTTTTTTTATTTTCTGACATTCTATTTTTGATTTCATCATCTTAAATTTTGAATGGGTTTTACAATAGCAACTTTATCTTTAGCACAACGAAATCCAAGATTTCTTGTAGTGTATCTTGCTTTTAAACTGCCTCTGAAAGCATAGCGCATAAAGGCAGCATAATTCATTAAATCGGTAGCATTAACCGAACCGCTTCCGCAAAAGAGATTCTTATCGGTATCCTTGTCTTTTCTGGATTCACCGGAAAGAAAAATACTATTGAAATCGGCTGTCCATTCCCAAACCAGTCCGTGCATATCATAAACGCCCCAATAATTTTTGAAGGTCTGCCCTATCGGATTAGCATAGGTTTTCGGCTTTTCATACCAGGACATAATGTATTTATTAAAAGCTTCTTTGGTTCTGGCATCGATTCGTTTTTCATCAGCCATCGCCACATATTCCCATTCGTCCATTGTAGGCAAACGTTTCCCCTGACATTCACAATATTTTTTAGCAGCAAACCAGGAAACATTGGTAACCGGTGCATCATCTAAATTATTTTTTCCGTAATTAAAATCACTCTGCCAATGGGACAAATAACTTTTATCAGCAAAGATGCCTTTCATTTTAGAACGGCTGTATTCAGGATATTTTTTCAAAAAAGCCAAATATTGTGCATTGGTAACCGGATACACATCCATTTTAAAAGCAGCAATTGCAACCGGCTTTCTATCAACAGTTCCATAAAGAGGAACATAAGCTCCTCTTTTTATTGAAACCATTGGTGTTTGCTGAGCCCACAGTGATCCTCCTATTCCGAAGAGAAATGAGAATAAAACTATTTTTATCTGTATCATGGCTCAGTGTTTTTATAATGACTATTTTATTT
The DNA here is from genome assembly GCA_002454195.1 of Flavobacterium sp. UBA6721. Lineage (GTDB taxonomy): Bacteria > Bacteroidota > Bacteroidia > Flavobacteriales > Flavobacteriaceae > Flavobacterium > Flavobacterium nitratireducens. The sequence goes on from DKIJ01000018.1 coordinate 103,008, forward strand.
TCTTTGGGCTTTTACCATGGCTGCTGTCACTACTGTTTTGCTATTTCCCCAACTTGAATAGACATAAGTTAGTACATCGGCAATTTGTTGATCACTTAATGCCTGAGCTGGCATGGCTCCGCTAAACTTTTTCCCGTTTACAACTATAGGTCCATTTAATCCTTTTACCACTCCTTTGATGGCCCTGTTTACATCTTTGTTAAGATAATCGGATTTAGCTAAAGGAGGAAAGGCTCCCGGAACTCCCACTCCTGTTGCCTGATGACAAGCAACACAGGTTTGCATATAAATTGATTTTCCCTTGGTGGCATTTTGGCTATAACCACATAAACCTATTCCTATCATTAGGATACTGAATACATACTTTTTCATTGGTCTTTATTATTTATTTTATTATTAATGTTCTGCTTTTAGTTTTGGTGCAGGCTTGGCTCTGATAGCTTTTACTTTAGCCGGACTCACCACTGTTTTATTGTTTCCCCAGCTATTATACACATAGGTTAAAACATCGGCTACTTGTTCATCAGTCAAATTTTGACTGGTCATTACGTTGTTGAATTTCTTGCCATTTACGGTAATTTCTCCACTCAATCCATGTAATACAGCACTAATTGCTCTATCAGGATTGGCATTCAGGAAATCGGATTTTGCTAATGGTGGAAAAGCATTCGGTACTCCTTGTCCTTCCGATTGATGACAGGCAAAACAGGTTCTTCCATACAATTCTCTACCTGATTTAATTTGTTCCGGAACACTTTTGACTACATTGGTTTTTACAATACCGTTCTCTTTTGGCATATTTTGTATCGTTCCACCTTCAGGCAAATAAATTCCTTCCTGAGTTGTGCCTGAATACACCTTTTTATTTTCATTTCCTTCTACTTTTAGCATTCCTAAAGCTCCTTTATTGAATGCCCTGAAAATAGAATGATCTACCAAGATAAAAGTTCCCGGAACATCCACTTTGAACTCGACTATGGCCGAACCTCCAGCAGGAATCAAAGTAGTTTGTACATTTTTATTAATCACATCTCCTCCTTCAATATGAACTTTATCAAAGATTTCCCCAATAACATGGAATGAAGAAACCAAGTTAGGTCCACCATTACCCATATAAAGACGCACCGTTTCGCCCACTTTGGCCGTTATGGCTTTATCGCCTGCAATTGCACCTACCTTACCATTAAAAACCACATAATCGGCTTGTTCTTTGATTGCTTTATCCATATCAAAGGGTTGTTTTCCCTGTTCTCCATAACTTCCTTTGGTATAAAAGTCTCCCTGCATCACATAGTATTCTTTATCCACCGGCGGCAAACCTCCTTCGGGCTCGACCAAAATCAAACCATACATTCCGTTTGCAATGTGCATACCAACAGGTGCCGTAGCACAGTGATACACATACAAACCGGGATTTATTGTCTTGAAGTTGAATACTTTTTCGTGTCCCGGTGCTACCAAAGAAGAAGTTGCTCCTCCTCCCGGGCCGGTCACCGCATGCAAATCGATGTTGTGCGGCATTTTGTTATCGGGATGATTTTTTAGGTGAAATTCGACTTCGTCACCCACTCTGGTTCTAATGAAACTACCCGGAACAGAACCTCCAAAAGTCCAATAGGTATATTTTACTCCATCAACCATTTCTCCTTCTTCTTCCTTAATTTCCATGTTGACAATCAATTTCATCGCCGCTCGGTCTCCCACTGGTTTAGGAACCAATGGCGGCGCAGTAAGCTCCGCTTCTTTTTGACCATCTATTTTAATACTCTGATAATACTGAGCATCTTTGTCTTCTTTTTTGGCACAAGAAAACAAACCAAAAGCCATTGCAATTACTACAGCAATTCTCAAGCTTTGTTTCTTTAAATTTAGTTTCGGTTTCATCGTTATTTGGTTTTAAATTCCTCTTGATTTGTATTACAAATATAAAAGACAAAAACATCCTTTATTATGATATTTGTCATGTTTGCCCTTTTTATTCTGATTTATTTCATCAAAAAAATAACTAAAACTAATACCCCTAAAACCAGACTTAAACTGATTTTCCAAAAAGAATTTGCCTTCTTTAATTCCATAAACTGAAAAGCAACTAACAGGAATTTAACCGAAGAAAAAAACAGAATTAAAAGGATTACACTACCCGAAAAAAGGGCTGATTTTGAAATAAAAGCAGTAATCAAAGTCAGGACAATCAATAATCCATACGTAAATGTTAGTGATTTTTTCATTTTCTAAAAGATTAAATAGAGAATCGGGAACAACAACAGCCAGATCAAATCGCACATGTGCCAGAAAGCAGCACAGGCTTCTACATCTTCAATTTGAGTATCCGAATTTTTCTTTGTCATTCCGTAATTCGTCCAGATTAAAATGACCAAACCAATAATAACATGGATAAGGTGAAATCCCGTTAACAACCAATAAAAAGTAAAAAACATATTGGTTTCCAATGAAATTCCGGACTCCATTTTATGGTAATATTCCAGACATTTCAATGCCAAAAACAACAATCCGCCCAGCATTGTCAGTTTAAAATAGAACGATGTTTTTTGAATGTTTTTCTCTTTGAATTGATGCACAGCATTGGCCATACAATAACCACTCGTCAACAAAAAAACAGTATTTATGGCTCCGAAAGTAGTATTGAGTTGTAATCTTGATTGATGGAAAATTTCTGCTTGTTCATTTCCGTAAAAAACAAATGCAATCATTGCCATCCCAAAAGTGATTAACTCCAGATAAATAATAATCCACATCAGGATGCCTCCGGGCGGATAATAGATGTTTTTATAATTGATGTTTAGCGTACTCATATTTATTTGTTTTAAAATAAATTACTCCCAATCCAGCAGTCGTTTTTCGCCTTCAATTTTCTTTATATCGGTGATATCCTGAGACATTTCGATAACGCCTTTGTAATTTTTATTGGCATCTCGAACAGCGAAATAGCGAATGTAAATCAGGCGTTCTTTGTAATTAATCCAGAAAGAAGATTCGTTTTTGGTTCCTTTTCGAAATTCGTCCAGGATTCTAAGAACCGTTCCCACACTTTTGGGCGGATGGCAAAATTTCACTTCACGACCAATGATTCCGGCACTTCTTGGAAAAACGCGTTCTTCACCACGGTTGTAGAAAATCACTCTGTCGTTTTCATCCACATAAGTCAAATCCAAAGGCATCGTTCTAAAAAGCAGATTCACCTGCTCTACAGTCATGTAACCTTCGTCAAAATGAGAAGTATTTTCAAGAGAGAAAGGCAGTTCTCTCTGGGTAAAATCCTGACTCGGATGAATGTATTCTTCCTGAGGAAAAGGCGCAGGATTTTGCGGTAACATCCAGCCTATTTCTTCCTCGCCGGCACGCATTTTTATCCAGTCTTCTTCAGTAAGCAAGTCCAACGCATTAGGAAACAAAACGGTTTCTTCCACGTGCATCAACCTGTAAATCCCATCCACCAGAAAAGGAGTATTGACACTAATTTTTTCGAAATTTTCATTTCGAAGATAATAACGAATCAAACGAAATTGATCTCTCAAATTATCATGAAAAGACCACATTCCCTGCGAAGGACCAACCCAATTTTTCTTTTCTAAAAACGGAAAAAGCTGATTTTCTTTTCGGGCAAATCGTTTTTCAATCGTAGATAATTGATTGAAAATATTGGTATATTTTTGAAAATCCTCTTCAGGATTGGCATTCGATAATTCTTCTAAAAGAGAATGAATCAAATCGTTTTCCTGAAAATACACCCGAATGGGGTGTCCTTCAGGAAGCTTTGTAGTATTTGTTGTTTCTGTCATTGTAATTATTTTTTACCATCCCGCCTTTCAGACACCCCTCCAGAAGAGGGGAATTTAAGCGACTTCCCCTCCTCTGGAGGGGTGCCCAACGGGTGGGGTGGATTGTAGCTATTTTTGATGTTTAATTTTTTCGTACAGCTTTACCAGAGATTGTAATAAAGCTGATGACGAAGTGAGAATTTGATAATGATTTTGCCCAAACATTTGTGGCAAATAATATTTAGCCTCGGCTTCAATTGCCAAAGCATAAGAATTGATATTTTTACTATTCAATTCCCGAAGAGCTTGTTTGACATCATTAATACCATATTTCCCTTCATATTTATCATAATCATTTGGCTTTCCGTCCGAAATCAGAATCACCCATTTATTTTTGGTTTTTCTTTGATCTAGTCGGGCACCGGCGTGTCGCAACGCAGCTCCAATTCGGGTGTAACCGCTGGGTTCAACAGCACCAATTTTATGTTTGCCAATATTCCAATTTTCATCAAAATCCTTAACTGTCAAATAGGTCGAATAGTTTCGGGTTTTCGAATAAAAACTGTCGATAGAAAAGTCGATATTAAATTCATTCAGAATTTCTCCAAAGAGAATTGAAACCTCTTTTTCAACATCAATCACACGGTTTCCGGCCGCATAACTATCACTGGAAAGGCTGATGTCTAAAAGAATAAGAATGGATAAATCTTTCTCTTTTTTACGATTAGAAACATACACTTTCTCCGAAGGCGTTCTTTTCGAATGCAGATCGACATACAAATCGGTAATAGCATCAATATCGAATTCATCACCTTGCGTCTGACGCTTTTGCTGCTGCATTTTGTTGTTAACATTCGTCAACATTTTGCGCAGGCCTAATAAGGTAGAAGCGTTTTTAGTGATCGTTTTTTTGTAATAATCAGCATCCGTTTTTTGCTGTAATTTGGGATAGACTTTACAGAAATTTTCTTTATAAACGCCTTTGCCAAAATCCCATTCGTCATACAGCAGATGAAAACCTTTGCTGTCAGTTTCTGCGCTTTCGGATATGGAAGTATTTTCGATAAAATCAGCCTGATACACCGAATGTGCCGTATCATCCACACGAACAGTGAATTTCATATTCAATTCTTCCAGCGCATCCTGATGTTCTTCGAGTTCATCACTGCCATCAAAATCCCGCCAGACTCCATTGAATTCTTCAGCCGTTTCTACCTTTTCAAAATTATGCAGCATGACATAATCTTCCTGTTGTTTTTTATCCAATTCCACTGTTACCACTTCTTCCACTGCTGTTGCCTTCAATGTAGTTGTCGGCTGGTTTTCAAATGCTTTTTTAGTCAAATCCGAGAAATTTTCCAGCACTTTTTCAGGATTTTGTTCTGGTTCATTTTGCATCCATTTGCCATAAATCCAGGAAAAATCAGGCGCTTTCTTTTCAGTTGCTTGTTCGATAAAATGTTGCTTTAGCCGCAAATGAAAATCTTTATCAATGGCGTATTCTTCGAAAATAATTTTCAAAATCACATCGGCACTTTCGAATGCTTTTTGCTGCGAAAGCTCTAATGAAGGTTCATTTTCTTCAGAAGTCCAATTAAGATTTAATCGTTGCTGAACGCTTAAAAATAGTGTTCGAAAAAGATAAAAAGTCAGATTTTCTTCTTTCGTGGCTAATTCGGCAAAGGAAATCGGGAGAAAGAAATTATTATTTTTATAACCTCCTTCCCTTTCAGCAGGAAAAATATCGATAGCTTTTCCTGTCAATGCCCGTGCCAGAATGGTCAGTCGCGGTTTGATATCATTTAGAAAAACCGTTTTTTCTAAAATTTCGGGAGCTGTTTTTTTTCTTTTTTTCAATTGCTTGAAAAACTTCCCAACTAAATATTCGTCTAATTCAAATCCCATATTTTTTAGTATTCAGTGTTCGGTTTATTAGTGATCAGTGATTTAGAATAGTCCATATTTTCGCCAGTTAACTGAACACTAAAAACCTGACCACTGACCACTCTTTTCTATATCATCAAATCACACAAATCCTTCAAAGCCTGAATGGTTTGCAAATCATCTGTCAATGGTTCGACAATTGCCACATGAACAGACAATCTTTTAGGTAATCCACTCTGAATGATTTTAGCGGCATCGACTAACAATCGGGTTGAAACCGTTTCGGTCAGTCCCAATTCAGTTAAGTTTCTGATTTTATTTCCAATCGCGACTAATTTCTTGGCGGTATCCGAATCAATTTCAGTTTCGTTTACCAAAATTTCTGCTTCAATTTTAGCTTCGGGATAATCAAAAGAAACTGCAATAAATCGCTGGCGTGTGGAAGGTTTCAACTCTTTAAAACCTCTTTGATAACCCGGATTAAAAGAAGCAACCAACATAAAATCCTCGTGTGCTTTCACCGTTTCGCCCAGTTTGTCGATAAACAATTCGCGTCGGTGATCAGTCAGAGAGTGGATTGCCACAATCACATCAGGACGGGCTTCGGCAACCTCATCGAGATAAAGGATAGAACCTTCTTTTACAGCTGTGGTTAATGGGCCGTCAAGCCAGACGGTTTCGGCTCCTTTGATAATAAATCGCCCAATTAAATCAGTCGAAGAAGTTTCTTCATGGCAACTGATGGTAATGAGTTTTTTATCCAATTGATGCGCCATGTATTCTATAAAACGAGATTTCCCCGTTCCTGTTGGGCCTTTTAATAAAATGGGAATTTTGTTTTTATAAGCATGGTTAAAAACATCCATTTCTTTGCCAACAGAATGATAATACGGTATATTTATTAAAGTATCTACTAACATATTTTTAAAAATTTTTAGAAAAAAACCGGAATTCCCAACAAAGGTTTTCATGGAAATGCAGTAACTAAGAAACAGTTGTTAAAGTCTTCCGGTTAAAAAAAAGGGATTTCGTTAGTTATTTTATTTCTAAAGCTTCATCCGTAGGACGTCCGTATTTAAAGAAATCATAAATAAACAGACTTATTCCGGTGGTAAACATGGTAGCACAAATGAGCAACACAACAAAATGAATACTGATTTCGTTTTGAACCACCATAAATTCCATTTTCATTTTGCGCTCTAAATACACCTGAGCAACACCAGCTACTCCAAATGCAGTTGTCATTCCGAGCATTCCAACATTAGACAACCAAAATGCTACATTTCCTTGTGTACTATTGTAGCGTTTGCGCCCTGTTAAATTAGGAAGTGCATAACTGATAATTGCCAAAACAATCATCGCATAAGCTCCCCAAAAAGCGTAATGTCCGTGCATAGCCGTTACTAATGTTCCGTGTGTGTACAAATTAGTTTGAGGTAAAGTATGCGCAAAACCCAATAATCCGGCACCAATAAATGAAACAATAGATGCGCCAATAGTCCAGAATAAAGCTATTTTGTTAGGATGACTTTTTTCACCTTTTCGATACATATTTACTGCGAACAATGCCATTGCCAGGAAAGCCAAAGGTTCTAAGGCAGAGAAAATCCCACCAACAATCAGCCAAATTTTATTCACCCCGATGTAATAATAGTGATGTCCTGTTCCTAAAACTCCTGAAAGGAAAGTCAAACCAACAATTACGTACAGCCATTTTTCGATAACCTCTCTGTCAACTCCGGTTAGTTTGATAAGCAGGAATGAAAGAATCCCTCCCATAATTAACTCCCAAACTCCTTCAACCCATAAATGAACTACCCACCAACGGAAGAAAGAATCCATTACCTGACTGTCAAACCAAATCATTCCCGGGATATAAAGTAAAGCAGCAAAGAATAAACCCATGACCAGCACTATTGCCGTAGTCGTTTTTTGTTTTCCTTTATACAGCGTTCCTATTATTAGGGATAAGAAAAGTAAAACGTTGACTACTACTAAATAATCCAGTTCTCGTGGAATCTCCAGAAATTTTCTTCCTTCCCAATGATTGAAGTGAAAACCAACAATAGCAATAACGCCAACAACGGCCAGAGAAATCAATTGTACATAAGCCCATTTTACGCTTATGAGTTCGTGCTGCGCTTCTTCGGGAATAATATAATAAGCTGCTCCCATAAAGCCCGTTAGCAACCACACCACCAGCAAATTAGTATGTACGGCACGTGCTGTATTAAACGGAATTATATCGTGTAATCCCTGAATTCCTATTCGGTCAAAGCCCATGATAAAGCCATAAACAATTTGCAGTGAGAACAAAAGCATGCACAATGAAAAAAACCAATAGGCGACTTTTTGTGATTTATATTTCATATTTGTTTTATTTAATTATTTTCTTTAGCTAATGGTGAAACCACTCGGTCAAAACCATTCAAATCAATTTTCCCAACCCATTTTAAGTAGGCAACAACGGCATCGGCGTCTTTTTCATTCATTTTATAGGCTACCATTTTTCGTCCGTTTGGTGCCCAGGGTACAGGTGACATCAGCGCTGCTTTGATATATCCTTCTCCTCTTCGTTCTACTACTTTTGTCAATTCGGGAGCATAATAACCTCCTTCTCCCATAATGGAATGGCATCCCATACAATTATTGGTTTCCCAAAGCTCCTTTCCCCGTACTACCTGTTTATCAATTTTGGTATAATTTGTTTGGTCATTTCGGGGCATGAACGAATAAACAGTCAATCCTATAAAAATTAAAAAGGTGACCAGGATTCCTCCCAAAAAAAATGCTCTTGCTTGTGATTTTGAAAGCATAATTACTTGTTTTTGTTTGTTAATAAAATTACTCGAATTCAAATAAAGGATAAATTTGTCTTTTATTTGATATTACAAAGAAAAGGCTGATATGAAATTTAAAATATGATTTAAATCATATTCTGTCTTTTTTATTCTTCTTAAAATTACATTCTCAAATAAGAGTATCCAAAGCAATCCTAAACCATTAATTAAAAACGAATTAGAAAACAGAATTTCATATATAATAATTTAGGACAATTTTATCCTTTTTATTCAAAATCATTATTTATATCAAAAAAATTAAAACTTAAAAAACAACAATCATGGAAACATTAGAAAAAACAACAATCGGAGAATATGTAGCAAAAGATTTCAGAACAGCAGCCATTTTTTCAAAATATGGCATCGATTTTTGCTGCAAAGGAAACAGAACAATCGAAGAAGCCTGTGACAAAAAAGGACACGATTCTGAAACTATTTTAAACGAAATCAATGCCGTTTTAAACACTAAAAATGATAACAATATCGATTTTCAATCTTGGCCTCTGGATTTATTAGCCGATTATATCGAGAAAACCCATCATCGTTATGTAGAGGAAAAAACGCAAATCTTACTTCCTTTTTTAGACAAATTGTGCCGAGTACACGGAGCATCTCATCCTGAATTATTTGCCATCAATGAATTGTTCATTGGCTGTGCAGGTGAACTGGCGCAGCACATGAAAAAAGAAGAACTGATTTTATTTCCTTTTATCAAAAAAATGGTCAAAGCAACACTACAGGATGAGCTGGTAGAACAACCTCATTTTGGAACTGTCGAAAACCCTATAGCTATGATGATGCACGAACACGACGCCGAAGGGGAACGTTTTAGAAAAATAGCCGCGTTAACTAATGATTACACACCACCGGCAGATGCTTGTAATACCTATAAAGTAACATTCGCAATGCTTCAGGAATTCGAACAGGATTTACACAAACACATTCATTTGGAAAACAATATTTTATTTCCAAAAGCAGTCGAATTAGAGAAAAAATTTTCAGCTCAATAATAAAAACAAATAAGTAAACAGGAGATTCGTATTGAAAAAAAGTTAGACACAAATTTCACTGATTGTCACTAATTCTAATCAATTAAAATTTAAATGACACAAATTTCTATCTGCCTTTGGCAGATTCGTGTTGAAAATTTTTAAATGCGAATGACCTCATAATTAAACCAAAATCATCAAATGCTATGGAAAAATATGTTATCAAAAGAAACGGCGAATACAAGCCTTTTGAACCTTTTAAAATAAAAGACGCTATCGAAAAAAGCTTCCTGAGTGTTTCCATAGCAATTGATGAAAGTATTTTTGAAAATGTTATTCGGGACTTACAAATCAAAGAAACCTGGGCGGTAGAAGAAATTCAGGATTTAATCGAGAAAAATCTTTTCGAAAAAAAACATTTTGATGTTATGCGCTCTTTCATGTTGTTCCGTCATACCCGCAAACTGCAACGGGAACATATCGATGGTTTAAACGAAGACACCACTTATGTTGACAGCACCCAGACTATCGAAGAATACATTGAACAAACCGACTGGCGCATTAATGCCAATGCCAATACCTCCTACTCTAACGCGGGTTTGGTCAACAATGTGGCGGGAAAAATCATTGCCAATTATTGGCTGGATAAAGTTTACACCAAAGAAGAAGGTTATTCACACCGCAACGGAGATATTCATATTCACGATTTGGATTGCCTGACTGGCTATTGTGCCGGCTGGAGTTTACGGGTATTATTGAACGAAGGTTTTAATGGAGTTCGCGGTCGTGTAGAAAGCAAAGCGCCTTCGCATTTCAGGGAAGCTTTGGGACAAATGGCTAATTTTCTGGGAATTTTACAAAGCGAATGGGCTGGCGCACAAGCTTTCAGTTCTTTCGATACTTACCTGGCGCCTTATGTCTTCAAAGACAATCTCTCTTTTGATGATGTACTCAAAGCGGTTCGCAGTTTTGTTTACAATTTGAATGTTCCTGCGCGTTGGGGACAATCGCCTTTTACTAACATTACTTTGGATTGGGTTGTTCCCGAAGATTTGAAAACGCAAATTCCAACTAAAAATGATTTACACTTTTTTGAAGGAAACTTTAATTATGATCTATTGGTCAGAGCCAAAGAACGAGGCGTAACTAAATTAACCGATTTGCGTTATGAACATTTTCAAACTGAAATGAACCTCATCAACAAAGCTTATTATACCGTAATGACCGAAGGCGACGCGAATGGACAGCCTTTTACTTTCCCGATTCCAACGGTAAATATTACCGAAGAATTTGATTGGAACGGCGAAAACACCGATTTACTTTTCGAAAATACAGCCAAAATTGGATCTTCCTATTTCCAGAATTTCATCGGGAGCCAATATGTTTTAGATGAAAACGGAAATAAATCGGAAAACCCAAATGCGTATAAACCCAATGCAGTGCGTTCTATGTGCTGCCGTTTGCAACTGGATTTGCGTGAATTGTTAAAACGTGGAAATGGTCTTTTTGGAAGTGCCGAAATGACCGGAAGTATTGGTGTGGTGACCATCAATATGGCGCGTTTGGGTTATTTATTCAAAGGAAACAAAGCCGAATTATTTAAACAACTAGACCGATTATTATACATTTCAAAATCGACTTTAGAGAAAAAAAGAATCTTTATTCAGGAAATGTATGACCGAGGTTTGTATCCGTATACCAAACGTTATTTACAGCATTTCAGGAATCACTTTTCTACCATTGGTGTAAACGGAATCAACGAAATGATTGTGAATTTTTCCGAAAATCAAGATAGCATAACTTCCAACTCTGGAATTGCGTTGGCTTCTGAAATTCTGGATCACATTCGCAATCGAATGAAAGAATTTCAGGAAGAAACTGGAAATTTATACAATCTGGAAGCTACACCTGCCGAAGGAACCACTTATCGATTTGCCAAAGAAGACCGAAAACGATTTGCCGATATTTATCAGGCGGGACAGGAAGAAAATATTTATTATACCAATAGTTCACAAATTCCGGTAAATCATACCGAAGATCCATTTGAAGCCTTGTTTTTACAAGATGAATTACAATGTAAATACACTGGCGGAACCGTTCTGCACTTGTACATGAGTGAAAAAATCAGTTCGCCCGAAGCCTGTAAACAATTTGTAAAAAAGGTATTATCGAATTTCAAACTGCCTTATATTACCGTAACGCCGGTATTTAGTGTTTGTCCGGTACATGGTTATTTAACCGGCGAACATGAATATTGCCCAAAATGTGATGATCTTTTATTAATGCAACAAAGTTAAAAGTTATGAGTTAAGCGTCAGATATCTAAAAATTCGTAACTAACTCATAACACATAACTCATAACACATAACTCATAACACATAACACATAACCCTTAACACATAACTTATAATCCATAAATCATGAAAACAGCCACTAATCCTATTTTAGAAGAAAAACAGCATTTAAGAACCAAATGCTTAGTGTACACCAGAGTAATGGGCTATCACCGACCTGTAGAAAGCTTCAACATTGGAAAAAAAGGAGAACACAAACAACGCACTCATTTCAATGAAGGAAAATGTTAGTACACCCATTTACAGCATAACTCCTTTCACGTTATTAGATTATGCGCATCAATCAGCCTGTATTCTTTGGTTTGCAGGCTGTAATATGCGCTGTTTGTATTGTTACAATCCCGAAATTGTTCTTGGAAAAGGAACTATTTCTTTCGAAAAGACACTCGCTTTTCTTCATTCGCGTAAAAATTTACTCGATGCCGTAGTTTTTAGCGGAGGTGAATGCTTGTTACACAAAAACATCACAGAGCTCATTTTTGAAGTCAAAAAAATGGGATTTCTGGTAAAAATTGACACTAACGGTTCCCAACCCAAAGTCTTAAAAACACTAATCGAAAACCAATTAATTGATTATATAGCTTTAGATTTTAAGGCTCTGCCCGAGCACTTCGAAAAAATAACCCAATCCACACTTTTTTCTGCTTTTGAAAAGTCCTTACATTTATTACTGGAAAGCCAGCTTCCGTTCGAGGTTCGTACTACTGTTCATTCGGAATTAATTAGAGAAAAAGACATTCAACTAATGATTGCGTATTTAGAAAATAAAAAATATTCTGGGAATTATTACATCCAGTATTTTGTAAATGATGTAAAAACCTTGGCCAAATTAGGACATTCGTTCCGGGAATTAGACAGTCAAAAACTCTCTACTTCAAAAATTAAAGTTTGTATTAGAAAATAATTTCTAAAAAAATGAATCATCATCTGCTATTAATCATTCATCTCTTAAGTGCCGCAATATGGGTTGGCGGACATTTATTACTTTGTTTTGCCTATTTACCTCAGGCATTCAGGGAAAAAGACCCAAAAATCATTTTAAATTACGAAAGGAAATACGAGGCAGTAGGAATGACTTCGCTCTTTTTCTTAGTAACTACCGGCATTATGATAGCTTACAAATACGGTGTGAGCATCCATTTTTGGTTTCAATTTGCTTCACCCATTGAGAAAGTTGTCTCTTCAAAATTGATTTTATTATTGCTAACCGTAGCCTTTGCATTAAGCGCACAATTTAGAGTGATACCAAGATTAAAAAATGATTCCACTCACTTAACCGAAATGATTTTTCATATTGTATCGGTGACAACAATTGGTGTTTTAATGCTTATTTTTGGATCATTCATACGATTTGGAGGTTTTTAAAAATTGCAACACCAATAGGCAATATTTATTTTAGAGGATAACTATGCAAAAATCTTGGCTTTTAACCTGCTTTTTCAATTTCTTTATTGCAGCATTCATGGGATTGCTGCTTCGGTTGCTCTATGTGTTCCCTGTTGAAATTATAAATTATCAGTTTTTATTACACGGACATTCTCATGTTGCCATGCTAGGCTGGGTTTATCTGATGATTTACAGTTTGATTGTTCATTTTTTTATTCCAAAAACAACACAACAAAAACCCGTTTACAACCGATTATTTTGGCTAACTGAAATAGCCGTTATTGGCATGATGTTTCGTTTTCCTGTTGAAGGATATGCTTTCTTTTCGATTGCATTTTCTACACTTCATATTTTTTGCAGTTATTATTTCTGCCGATTGGTATGGAAAGACGCCCATACCGATTCGCTACCGGAAAAATTACTTTTGAAAACTGCTTTATTTTTCATGATTTTATCGACTCTGGGGGTTTGGTGTTTGGGACCGGCAGTTGGATTGCTTGGCAAAGCCAGCGCTTTTTACCAAATTGCCATTCAGTTCTTCCTGCATTTCCAATTCAACGGCTGGTTTCTTTTTGCCATTTTAGTCTTATTTTTTAATCAATTAAAAGCCAATACCAACGAAAAGCAATTTCGATTATTCTATAATTTACTGGTCACAGCCACCATTTTAACCCTGGCTCTGCCTATAAGTTGGTATCTTCCTAATCCTGTTTTCCATTGGATTAACAGCATCGGAGTTCTATTGCAACTGCTTTCTTTTATTCTTTTTATTCAAATAATCCGACCTTATTTTCAAACTTTCTTCGCAGCTTTAAAACCCATTGAAAAACTGGTTTATGGCTTTGCGTTGACATCATTATTCTTAAAAGTGATTATCCAATTAGTGGTTTTAATTCCTGAATTGGCCCAAATTTCACATCAGATTCGAAATTTTGTAATTGGTTATATTCACCTGACTATGTTAGGGGTTATCAGCGGTTTTTTGTTTGCTTTTCTCTTTAAAAATTCTTTTTTAAACGGACAGAAAAAATTATCCAATTGGGGAATAAAACTATTCATTTTAGGTTTTGTACTAACCGAATTGCTGTTATTTGGACAAGGCATTTATCTCTTTTTAGGCAAGGGACAATTCCCTATGTATTTCCAGAATCTGTTTTGGGCTAGTATCTTTTTGCCAACAGGACTATTAATGCTCATTATGAATCAATGCAAGATATCGTTCAAAAAAAGATAGAAATATTTCACAAATTAACTTGACCAAAATACCATTAAATAAATTTATATTAAAAAGTTTGAAAAATCAATCCGCATGATAATAGTCATAAAAGGAGCAAACTTATTTCTATAAATCTATACAAAAAAAGCAAGTTATGTTTTCTAAAACCTGTGAATATGGTATTCGTGCCACAATTTTTATAGCTTCCCAATCGTATCAGAATCATCGGGTGGGACTGAAAGATATTGCAAAAAAAATAGATTCCCCAGAGGCTTTTACCGCCAAAATCCTGCAAATACTTTCCAAAAATAATATTATTCATTCTATCAAAGGAGTTGGTGGTGGTTTTGATATTCCGAAAGACATGATGAAGCAAATCACCTTGGCTCAGATAGTAACAGCCTTAGAAGGAAATCAGGTTTTTACTGGCTGCGGACTGGGATTACACCATTGTTCTGAAGAACATCCCTGCCCGGTTCACGAAAAATTCAAATTCATTCGCAATGAATTATCATATATGCTTGAAACTACCAATCTTGAAGAATTGGCACAAGGAATTAAATCCGGAGACACTTTTTTGAGATATTAATTCACAAAAACGATAATCTCTTAGCATAAAAAACGAATTCTATTTCGATAAATTACTAACACTTACAGCAATACAAATAATTGAAATAAAAAATTCTAAAAAACAACTTAAAAACATACTTTTTTTAGTAAATTTACTATAATAATCCTTTAAAAAACTTAGGAATTGGCAGACATTCAACAAAAAATTAATTTCATGAAATATGAATGAGCTATCAAGATTAAAAGAATTATACCGTTACCACATCCTCGATACTAAGCCCGAAGCAGAGTTGGATGAATTAGCAGAAATTGCATCGGTAATTTGTGACACTCCCATGTCCTTAATTACCATGGTAGACAAAGACCGTTCCTGGCACAAATCAACATATGGCCTTAATGTAGAACAAGTCAGAAGAAAAGACTCTTTCTGCCAACATACAATAAACAATCCTTCCGAAATTTTGATTGTTGAAGATGCTCAATTAGATAAAAAATTCGTAGATAATCCCTTTACCAAAGGAGAGAATGCAATACGTTTTTATGCCGGAGCGCCTTTAGTCACTCCTAAAGGATACGTATTAGGAACCCTTTGTGTAGTAGACACTAAACCCCGAAAAATAACAACCATTCAAAAAAGAGCCCTGCAAATTCTCTCAAAAAAAGCAATGGATTATCTTAATTCCAGAAAGTTAATCTTACTACAAAACAATAATATCGAGTTGAATGCTCTCAAATTAAAAAAACTTACCGACTTTGCTCCTTGTATTATTTTTCAGCTACACATGTCTAAAAATGGCAAAATCAAAATTGACTTTTTAAGCCAAGGAATTAATAGTGCAATTTCAAATTTTGACTCAGAACTTTTGAAAAAATCTTCTAAATTATTTTTTGATTATATCCATCCGGACGATTTGCCTTATGTTAAACAAAGTATCAAAGAATCATCTAATAATCTTACCGAATGGCATATTGCTTACAGGGTCAAAATTTCTGAGGATAAAACAGAATGGCATTTGGGCAGAGCTTTACCAGAAAAAACAAAAGACGGTAATGTTATTTGGTATGGTACTATTCAAAACATAACCAATTACATTGAATATGAAAAAACAATGGAGCAAATTATGTTTGACATTTCTCATGTTTTAAGAAAACCTGTAGCCAATCTTTTAGGATTGACCACTATGATTGAAAATGAAAATTTTAACGAAATCAATTTCAGAGAGTATATAGATTACATTAAAACTGTATCTAACGAACTCGATAACTTCACCCGAAAATTAAATGAAACTTATAGTTTGAAAAACAAAAAAATAGCTGATAAAAGCAACACTTTACCGAAAGCAGGAAGCAAAAAGAAAGACAACTAAAGAATATTTATATCCTCATCAGAAAACGGTCAATTAACTCAAAGAGAACCTAAAAATAATTGACAACTTTCGGATAAAATCATATTAACCCGCGGGATTTCTTTGCTTTTTTTAATTTCTGAAACCGGCGTGTTCACCTTCCAACTTAAATAAGAGGCCTTTAGAATTTGAAAATATTCATAGAGTCTTTAAGCATTTTCAAATTTAATATTCGGAATCAGCCCTTGTAATATTAGCAAAGTGAATAACATTTTATACAATCAGAAATAAAACTATTGATATTAGATTTTCTGCTATTTACAAAAGAGAAACCTACATAATCTCATTACAACTACCATTTTCTTAACTAATACGTTTTAATACGTATTTTGAGAACATAATTAAATCACATAAATACTGAAAATTGAGTCGAATAATAACGCTTATTTTCTATAAATTTGTAAAAAACTAATTATGTTCTCTAAAACCTGCGAATATGGGATTCGAGCAACTATTTTCATTGCCTCTGAATCTTATCAAAACAATAGAGTCGGACTGAAAGATATTGCCAAAAAGATAGATTCTCCAGAGGCTTTTACTGCTAAGATTTTACAGATTTTATCTAAAAGCAATATTATCAATTCTATCAAAGGTGTGGGTGGCGGATTTGAAATTCCAAAAGAAAAAATGAGCCAAATCAAATTGTCTCAGATTGTAACAGCACTCGAAGGTGATGCTGTTTTTACAGGATGTGGTTTGGGTTTAAGCCATTGCTCAGAAACGCACCCTTGTCCGGTACATGAAAAATTCAAATCTATCCGAAATGAATTGGCTTTTATGTTAAAAAATACTAATTTGGAGGAATTAGCAATGGGAATTAAATCAGGAGATACTTTTTTAAGGTATTAACTTTTTAAACTAAATTAGCTTTACAAAACAACAACATATTACAATTAAACACTTGTTATCAATATTAAAATGGATACAAACAAAATAAAAGACCTGAAAGAAAGAATATTAAAATTAAAAAAAGAGAAAAATGCGGTTCTTTTAGCGCATTATTATCAGGAAAATGATATTCAGGATATCGCGGATTATGTAGGGGACAGCTTGGGATTATCACAAGAAGCAATGAAAGTGGATGCCGATATTATTCTTTTTGCAGGAGTCCATTTTATGGCAGAAACGGCCAAAATTTTAAATCCAAACAAAAAAGTAATCCTTCCCGATGTGAATGCAGGATGTTCTTTAGCAGAATCTTGTCCTCCGGATTTATTCAAAGAATTTATCGATCAGCATCCTGACCATACGGTTATAACTTATGTAAATTGTTCTGCCGAAGTAAAAGCATTGACTGACATTGTGGTTACTTCTGCAAATGCAGTGAAAATTGTAGAATCGATTCCAAAAGACAAGCCAATTATCTTTGCTCCGGACAAGAATTTAGGAAAATATGTGATGAGTAAAACAGGTCGTGACATGTTACTTTGGGATGGTTCCTGCGTAGTTCACGAAGCTTTTTCATTGGATAAATTAATCGAATTACACAAGCAACATCCAGATGCAAAAATCATTGCACACCCGGAATCTGAAACTCATATCCTGGCTACTGCAAGCTATATTGGTTCGACTTCAGGAATGATTGATTATGTAAAAAATAATCCTAACAATAAATTTATTGTAGCTACTGAATTTGGTATTTTACACAAAATGCAACAGGAAGTGCCTGATAAAATCTTAATTCCAGCTCCGGCAAAAGAAGACAATACTTGTGCCTGCAGCGAATGTGGTTACATGAAAATGAACACCCTGCAAAAAGTATACGACTGCTTAGTAAATGAAAGTCCTGAAGTTCACGTAGCAGAAGATATTATCCAAAAAGCATTAATTCCAATTGAGAGAATGCTTGAATTATCTAAATAATGACAAATACCAATTACTTGATTATAGGTTCTGGTGTTGCCGGTTTGACATTTGCGCTTCGAATAGCAGAACAATTTCCTGACAAAAAGATAACCATTGTAACAAAGGCCAATGCCGACGAATCAAATACCAAATATGCCCAGGGTGGTATAGCCATTGTTACCGATAAAAACGAAGATTCATACCAAAAACACATCGAAGACACTTTGATTTGTGGTGATGGATTATGTGATGAAGTCGTTGTAAAAATGGTCGTTACCGAAGGTCCGAAGCGATTAAAAGAATTAATTGAATGGGGAGCTAAATTTGATAAAAACTCCGATGGCAACCTCAATTTAGGCAAAGAAGGAGGACATTCTGAAAATCGTGTGGTACATCACAAAGACCAAACCGGTCATGAGATTGAACGCGCTATTTTAATGCAGGTTTATCAAAAAGACAATATTACGGTTCTGGATCATCATTTTGCAGCCGATTTAATTACAGCCGATAATTACTGTTTAGGAGCAATTGTTCTGGACGAAAAAACTAAACAAATAAGCACTTACCTATCTGATATCACACTATTAGCTACTGGCGGAATAGGACATCTTTATGGACACACCACAAATCCGGTAATAGCAACCGGAGACGGAATCGCAATGGCATATAGAGCGCACGCCAAGATTAAAGAAATGGAATTCATCCAATTTCATCCTACCGCTTTCTATGACACATCTACTGGTTCAAAATTTTTAATTTCTGAAGCAGTTCGTGGTTTTGGTGCTTATTTGCGTACCAAAAAAGGACATCGCTTTATGATTGATTATGATGCCCGTGAAGAATTGGCATCCAGAGATATTGTATCCCAAAGCATTGATTTGGAACTAAAAAAATCAGGTGATGATTGTGTCTATTTAGACTGTACTCATCTGGATATAGAAGCTTTCAAAAAGCATTTCCCAATGATTTACAATCATTGCTTAAAAGCAGGAATTGATATTGCAAAAGACTGGATTCCAGTAGTTCCTGCTCAACATTACATTTGTGGCGGAATTGTAGTTGACACTGACGGAAAAACATCGGTAAACAATTTATTTGCCTGTGGCGAATGCTCACAAACCGGCTTGCACGGAGCTAACCGATTAGCATCCAACTCATTACTAGAAGCATTAGTCTATTCGAGCAGGATTTACGAATACCTGGCCAATCCTAATTTAGAAATAAAAACAATAAAGAAGGATATTCAGGAAATAGACACGACAGAAAAACCAGAAATTGATGCTAACTATTTGGTGAAATTAAAAGCAAATCTTCAGCACTTAATGAGACAAAATGCGGGTATTGTTAGATATGACTCGGATTTGATTAAAGCTAAAGAACAACTTTTAAATTGGAAACAAGAAATAGAAGCAATTGGTAAAACACATCAAATCAACACTTCCTATTACGAATTATTAAACATGATTACCATAGGATATTTGATTGTAACCCAATCTATTGAAAGACATGAAAATCGTGGTGGTTTTGTAAAATTCGAATCAGCTTCATTCGTCAAAAAAAATTCCTAAGTCAATTTTAGTATTTAAAAATCATTCAATATTTTTTTTATTAATAATTAAACCTTTTACTCTTTTTATTATCTTACTGCAATAACTTTTAACATAAATCCAGAAAAAATGAAAAAATTAATTATTGCCGCATTATTAGTTGTTGGAGTATCCAGTTTTGCTCAAGACAACAATGACAGACCACAAAGAGGTAACATGGGAAACATGACTCCTGAACAGCGTACAGAACAACGTGTTGCAAGAATGACTAAAGATTTAAACTTAGACGCGAAACAACAGGAACAGCTAAAACAACTTTACGCTGACGAAGCTAAAAACAGAGAAGCCAGAATGGCCGAAATGAAAGATAAAAAAGGTCAAGGCAGAGGAGAAATGATGGCTGAACAAAGAAAAGCAATGGAAGGAAAAATGGCTGCTATCTTAACTCCTGAGCAATTGGCAAAATGGAAAAGCAATCAGGAAAAAATGCAACAAAGAATGCAACAAAGAATGAATGAGAGACAAGGTGGAGGAATGGGAGATGACAGACCACAAGGTGGTGGCGGTAATATGGAAAACTAATAAAAAAAGCTTCGAGTTATCTCCCGAAGCTTTTTTTGCTCTTTAGTTATTTTTATAATGTTTTCGAAACTTTATCAATTGCATTGATTGTAAAATCCAAATCTTCATAAGTTAAAGCATCTGTTATGAACCAGGTTTCATAAGCTGAAGGCGCAATGTAAACACCTTCTTGCAATAAACCGTGAAAGAATTTCTTGAAGGTTTCATTATCACCTTTAGCAGCCGTTTGAAAATCTACAACAGGACTGGCATCAAAATGCACTGAGATCATAGAACCTACTCTATTGATGGTATAAACAATATTATTTGCTTTTAATACTTTATGAATTCCGGCTTCTAAATAAGCTGTTTTTTCTTCTAATCTTTGAAAAATAGCCGCATCATTATTTAAAGATTCCAGCATTGCTTTACCAGCAGCCATTGCTAGTGGATTTCCCGATAAAGTTCCCGCCTGATAAACAGGACCAAGCGGAGCCAGATAATTCATAATTTCTTCTCTGGCAGCAAAAGCTCCCACCGGCAATCCGCCACCAATTACTTTTCCGAAACAAACAATATCAGCATTGATGTTTAATAATTCCTGAGCACCTCCTTTGGCTAATCTAAAACCAGTCATTACTTCATCAAAAATCAGTAAAATTCCGTTTTCAGAGCACATTTGGCGTAAGCCTTCCAAGAAACCTTTAGTTGGTGGCACACATCCCATATTCCCAGCAACCGGTTCTACAATGATTGCTGCAATTTCGTTAGGATTCGCTTCGATTAAACTACGTACATTTTCTAAATCATTGTATTTAGCCAATAAAGTATCCTTAGCTGTTCCTGCAGTAACACCTGGGCTGTTAGGAGTTCCAAAAGTCATTGCACCACTTCCGGCCTGAATCAGGAAAGAATCAGAATGTCCGTGATAGCAACCTGAAAACTTAATGATTTTATCTCTTTTTGTAAATCCACGCGCTAATCTTACCGCACTCATACAGGCTTCGGTACCTGAATTTACAAAACGAATTTTATCAATATTAGGAACCATCGATACTGCCAAAGCAGCAATTTGAGTTTCCAATTCAGTAGGCATCCCAAAAGAAGTTCCCAATTGGGCTTTCTCGGTTACTGCCTTAACAACAGGTTCATATGCATGACCTAAAATCATTGGTCCCCATGAATTAATATAATCAATCAATCGGTTTCCGTCTTCATCATACAAATAAGCCCCTTTGGCTTGTTTTACAAAAATAGGCGTTCCCCCTACTGATTTGAATGCTCTAACTGGCGAATTTACTCCTCCCGGAATTACTTTTTCTGCTTCAGCAAAAAGCTGACTACTTCTTTGATATAACATTTAATTTGTAATTTCTAATTTGTAATTGTAGACATCGTTATCATTTTTCATAATAATCCCTTCAACGTCTAGCACTTAACCTTCTTAATTCTTAATTCTCCCTAATTTACTTTCAATTTCTGACCTATATAAAGTGTATTATCAGACAATTTATTTTTTTGCTTTAAATCCTCAACTAAAAGGTTGTATTTTTTAGATATCGAATATATTGTATCTCCTTTTTGAACTTCATAGTACCCTTCGCTTCTGGAACTTACACTTGATATTCGCTCACTTTTATTCTCATTAGCAACATATTTTTTACCGAGAACCTGTGCGTCATATTGAGCCAAATCGTAACGCTCAATATAAGAAATTAACTTTTCAGGATAACTAGGATCTGTTGCATATCCGGCTTTTCTTAAACCTCTTGCCCAAGCTTCATAATCATCTTTGTCTAGTTCAAACAAACTAGCATATCTTGTTTTTCCTTTTAAAAAAAGGGCATGATCGCAATAAGACTCTGCTACTTTATTGTATTTCCGAAAGCATTCTTGCTTTTCATCATCATCATGCTTTACACTGTCTCCTGTCCAATCTGAATGGCATTTAATCCCAAAATGATTATTAGCACTCATTGCCAATTCTCCTCTCCCCGCCCCAGACTCTAAAATTCCCTGTGCCAAAATAATACTTGCAGGAATACCATAATTTTTCATATTACTCATGGCTACATCCTTGTATTGTAAGACATAATTACTAACAACACTATTGGTAACTGTAGTTCTAGAGGAAGAAACAATTACTTCATCCTTTTTTTGATTTGTTTTTTTGTTTTTTGAAGAATAGGAATTATTTTTAGTAGAACCAATTGGAGATTTGGTAGTATGACAACTAACAAGCATCAAAATAATCCATAAGAGTAGGCTTTTCTTAAACATCAACAGTTAGTATTGGTAAATTCTTATTTTTTAATTTAACATTCATTCCGTAAATTCCTTGTAAACCGCCAGTATGAATAAGCAAAATATTCGAATGTGCAGGAAAATAATTCTTTTGAATCAAGTCGAAAACACCATACACCATTTTCCCAGTATATACAGGATCTAACGGAATTTTAGTATCTTGATAAAATTGATTAATAAAATGAATTAATTCTTCATTTACCTTACCATATCCACCAAAATGATACTTAGTATTGAGCTCCCAATTTTCATTCTGCACAAAAATACGGATTTCATCTTGTAAAAAATCGCCTTTAAGAGCTGGAAATCCCATTACTTTTTGATGTGGCAAGGTGCTATTAATAATACCCGAAATCGTTCCGCCTGTTCCCACAGCACAACAAATATAATCAAACTTACTATCTTCTGGTGTTAAAATCTCCTCACAGCCTTTTACAGCTTGAGGATTCGTGCCACCTTCAGGAACCAAATAAAAATCACCAAAATGTTTTTGTATACTCGTCAAAAAAGAAGTTTCTTTTTTTAAACGATACACTTCGCGGGAAACAAATTCAAATTGCATTCCGCATTCCTGAGCAAATTGAAGCGTAGGATTGTTTTCTATTTTATCTCGTAATTCATCACCTCTAATAATACCTATAGATTGAAAACCATTTTCCTGAGCAGCATAAGCTACGGCAGCAATGTGATTTGAAAAAGCACCACCAAAAGTGAGTAGTGTTTTTTTATTTTCACATTTTGCTTGAAGCAAATTGTATTTTAATTTCCTAAACTTATTTCCCGAAACAACAGGATGCAATAAATCATCCCTTTTGATGGTAACCGAAATGGAATTAGGAAATTGTATTTGTACTTCTTGATTCAAAACTTATAATTTTTGCAAAGGTAAAACTTCTAAGGATTCACCATCCTTTTCGACCTCAAATTCATAAATTATTTTCAATTTAAACTTTGAGAACTTTACAACATTATTTTTGCCACAGACCTGCCTCGCTGGCAGGCGGGTTACACAGATTATCACAGATTTTTTTTGTCTTCTTTGCTGTTAATAACTGCCACGAATGCACTAATTGATTTTTAAAATCTTTGAGTTCAAAATTCCACGGATTTATATTTTCATAAATGAAAATAAACTTATCTAAACTTTACATCGTTATTTACACCACAGATTAAAAGGATTTCACCAAAGTTTTCATTGATGAAAACAACTTAAATGTACTTAACTGCTTTTTAAACTTTCAACATACTTATATGACTTATATGTTTAAAAAATTGCACGCAGATTTTGCAGATAAACGTCGATTTTTTTCTTAGTGCGCTTTGTAAAAACTTTTTCTTCTTTGCGGTTAAAATCATTTTTAGGACTTTCTCAAATACCTTAAAAAACTAAAAAGCTTTCTTTTTTTAAGATATTCTAAATCAGTCTCATTGCTATAGGCCTCTCTTTCAAAAGAAATATTTTGATAGGCATGATTTTTGTTGTTGTATTTTAACAACAAAAACAGATATTCTGTACCATACCAAATAAAAAAAGGAAAAAGTAACATTTCTATTTGTTGTTGTAAATGAATACGTTCATGATTGATTAAAACAGCATTAGATTTGTCTTCTTTGTATTTTAAAATCACAAAGGGATACAGAGTTAAACCACGAAATCCTTTGGGTATTAAATACTTGTTAACGAAGAGAAACATTGCGTTTTAAATTTTAAATTTGTAGAAATGAACAACAAAAATTAATGATTGGGCAAAGTAATGAAAATAAATTAATAGAAGGTGAAGATTTCTATTACACTCCAGAAGGATACAAATGTTTTACAGAAAAATATCATTTAAAAAGAGGTTATTGTTGTAAAAGCGGTTGTCGACATTGTCCTTATGGATATGATAAAAAAACAGGAACAAACAAGAAATAGAGGTATTAACAAAACTTTTTCCTGTTTTATAGTTCAAATAAACACCTAAATTTTAATTATAGATTAATAATCAAAAAATTGCACTATGAAAACAATAAAAATACTACCGCTCTTATTTCTTTTTCTATTCAATGCCTGTAGTTCTGTAAGAGTAAATTCTGACTACGATAGCCATGTAGATTTTAAACAATACAAAACCTATGCCTTCCATAAAAAAGGAATTGACAAAGTTGAAATATCTGATTTAGATAAAAGAAGAATTTTACACGCAATAGACAATTCGTTAAGCCAAAAAGGAATGACTAAAAGTGATAACCCAGATTTACTCATTAATTTTTTCACTAAAGAAAGAGAACAAATTGATGTAAACCAATTCAATATGGGTTGGGGTTATGGCTGGGGATGGGGATGGAATCCTTATTTTTGGGGTGGAGGAAACACCTTTGTCTCTTCTTCAACTCAAGGAACTCTTTTCATCGACTTAATTGATACCAAGAAAAAAGAATTGGTTTGGCAAGGACAAGGAATAGGAACTCTTTCGGAAAACAGAATAGAAAAAGAAAAACAGATTAATGACTTTGTATCAAAAATCTTAGCACAATTCCCTCCTGGAGAAGAAAAAAAATAGGACTTTTATATTGATCCAAATAATTACGCTATCTTTGTAGACAGAAAATCAAACATGAAAAACACGTTTAACATTCAAATCTCAATTATCATTATTATTCCATAATAATGCAGGAGGTTTATGTAAATCAATTATAGTATTACAATTTATAAAACCTCCTACAAAGGAGGTTTTTTTATTTAGAAGACATGAATTTATTCCAACAAATACAAGAAGCAAAAAAACAATTAGAAGGTGTCGTAATGCAAACACCTTTGACCGAAAATTTAAATCTTTCTAATGAATTTAATACTCGCATTTTATTAAAAAGAGAGGATTTACAAACGGTTCGTTCTTATAAAATAAGAGGTGCTTACAATAAAATCAGCACACTAAGTCCTGGAGAAAAAGCGCAAGGGGTAATTTGCGCCAGTGCTGGAAACCATGCTCAGGGCGTAGCATATTCCTGTAAATTACTTCAAATAAAAGGCAAAATATACATGCCTAAAACCACTCCGAAACAAAAAGTAAAACAAGTAACTCTTTTTGGAGGTTCCTTTGTTGAAATTGTGCTTACAGGAGATACTTTTGACGATGCTTATGCAGCTGCAATGATAGATGCCACTACTAACAAAATGGCTTTTATTCACCCATTTGACGATGAAAAAGTAATTGCTGGTCAAGGAACAGTAGGAATTGAAATATTAGAAAGTTACACTCAGCCTATTGATTATGTTTTTGTTCCACTGGGCGGCGGAGGATTATCTGCAGGACTTTCAGAAGTATTCAAACATTTGAGTCCTAAAACTAAAATCATAGGAATCGAACCTGAAGGAGCACCTTCGATGAAGACTTCAATTGCCAATGGCGAAGTAACCGTTTTGGAAAACATCAACAAGTTTGTAGATGGAGCCGCCGTGAAACAAATAGGGAAAATCACTTTTGAAATCTGCAAAAAAAACCTAAGTGATATCATTTTAGTTCCTGAAGGAAAAGTGTGTACCACTATTTTACGTTTATACAATGAAGAAGCAATGGTAGTAGAACCTGCTGGTGCATTGTCTATTGCCGCTTTGGATTTTTATAAAGAAGAAATCAAAGGAAAAACAGTTGTTTGTATCGTAAGCGGAAGCAACAACGATATTGAACGTACTGCCGAAATCAAAGAACGTTCTTTACTTTACGAAGGATTGATGCATTATTTTATGATCCAATTTCCGCAACGTCCCGGAGCATTAAAAGAATTTGTTAATGACATTTTAGGACCTGAAGACGACATTACCTATTTCCAGTTTACTAAGAAAAACAATCGTGAGGTAGGCCCAGCAGTTGTAGGTCTTGAATTGAAAAACAGAAACGACATTGTTGCTATCAAAACAAAAATGAAAGAAAAAGGTTTTCAGTATGAATACCTAAACGAAAAACAAGATTTATTCAACCAACTAATCGGTTAAGAACCTCAAAATTCTAATCTCAATTTTAAAAAAAAATGACAGTATTAAGCGACATAAAAACTCTTGACGACATCAAATTATTGGTTGACACCTTCTATGGAAAAGTGCAAAAAGACACGCTTATTGGC
The DNA here is from genome assembly GCA_002454195.1 of Flavobacterium sp. UBA6721. Lineage (GTDB taxonomy): Bacteria > Bacteroidota > Bacteroidia > Flavobacteriales > Flavobacteriaceae > Flavobacterium > Flavobacterium nitratireducens. The sequence continues at coordinate 129,793 of DKIJ01000018.1, forward strand.
CCAATTTTCAATGAAAAAATTGGCAACAATTGGCCTTCACATTTAGAACGTATGTACCGTTTTTGGCAAACTATCTTACTGGAAGAACATACCTATTCAGGAAGTCCTTTTCCTCCACATAAACATCTGCCAGTTGAAAAGGATCATTTTAATCGTTGGATGGAAATTTTCACTGAAACCATTGATCGCCTTTATGTAGGACCATTAGCAGAGGAAGCTAAACTTCGTGCTAAAAACATGGCTGAAATGTTCTTCTACAAAATAGAATACTTTAGAACAGGAGGTCGCAATTTTTTTGAAAGTTGATCACTATAATTTAATATTTTGGCTTAAATCAGTTTCGTTTTCAATTACTTTGTTTTCGTATTGCAACTTCCAACCCATGCTATTGGTTAAAATCAACATTTTAGAAAGTTCGGAAATCAAGCGGTTTTGAGCATTTTTCTTTAAGGAAGATTTTTCAATTTTTTTGGCCAAATTAGCTCTAACCTGCTTGTTAATTTTATTGTAATCTTCTCCTGTAAAAGGATTCAATTTGCTTTGTTCTACATCATAAAACTGAATATCCGGACTAATTTTGATTTCTTCCTTTGGTATATTCAAGATTGTAATAGTTTTTGTTGCCTCATCAATATCGTATTTCATTTGATGCAAATCGTAGGCTACCGTCACATCCGCATTAACTACTAAAAGTGCTTTCTTTTCAAATGAAAGCATATTCATCAAATATTTTTGTTGGTTCTTATACGTAATCACCTCAGCAAAATGCCCTTCGGTTACGACTAATTTCCCCACATTTACAATTTGCTGCTGGATTAAATTCGTGTTGTACTCTAAACTTGTATCATTATCCTTTTTAGAAAAAAAATTGTAACTAATTATCAGTGCTATAGCAATTAATGCGATTAAAATCCATTTTCTTATTTCAGATAATGTGGTCATAATTTTCATTTACTAATTCAGAACGAATATAATAAAGAAATAAGAGAAAAAGAATTATTAAATATCAAATCAAATTATTATTCCTCGCCTTCTGGATAGCTTCTAGCTTATTATGAACTTGAAGTTTAGTATATATATTCTCTATATGTTTACGAATTGTACCTGCAGAAAGAAATAAATTATCAGCTATTATATTGTACTTCAAACCTTTGCTCAATTGTTCTAAAACTTCAATTTCACGGCTTGTTAAATTATAGGTTTCACTATCAACAACCGATTCAAATGACATTGGATTTCTAAATAATTTTAGCGTTTTCATGGCTATTGACGGAGTCATTGTAGCCCCTCCATTAAGTGTTTCTAAAATACCTTGCTGTAAATCTTTTGGGTTTACTTCTTTTAACAAATACCCATCGGCACCTGCTTTAATAGATTTGAAAATATTTTCATCGTTATCAAAAACGGTAAGCATTATTATTTTAATATTGGGATATCTATTTTTCACCTGTTCTGTGGCTTCAATTCCATTCATCTTAGGCATTTCAATATCCATCAAAATCAAATCTACATTGTGATTTTTATCTAGTTTTTGAATTAAATCCTGCCCATTCATAGCCGTAAATTGCACTTTAAAATCATCAAAAAAAGATAATTTTTGCAGAACAGATTTCATTAAAAAAGTATTATCATCAACAATAACCAATTTTTTCATTTTAGGCTTTTTTGGTAAACAAAAAATTAATACTAGTTCCTTTTCCGGGTTGTGATACTAAATTAAATTCACCTCCCATAGCTTCGATTCGATCTTGCATGTTTTGTAAACCATTACCCTTTTCAATATTTTCATAGTCAAAACCAGAACCATTATCTTGAATTGTTAGTTGAATATGCTTCTCTACTTGAACAACATGAATAGAAATTGATGTAGCTTCCGAATATTTAATGCTATTATTGACTGCTTCCTGAATAATCCTGTAAAGATTCATCCCCTCTACAGAACTTAATTTGACCTTCATGACATCATTAGAAATACTAAATAAAAAATTGATTTGATCTTTTGCCTCTTTCGCCTTCTCTATAAAATTATGGATTCGAATTTTTAAATCTTCAAATGTAATCTCACTAGAATTCATAGCCCAAATTGTATCCCTTAGTTCAACGATTGTAGATTTAGTAAAAGAACTAATCGTGGATAATTTATCATCTAACTTTTTATTAGTAATATCAAAAGCATATTTAATTGTATCTATGGAAGAAATAATAAATATTAACTGAGCTCCAATATTATCATGTAAATCTCTTGAGATATCTAATCGCTGTTGTTGCAACTTATTTTGAGTTTCTATTTCCTGAATGGCATTTTTAAGTTCAAATTCTTGTTCCTGTTGTTTGTTTCTAAGTCTCTGTTGGCGGTAAATTAAAAACCCGATGAGTCCAACCAATACTGCTAAAACTGAAACCCCTATCAACAAAATATTTTTTTGTTTGGTTTCGGCTTCTTTTTGAATCAATAATTGTTCTTTTTTTGCTGTTTGATATTTGGTTTCTAAATCGAAGATAATTTTGGTTTTATCAGATTCAAACAAACTATCTTTTCCTGAAATATATAAACCGGCAAAATGATTCGCTTTATGATATTCCTTTAATTGAGAATGCGCTTTGTGCAAATTTTTATAGGCATAAACTTCTAATAAATTGGCTTTTGATTTTTTAGCAAAAGACAATGCCTTTAAGGAAAACGCAATACTTTCTCTATACTTCTTTTGTTTAATCAAACAGAGTGCAAATGCATTTGCATTTTCGGCTACTTCAAATGAGTTCTTAAATTGCTCATGTAATTGTATTACTTTCAGATAATTTTTTTCAGCAAAATCATACTTATGCAAACTATCATAAACTATAGCAATATTCGATAACGGATAGGCTACAAATCGTTCACAACCTAATTGAAGATATCCTTTTTTAGCCATAAAAGAATATTTTAACGATTCTTGATATTTTTTAAAATTAATCAATAATCCTCCTAAATTTCCTACCGCCATAGTTTGCCCTAATTTGTCGCTTGTTTTGAAATACAAAGCGATGGCTCTTCTGTAATACAACAAGGCTTTTGAATATTCCTTCTGAGCTTTATAAATAATTCCAATATTAGTATTGGTCATAGCTTGCTTTACATTATCCTTTTTCTTTTCATAAAAATACAGTGCTTTAAAATAATATTTCAAAGCAGCATCAAATTGGCCTTTACTATCATACACAATACCAATATTGTTATAGGTATCTGCCATACCTAGAGAATCATTAATGGATTTTCGGATGCTCAATGCTTTTTTATGAAAATACAAAGCCGAATCCAATTCGCTTTCATATTGATGGACATTCGCAATACAGTTGAATGCCATTGCGATATAAGTTGGATTATTTTGCAACCTAGATTGACTGAGGGCTAAATAGGATATTTTCTTTGATTGTTCCAAGTCTATATTACTATACTCGTCTGAAAGCTGAATCAAAGTTTTTAATTTTTCTAATTTATTACAAATTTTAAGTGCATTTTTTAAACTATCAATTGCATGATTAGACTTTTGAGAAAAAGTAATACCTGTGCATAGCAAAAAAATAAATAACGTTTTTCTCATGGGCTAATTTTACACACTAAAGATAAAAAAATAGGATTAACTTTTTTAATGTAAGTCTTTTTTGAGATATAATTCTCCAAACAAGTTGGAATTTAAATCAAAAATAGCTTCGTTTAAAAAAGCATTTGATGCTTTTATTTGTTCCATCAGCATTGTACATAGCAATATCTGGTTTTCGAAATGGCTGTTTTTTTGTGTTTTTTGCCTAAGTTGTGCCTCTAACATGGTAATTCTATTTTCAAAATCTTTTTTTTCTCTCTTAATTTCAACCCAACAATTACAAAAAATAATCATCCCTAAAAATAACAATATCAATACCAGTACCTCCATCACATTTCACCATTAGATTTCACTTTAATTCCCTTTCATTAAAACACTTTTAGGTATCTTAATAGAATTACAAGTTGTTTTTCCATTTACAATACTCGAGAAATAGAACAACTCCTTATCTTCATCATAAAATGGAGAACCTTCAAAATCGGGTGAATTAATCTTACTCCCTAAATTTATTGGTTCTGACCATTTTTTCCAGGTATCATCTAAGCGATAAGTCACAAAAAGATCAAAATCACCATAAACACTATACCCATTGCTGCTAAAAATAAGTGTGGTATTGTCAGATAACAATTGTGGTAACAATTCATGGCCTGCAGAATTCACACTTTTACCTAAATTTTGAAGTAAACCAAATGTTCCATCTTCTTTTTTAGTTGCAAAATACAAATCAGCTCCTCCTTGAGTAAAATCGGTTTCTATACCCATAATAATCGTTTTTCCATCTTTCGAAACACTTAAATCAGCTGTGTCGTTGTAATTATTATAAGCTGTTATTTTAAGCGGAGAAACTATCTGATAATTACCGTCTTTAAATTCATATAAGGTAAAACCTGTTTCGGTCGAATTTCTCGTATAATTTGCCCCTCCTTTTATAAGGAAATTGGAATTAGAACTCACAACATAATTATAGGATTCATTTTTACTTAAACTAGGTACTAACTGAGGTTCAGCCCATTTTCCATCGCTTAATTTTTGACTAATAAAAACCTGATCTGCCTCTTCTGTTTTATTAGTTAAAAAAAGTTTTTGTCCATCATCCGATAACATAAAACTGCTTAATTCGGCTACTTGAAAATCCAATATATTTTTATCACCTAAATTTTCAAACGCTGGTTTTGTATGTATCATTGCCTGAATTGGGATTTCAGAATCCGATATTCCTATGGCATCAATTTGTTTTTGACCTGGTAGTAGGGCAAAATTAAATTCTACTCTAACTGCTACAACATTTGCTACAGCATTATCTAAAATAGCATACTCAATTCCAGGATTAAAAACATCCGGTGCTTCCTGAATTTTTCTCCTTTTTCGTTTAAAATAATAATCATGATCCGTTCTAGCTGTTGATTTAAAAGTGGGTGTTCTCCAATCACTTTTCCGAATCCAGACCGCATCATAACTACCAGAGCCTTTGTCTACTAAAATACGCGTTACACAACCTGCATTTAAATTTTCAAATACAGCAATTTGCTTTACAGTTTGTGGTTTTTCAAATCCTACTTCGACAATTTCTCTACCATCAAGAGCATTTTTAGGTGTCCAAGCATTTCCGCTATTTCCACCTTGCGGGAATACATCAGGTTTACCTAAAATTCGTTTTATACCGTTTTGCTTTCCCCCTAAATCGGAAGAAAACTTAATAACTTTTGATGCCCACTGAATTTGTTGTGCTTCGGTAGTCCAAAAAACAAAACAAATCCCATACAACAGTATTATTTTTTTCATCGCTTGATACATTTAGAAAGGGGCTATGAAAAAATTCACACCCCCTTTCAATTACAACTAAAAACGCTTAATTATTTACTTTGATTTTTTCTACTTTTCTTCCTTTGAAAGCAAAGATGTACTCTCCGTCTTTAGTAATATCAATACCATCACCATATTGCGGACTACCTCCTTTACCTTTTGATTGAACAGAACCTTTAGTTTCTCCGTTAGTCATATCAATTCCATAAATGATGTTTTTGCTGTCTCTTTGGTCTCTCAAGAAATAATTATCCCCAATGTGATAGAAAAAATCTACCCCTTTTATTTTCTCCGTAGCATAAACTCTTGAACCATCTTTTTTATGGTAAGAAGCTAATCCTTTTTCGGACAACACAACCACTTTATCTCCAAAATCAATCACGTCAGTTGCTTTACCAACCTTGGCATCATTGTGTTTTACATCAAATAATTGTTTGCCAGAAGCAATGTCATAACCGTAAAATTCATCCCCATCGCCTACAAAAACCGTCTTATCAGAATCAATAATTAAGTCTGTTATACGTTTGTCAAATTTTTCAGATCTCCAAGCGGTTTTTCCAGTTGCATCATCAAGTGAAAGCAAACTATTTTTTTGAGCTTTATAATCCCAAAAGATATAAGGCACCCATTCTTTGACTGTACTTCCCATACCATATGAAGTTGTCTCTAATCTATATTCCTGAACTTGCACTTTCCCTCCTACTTGGACCATTATTTTATCCCCTGTTTTGTAGATATTTGGCATACACAAAGCGCCCGTAATTTTCTCAGAAGCCCAAAGCAATTTTCCCGATTCTAAGTCATGTTTTTCAACATATTTAGTTCTGTCTCTAGTTCCCAAAATCACAATATAAACAGCGTCATCCGTAAAAAGCGGTTGTGCTAAGGTTCTATAAATTTTAGAACGTTTTCCGCCACTAAACATTCCTCCATTAGAACCCTGCATATCATTTTCATAAATTGCTTCCCATAACTTTTGTCCGTTATTGATATTGTATGCCTGAATTCCATCCAAATACATGAATAACTTATCTCCTTTAATCCATAAATCAATAATAGCACGACGTGTTACCAACTCTTTTTCTACGGTCCCTCTAAAAGTGGCATCCCAAACTACATCTCCATTAGTAGCATTAATTTTTACTAATTGGTTTTTAAAACCCGTAAATAAAGCGCCTAGTGCAGTAGGTTTAAAATTGACCATTATGATTTCGTTTCTTTTAGCATCATAAATATATTTTCCAACCCCACCTTTGAACCGATTGGTTTCCCAAATTTTCTCACCATTTTTAGCTTTAACTAAAATTACCGATGCACGTTGAGAAATTAAAAAAGCATCCAATTCAAAAATATACTTTACAGTTTCTAATTCGCCTTGATCCAAACCTTCTTCGGCTTTAGTTCCTTTTGGAATCAAATCCTGATAAGCTTCAGAATTCCACAATTCTTTTCCTGATTTAATATCAATACAAGCAACTCTATCCGTTCCTAATTTTCTTTGGTCAAAAAGAAACAAATAACCGCCGTTTTCAGTAAAAATAGTGTACTGCAATTCGGATTTATTAGTACTATTAGTTGTTATTTTCTTGTAATCACCATTCCATATTGGTTTACCATCTTTGTCTAAAACGGAACTAGAATTATCATCAGTTCCTACAATTAATTCTCCATTACTGTTTACAACTGCTAATCTGGTTGCTTTGTTATCGAATTCCGATTCCCAAACAGTTGAAAAACTTCCTGTTTTTTTTCCGGCACTTCCTCCTGAAACGGCACTCTTAGCCTTTTCTAATAATTTCCCAAATTGGGCAAAAGCTGGTAATGTACTTCCGACACAGAAAGCCAGCATCACTAAAGTAATTTTTTTCATTTTTTGCGTTTTTAAGTTGTTTTATAAATGTTTATTGCGTTTTACATCTAGACTATTTTCTATCAAAATGTTATTGAATAGCGAATTTTATAGCGCTGTTGTTTTTGAAGCTTAAAATTGAATTTGTGTTCTAAAATGTATTCCGAAATAAAATTGGTAAACATTGCATTATCAATGTCGCTATCTACTTTGAAGAATGTAGCTACTTTACCATTTTGAATCACTCCAATGTCGGCAACAATAGTTCCTTTTACCTCATTGAATTTTTTGGTTTTCTTTTTTAAAAAATCTTCCGATTTAAAAACTGCATCCACCTCGGCAGTTACAGCCTCGGCAACAACTTCTTCGTCAGTAAGAACTTTTCTTTGAGCAAAAACTGAAGTAGAGAAGAAAAGTTGGAGTATCCCCAATAACAATGTGTATCGAATCAATTTCATCTAAGTTTTTTTAATGTTACTTAGCAAAATTGAACCAATAATAAGAGGCAATCAATACGAAAAATTACGTATTTTTAAAATTGAATGTGAGAAAATTGAGTTTGAAGTAATGCAATTTTAGCTTGTAGTTTAGCTACAAACTTAAGATGACTTTCTGATTCAGGATTAAAAGGACGATGGTTTAACCCGCTCTGAATACTGCCAATCTCTTCCAATACTGGCAATGCCGATTTTGAAACTGTTGTTTCTTTAAATCGTTGCCAGATGTAATCAATAGCAACCTGATTAGGATGCAACATATCTTCGGCATAAAAACGATAATCACGCAGCTCGTCCATCATAATTTCGTAACTCGGAAAATAGATTGAAGATTTTAGATTATAGATAGTCGAATCCTCTAAAACTTGACGAATGGCACTAATTAAATGCGCTTTACTTAGCGTATTTTCTACAAAACCATCTTTGATGTGGCGCACTGGCGAAACCGTAAATATAAATTTGACATTAGGATTTACTTTTTGAATTAGCGCAATTGTATTTAGGATGGAATTTTGAATAACCTCAACCGAAAGCAGTTCTTTTGAAAACTGTTTTTGAGGCACTTTATGACAATTGGCTACAATTTGCTCACTTTCTATATGGCGATACACCCAAGAAGTTCCATAGGTAATTAAGAAATGCGTTGATTTTGTTATTTGGTTATTTGTTGCAACAACTAATTCATTTAATAATTTCAAAAAAGTTGCTTTATCTGGATTTGAAAGTTCCGAATGAACTTCAAAAGAATGCCATAAATCATTGTGAAAAAAAACATCTTTTTCGGTAAAAAAATCTTTATCTACGGCTCTTTCGATTAATTTTCCGATAGTAACAGGATTAAAAATAATACCAAATGGATTACAGGAATTCTGAAATTTATAATAATCCAATTGGGCCGCCATATTTACCGCAAAACAGGAACCCAGACTTAGAATTCTGGAATGATAATCAATAGGAAATGGATTTTCAGCAATTGGAATTACGGTACGAAACAGCATTACATTTTTTTCCAAAAATAAGTATTAAAATATTAATACAAATATTGGATTTTAGAATAATTAGGATTATTCAAACTTGACTCTGATTCTTGCTCCGTTGGATTATTGTCTTTGTCGTATTTATAAGATATAGTATGCATTTTTGCCGAAGAAATTGTTTGATCACCTACTACAACCGCTGTTTCAGCAACAATCATAACAACATTGTTTTTTGACACAATAGCAGCTTTATCTAATAATTTATTATAACCTACAATACTATTATATGGGTTATTATAAGTATCGTATTCGTATGATATTGTAGTAGTGGTTACTTTGTCATCTGCGATTACATCGAAAACATTCTCACTCTTAACCAAATTATCATTTTTAAAATACAAAACACCATGACTTAATTTTTGTCCTTCTTCCTTTGAAGACCCCAAAAATTTCTCATATGAAATTTTACCATCACTAGCATGAGTATAATAAATCACATAATTTTCAGAAGAAGTAAGTTTGACTAATTGCTCATTTTCATAAGTATACTCTAAAACAACACTCGATTCATTTAGCTTATTATAGCTTACAATTTTAGTAATTAAACCATTGTTGTAGGTATATTCAATTTTTTGTTTTGAATTTTCAGAGCTTATGATTTGATTGTCAAGATACTTAAAAATGGAATTTTCAGAAACACCATTTTCAGTAGTTTCTATCATTTTGATAAAAATTTTCCCCTTATCGTCCTTATCATTTGCACAAGAAGTCAAAAGAATCGCTACGGTAGCAATCAAAAAAAATAGTTGGGTAATTTTTTGCATCACGAAATAGGTTAATTAAACTAAAAATTTGGGTTTTCAAAACTATATATTTAACATGGCTGTAGCAACAAAATAAGTTTAACGACTAAAAAACTCGTTAAAAAGTGCTTTTTTACCTCTAAAATTCACCAAATTATTATTGCACAGAATATATTCAAAATGAAGATGATTTTAGCTAAAAAAACAGCACAAAGCGTTGCTTTTTTACACGAAATCAGCCAATTTTAAAACCCTTTTTTAACGACCAAATGCACTCGCAAAGCGGTTTAAAGAGTTTTTTTTTCCTTTCAACGATTTTAAGTTGTATAGTTCGAATTTGCTTCTACATTTGACTTGTATACCAGTAAAATATATTATGAAAAACATTTTCAACCCTATTTACAGACAGGACTATTTAGAAGGCTATTCTAAAGGACAAAATCCTCACACTAAAGTAAAAATTTCAACTAGCACGGCTTTTAATGAAGGTTTTAAATCTGGTAGACTTGACTATGAGAGTCTTAATGGAAACATCCTTGATGGCATTCCTAAAAAAATTGTAAACGAAAAAGTCCTAGATGAATTTCTACTTGCTGGCTTATTAGGTATTAATGTTGATACAGATGGCTATAATCATTATCAAATAAGTGTTTTATTGAAATGGTATCAAAGCGGTATTGAACAATACGACCCAAAAGAAAACAATTATTTATTAGACATTTTAGAAGAAAACGGAATAGAAACCAGTCACAACTAAATTATATAAATAACCAAAAACGAAAAACCCTTTTAGTTTGCTTTCAAACTAAAAGGGTTTTCTATTTTAGTGTACTTTGCAATTTATTTCACAAAATCAATAGCTTTTGCTAAAGCTTCTGGAATGCCAGCTGCATTTTTACCTCCTGCAGTAGCAAAGAACGGCTGTCCACCACCACCACCTTGGATAAACTTTCCTAACTCACGAACAACTTGTCCAGCATTTAAGTTTTTCTCCGCTACTAATTCTTTCGAAATATAGCAGCTTAACATTGGTTTTCCTTCTTCGGCAGTAGCCAAAACTAAAAACAAATTATTCCCTAAATTACCCAACTCATACGCTAAATCTTTCGCCCCCTCTGGGTTCAAATCTACTTGTTTTGCTAAGAATTGTACTCCGTTTACTTCTTGTAATTCCTGAGCCAATTCGGCTTTCATATTTTTAGCTTTCTCTTTCAACAAAGCTTCTACTTGTTTTTTCAACTTCGCATTTTCATCCTGTAAAGAAACCACCGCTTTTACAGCGTCCTGAGGATTTTTTAATGCCGATTTAATTTCGCTCAACAATTCTTCTTGCGAAGCAAAAAACTGTCTTACACCTTCTCCGGTAATCGCTTCAATACGACGAATTCCAGCTGCCACAGCACCTTCCGAAACAATTTTGAAAGACCAGATATCAGCTGTGTTGTTTACGTGAATACCTCCACACAACTCCATACTGTCTCCAAATTTAATCGCACGAACATTATCACCATATTTTTCACCAAACAAAGTCATTGCACCTTCGTCTAAAGCTTGTTGGATAGGAATACTTCTTCTTTCAATCAAAGGCAATTGCTCCTGGATTCTTGCATTCACAAAATCTTCCACCTGTTGCAATTCCTCATCCGTTACCTTTGAGAAATGAGAAAAGTCAAAACGTAAATTTTTAGGATTTACCAATGATCCTTTTTGTTCCACATGAGTTCCTAAAATAGCACGCAAAGCCTGATGCATCAAGTGAGTAGCCGAGTGATTTTTAGAAGTATTCGTTCTTAAATCTGTATTTACTTTTGCAACGAATGAAGCTGTAAGATTTTCAGGCAATTTTTTAGCAAAATGCAAAATCAAATTGTTTTCTTTCTTAGTATCAATGATTCCGATTGTTTCATTTGCCGAAACTAAAACTCCTTTATCTCCTACTTGTCCTCCTCCTTCTGGATAAAACGGTGTAGCATCTAACACAATCTGGTACATAACACCATCTTTTTTAGAATCTACTTTACGGATACGAGTAATTTTGACCTCATTTTCTACTTGGTCATAACCCACAAAAGATTCTACGTTACCATCTACTAAAACCTTCCAGTCATCGGTAGAAACTTCAGAAGCTGCGCGGGAACGGTTCTTTTGTTCCTGCATCGAAGCATCAAATTCTTCTTCATTGAATGACATGCCTTTCTCTTTCAAAATCAAAGCTGTCAAATCTTTTGGAAAACCAAAAGTATCGTATAATTCGAATGCTTTTACTCCAGAAACTTCCGTTCCTTTTGTTTCAGCCACTACATTTTCCAATAATTGCAATCCTTGATCTAAAGTTCTCAAGAAAGAAGCTTCTTCTTCACGAATGACATTTGTAACCAAAGTTTGTTGTTTTTTGATTTCTGGGAAAAACTCACCCATTTGATCCGCTAAAACAGCGACTAATTGGTTAATAAAAGGCTCTTTAGTATTCAAGAAAGTAAATCCGTAACGAATCGCACGACGTAAAATACGACGAATTACATAACCCGCTCCGTTGTTTGATGGCAATTGTCCATCGGCAATCGCAAAGGCTACCGCACGCACGTGATCTACAATAACACGAATTGCAATGTTGATTTTGTTTTGCTCTTCGCTAATATTTTTAACTTCGTTTGAAGTATATTTTAATCCTGTAATTTGCTCTACTTTTTCAATCAGCGGTGTAAATACATCCGTATCGTAGTTTGATGTTACTCCTTGCATCGCCATACACAAACGCTCAAATCCCATTCCGGTATCAACGTGTTGTGCTGGTAATTTTTCTAACGAACCATCGGCTTTACGGTTGAATTCCATAAATACATTGTTCCAAATTTCCACTACCTGCGGATGATCGGCATTTACTAAGCTAAAACCTGAAATAGCCGCTCTTTCGTCGTCTGAACGTAAATCGATGTGAATTTCTGAACAAGGCCCGCATGGTCCCTGATCCCCCATTTCCCAGAAATTGTCTTTTTTGTTTCCAAGGATAATGCGGTCTTCCGAAACGAATTGTTTCCAAATATCAAAAGCATCTTGGTCAAAAGGCACATTCTCCGCTTCGTTTCCTTCAAAAACAGAAACATACAAACGGTCTTTGTCTAATTTCAACACTTCAGTCAAAAATTCCCAAGCCCATGGAATAGCCTCTTTTTTGAAATAATCTCCAAAAGACCAGTTTCCAAGCATTTCAAACATAGTGTGATGATACGTATCAAAACCTACATCCTCTAAATCGTTGTGCTTTCCTGAAACACGAAGACATTTTTGCGTATCGGCAATACGATTACTTTTTGGAGTGGCGTTTCCTAAGAAATACTCTTTAAACTGTGCCATACCTGAGTTATTAAACATCAAAGTAGGGTCGTCTTTTAGAACAATAGGAGCCGAAGGAACAATTAAATGTCCTTTACTTTCAAAGAATTGTAAATACGCTTTGCGAATGTCTTGTGATTTCATTTTTATTTTTTTTTGCCACTAAGGCGCTAAGGCACAAAGTTTTTATTTGTTTTTTTTAAAACTCCTAAATTCAACAATTTTTAAATCACTGAATTTTTAGCTCTTTCAATCAATTTTATATTATATTTAATACTAAAAAAAGGGTCGAACAACTAAAACATTTATTAAATTTGTTCAATGCGCTTTTTTTGGAGCTGCAAAAATAGGGTATTTTAAAATATGGCGAAAGTAAAATATTATTACGATTCTGAAAATCTGGCATATCGCAAAATTAAAGTCAAGAAAAGAAAAAAAGTAGGCTTTGTAGCCTTGTTTTTACTGGCTTCAGCTTTATTTGGATTTCTCAGCTTTGTTCTTTTATTAAACACTCCCTATTTTGACACCCCAAAAGACCGTTTATTACTTCGTGAAATTGAGAATCTGAAGCTAAATTATGCCGTTTTGAATAAAAAAATGGATCAGGTTGATAATGCCATCGAAGCCATTGAAGAACGAGACAATAATTTATACCGCACTTATTTCAATACGGCTCCTATTCCTGCAGAAGAAAGAAAAGCAGGTTTTACTGATGTAAATCGATACAAAGCGCTGGAAGGTTATGACAATACCCAACTGGTTTTACAAACAACTAAACGAATGGATGTATTGACCAAAGAATTAGCTATACAATCCAAATCCTTAGATTATATTTTAAAACTCGCTAAAGAAAAAAACAAATTATTAGCTGCCATTCCTGCCATCCAACCTGTCAGAAATGAAAATTTAAAACAAATGGCATCTGGTTTCGGTTATCGCACAGACCCTTTTACCAAAGTAAGAAAAATGCACGAAGGCATGGATTTTACAGCAAAAAAAGGAACTCCTGTTTTTGCCACAGGTGACGGAGTTGTAAAACAAGCTGACAACAGAGCGTCTGGATATGGTAATCATATTGTGATTAGGCACGGTTATGGATACGAAACTTTGTATGCGCATTTGAGCAAATACAATTGCAAACCAGGACAACGAATAAAACGTGGAGACATTATTGGTTATGTAGGAAGCACGGGACGATCAGAAGCGCCACATTTGCATTATGAAGTACATAAAGATGGTCGTGTCGTAAATCCGCTTAATTTTTATTATGGTAATATTTCTGCTGCAGAATACGTTGCTATATCTAAATTAGCTAACCAAGAAAATCAATCTCTGGATTAGTATTCAGTGTTCAGCTTTAGAGTAATCAGTCACTTGATTAACGTTTTTTGACTGTTAATTGCTCATTTTAGAATTAAAATATTGGATTTTGAAATTTATTAATTTGGAATTTAAAAAAACATGCACATAGAATTACAACCAGGAAAAAGATACTATAGCATTGGTGAAGTGGCCAAAGCATTTGATGTCAATGCTTCATTAATTCGTTTTTGGGATAGTGAGTTTGACATTTTAAAGCCTAAAAAGAACGCCAAGGGCAATCGAATGTTTACACCCGAAGACATCAAGAACCTTCAGCTCATTTACCATTTGGTTAAAGAAAGAGGTTTTACACTGGAAGGAGCTAAGACCCATTTGAAAGAAGGACAAAAGAAAACCTTAGACAAATTTGAAATTATTAGCAAACTAGAAGCTATAAAAGTACAGTTGACTAATATAAAAAATGAGTTATGAGTTATGAGTTATGAGTTATGAGTTATGAGTTATGAATTAGAAATAAATAAATAAATAAATAAAAATAAATTAATAAACTTTAAATTAAACAAACATGGATTTTAAAAGATTTTTACCTTGGATTATAGGTGCAGTTATTATTTTTGGAATTTACGGCTGGGTTAAAGGAATCAACAACACAGCAGTAACTTTAAGTCAAGACATTGAAGAATCTTGGGGAAATGTACAAACAGCTTATCAACGACGAAATGATCTTATTCCAAACATTGTAAGTACCGTAAAAGGTTATGCAGAGCATGAAAAAAGTACTTTGACAGCAGTAATTGAGGCTCGTGCCAAAGCTACCCAAACTACGGTAGATCCAACCAATATTACACCAGAACAACTAGAAGCTTTCAACAAAGCGCAAAGCGGAGTAAGTAGTTCACTTTCAAGATTATTAGTATCAGTAGAACAATATCCTAACTTAAAAGCAGACCAAAATTTCTTGAAATTACAAGATGAATTAGCTAGTACAGAAAATCAAATTTTAACGGCTCGTACTCGCTTTAACGAAGCTGTTAAACCATATAACACCCACATCAAAACCTTTCCAAATTCATTGTTTGCAGGTATGTTTGGTTTTAAAGAAAAAGCCTATTTCAATGCTGTTGAAGGTGCTGATAAAGCTCCGGAAGTAAAATTCTAAAAGATTTCAGATTTTCGATTAACGATTTTTGATTGCAGAATATAAACTTCTACAATCAAAAATCGTTAATCTTCATTCAAAAATAATTCCCATGTCAAAAGTAGAAGATTTTTTAACTCCAGCAGAAGAACTCGAAATTGTTGAAGCTATACGAATAGCCGAAAAAAATACTTCTGGTGAAATTAGAGTGCACATCGAACGAACTACCACTATGGACGCTTACGAACGTGCCAAAGAGGTGTTCCATGAATTAAAAATGGATGAAACAGCTCTTAAAAATGGCGTTTTAATTTATCTAGCGGTTGACGATCATAACTTTGTGATTTGTGGTGATAAAGGAATCAACGATGTTGTTGGTGCTGATTTTTGGAACTGTACCCGTGATGCTATGGTAGTGCAATTCAAACAAAACAATTTTAAACAAGGACTTGTTGACGGAATTTTAAGAGCCGGAGAACAGCTTAAAAAATATTTCCCTTGGCAAGAAGGCGACACCAATGAATTATCTAACGAAATCTCAAAAGGATAAATAATGAAAATTCCAACTCAGAAAAACTCAAATTCCAAAGGAATTTTTCAATTTGTACTCTTACTATTTGTACTTTTTTCTAGCAATTGTATCTTTTCACAATTTACCATTCCGGAAAAACCTAGTTTGCAAACTTCGGTTTATGATTACGCCAAACTCTTTAACGAGAATGAAAAAACGCAACTGGAAGAAAAACTCATTCGCTATTCTGACACTACAACTACACAAATTATAGTCATTACCATAGAAAGCTTAAAAGGCGAAGATGTTAGTTTACTGGCAACCAAATGGGGTCAAACCTGGGGAGTTGGAGGCACTGCCAAAGACGACAACGGAGTGATTATTCTGATTTCTAAAACCGATAGAAAAATAGCCATTAATCCTGGCTACGGTTTAGAAGATAGATTGACAGCAGGAATTGGTGGTGAAATCATTAGAAATATTATTATTCCTGAGTTCAAAGCAGGTAGTTATTATAATGGAGTTGACAAAGGAACCGATGCTTTATTTGACGTTTTTAAAGGCAAATACAAAGGGACTCGAAAACAAAACCAACAAAAACAAGATTTTCCCATCCTGCCATTCATTATCATCATTGTTTTTATCATCATTTTAGCTTCCAGAAATAAAGGTGGTGGCGGAAATTCAGGCAATAATGGCGGTGGCGGCCCTAGCTTATTAGATGTGATTATCTTAAGCAATCTAGGTCGAAACAGCGGTGGTTTCGGTGGAGGCTTTGGAGGTTCTTCTGGCGGTGGTTTTGGTGGAGGCGGCTTCGGAGGAGGATTTGGCGGCGGAGGTTTCTCTGGCGGTGGTTCTAGCGGAAGTTGGTAAGTTCCGGTTTTCAGTTTTCAAATGGAATTAATTCTAACTACTACTCGAAAACGTTCGGCAACTGAAAAGAAGTATATAAAACAATTACAATATCAAAGCAACCACTTCGATTTGAAGTGGTTGCTTTTTTAAACAAAATCCCTTACTAAATTTCACAAAAACATTATTGAAATTTCTTGACTGATTTATAAATTTATTTATCTTTATCCTGATTTTAATTTAAACCAGCCAGATACAACCGTATATGCTTTCACAAAAAACCAAATACGCTCTCAAAGCCCTACTCTATCTAGCGCAACAGGAAGCGAATCATATTTCTAAAACTACTGATATTGCCGAATCGGCTAATATCCCTAAAAAGTTTTTAGAACAGATTTTATTGGATTTAAAACGTGGGCATTTAGTAGGCAGTAAACAAGGAAAATTAGGCGGATACTACCTTTTAAAATCCAAAGATGAAATCACTTTAGCCGATATTCACCGATTATTTGATGGTGCTATCGCATTATTACCCTGTGCTTCTTTAAATTTTTACGAACGTTGTTCGGATTGTACGGACGAGTCAGAATGCCTGCTACGACACGGCTTGATGACCATTAGAGACGAAACTTTAAAGGCCATGCAAGGGATTACTATCGCTTTTCTAGTGAACAAATAAAAAAATAGCTCTTTAATTCTACTATTTTTATAGAATTTATATATATTTGCATCGATTTACAATTATCATTATAATTATTAAACGATGAAAACAATTCAAAAAAGCTTCATTCAAAAAAGCGCAAAAAAAGAAACATTATCAAATTCAAATACAACAATTCATTATTGCATGATGTGTATGTGTCAGTAAAAAAAATTTAGGTTTAAGTTCTACTAATCATATATAATTACTAAAATAATGAAAACAATCATAAAAAATACATTTGCAACTCTTTTATTACTAAGTCTTTCAAGCACATTGGCACAAACCATTACGGGACGTGTAAATACAATAGATAACAATCCTTTAGAATCAGCTAATGCTGTGATAAACGGAACAACAATTAGCACAACAACTGATAAAAACGGTGATTTTACTATTGATACACAAGGAAAATTACCCATTACCCTGTCTATCCAATACACAGGATATAAAACCGAAAAAATTTACTTAACCGCAATACCTTCTACTCCATTAACAATTATTTTAAAAGAAGACAACCAACTTGCCGAAGTGGTCATTTCTTCCAGAAGGAAAATTGAAAAAGCACAAAATGTCCCGATTCCTATTTCGGTAGTAAGTGGAAAACAAGCCGAACAAGCGGGCGCTTTTAATGTGAATCGAATCAAAGAACTCATCCCTTCGGTACAATTATATTCATCCAATCCAAGAAATACAGGAATCAACATTCGAAGTTTAGGTTCGCCTTTTGGATTGACCAATGACGGAATTGATCCTGGAGTAGGTTTTTATGTTGACGGTGTGTATTATGCACGTCCAGCTGCTACGACTTTAGACTTTGTCGACATCAGTCAGATTGAAGTATTACGTGGACCACAGGGAACTTTATTTGGAAAAAACACCACTGCAGGTGCCTTTAACATTACGACTCGCAAACCTAGTTTCATACCGGGAGCAAATTTTGAAGTGAGCTATGGAAATTACACATTCTTACAAGCAAAAGCATCGGTAACAAGCGGATTAACTAAAAAAATTGCGGGAAGAATATCCTTTTCAGGAACCCAAAGAGATGGACTAATTGACAATGTGGCTACAGGAAAATCGACAAACACTTTGAACAATTTAGGGATTAAAGGACAATTATTGTATACCCCAACGGCCAATACTAATGTCTTATTCTCGGCAGATATTACTACCCAACGTCCTGACGGCTATGCCCAAGTTATTGCAGGGGTTGCTCCAACCCAAAGAGCCGCTTACCGACAATTCAACCAAATCATTGCCGATTTAAATTATCAATTACCAAGTACTAATCCATTTGACCGAAAAATCGATCATGATACCCCTTGGCGTTCAGGACAAGATTTAGGAGGTGCTTCTTTAAATATCGACACTAAAATTGGCGAAGGAACACTAACTTCAACTACGGCTTGGCGTTTTTGGAACTGGGATCCATCTAATGATAGAGATTTTACAGGATTACAAGTTTTGGCTACATCACAAAATCCTACCAGACAAACGCAATTCACGCAAGAAATACGTTATGCAGGACAAATCGCTTCAAACATTAGTGCTGTGGGAGGTATCTTTTTTATCGACCAAAATTCACACACCACCGGAACAGAAGAATCAGGAAATGCACAATGGCGTTTTTCACAAAGTACAACAACTTCTAAATGGGCTACTCCTGGTTTATTTGAAGGTTACGGAATTAATACTGACGCTAGTATTCATGCCGTATCAGCAGCTATTTTTGGACAATTAGACTGGACAATTTCGGAAAAATTACATCTTTTACCAGGAGTACGATACAATTACGATAAAAAAGACGCTACTTACAACCGTAGTACTTATGGCGGTTTACAAACGAACGACCCTGAATTAATTGCCATAAAAAAATTAGTATACAGCGACCAAAATTTTGCTAAAAATACCGATGCTACCGACTTTTCAGGTAACCTAACACTATCTTATAAACCAACTGACCGAGTAAATACTTACGCAACTTACGCTAAAAGTTACAAACCTGTTGGTGTAAACGTTGCTGGTCTTCCTACTGTTAACGGTCAACCAGCACTGGATTTGGCTGTTATTAAACCAGAAAGAGTAAATCATTATGAAATTGGTGCTAAAACAACGCCGTTCAACAATACGATTTTCAACATTACTTTCTTTAATACAGATATTACCGATTACCAAACCAATGTTCAGGCGGCTGAATTAGGTGTCAACCGTGGTTATTTAGCCAATGCGGATAAAGTACGAGTAAGAGGTGCCGAAGTTGATTTTAGCGTTACTATCAACTCCCATTTTAGCATCAATGGTGCAGCCACCTATACCGATGGAAAATACATCAAATTTATCAATGCCCCACTACCCTTAGAAGAAACAGGATCTTCCATTTCATTTAAAGATGTTTCAGGAACGAGTTTGCCTGGGGTTTCAAAATGGGCAGGAAGTCTTGGCGGCGAATACACAAAAGACGCTAAATTATTTGGCAACCTAGGGAAATTCTTTGTTGGATTAGATGCCTACTCTCGTACGGAATTTTCATCCAGTCCCTCTGCTTCCAAATATTTAATTGTTCCCGGTTATGCGATTTTTAACGGTCGTTTGGGTTTCCGAGTAGCAGAAGGTTTATCGGCTCATATTTGGGGACGTAACCTTTTCAATAAAGATTATTTCGAACAACTATTACCTGCAGGTGGAAATGCAGGACATTATGCAGGTGTATTGGGTGACCAAAGAACCTATGGTATTACTTTGAAATACACGTTGTAAAACAAAAAACCAAAACACTAATTACCAACAACTTAACAGCCTATTCAGCATAAAAATCGTAACTTTAAGAGAAAATGGAGCTATGAAAAATTTTGCAATGAAACTGCTAGGATTTACCACGGCTTATGTATTTGTATTTGCTACATTGAATCAAACCAATGTCAATATCCGAATACTATTAATGATGCACAGTATAGGATTTATTTTAATCCCATTGATGAGCTATACTGTTTTGACCGATAACTACACTACCAATAAAACTTTTAAAGATTGGTACGAAGATCATCCTATGGAAACTTTGGATGAAGGAAATGAAGAAGAAACCTAACTGTTTACTCCAACAATTAAAAATCCCTTTACAGACTGTAGGTTTGTAAAGGGATTTTATCTTATTCTTTATTTATTTTTCGTTGGATTTTGTCTGGTATCAAAAACTCTATTGATATAAATTTTTGATTTACCTTCCCGATAGGTTATTTTACAATGGTAATGAATTAATTTTCTATATTCATGTTTTAAATGAACAAAATCTTCATCAACAGCACCTATTTCTTTAAAATTACTGCTTTCTAAAATTTCAGTACTTTCTCTTAATTCTAATGCAATTAGTATCGCCTTTTCAAAACCAAATAGCATTGCATTAAATCTAGTTACTTTTTCTAAATCTTTTAAAGCTCTGGAAGTCCAGTAAACTGGTTTTATTATTCCTTCCAACTTTCAATCATTTTTTGAACCTCGGCTTGAGTATGAATTCTTCCTGATTTTATATCATCCTCTGATTCAGCAATCATTTTGTCTTTTTTTAGTTGAACACTATATGCTTTTGCCATTTCATAGAACATCTTGATGAATTTTTCATCGCCTTCATTAATAAACTGATGCAGTTCTTGTTTTAATTCCAATGTACTCATGACAATAGTATTTTTATGTTCTAACAAATTTACAAATTCTATTTCATAATTTTATATGCTACTGAATAAATGTTAATTATAGCTCCTTACAGCCTTTTGAAATGTTATTATTTATGATTTTCTAAAATAAAAAAGCCACAACTTTTTATACACTGCCCCCAAAAAGTTAGACACTATTTGGGGGCAGTGTATTTACGAAGTGGTTTCTGTTATTATTTTTCTCTAATATAAATATCAATTGGCACTCCTGAAAAGTCCCAATTGTCTCTGATTTTATTTTCAAGGTAACGTTTGTACGGTTCTTTTACGTACTGCGGTAAGTTGGCAAAAAACACAAACTGAGGCGTTGGTGATGGCAACTGCATACAATATTTAATTTTCACATACTTCCCTTTGGTCGCTGGTGGCGGATAAGCCTCAATCACCTTCAACATATACTCGTTGAATTTAGAAGTTGGAATACGTTGTTGTCTGTTTTCAAACACCTGAACTGAAGCTTCCAACGCTTTCAACAAACGTTGTTTAGTCAATGCCGAAACGAAAAGAATAGGCACATCAGTAAATGGCATTAATTCTTTCTTGATTTTCTCTTCATAATCACGGGTTGACATGGTATCTTTTTCCACCAAATCCCATTTATTTACCAAAATCACCACACCTTTTCGGTTCTTTTGTGCCAACCAAAAGATATTTTGGTCCTGACTTTCAAATCCTCTGGTCGCATCGATAACCAAGATACAAATATCAGCATGCTCAATCGCACGTACCGAACGCATTACGGAATAGAATTCTAAATCTTCCTTTACCTTAGCCTTACGACGAATTCCAGCAGTATCGACCAAGTTAAATTCGAAACCAAAACGGTCAAACTTTGTATCAATCGCATCACGAGTCGTTCCTGCGATGTCTGTAACCATAAATCGGTCTTTACCAATCAAGGCATTGATAAAACTTGATTTTCCCGCATTAGGACGTCCTACTACCGCAAAACGAGGCAATACTTTTTCTTCTTCTACCACTTCTGGTTTTTCAGGAAAAGCTTCAATCAAAGCATCTAGCAAATCTCCTGTTCCACTTCCTGAAATACTGGCAAATGTGTAATAATCACCTAAACCAAGGTTGTAAAACTCCACCGCATCTTTCTCACGCATGGCATTATCAACCTTATTTACGGCTAATAAAACCGGTTTTGTTACTTTACGCAACAACTTCGCCACGGTTTCATCCATTGGTGTGATGCCTTCTTCGACATCCACCACAAATATAATCACGTCGGCTTCATCGATAGCCAATTCTACCTGCTTACGAATTTCGCCTTCAAAAACATCCTCTGATCCACGCACATATCCTCCCGTATCAATTACAGAGAATTCCTTTCCATTCCATTCACTTTTTCCGTAGTTTCTGTCACGGGTAACTCCCGAAACCGAATCTACAATCGCTTCCCTTCTTTGAATCAATCGATTAAAAAGCGTCGATTTACCTACGTTTGGTCTTCCTACAATGGCAACAATGTTGTTCATTTCTTTTATTTTTAATACTGTCTCCCGACAGCTTGGTTTCAGACTTTAGAGCTTTTCTTTCAGATTCCTGAAAATGGCATTCCATTGTACATCTAAAATCCGGTATTTTTATTTTTTTTGCAAAGGTACACTTTTAGTTTGCAGTATTCAGCATTAAGTATTCAGTAATTATAATGTTTCAAACTGACCACTGAATACTATTTCTGGTTATACCCAAATCGTTTTAACATATTGGTGTTAGTCCTCCAGTTTTTATTCACTTTCACATACATCTCAATATGAATTTGTTTACCAAAGAATTTCTCTAAATCTTCACGGGCTTCCACCCCTACTTTTTTCAATGCTGCACCTTTATGACCAATGATAATTCCTTTTTGTGTATCGCGCTCCACCATAATCAGCGAACGAATTCGAATAATGTTATCGGTTTCAATAAATTCCTCCGTTACAATTTCTACCGCATACGGAATTTCTTTGTTGTAATTCAATAAGATTTTCTCACGGATAATTTCATTCACAAAGAAACGTTCCGGTTTATCGGTCAATTGGTCTTTTGGATAATAAGGTGGTGAGTCGGGCAATAACGAAATGATTCTTTGAAAAACTTCCGGCACATTGAAATTCTGTAAAGCCGATATTGGGTAAATTTCTGCATTCGGCACTTTCTCAGTCCAGAAAGCCACCTGCTGTTCTAATTGCTCTTGATTTGAATTATCAATTTTGTTCAATAACAACAAAACCGGAATTTTGGAATGGATAATTTTATTAAAAAAAGCTTCGTCTTTCAATTCCTGCTCTCCTATTTCCACCATATAAATCAACACATCTGCATCTTCAAAAGCTGATTTTACAAAATCCATCATCGATTCCTGCATTTCGTATGCCGGTTTAATGATTCCAGGCGTGTCGGAAAGTACCATCTGAAAATCATCTCCATTTACAATCCCAAGAATTCTATGACGGGTAGTTTGCGCTTTTGAGGTAATAATAGACAATCTTTCTCCCACAAAGGCATTCATCAATGTCGATTTCCCTACATTAGGATTCCCTATAATATTTACAAAACCTGCTTTATGTGCTGTCATTCTATTTAATTTAATGCTGCAAAGGTAGTCATATCAAGCCAATAGACGAAATAAAAAGATTTTTTTAAATTTAACATTGGAAATGTGGAATTTAATCGTATCTTTGCACCCGAAACATCGCGGGATAGAGCAGTAGGCAGCTCGTCGGGCTCATAACCC
>DKIJ01000015.1 GCA_002454195.1 Flavobacterium sp. UBA6721
AGTATTGAGACGGCTTCTTTTTTTTTTTGATTTTATGCTAAGATTTAGTTGTTAGCTTTTATGTTTTTAATGTATTGTGTTAATTTTTTTCCATACATGGATTCCTTTATTTTCGGACTCATCGATTTTGCTATGGTGTCTAAAAATTTTACGTTGATATCGTAAACTTCTGCTAAGGCAATATAGGGAGCAATTTCATGGTCTTTATTGTTCATGGCATAGTTAACAGCAAATAGGTACTTGCGTTTCATGTTTAATTCCTGCAATTGACTAAGACTATCTACTGCTTTAGTGTCTTTGCGTTTAATTGCTTTAAATTTTTGTTCAATAAGACTTAAATTTTGATCTTTATATCTTTCAGTTGTTTTTTTATACTCTTCATATAATTCGTGGTTTTTAGAACCTGTAATTTTTGCATCAGAGAGAAATGCATCCAGATTAGTTTCTAAGGTCATTTTGCCTGGTTCGGCAAAAAACATAAGGTTGTTGTCTAATGAATTAGAAACACCTCTGTCCACAAATAAATAAAGCATTTCTGGAGATTTTAAATCTAAATAACTTTCAAATTTCGAATCACCTTCAATTATTATAGTGTCAATTGCAATTAGTGAAGTGTCAACAAATTTTTGAATGTATAAAGTTCCGTCTTTTAGTCCTTTTACATTTCCTGTAATGTGTAAATTTCCTTTTGGTTCTTTTTTGTCACATGCCGCTATTGCTAGTAAAGCAACGAATGCAAGAATTGATTTTTTCATTAGTTAAAATATTTTGTGCAAAGTAAAGAAAATAGTTGAGAAACCGAATAGTTGATACAATTCTGTTTTAATAGGTTAAAAAAAATATTAACCTTTTAACCAAGCTTCTTTTAATTGTTTTTTAGATTCATCAAAAACTTTCAAAGTTTCTTTTTCAATCATAGGCAATTTTACTATTCCTTTTATGGTTTCTTCTTTACCATTACGTTTTATTTTTATTGTAATGGCTTCATTTTCCTTCCATTTAGTACTTTGACTGATTAAATCATAGATGTTGTCTAGATTGTAGTTTTTATCGTTAATGCTTAAAAGTATTTCATTCCCTTTTAGCCCTAGATGGTCAAAGAAAATATTTAATTCCATATTTGGAGCTACAAAAATTTCTTTTGATGCAGGGTTAACATTAATGTATGGCGTGTTATTGTCTTTTAGAAAAACGGCAGCTGCTTGCTCTGTTTTATATTTTTCAACACCAACTTTACCCAAAAATACATCATATGGAATAGGGGTAGGGCCAGCTACATACGTTTTAAGGAAGTCACCCACTTCAGGATAAGTTAGTTCTGTTATTTTGCCAAAAAGTTCTTCATCATTAAAAGCTTTTGAAACTCCGTATTCATTTGATAATTTTTGCATTAAATCTAGAATTCCACGTTGACCATTGCTTTTTTCTCTGATAATAATGTCGATACACATTCCAATTAATGCTCCTTTTTGGTAAACATTTAAATACTGTGCTTTATAAGGTTCTTTTAATACATTAGCAC
Organism: Flavobacterium sp. UBA6721; assembly: GCA_002454195.1. GTDB lineage: Bacteria > Bacteroidota > Bacteroidia > Flavobacteriales > Flavobacteriaceae > Flavobacterium > Flavobacterium nitratireducens. The sequence goes on from DKIJ01000015.1 coordinate 1,523, forward strand.
TCATTGTTGTAAAAGGCATTGTGTCGTTGAGTGCTTTCGATTCTTCTATTTTTTCTGCAATTCGATTGTAAAAATCGGATTCAGAGATTAGACCTTGGTTGATTTGAAAAAGATTAGCAAAATATTCGGTCACACCTTCATACATCCATAAATGTTCGGACATTTTGGGTGCATTATAATCAAAATCTTGAATTTCTTTCGAATGAATAGTAAGTGGTGTAACTATATGGAAAAATTCATGAGAAACTACATCCATCATCGATTTTACTAATTCTTCTTTATCCATTATTTCAGGTAAAACAACTGTAGTTGCTGTTGGGTGTTCAAGTGCTCCAAAACCATGTGCATCATCCTCTTTTAGACTTGATAAGTATAAGAGAACGCTGTATTTTTTTGTAGAATTGATTTTGCCTAAGAATTTCTTTTGGGCAATCATCATGGTTTTCATTTCTGGAGTAATGCTTTCGGCAGTATATTTTCCTGTTGGGGAATACACACAAATTTGAATATCCATCCCATCAACTGTAAAAGTAGTATAATCCGGTTTTGAATACATGATAGGATTTTCTACAAGTTCCGCATAACGTGATGTTGTGTACACATCATTGGTATCGCTAGAATCGATGTCTGTCAATGATGTTGCTCCCCATAATGTTTTTGGATGATTTATACTTAATTGGTAAGGATTTGAAAGATAATTGTCAAAATAACCTATGAAACAATGAGTGTTAATCATGAAATTTTCTCCAGCAATAATATTTGAACCTGCTGGTGAAAAAACATCTTCGTTGCCAAAACTAGTTCCTTTTTCAATGTCAAAAGTGTCATTTACTAAATAGGTTATTTTACTCAAAGATTTAGCATTTGATATTGTCCAAGTGTTTTCATCTGTTTTTTTGACTAACAATAAATTCCCTTTTTTATCATATGCCTTTAAATCTTCGATGTATTTTCCATAATTGCTCTCGGAGTAGGTTCCGGGAACTGTTTTTGGTATTCGATAACTGATTTCAGTGCTTTTTATTTTAGGGGCTTTAATAGTAACTAAAACTTGATCGTTTTTTACTTCATTTAAATTGATGGTAGCCTCAATTGTGGCTAGTGTGTTTTTGCTAGTTTGAACAGACTTACAACTCCAAACCAAAGAAGTGAAGGCAAATGCTAATAATAATTTTTTCATATAATGTTTTGGAATTAAGTGGTTTAGCTCTGTTTTTAAACAGCGCAAAAGGTATAAAAAAAACACCCGTTCTTGAGAGTGTTTCGTAGCGTTAGTCTAGTTTATTTTTAATATAGTATTTTCCATCTAAATCGTCATCAAAATCATCAATTTTAAGAGGTTTAGGTTTAGGTTTACTAGCCGAAGCTTTCTTTTTCCACATTTCAAATTTTTCTAGAGGCATCTTTTTTTTCATGATTTCCAGAACTTCTTTTTCAGCCAATCCAAATTCTTTTTTTATAATTTCGAATGGATTTCTTTCCTCTAGGGCTAGTGTAACAAGCTTTTCAGTTTGTTCAAAGCTCAGTTCTTTACGGTTACTCTTTTTCATCACGTGAAAATTTATTCTAAATAGGTTTTTTTTAAATTAAAAATGATCTTGTAACAGATTTCAATATTAATAAAAAAAATAATTACTTCACATTTTCGATGTTTTTTTTTGTCGAGATTTTTTTAGTTGACAAATGGAGTATTTAGAAAGATGATTTTTTGAATAATTGGTGTTTAAACTTTTGAATAATAAGCTTTTTGTAATTTTTGGAGCTATAAAAAATAGCGATGTACAATTCTTTATTTGAAAAATAAATGTGTGCGCTTTCTTTTATAGCGTACTCTTACGTTTTTGTATGGTAAAATGGTCTCTTTTACGTTTTGATTTGATTTTTTTCTACTTTAAAATGACTCTTCTTTTGTTGCACATTCACTACTTTGATGGCAGAAAAAAGTATAAAAAACGATATCCATTTTCCAAACTGTAACTTTTTAAAACAAAAGAGATAAACCATAATAATTACAATCGGGTGGTTCTAATACAAAAAAAAGTTAAAACAATCCTTGTAAAGGAGGACTTTTAATCCCGATTTTTTGGTAGTCAAAAGCCATTTTTTCTTTCAATAGACTAGCATAAACGGATCTAAAATCGATTTGGTATTTTAAATCTCCTTGTAATAAATCGCTTAGATTTGGGTTGTTGCCTATTACTTTTCCGCGGTTTTGTCCACCAATGACAAACATTGGAGCGGCAGTTCCGTGATCTGTTCCATTTCCATTGTCTTTAACTCTTCTTCCAAATTCCGAAAACACCACGATTGTTACATTTTGCAATAAATTGGTTTGTTTTAAATCTTGGTAAAAACTATATAATGCCGAGTCTAATTCCTTGAATTTATTGTTTTGGATGGCCAATTGGTTGTCATGTGTATCATACCCACTTTGAGAGGTGTAATATACTTTTGAATTTAAATTTCCTTTTATTAAACGCGCAATCCATTCTAAATTTTTCCCTAAAGCATTTTTAGGATAGCTGGTTTGAGTACTCGATTTACTCAGTGCTTTTTGAATATCTTCGGAACCTTCCAAAACTGAATTGGCTACTTTTCGAACAAAATCCAACGAAGGATTTGAAGATAAAACATCGGTTTCTTCTTTATTGTTTTTTATTTTAAAGCGGTCTGGATCTTTTACGGTTATTGAATTTGGGTTGTCTCCTTTTAAAGAAAGATTATCGATAGAGTCAATATTAATTCCTGCAGTTGGGTTATGAGTGACACATTGTAAATCAAGATAACGTCCTAACCATCCTTCATTAAGGTATTGATTAGAGTCGGTAGCGGTTTGCCAAATTTCTTGACTTCTAAAATGGGAACGATTAGGTTCAGGATATCCTACGTTTTGAATTACCGATAAATCACCATTTTGTTGCATTTGAGCAAATCCTTTCAAAGAAGGATGAAATCCCATTCCTTTAGTAGTCGAAATTACTTCGTTTTTGGAAATGGCAATATTGGGGCGTAAATTATAATACAATGGATCTTCAAAAGGAATAAAAGTGTTTAAACCATCATTTCCTCCATTTAATTGTATGAAAACCAAACATTGTTCTCCAATCATTAAATTTTTTTGACAACCATAAGAGAACAAAAAGTTAGGAAGTAACAATGTTCCTCCTGTTAATGTTCCTGTAAGTGATAGAAAATTTCTTCTGTTCATAATTTGATTATTTTAGGAGGTTTTTAAATCAATTGAAATTCAGGTTCTTTTACCATTGCATTGAATAGTCTTAAAACAGCTTGGTTGGCATTTTGAGCTTGTGAATCAAAATCGTATTTTAAAATTGTTTCAAAGTCTTTTTGGCTTTCATTGTCAACTTGGAATAGTAGTCTGTCTGATAATTCACGGATAATTTGTTTGTTTGTTCCTGTTTTCCAACTTAAATTGACCATCGTTTTTCTAAAATTGGGACTATTATTTTCTTCCATCCTATTTTCTTTGGTTTTTTGGTTGAAAATTTCTCTTCCACTGCAATACAAATCAGCCAGATTGTTACGTTGTAAATAAATTTGAGAAGTCAGCCAAGATTTACCACCTTCCCAGCCTTTTACGTTTGGTTGGTTAAATAAATCCATTCCTTGTGCCTTCAGGAAAGCGACCAGAGGACGGTTTGACCTTGGGTTTATTTGTAATTCTGAAAGTATTTGGAGGCTGTATTCTAAAGGGTTTTTGATTTTAGAACCCGCCGTTTTTTTATCAAATTCTTCCATGACTATTTTTTCTAATAGGGGTTTTATTTCAAAATTTTGCTTTCTGAAATAATCGCCATAGTAGGTTACCAATGCTTCACTTGGTGTATCGTAAATAAACCATTCTAAAATTTTTCGAGTAAAAAGATAGGGGCTGTTTTTTTGTTTGAAAATAATATCAACTAAATCATCTGCTTTGAAATGTCCTTTTTTGCCAAAATATACAATTTCATCGTTATCAGCAATTCGGTCCTGATAAATACCTCCATTTTCTCCAAGTCCAAGTCCTGCTAAGGCTTTTGCTCCATTTTTAATATCGTCTTCGGTATAATTACCTATGCCTAGAGTAAAAAGCTCGAGTAATTCTCGGCTAAGATTTTCATTGATTTTCCCTTTTCTATTATCTACATTATCTAAATAGCGAAGCATTGCATTACTTTTGATAATCGCTTTAGTTAATTCTTTAAAGTTCCCAAAAGCATGTTTCCTTAGTAATTGATTGTGTTCAAAAACCCAATAATTAACCTTTACTTTTTGAAATGTTGCCACAAAATGATTGTGTAATAGTAAGGTCATTTTTTCCCTAAGAGGGAAATTATCGTTTTTCATTTTGTCTATCCACCATGATTTCATTTCTAATGAAGTTAGCGCTTCCTGTCTAAGAAATTCCTTTTTTTTATCTTCAGTAAGTGCTATTGATTTTTTTCGGAGCGCTCTTAAATCAGCTAATGATTTTGGGCTGTCTTTTAGAAAGTCAGGGATACTATTTTCATATTCTGTTTCGAAAGAAGCCTGCAGGAATTTTGATATTCCCATTTTTTCAATTTTTTGAGCTTGTTGGTTTGAAAAACCTAAACGGAGAGACCAAAGTGAATTAGGATTCATAAGCAGTTGCATTTAGATTTGTGGTTTTTTAATGGTTGTTTTGGTTAAGATAATTAATAACGCAAAAGGTTTAATTGAGTTTTTTTAATAAAAATCGGAAGTACTTGGGTAGGGAAAACGAGTTTTTAGTTGTCTTATTATCACAAGTAGTTTTATTAATCATTAAAAAAGTACTATTATGAAGACAATAAAAACAGTAATTGCATTTATTTTTCTAGGATTATTTGCAGTTGAAGCTCAAGAGGTTAACGTAAAAAATGAAACTAAAGCCAATATTTCCACAGATAAAATGAGTTATTATCAAAAACGTGGTGCAGAAGATGCGCGATACGAATTGACATTTACAGCAAAAACAAAGGCTGATGAGAAAGCTTTTTGGAAAGAACAAAAGGAATATGAAAAGAACTTGAAAGCCAAAGATCGAAAAGCCTATCGTGCTTATATTGCTAGTAAAAAAGAAGCCTATAGCGAACATTATGATCATTGTAATGGGCACTGTAATCATGATTCTATGTTTTACAGTCATGCGAGTTTTTATTACTATGGTTATGAAAGACCTTATTATCAAAGAACCTATAGTAGTCCTAGCTCAGTAAGTACAAGAATTAGTGTGGGAACACCTAGTTTGCGATTAGGGCTTTAATTTTTTTAATCTTGTAAACAAAACAAAGAAGCCGTCTTAAATTATTGCTTAAGACGGCTTCTTTGTTTATTAATTTGACGCTTATTCTACATAAACTTTATTTGGGTCGTAACCAAATAGTTTTTTCTCTTTGATAATTTCAGCAACTCCTTTCGGTAACATTGGTTCCCATCCTGTTTTTCCTCTATTTATCATTTTAAGAACTTCACGAGAGAATATTTTAAGGTTTTCTGGATTGTAATCTTCTACATCGATAACTTTACCGTTAAACTTGAAGAATTTGTATAATTCTTTCATTCGAGGATGAACTTTTAAATTTTCCGAAGTGGTTACTTCTCCGTTTTCATCTAGCATTGGGTACAATAAAACTTTCATGTCACGGAAGAATAATTTACCAAAAGCTTCCAAAATCCCCCCACTTAGGTGACGATAGTATTTTTCGTCAAAAATATCTACTAAGTTGTTAACTCCCATGGCAAGTCCCATGCGGGCTTTTGTATAATTAGCAAAATATTCTACTACTTTATAGTATTCCTGGAAATTAGAAATCATTACAGTTTGCCCCAGAGAGCACAGTAATTCGGCACGATCCATAAAATCTCTTTCATCAATTTCACCATCCGAACGCAAGTTTGATAAAGTAATTTCAAAAACAACCAAGGTATTTTCTTTTTCTACCTTATTTTCTTCAAGGAACATCTTCAGCGATTTCTCGTACATGTCCATGTTCACTTTAGTAACAGGACGGAAACTTCCTCGTATAGCTAAGATGTTTTTTTTGTATAATACAGCAGCTGGTAGAATGTTTTTACCTTTAGGATTGAACATTACGGCATCAGTCATACCATTTTTTACTAATTGTAAACTGATTAAACGATTGTCTACTTCTGCAAATCGAGGACCCGAAAAATTGATAGTGTCTATTTCTAGTTGGTCTTTATCTAAATGGTCGTATAAATAGCGTAATAATTTTTTAGGATCATCATATTTGTAAAAAGCACCGTAAATTAGGTTAACCCCTAAAATACCGAGTGTTTCTTGTTGTAATCGGGCATCTGTTTCTTTAAAACGAATATGAAGAATTATTTCGTTGTAATCTTCGTTAGGGTCTAGTTGGTAGCTGATTCCTACCCATCCATGTCCTTTAAATTGTTTTGCAAAATCGATTGTGGCAACCGTATTGGCGTAGCTAAAAAATAATTTGTTGGGATGTTTGTCACGATTTAGTCGCTTTTCAATAAGGCTAACCTCGTGCGAAAGCATTTTTTTTAGTCTGTTTTCTGTCACATATCTTCCGTCTTTTTCAACACCATAAACGGCATCACTAAAGTCTTTATCATAGGCCGACATTGCTTTTGCTATAGTACCAGAAGAACCTCCAGCTCTAAAAAAATGTCTTACGGTTTCCTGTCCAGCGCCAATTTCGGCAAATGTTCCATAAATATTTTCGTTTAAATTGATACGTAGTGCCTTATCTTTTATCGAAGGGACTTGTGCTATAATTCGGTCTCCTTTTAGTTTTATTTCGCTACCCATTTTTTTAGTTTAAATTTATGTTTTTGCCTGATGTTACAAAGTTAATTAAATAGCTAGCCTAATAAAAGATAAATAATCCTATTTTTGTGAAAAATTTAGGATTTGAAGGTATATTTTTTAGGTACAGGTACTTCTCAGGGAATTCCAGTTATTGGGAGTGATCATCCCGTATGTAAAAGTTCAGATAGTAAAGACAAACGTCTTCGGGTTTCTGTATTGATTCGTTGGGATGAATATTCGTATGTAATTGATTGTGGTCCTGATTTTAGACAACAAATGTTGGCTTCTAATTGTCATAAAGTAGATGGTATTATTTTTACCCATGAACATGCAGATCATACTGCTGGATTAGATGATATAAGACCGTTTAATTTTAGACAAGGTGAAATGCCTATTTATGCACACGAAAGAGTAATTGCTAATATGAAAAGTCGTTTTGATTATGTATTTGAAACGGTTAATAAATATCCAGGCGCACCATCTGTAAAAACGATAGAGGTTAGTAATGATGAACCTTTTTCAATTGGAGATAAAGTAGCTGTTCCTATTAATGTGATGCATGGCGATTTACAAGTTTTTGGTTATCGTATTGATGATTTTGCTTATTTAACGGATGTAAAGACTATCGAAACCGCTGAGGTAGATAAACTTAAAAATTTAAAAGTTTTGGTGGTAAATGCATTACGCGAAGAACCTCATTTTTCCCATTTTAATTTAGAAGAAGCTTTGGCCTTTATTGCTCTAGTAAAGCCCGAAAAGGCTTATTTAACTCATATAAGTCATATTATGGGTTTTCATGAAGAAGTACAGCAAAATCTTCCTGAAAACGTATTCCTTGCCTACGATAATTTAGAAATCAACCTATAAATTTTATACAATGAAAAGATCATTTTTAATATATGCCTTTATTTTATTAGTGCTAATTAATGTTTTTACGTATTCGTTTTTAAGTAATGAAGTCAAATTTGAACAAGAACGCTATAAAAGAACAACTAAGAGATTAAAAGATAGTTTGAATTCGCTGACTTTGAAATTAAATGATGCTAATTATTTTTCGTTAGAAAAAAATGAAAATGCTCAAAACTATTTTGATTCGGCTGTAGCCAATAAAACCATAGCTTACGAGAAGTTAATTCCTATAGTAACCGAAAAATTAATGGATTTGAATTCGAATCCTAAAGGGAATCCTTATGTAGGGCAAGATCAAATAGGGGAGAACAAGTTTGTTATCAATAAGGTGAAAGTTTTAAACCACCGATGGATTATTGCAGATTATAGTGATGGAAAAATGTGGGGTGAAGTTTTGTTGAAATATTTTGTAAACGAAGACGAAAGTGTTTCTTTTGAAGTGATGCAGTCTTTTTTATATGCGAAATAAAATCTTTTCCTGCTCTTGATTCTTAAAACATATAAGTCATATAAGTTTTTTAAGTCTTGGTTTTTAATTGGTTTTGAGTTTAGAAAATATAAGTACAATTTAGAATTGATTTGATACAAAAAAAATCCCGTTCATCAACTGAACGGGATTTTTTGTGATATAGGTTGAATCAAACTATTTTTTTCTAGCTAACACTTTTTCAGCAGCTTCAAAAATTGCCTGATTGTTTAATTTGTATTTTTCCATTAATTGCTCTGGAGTTCCAGATTCACCGAAACTATCTTTAACAGCAACAAATTCTTGTGGAGTTGGATTGTTTACGGCTAATACACCAGCAATGCTCTCTCCAAGTCCTCCAAGGTAGTTGTGTTCTTCAGCAGTAACAATACATCCTGTTTTAGCCACCGATTTTAAAATTGCTTCTTCGTCTAATGGTTTAATAGTATGAATGTTGATTACTTCAGCAGAAATTCCTTTTTCTTCTAATTTTTCAGCAGCAATTAAAGCTTCCCAAACTAAATGACCAGTAGCAACAATTGTTACATCAGTTCCTTCGTTTAACATGATTGCTTTTCCAATGATGAAAGGTTCGTCAGCAGGAGTAAAGTTAGGAACTACTGGACGACCAAAACGCAAATATGCTGGACCATGGTGATCTGCAAGAGCAATTGTAGCCGCTTTTGTTTGGTTGTGGTCACAAGTGTTGATAACAGTCATTCCTGGTAACATTTTCATCAAACCGATATCTTCAAGGATTTGGTGAGTTGCACCGTCTTCTCCTAAAGTTAAACCAGCGTGAGAAGCACAGATTTTTACGTTTTTATCTGAATAAGCAACTGATTGACGAATTTGGTCGTAAACCCTTCCTGTTGAGAAGCTAGCGAAAGTTCCAGTGAACGGAATTTTTCCACCGATAGTTAAACCAGCAGCAATTCCAATCATGTTTGCTTCAGCGATTCCGATTTGGAAAAAACGCTCTGGGTGATTTTTTTTGAAATCATCAAATTTTAATGATCCAATTAAATCCGCACAAAGTGCTACTACGTTTTCATTTTTTTGACCTAATTCAGTCATACCCACTCCAAAACCTGAACGAGTATCTTTACTTCCTGTATTTATATATTTTTTCATTTTCTAATTTAGATTTTTGATAGCATTCTGCAGAACACTAATTACTGGATACTTTTTAGTAATCTCCTAAAGTTTCAGGATTTTGAGCTAAAGCATTTTCTAGTTGAGCATCATTAGGTGCTTTACCGTGCCATGCATGACTGTACATCATGTAATCTACACCATTACCCATTTCAGTGTATAGTAAAACACATACTGGTTTACCTTTTCCTGTTCTAGATTTTGCCTCATTCATTCCAGCAATAATTGCTTCAAGATTATTTCCTTCTTTAATTTCAAGAACATCCCAATCAAATGCTTCAAATTTAGCGCGAAGACTTCCCATACATAAAACTTCGTCTGTTGTTCCGTCGATTTGTTTTCCGTTAAGGTCAACAGTGGCAATTAAATTGTCAACTCCTTTTGCAGAAGCATACATGATAGCTTCCCAGTTTTGACCTTCTTGCAATTCACCATCTCCATGAAGTGTATAAACAAGGTGATTGTCGTTGTTTAATTTTTTGGCTTGAGCAGCTCCAATTGCAACTGACATCCCTTGACCTAAAGATCCAGATGCAATACGTACTCCAGGTAAGTTTTCATGTGTAGTTGGGTGTCCTTGTAATCTAGAATTTAACAAACGGAAAGTCGCTAATTCTGATACTGGAAAATAACCACTACGTGCAAGAACACTATAGAATACTGGAGAGATATGACCGTTTGATAAGAAGAATAAATCTTCACCAATACCGTCCATGTCCCAACCTTCTTTGCGGCGCATTATATTTTGATACAAGGCTACCAAAAATTCGGTACAACCAAGAGAACCTCCTGGGTGACCTGAGTTAACAGCGTGTACCATTCGAAGGATGTCTCTTCTTACTTGGATAATTAAATCGTTTAATTGTTGAGTGTTAGGTTTCATTTTGATCGTAAAAGTTAAACTGCTGCAAATGTAATTTTTATTTTGCCGTAAGACAAATGATTTTTGGAATAGTTTGATTTCAAATGTATTCGCAATACATCGGTAAGTTTAGTTTTTTTTTTTTAGTACAAATAGAGAAGTTTTAATTTGTAAATGTAAAAAACACACTAATTGTTTTAATTGAATACTCAGCTAACAATTGTAATTACTGAATTGATGAAATAGAAGGTATTTTTTGAATGTTTTATTTTTTTGAAACGCTTTTTAAAAAAATGAAATTTATTTGTGAGTATCTCTTGTAGATTTTTTTGTGATATTTTAACAATTTAATTGACTATTGTTGCAAAATGCAATCGGTTTCGTTGGTTAAAATAAACCTTTAGGCTAGTTTTTTTGCTAAATTATTCCATCCACCACCATTGTGAACTTGTGAAAAATTATTTGCTTTTAAAAATTTTACAGCCGATGCACTTCTCATTCCAGAAGCACAACAAGTGATAATAGTTTGATCTTTTTTTAGTTTCAAAATATAATTTTCTAGTTCATTTAGAGGTACGTTTATGGCACCACTAATGTGACCTTGTTTGAATTCGGCAGCTGTTCGAACATCTAATATAATTGCGCCTTCTTTGAGTAAATCGCTAAAATTAATTTGGGTAGTATTACCAAATATTTTTTTTAAGAATTGCATCATTTTTTATTGTTTTGATTGATAATAGTTTACTTCTAACCATGAACCGCCATTGTAGCATTCAATGTTGTGTTGGGAGAGAAAATTTTGTGCTTGTCCGCTTCTGTAACCCGAGGCACAACATAAGATTAAAGGTGTTTTAAGTTGCTTTATTTCTTCTAGTTTTTCAGCTATTTGATTCAGGCTAATGTTAATAGCGCCAGAGACATGACCTCCCATGAATTCTCCATAAGAGCGAACATCCACTATCTTTCCTAGGTTTTGCTTTAGTATATTTTCTAAGTTCATTATTTATAATTTTTGAGCAAAACTAATTGAACTAAACAGCTTAAACAGTAACTTTTGTTACAAACGAGTTATAAATGAAAAAGCCTTGACTGAGCAAGGCTTTGGTTTTTGTAATTCTTGATTTATTTAATTTCTTCTTCTTTGTCTAAATTGGTGTTTTCCGGGATTACTTGATTTTCTCCTTTTAAGTAGCTCGGTAAATTTAATCCAGCCATATTGAATAAATCGTTTAGTGGTGGAACTGTTTTCATCATTCCTGAAACAAAATTTGCTGTAGAGCCATTTCCGTCGGTTCCATTTCCTGAATCCCAAACAGTAATTTTGTCAATTTTGATGTTTTTAACCGCTTCCACTTGGGTTTTAACCAATTCAGGTAATTTTTCAATTAATAGTAATTGGAATGCTTGACCAGGGTCGCCACCTGCGGCTTCTACCACTTGTTTATAACCTTCAGCTTGTTTGGTAAGGATTTCGTATAATCCTTTTGCTTCGGCTTCCATTTTTGCATAAATCGCATCGGCTTCTCCTTTTGCACTTTCTCTAATTCTTTCGGCTTCGGCTTGTGTTTCAATAATAGCACGTTGTTTTGCGATTTCGGCAGGAATTACCACATTGGCAATTTGTGTAGAGCGCTCTCTTTCAGAACGAGCTGTTTCGGCTTTTTGTTCTGCAATGTAAGATTCTTCTAAGGCTTTTGCTTGTTGTACTTTTTCGGCAGCAATTGCAATACGTAGGGATTCAGCCTCTTTTTCTCTACGAATTGCTTCCGAATTAGCAATAGCAATTTTGGCTTCATTTTCTCCTTTGATAGCAATTGCATTCGCTTCCGAAGTTTTAACTCTGGTATCTCTTTCGGCTTCGGCTTTTCCAATAGCTTCATCTTTTGAAGCTGCAGCAATACTGATTTCTCGGTCTTTTTGAGTGATGGCAATTTTTACGTCACGATCTCTGTGCGTTTCGGCAATTTGAGTGTCTTTTTCTCTATCGGCCAAAGCTTTTCCGGTTTCCCCAATTTTTTCCTGTTCAGCAACAGAAATTTTAGCTTCATTGATGGCTTTTGCGGCAGCTTCTTTTCCAAGAGCTTCAATATAGCCTGATTCGTCTTTGATATCGGTTACGTTTACGTTAATCAGTTTAAGACCAATTTTGCGCAACTCGCTATCTACGTTTTTCGAAATATTATCTAAAAATTTATCTCGGTCAGAGTTAATTTCTTCAATAGTCATCGTTGCGATAACCAAACGTAATTGCCCGAATAAAATATCCTTAGCTAATTTTTGAATTTGTTCAGAACTTAAACCTAATAATCGTTCAGCTGCCGTATTCATGCTATCGGCTTCTGTAGAGATGGCAATGGTAAAACGACAAGGAACATCCACACGGATATTTTGTCTACTCAAAGCATTGGTCAAATTAGCTTCAATAGATAAAGGTTTTAAATCCAAGAAAGCATAATCTTGAATCACAGGCCAGATAAAAGCTCCTCCACCGTGAACACATTTGGCAGAAGTTCCTCCAGTTTTTCCGTAAATAACTAATATTTTATCCGATGGACATCGTTTGTATCTGGATATTAGGGCTGAAATAGTTGCAAAAAAGACAACAGCTGCTACTGCAATAATAAAAATAGGTGTCATTGATTGTGTTTAAATAGGTTGAACGATTATAATATTGTTTTCAATTTTTATGATTTTTACCACATTGCCTGAAGTAATTTTCTCAGTATGTTCTGTCATAGCTTCCAACTCATGAAAGCTTCCATTGATGCTAATCATGATTTTCCCTTTTCCTGCTTTTTTTTTCAGGAATTGTTAGGTATACTTCCGCTGATTTATTTAGGGTGTTTTCGATTTTAAAGGAGTTGTCTTCTTCTAATTTTTGGACTTGTTTGATGATAATAAAAAATAAAAAAACAAATACGCAGCCGACAAAAAAGGCAACACTAATCAATACAATAGTATTGTTTATGATATTGAAAAATGATATACCGGTCCAACTAAAACCTAATAAAAAGTTGATGAGGTTTCGCAAAGAAAATAATTGAAAAGTAGTATCGCCACCGCTAAGGTCACTATCAAAATCAGCTTGAAGGCCATCTGTCGAATCAACACCTAAAAATGTCATTACAGTTTGAATCGCAAAAATTAAGGTTGTCGGGATAGCAATATACTAAAAGGTTTTAAGTACAGGGTCTAGGGATTCTAGTAATTCCATGAGTATAACTTTTTATTGTTTTATTAGTAGTTATACAAACACAATGAAATTACTTACCAAATCAGTATATGTGTGTAAAAAAAATAGTATGATTTTTAATTTTGTTCGCTTTCTTGGATTTGCTGAAGTAAAATTTCAAGGAATTTTTGTCCTTCTTCCCAAAGTCCTAATTGTGATGCTAAATTAAGATGTCCTTTGGGACCAACATTATAAAAAAGGCTTCCCCAGTTTTTAGCTAAAAATTCCGCTCTTTCAACTGAAATATAAGGATCGTTAGAACTGGTAATTACAATAGAAGGATATTTTAATGGTTCTAAGGGATAGGAGCGAAGTTCCAAATTTCTTCCGGAGTATGTTCGGATGATTCTACATCGGCGGGAGCTACTAGTAAAGCCCCTGCAATTTTAGTTGTATCATTTTGTTGCGACCAATGCATTACAAGAGAAACGGCTAAACTATGTGCTACAATTACAATGGGAGTTTCAATAGCTTTTATAGTTGTATCTAAATTGTGTAACCAATCCTTTAATTGCGGTTGGTTCCAATTGTTCTGTACTACTTTTTTTGCATTTGGAAAATGATGTAACCAATTGTCCTGCCAATGTCCTGCTGTTGAATCGCCTAATCCGGGAACTATTAATAAGGTGTGTTGCATAGAAATTGAAACTAAAATAGGGTAATGATTTGAATTTACTTAATAGAAAACCCGTTGGGTGAAATTATTTGA
>DKIJ01000014.1 GCA_002454195.1 Flavobacterium sp. UBA6721
TATAGTGGTTAATGTCGTTATTTTAGAAAGAATCCTTGTTTTAAATCCTTTAATAGATTTAGCATAATTACGCCTAATCATAAACTGATCACACAATTGAGAGAATAAGGTTTCTATACGTTTTCTAAACTTTTTAAATTGATAAAACTGTGGTTTATAGTCTTTTTGATTCACCCGTTTCGGAGTTTCCAATTCGATATTTACCTCATTAAACAAATCAAGTTGGATGGTTTGAGAGAGGTATCCTCTATCTCCAAGCAACACACAATCTGATAATTGCGATTTTATATCTTTTAGATAATGAATATCATGAACCGAAGCAGGAGTTAAATCAAAACTTTGAAAAACTCCTTCAATAGAACATACAGCATGCAATTTGTATCCGTAATAGTGTAAATTTTGAGAGGCGCAAAATCCTTTATTTGGAAGGGCATAATCTTCTTCTTTACAAATTTTACTTCTTGAAGAACGAGCTATTTTGCAAACCTCTAAAGGCATACTATCAACCACAAAATAATTTTCAAATTCATTAAATTTTTCAACCATTTTCATTCTTATTTCTTCAATATGAAAAAACAACTGTCGTTTTCTTCTGTTATAAACAGTACGTTCGATTTTTGAACCAATATCAAGACCCTTTATTTCTCTAAAAAGCTGATGTTCAGAATCAATAGATTTAAATTCTGCTAAAATAATTAAGCTAATCAGTTCAATATCAGATAATTTTGGTTTTATAGGTTTGAAATAAAAATTTTCTGTTTTTGTTAGTTTTCGTAATTCCGTAAGAATTAATTCGCAATTTGCCTCTAAGTTGCTCATAGCTGTAATTGACTGGTAATCATTACAATTTAACACTTTTTGGTGTTTTGAGCAACTTCTTTTTATAATGCACTACGGGTTATTGATTTAAAAATTCTAAAACAGAATCGGTAATAAATTGAATTTGTTCATCGTCTAATTCGGTGTGCATTGGTAACGAAATTACCTCTTTAACCAACTGATTAGTCACAGGAAAATCTTCTTCTTTATAACGCACATCAACATAGGCTTTTTGCGAATGCAAAGGAATTGGATAATAAATAGCACAAGGAATTCCTTTGCTCAACAAATGCTGCATCAAACCATTTCTGTCTTTATCGATAATTCGTAATGTATATTGATGAAAAACGTGATTGTTCTCATTAGCATCAAATGAAGGCGTAATAATGTTAGGATGCGATGACAATGCTGCATTGTACTTTGTTGCAGCTTCACGACGCGCTTTGTTATAATCATTCAAAAAAGGCAATTTTGCATTCAAAACAGCAGCCTGAATACTATCTAATCTTGAATTAACGCCTACTACATCATGGTGGTAACGCTCGTACATTCCATGATTTACAATCCCACGAATCGTATGTGCTAAAGCATCATCATTGGTAAAAATAGCTCCACCATCTCCGTAACATCCTAAGTTTTTAGACGGAAAGAACGAAGTCGCTGCTACATGACCAATAGTTCCAATTTTTGATTTTGTCCCTTCAGCCGAAACATAATCGGCACCTATTGCCTGTGCATTATCTTCGATAACAAACAAATTATGTTCTGCAGCTAATTCCATAATTTCATCCATATTAGCCGCACGACCAAATAAATGAACAGGAACAATTGCTTTGGTTTTAGGAGTAATTGCTGCTTTAATTCTTTCTAATGAAATATTCATGCTATCCACATCCACATCTACTAAAACTGGAGTTAATTGCAACAAAGCAATCACTTCAACAGTTGCCGCAAAAGTAAAATCGGCAGTTATTACCTCATCACCCGGTTGCAAACCTAATCCCATCATTGCAATTTGCAACGCATCGGTACCATTAGCACATGGAATTACATGTTTTACACCCAAATAATCCTCCAAGGATTTTTGAAATTGTTGCACCTGAGGCCCATTGATATAAGTATTAGTATCCAAAACTTCTTGGATAGAAGTATTAACAGTAGTAGCAATTTTATCGTATTGACTCTTCAAGTCAACCATTTGAATTTTCTTCATTTCAACTTTATTAAATAGTTTCAAAAGTTGTTGTTTTTACACGAATTAGGAAACAACAAAACTTTCACAAAAGGGAAACAAAAATAGCTAATATTGATTTCAAACCAATGATTTTAAGCCAAAGAAAACGTAATTTAGCCGCAAAAATTACACAAATGCTTTTTCTCTACAATTTCATCATAACAATTGCTGACTTTTTCTTAAAAATAGTCGCCTTTTTTAATCCTAAAATAAAGCTGTTCGTTTTAGGAAGAAAAGAGGTATTTATTACGCTTTCGCAAAAAATAAGCAAAAACGACAAAACGATTTGGTTTCATGCTGCCTCTTTAGGCGAATACGAACAAGGACTACCCGTTATTGAAAAAATAAAAGAAAAATATCCTTCGCATAAAATAGTTCTTAGCTTTTTTTCTCCATCAGGTTATGAAGTTCGAAAAAACAACACCATTGCTGATGCAACTGTTTATCTGCCGATGGACACTAAAGGTAATGCACAAAAATTCCTCAAACTCGTTCATCCTGAAATGGCATTTTTTATCAAATACGAATATTGGCCAAACTATCTCAACGAACTTAAAAAATCAAACATTCCAACCTATTTGATTTCTGGTATTTTCAGAGAAAACCAAATGTTTTTTAAATGGTACGGTCAGTTTTACAGAAAGGCTTTAGATACGTTTACATTCTTTTTTGTTCAGAATGAAAGCTCTAAAAAGCTACTCAATCAATTAGGAAAAACAAATGTCATTGTTTCTGGCGACACCCGTTTTGACCGAGTTGCTGCAATTTTAGAAAAAGACAATTCCCTTGTCTTTATCAATCAATTTAAAAACAACACAACTACGATAGTCATCGGGAGTTCGTGGCCTAAAGACGAAGAATTACTAATAGATTACATCAATTCGTGTGAGGATAAGATAAAATTCATTATTGCACCCCATAACATCAAAGGGGAGCAAATTCAACAATTAAAAAATAATATTCGCAAAAAAACGGTCCTTTTTAGCGAAAGAGAAAACAAAAGTCTATCTGAATTTGAGGTGTTTATCATTGACACTATTGGTATCCTAACTAAAATATACAGTTATGCCGATATTGCCTATGTAGGAGGAGGATTTGGCAATCCTGGAGTACACAATCTCTTAGAACCTGCAACCTTTGGCGTTCCAATCGTTATTGGTCCAAATTACTCTCATTTTGCCGAAGCCATTTCTCTTGTAAACATTAAAGGCTGTATTTCTATTCATAACCAAGAGGAATTAAAAAGCATTTTTGATAATTTAATTACCGATAGTAATCTGCGAAAAAACAAAGGAAAAATTTGTAAAGAATTTGTATCACAAAACAAAGGAGCAACAAACTTAATATTGAAAATAATTACAAAATAACCGCAAAAATATTTTTGAAAAACAACTCAATTTAAACCTATGAATTTTTTAAAACTTATACTTGTCCTATTCGTAATTCAAACCCAAGCGCAACAGGGCGGGATGTGGATACCCTCTTTATTAGACGGCATGAATGCAACTGAAATGAAGAATTTAGGAATGAAAATGTCTATCAAAGATATTTATGATGTGAATCAATCCAGTTTAAAAGATGCTGTTCCTCAATTTAATGGAGGTTGTACCTCTGAGGTGATTTCGCCTAAAGGATTATTACTTACTAATCACCATTGTGGTTATGCACAAATTCAATCGCATTCAACAGTAGAACACGATTATCTTGCGGATGGTTTTTGGGCATTTAAAACGGAAGACGAATTGCCTAACAAAGACTTGTATGTAACTTTTATAGTAAAAATAGAAGATGTAACAAATATGGTTTTAGAGGGAACGGCTTCTATTACAAACGAAGCTGAAAAACAGAAAAAAATCCAAAATAACATCGCTGCAATTAGCAAAAATTTCCCAAAAGAAAGTTGGCAAGAAAACAAAATTCGTACGTTTTACGAAGGGAATCAATACATGCTTTTTGTAACGGAAACCTTTACCGATGTTCGTTTGGTAGGCGCACCACCATCTTCTATCGGAAAATTTGGTTCTGATACATACAACTGGGTTTGGCCACGTCACACAGGCGATTTTTCAATTTTCAGAATTTACGCTGACAAAAACAACAAACCAGCTCCGTATTCGAAAGACAATGTTCCTTATACTCCCAAACATTTTTTACCAATTTCGTTGGACGGTGTAGCCGAAGACGATTTTACCCTAGTTTTTGGATATCCAGGTAACACAAACGAATACCTAGCTGCTGTTGCCATCAACCAGATAGTTAACGAATTAAATCCTGCAAAAATTGAAATCAGAGATAAAGCACTCAAAGTAGCCGACGGTTATATGAGAGAAGACAACGCTATAAAAATTCAGTACGCATCAAAATATGCCAGTATTGCCAATTATTGGAAAAAATGGATTGGTGAAAGCCAAGGAATAAAAAAATCAAATGCAATAGCCAAAAAACAAGAAGCAGAAAAAAAATTCCTTGACAAAGTTATCCAAGCAGGAAAGCAAAAAGAATATGGAAATCTTTTAAATGATTTCGAAAAAAACTATACTGAAATAGCTCCTTATGCCTTAGCCAGAGATTATTTCCAAGAAATAGTATTACGAAATACAGAGTTATTGAAAGTTGCTTACAATTTATACCAATTAGAGCAAGTTTACCTAATTCAAGGTGAACAATCATTTAATGATCGTAAAAACAATTTAATTGCAGGGCTTTCTGGTTTCTACAAAAATTTCAGTGCTAAAGTTGACAGAGATGTTTTTGAACAGCTTATTAGTTTATATGCAACTAAATCACCTAAATCATTTTTACCACAAAGTCTAAACAATGTAGATGCTAAAAAACTTACTACAGAAATTTATACATCAACAAAATTATCCAACTACGAAGATTTCAAACAATTATTGACTGGAGATGCTAAAACAGTTCTTAATGCGATTAATCAAGACAAAGCATTCCAGCTCGTAAAAGAATTAAGTATTAAATACCATTCTGAAATTCTTCCAAAATACGATGCTTTGAATTTAAAGATAACTTCTTTACAAAGAAGCTACATGAAAGCACAATTAGAACTTAACAAAGACAGCCGTATTTTTCCAGATGCCAATGGCACATTAAGAGTTACTTATGGGAAAGTAAAAGGATACGAACCGAAAGACGCTACTATTTATAAACCCATTAGTTACTTAGATGGTGTAATGGAAAAATATATTCCAGGAGATTATGAATTTGATGTATCACCAAAACTAATCGATTTATTCAACAAAAAGGATTATGGAATCTATGGCGAAAATGGCCAAATGCCTTTGAATTTTATTGGAACCAATCATACTACCGGAGGAAATTCAGGTAGTCCCGCTATTGATGCCAAAGGGAATCTTATAGGACTCAATTTTGACCGTGTTTGGGAAGGAACCATGAGTGATATCTACTACGATCCTAGTATTTGCAGAAACATAATGGTAGACGCTCGCTACATTTTATTTATCATCGACAAATACGCTGGAGCTCAAAATTTAATTAACGAATTAAAATTAGTGCATCCTAAAAAGAAAAGAACCGTAAAACATAGTAAGCTCAAATTAAAATAGAACTTACAATCTACTGTATATCAAAAAAAAAGAAACTAAAAGCTAAACACAAGGAGGCACTAAGATACACGAGAAATTTGGCTCATTATTTTTTCAAAAAAAAAGCGAAAAAATATTTTACATATTAAAAATTTTATATCTTTGCCACGAATTAATAATTAACCTTTTATAATAAAGTAAGATGAAAAAAGTATTTTTAAGTTTAGCTGTAGTTGCTGTATTATCTGTTGTATCTTGTAAAAAAGCTGAGGCTGCTACTGAAGAAGTTGCTGCTGATACAACTGCTGTAGAAACTGTTGACACAACTGCTGTTGCTGCTGACACTGCTGCTGCTGCTGCTGATACAACTGCTGCTGCTCCAGCTGCTGAAGCTCCAGCTGCTGAGTAATTTTAAATTACAGTAAAAAAATAAGCCGTTCACATTGTGACGGCTTTTTTTATACCCATAAGTCAAATTACATTCTAAACAAGAACGACCTGAATTAAATCAATCAATAAATTCAAATTCATTGTTCGCAAAGTCCAGTATCTCTGACTTAGCTCCATATTTTACAATCTCATCAATACCTTTTTGCACCATCAATTCAGTACTGTATTTTCTACTTACAGCCATCACTTTGCCATCTACTACCACTCGAAAGAAAAACTTCCCTTTAGAAGTCTTAAATTTCACAAAAGAACAGGAATCAAATACAGATCGCAAATACTCTGCATCTGCCTCACAATCCATTCTTAATTCATACGCATTACTCGTAAATATAGTTTTCCCTTTTCTAGAAGTAAACTCAAATTTATAATCCCCGCTAAATCTTTTACTAATAACAAAAGTCCCCATATTTTATTAAATTCCAATTTTTAAAAATTCCAGATCCCAAGGATTCAGAATTCACAAAGCTCACCTTTACTTCCAAACCTCTCACA
This sequence comes from Flavobacterium sp. UBA6721, assembly GCA_002454195.1. Lineage (GTDB taxonomy): Bacteria > Bacteroidota > Bacteroidia > Flavobacteriales > Flavobacteriaceae > Flavobacterium > Flavobacterium nitratireducens. Next base: position 6,556 of record DKIJ01000014.1, read on the forward strand.
AGATTCAAAACAAACCACAAAACTAATTTTGATATAAAATAAAAAAGCTCCAAACATTTGTTTGAAGCTTTCTTGTACTCAGAGCGGGACTTGAACCCGCACGAACATTGCTGTTCACTGGATTTTAAGTCCAGCGTGTCTACCAATTTCACCATCCGAGCATGATGTAAATCGAGCGAAAAACGGGGCTCGAACCCGCGACCTCGACCTTGGCAAGGTCGCGCTCTACCAACTGAGCTATTTTCGCATTAACAATTCTCAAAAAGAACCGCGATACTTGTTCTGTATTGCGGATGCAAATTTAAGACCTTTTTCCGATTACGCAAGCCTTTTTTGAAAAAAAATTGAATAATTATACTAAGCTTTTGATTTACTTTAAATTAAAAATAAATTATTTTCGGGTTAACATTCTTTTAATTTCATTCAACTTCATCAAAGCCTCTACTGGCGTAACCGAATTTATATCGATATTCAAAATTTCCTCTTTTATCTCTTCTAATAAAGGATCATCCAAATTAAAGAAACTCATTTGCATTTCCTCTTTCTCCGACTTAATACCCGTTAAAGCATCACCAGAATGATCTTTCTCTAACTTTTTCAAAATCTTTTGCGCTTTCAAAATCACAATTTGAGGCATTCCCGCCATTTTAGCCACATGTATACCAAAACTGTGCGCACTTCCACCCTTTACTAATTTTCGAATAAAAAGCACATTGTCCTTTAACTCTTTTACCGAAACATTATAATTTTGAATGCGAGTCAACAATTCACTCATTTCATTTAATTCATGGTAATGCGTTGCAAATAAAGTTTTAGGTTTTGACGGATGTTCATGTAAAAATTCAGCAATAGCCCAAGCGATAGATATACCATCATAAGTGCTGGTTCCACGACCTATTTCATCCAACAAAACCAAACTTCTATCTGAGATATTATTCAAAATTGAAGCCGTTTCATTCATCTCTACCATAAAAGTAGATTCGCCCATCGAAATGTTATCACTCGCACCAACACGGGTAAATATTTTATCCACCACACCCATTTTTACACTATCAGCAGGAACAAAACTTCCCATTTGAGCCAATAGTACAATCAAAGCGGTTTGACGCAATATTGCCGACTTACCCGACATGTTAGGCCCGGTAATCATAATAATTTGCTGTGTTTCTCTATTCAGAAAAACATCATTTGCAATATAAGGAACACCTACTGGCAACTGTTTTTCAATTACTGGGTGTCGACCGTTTTTAATATCCAATTCGAATGTTTCATCTAATTCTGGACATACATATTTATTTTCAATAGCTAATTGCGTGAAAGAACACAAACAGTCTAACTGAGCCACCAAATTTGCATTCAACTGAACTGGCTTGATATATGTAGCAATCCAAGCCACTAATTGCTCGAACAATTCGGATTCTATTTTATGAATTTTTTCCTCAGCACCCAGAATTTTAGATTCATATTCTTTTAATTCTTCGGTAATATAACGCTCGGCATTAACCAGCGTTTGTTTTCTAATCCATTCGGCTGGCACTTTGTCTTTGTGTGTATTTCTAACTTCGATATAATAACCAAAAACATTATTAAAAGATATTTTTAAAGAAGAAATACCCGTGCGTTCCGACTCTCTAGCTTCAATACCTTCTAAAAATTCTTTACCAGAAGTCGAAATAGCCCGTAATTCGTCCAATTCATGATTCACTCCTTTAGCAATAGCATTCCCTTTTGCAATAGCAACTGGCGCATCTTGATTTAAAGTTGTTTTAATTTTCTCACGCAATAAATCACAACTATGCAAATTATCTCCAATTATTTTAACCGCTTCTTGTTTACTTTCCAAAGCCAATGTTTTAATTGGAATAATAGCATCTAACGACTCTTTCAAATAAATTACTTCACGAGGCGAAACTTTCCCTGTAGCTATTTTAGAAATCAAACGCTCTAAATCGGAAATTTGTTTGATTTGGTACTGCATTTTTTGCAATACTTCTTGACTATCCTTCAAATAAGAAACCACTTCATGTCGACTTCTTACCTTATTTATATCTTTTAATGGTAAAGCTAACCAACGTTTTAACAAACGTCCACCCATTGGCGAAAGCGTTTTATCAATAACATCTAAAAGTGTTACCGCATTGGGATTATAACTATGATACAATTCCAGATTGCGAATAGTAAATCGATCCATCCAAACATAAGCATCTTCGGCTATACGTTGAATAGAAGTAATATGTTGTACTTTGTTATGTTGTGTTTCTGATAAATAATATAAAATTGCTCCCGAAGCAATAATTCCTTCTTTTAAATCCTCAACTCCAAATCCTTTCAAGGAAATAGTTTGAAAATGCTTAGTTAAAGACTCAAAAGCATAATCTTCTTTATAAACCCAGTCTTCAAGGTAAAAACAATGGTAATCTTCTCCAAAATGGTTTTTAAAATCATTCTTGTTATTCTTTTGAATCAACACCTCACTTGGACTAAAATTCTGCAAAAGCTTATCAATATACTCTGCATTACCCTGAGCAGTTAAAAACTCACCTGTAGAAACATCTAAAAATGAGATACCAATAGATTTATTAGCAAAGTAAACCGAGGCTAAGAAGTTATTCGTTTTAGATTGTAAAACCTCATCGTTCATAGAAACTCCAGGAGTTACTAATTCTGTCACACCTCGCTTTACAATCGTTTTGGTCATTTTTGGATCTTCCAATTGATCACAAATCGCTACACGAAGACCTGCTTTTACTAATTTTGGCAAATACGTATTGATAGAGTGATGAGGAAATCCTGCTAAGGCAGTTTCATTATCGGAGCCTGCTCCACGTTTAGTCAAAGTTATTCCTAATATTTTTGCTGATCGAATAGCATCCTCTCCAAATGTTTCATAAAAATCACCAACCCTAAACAACAAACAAGCATCTGGATATTTTCTCTTAATCTCATTATACTGCTTCATTAATGGGGTTTCCTTAACCGCTTTTTCTTTAGATGCCAATGTATTTTGTATTTAAATTTATTAGAAAAATAAGAAAGCGAATTTAAAAATTTTATATCGAATAACTATCCATCTAAAAATTAAAAGCATTTTTAAGTAAATTTTAAGCCATTGGCATGATTTTTTCTTTAGATTTGTTGTACAAAACCTAAAAATTAAAAAAATGAAAAAAATACTTTTACTTGCGGCACTTGTTGTATTTGGAATTACTTCATCTAAAGCTCAAGAAACTTCAAAGAAAATCAAGACATCTGCTGCTAAAACAGCAAAAGTAAATGGAGCAGGAATGGTTTTTGAGTCTGAAACTATTGACTACGGAACTATTGCTCACAACGCTGATGGAAGACGTGAATTTGTTTTTAGAAACAATGGTAACAAACCATTAATCATCACAAATGCTGTTGGATCTTGCGGATGTACTGTTCCAACTTTCCCTAAAGAGCCTATTGCTCCGGGTGCTAAAGCGGTTATTAATGTAAAATATGCTACTGACAGAGTTGGTGCTTTTACAAAAACCGTAACTGTAACTTCAAATGCTGAAGGACAAACAACAAAAGTTTTAACTATCAAAGGAACTGTTCTTGACGATGACAAAAAAAGCTAATCGTTAAAAACAATCAAAAAACAATCAAAAGAGCTTCCTTTCCTAAAATTGGAAGCTTTTTTATTTAAACAAACCCCATTACAAAACAATGAGAAAACTAGAAAACAGCGAACTGGAACGAAAATCAATCGACGATTTCAAAAAATCAGAAAAGACACCTCTTATTTTAGTTCTGGACGACGTAAGAAGTTTACACAATATTGGTTCGGTTTTCAGAACTGCAGATGCATTTTTGATAGAAAAAATATATTTGTGTGGTATCACCGCAACACCACCAAATAAAGAAATTCACAAAACAGCCTTAGGAGCCACCGAAACAGTAACATGGGAACATAACGAAAGCGTCTTAGCCACCATACAATCTTTAAAACAAGAAGGTGTAATTACGTTAGCTATCGAACAAGTTGAAAGCGCTATTTTTCTTCAAGATTTTGAAATAGAAAAAAATCAAAAATACGCTTTGGTATTTGGCAACGAAGTTCATGGAGTAGCACAAGAAGCAGTTGCCTTATGTGATGGCTGTATCGAAATCCCGCAATTAGGAACCAAACATTCTTTGAACATTTCTGTAAGTGCCGGAATCGTTGTTTGGGATTTATTTAAAAAAATAAATTGGCCTAAATAACGCTATATTAAAAAAAATAATATTTTTACAATATGATAAACAAAACTTTACATATTGTAATTGTATTATTTTTTTTTTACAATCATAATTATTCCGCTACTATCTCAACTGTAATTGACCCTCCAAAAATAACTGCTACAGGAAATCAGGTATATTGTACAGGCTCATCTATTCCTATTGCAGAAACAGTAAATATAAGTTTTGACCCTGCTAAACCAAATACAGACAGAATTGAAATACAAATTTCATCAGGCTATGTTGCTGGACAAGATTTATTATCTTATACAGGAACTAATCCTGCCATCACCAGCCAATGGATTTCCTCAGAAGGAAAATTAAAATTATATACGGTTTCAGGAAACAAAATTCCTTATGCAGATTTTGAAACTGCAATTAAACAAGTTAAATTCAGTAATTCCTCTCCTAACCCTTCTGGAACAAGAAGTTTTTCTATAAGTATAGGAATTGGGAATCTCAGTTATCTACCCCGAAACGGTCACTACTACGAATACGTCCAGTCATTAGGCATCAATTGGACTACAGCCAGAGACGCAGCTGCCTCAAAAAGATATTATGGCCTACAGGGTTACTTAGCCACTTTAACCGCCGAAGATGAAGCTCAACTAGCCGGAGCACAGGCACCCGGTACAGGATGGATTGGCGGAAGCGATGCCCAAACAGAAGGAACATGGAAATGGGTTACAGGACCAGAGGCAGGAACAATTTTTTGGAGAGGAGAAGGCAATGGAACAACAACAGCGCCTTTTAATTACGCCAATTGGAATGCTCCAAACGAACCCAATGACTCTGGGGATAATGAAGATTATGCACACATAACCGCTCCAGCGGTAGGGAATCTGGGAACATGGAATGACTTACCTTTAGAAGGTAATCCTATAACTACAGCCAATGGCAATTACTTCCCTCGAGGCTACATTGTAGAATACGGAGGAATGCCCGGTGACCCTATTGTAGATCTTTCAGCTAGTACAACGCTAAGCATGTCAAAAATTACAAGTACGACACCAGCTACAAGATGTGGAAATGGAACGGTAATACTACAAGCAACTGCCGAAAATGGAACAGTGTACTGGTACGATTCACAAACTGCAACAACACCAATTGCAAACGGAAACAGTTTCACTACACCAACTTTATCCTCAACCACTAGCTTTTATGTAGATGCCGGGTGCATTAACGAAAGAAAAACTGTAATAGCAACAGTTAATACATTACCAATTGTTAATAACATTAGTATTTTACAATGTGATACCGATGCAACACCTGACGGAAAAACACTTTTTAATTTAACCGTGAAAAACGATGCTATTTCTAGCAATTACAACAACGAAATTTTCACCTATTACACTACTTTAAATGGTGCAAATAATGCATTAGCTTCTGATTTAATTGCAAATGAACTGGCTTTTGAAAATACAACACCAACTTCTATGGATATTTGGGCAAGGGTAACCAATAAACTTACAGGATGTTTTAGTGTTGCCAAAATCAGCTTAATAGTTTCTGCGACCAACATCCCTGCAAATTTTAAAATTATAGTCCCTCCTGTTTGTGATGATTTATTAGATAGTAATGGTAATAATAACACGAACAATAACGACAGAGACGGTATTAGTTCCTTTGATCTTTCGGCAACAAAAGTAACTATTCAAGGACTATTACCAACCACTGAAATTTACAACATCAACTATTACAGAAATGAAGCAGATGCTTTAGCCGAAATTAATAACATTACAGACATTTCCAACTACCGAAACATTGGCTATCCAAATACCCAAGATATTTGGGTGCGGGTAGATAGTCAAATCGAAAATGCCTGTTTTGGACTTGGCCCATACATCAATTTAAAAGTTGAGGCCTTACCTATTGCCAATCCAGTAATAATTAGTCGCCAATGTGATGACAATGATGATGGTATTTTAACATTTAATACATCAACTTTAGAATCTGATTTATTACAAGGACAAACCAATGTAACCGTAACCTATTTCGATTCGAACAACAATCCTCTAAAAGATGCTAACGGAGTACTTATTTCAAGTCCTTTTCCGTCAAATTTCACAACAACATCACAAATAATAAAAGCAGTAGTAACCAATAACACTCCGACACAATGTTATGACGAAACTACTATTGAATTTATTGTAGACAAAACGCCGCAAGCTTTCTCTATAAATCCAGCATTAACAACTAGCTGTGATGACGAAATCAATCCGTTAGAACAAGACGGAAAATATGCATTTGACACCACTGGTTTTGACACCACAATTTTAGGTGGACAAACAGGAATGACTCTAAAATTTTATGATGAAAATGGTGCTTTGCTACCTAGTCCGCTACCTAATCCATTTGTAACTGGAACACAAAAGATTACTGCAACAGTTGAAAACCCGAACAATCCAAACTGTACTGCTTCGACAATAATTGAATTTAATGTACAACCTCTTCCTAAAATTGATATTAACCTTGACGGGAGTGCTAATGAATTAGTTTGTTCTAACCTATCTACTTTTTATGTGACTTTGGATGCCGGTATTACCGATAACACTCCAACTTCGGATTATAATTATATTTGGAAAAAAGATGGAACCGATTTAGGCATCAACGCGCCAACATTAGACGTAAATAAAATTGGAAATTACACTGTCGATGTTATCAATAATGTAGGCTGTAGCAGAACAAGAACAATTAACGTAAATGCTTCTAACATTGCTACTATTACATCAATAGACATCGTTGAATTGTCTGATGAAAATTCTATAACGGTAAATGTAACCGGACCTGGAGATTATGAATTCAGTTTAGATGAGCCAACCAATTTTTGGCAGGATTCTAATCAATTTAATAATGTCCCAGCGGGAATTCACGAAGTTTATATTAATGACAAAAACGGCTGTGGTGTTGTTTCTAAAAATGTAATTGTGGTTGGAATTCCAAAATATTTCACACCAAACAATGACTCTTATAATGACTATTGGGGAATCAAAGGAATGATAAAATACCCTAACGCCTATGTACAAATCTTTGATCGTTACGGAAAACTTATTAAATACTTAAACAATGCTAATCCCAATTGGGACGGGACTTTTAACGGAGCCCTATTACCAGCAAATGATTATTGGTATGTGATAAAATTAGAAGAAGGAAGACCAGAAATCCGAGGACATTTTACCTTAAAAAGATAGACTACAAATGAACACGCTTTTGAATTTCCTCTAAAATAAAAAGATAATCCGATTGATGGTTCACAAAATCCCGATTGGTTACATCGATAATTACAACATTCAAATCTTTTTGCAAGTCTAAATAAGCTATGTAAGCGTTATTGATTTGTTCTAAATAGTCAGCAGAAATTTCTTGTTCGTAATCTCTGCCACGTTTTTTTATGTTTTCCAATAAGCGTTCAGGATGCTGAAGTAGAAATACATACAAGTCTGGTTTTGGAATTTCTTTATAAATAATTTCAAATAGATTTTTGTACAACAGATACTCCTCTTCCTCCAAAGTAACTTTAGCAAAAATCAATGACTTAAAAACATGATAATCTGCAACTAAAAAATCCTTTTGCAAATTCAATGTTCTCAACTCATCAGCAATTTGCTGATAACGATCAACTAAAAAAGAAAGTTCTAAAGGCAAAGCGTAGCGCTCCTGATTTTTATAAAACTTTTCCAAAAATGAATTCTCTGCAAAACGCTCCAACAAAGTTTTAGCCCCAAAATCTTCAGCAATTTTTGTTGCCAAAGTTGTTTTTCCAGCTCCGATGTTGCCTTCAAACGCAATGTATCGCAAGTTACCAAAATCTATTTTTTGCAACGGATTTTCAACTGTTTCCACCGCCACACATTCGCCATCATCAGGACAATCTAAAACTAATTGCGCAATGTTTTTTCCTAAAACAGGATGAGTCCAATTAATTCCTAAATCTTGAAAAGGAAGCAACACAAACTTTCGGTTTTGCATTAATGGATGAGGAACACTAAGATTTTCAGTATCTATAATCTGTTCGTCAAAAGCGATCATATCTATATCAATAACACGTGATTGATATCCATCTGTAGTATTTCGAATTCGACCTAATTTTTGTTCAATGGCTAAGGCTTTCAAAAGGACTTCAGAAGCCGAAAGATGAGAGTGCAAAACCAAAGCACAATTGTAAAAAGAATCACTATCAAAACCCCAGGCAGCAGTTTCATAAACCTTAGAAACTTGTATTACCGTTCCTATTTCTTGATGAATTAACGCAATACATTTTTTTATAGTTTCAAGACGGTTGCCTTGATTACTACCAATAGATAAAATAACTTGATGTTGTGCTCTCATATTAAGCACAAATTAACTAAAGAATTTTAGAAATAGCAATATATTTGCAGTAAGTGCCTTAGTAAATCATCATAAAAAAGTCGCTCCTCTACAATTAAAAATACTATTATGAAGTTTTTAAGCAATGTAATCGCTACCGTTGTTGGTCTATTTGTTTTTTTAATGTTATCCTTTTTCGGAATCATTTTTATTGCTGCTATTTTTGGAAGTGATAATGAATCTCCAACACTAAAAAGCAATTCTGTATTAGAATTAAATCTGGAAAATATTAAATTCGATTATGCCGGAAAATACAAAGATCCTTGGATGAGTTTTTTCTCAGAAGAGGAAAGCATAGGACTTTCGGATGTTATCAATGCCATTGATATGGCTTCAATGGATGACAATATTGAAGGAATTTCTATTTTAAACAATACCTCAGAATTAGGTATGGCACAAAGCAAGGATCTAAGAAATGCTTTGGAAAACTTTAAAAAATCAGGCAAGTTTGTTATGGCCTACGCCAATACATTTTCGCAAAAAGAGTACTATTTGAACTCGGTTGCCTCTAAAATTTATCTCAATCCAGTAGGTGAATTGGATTTTAAAGGACTTTCTTCTGAAATCATGTTCTATAAAGATTTACAAGAAAAAACAGGGGTAAAAATGGAAGTATTACGACACGGAAAATATAAAAGTGCCGTAGAACCCTTCCTTGAAAACAAGATGAGTGAGGCTAATAGAGAGCAAACAACAGCCTTATTACAATCTATTTGGAATTCTGTAGCCGCTGACATTGCTAAAAGTAGAAACATCACGGTTGCGAAACTGAACGAAATTGCTAATGGGCTTTTGGCTAGAACACCTGAAATGGCCAAAAAACAAAAACTGATTGATTATATTGCCTATGAAGACGTTTACCACAACGATATTAAAAAGGCATTAAAATTAAGTCCAAACAAAGAATATAACAAAATATCCATTAGCGACTACACTAATCAAATGATTTCCAGTGCTATACTAACCGAAAGTGAAGATAAAATTGCGATTATCTATGCACAAGGGGAAATTTTAAGTGGCGAAGGAGACGTAAACACCATTGGAGAAGGTTCTATGCGTCGTTCACTTCAAGAAGCTCGTAATGACAAAAATGTAAAGGCAATTGTGTTGCGAATTGATAGTCCGGGTGGAAACGCATTAACATCTGATTTGATTTGGAGAGAAATTGAATTAACTAAAAAAGAAAAACCTGTAGTAGTTTCTATGGGTAATTATGCGGCTTCTGGTGGCTATTACATTGCATGTAATGCCAATACTATTTTCGCGCAAGAAAACACTATCACTGGCTCAATTGGCGTATTTGGCATTTTACCTAATTTCAGTCAGTTGACAAAAAAAGTCGGAATTAATATTGAACAAGTAAAAACACATAGTAATGCCAATGATTACAGCCCTTTTGTACCTATGGAAGACAACTTTAAAGCGGTTACACTGGAAGGAATTGAGCATGTATACAAAACTTTTGTAAGCCATGTAGCCCAAGGTCGAAAAATGAATTTTGCAGCTGTAGATTCTATTGCGCAAGGAAGAGTTTGGTCGGGTTCTGAAGCTTTAAAAATTGGGCTTGTTGATAAAATTGGCGGCCTGAATGCAGCTATTGTCGAAGCCGCACGTTTGGGAAAAACTCAAAATTACAGTACTCAAAATTACCCAGAATATGAAAAAAGTATCGATGATGTGTTATCAAAATTCCCATTTGGAAGCTCAAAAGCTTCTATCATAAAAGAGGAAATTGGGAACGAAAATTACCAACTTTTACAGCAAATCAAAAAAGTACAATCTCGAAGAGGAATTCAAGCCTTATTACCTTTTGAGATCGCTATATATTAAACCATTTGCTTAAAATATTCACTTCAAAACTCCGTTTTAAGGTTACTACTTAAATGGAGTTTTTTTACTTTTAAAAGTATCTTGAAATGCTGTAACTTATCCCAAGAATATTATAATTTTCTTTCAATCAATTAATTTATTTTTATATCAATAATACTTAATCTTATAAATCCCAAAGCCATGTTACAAAAAGCACTAAAAATCTTTGGAGTTACGATTCTTCTTTTGGCAGGATCGCTATTTGCCATCCCTTATTTCTTTAAGGATCAAATTAAAGCTAAAATCACACAGGCTATCAATGAAAAAGTAGATGCAAAAGTGAGCTTTGCCGATGCTGATTTAAGTTTGTTTAAAAATTTCCCTAACGCTAATGTTACTATTGAAAAATTAGCCATAATCAATAAAGCGCCTTTTGAAGGAGACACCTTAGTTGCTCTGGGCGAATTAAACCTAAAAATGTCTATCAAAGAACTTTTTAAAGGAGAAAATGAGCCAATCAATATTGACGGAATATATTCGAAAGACGGTTTGATTAATATTATTTTCAACAAAGACGGTGTTGGAAATTATGATATTGCTATCAAGGACGATAAAACAGCTACTGGTGATGCTAAAAGCAAACCTTTATCTTTAAACATTCAGAATTACAAAATTGAAAATTTTCAATTCCGCTATTTTGACGAAAGTTCCAAAATAAAAATGCTTATCGACAGCCTGAATCATGAAGGAACCGGAGATTTTGCAGCATCTAAATTAGATTTAAATACCAAATCAACAGCCAAAATCAGTCTGGATATGGACAAGGTTAATTACATGAAAAATGTTGCTTTGACTCTAGATGCTGTTCTTGGAATCGATTTAGAAAAAAGCAAATATACTTTTAAAGAAAATAAGGCTTTAATCAATCAATTTCCTTTAGAATTTGACGGATATATTCAATTAGTCGATGCTGGTCAGGAATACGATTTAAAATTTAAAACGCCTACTTCCTCTTTTAAAAATTTCTTAGGTATAATACCTGCCGCCTATGCTGCCAATATTAACAATGTGAAAACCACAGGAGATTTCACAGTTGCTGGTTTTGCCAAAGGATTGTATTCGGATAAGACAGTACCCAAATTCAATATCGAAATCGCCTCGAATAATGCTTCTTTCCAATATCCTGATTTACCAAAATCGGTTCAAAATATTATTATCGATACTAAAATCATCAATCAAACGGGAGTTTTAAATGACACCTATGTCAACTTAGACAAACTTTCCTTCCGTATCGATCAGGACGTTTTTAACGCCAAAGCCAACATTAAAAACATCACTCAAAATGCCTTGGTAGATGCGATCCTTAAAGGAACAATTAATTTAGGTAATTTCACAAAAGCCTATCCAGTTAAATTAGACAAACCTCTAAGTGGTATTTTGAAAGCCGATGTGGAAACCAAATTTGACATGCAATCGGTAGAAAAAAGCCAATATGAAAACATAAAAAACTCAGGAACAATGAGTTTGTCTGGCTTTAAATACATGGATGAAAATGGCAAATCAATGAATATTAGTAAGGCCGAAATTGCTTTCAATCCATCTCGAGTGATTTTAAAACAATTTAATGCTTCGACCGGAAAAAGCGATTTGAGTGTTACGGGTGTTTTAGAAAATTTCTACGGTTTTATATTTAAAAATCAAAACCTGCAAGGAAACTTCAACCTAACTTCCAATCAATTAGCGGTTAATGATTTTGTAACTTCGGAAGAAACTCCAAAAACAGCAGCTGTAAAAACAGAAACCAGCGATACAAAAACAAAGAAAACCGAAGCTATGAAAATTCCCGCTTTCTTAGATTGTACGCTTACTGCAAAAGCCAATACGGTATTGTATGATAATTTAACCTTGAAAAATGTTTCCGGAAAATTAATCGTTAAAGACGAAAAACTAACGATGGAGAATATTAAAACAAACATTTTTGGCGGTTCTATCGGTTTAAACGGTGCCGTTTCTACCAAAGAAAAAACACCAACATTCGATATGAATTTAGGTTTAAACCAAGTTGACATTGCACAATCTTTCACCCAATTAGACATGCTTAAAAAACTGGCTCCAATTGCTGGAATTGTCAATGGAAAAATCAATTCGACCATCAAATTAAATGGAAATCTGGATGCTAATGAACTCACTCCCGATTTAAAAACCATCACAGGAGATTTACTAGGTCAGTTTCTTTCTACGACCATCAATTCCAGTAATTCGACGCTGTTGACAGCTCTGACTTCGAATATTAAATTCTTAGACATGAGTAAAATTAATTTGAACGATTTGAAAGCAGCAATTACATTTAAAGACGGAAAAGTAAATGTAAAACCTTTCACTATCAAATACCAGGACATTCAAGCTAATATTGGCGGAACACATGGTTTTGACCAAAGCATGAATTACAACATCAAATTCAATGTTCCGGCAAAATACCTGGGAACTGAAGCCAATACGTTAATTTCAAAATTATCTGCTGCCGATGCTCAAAAACTGGAAAACATTCCAATTAATGCTATTTTAACAGGTAACTTTTCGAAACCTAAAATCACCACCGATTTAAAAACTGCAGCTACTAATTTGACCAATCAGTTAATCCAGCAACAAAAAACTAAATTAGTGAACAAAGGAACCTCAGCCCTAACCGATATTATCAATAAGAACAAAAAAGCCGGAGACACGACTAAAACAACCATTCCTGCCACCAAAGCGGAAGCGCAAACTAAGGCTAAAGAGGAAGTCAAAGCAAAGGCTACCGACTTATTAAACAATCTCTTCAACAAAAAGAAAAAAGTAGTCGATACTATAAAAACGAATTAGGAATACTCTTTTTTAAACAAACAAGCCGTCTCAAAATATGAAACGGCTTGTTTGTTTTTTTCTAACACAAGTTAAAACGACAATTACTACTACACTAACGTTAGTTTTTATTCTTTTAACCCGTTGGGTGTAATTATTTGAAGTAGAAAATATTGACTAGATATTGGTCAAGATACTGAAATTCAGTATCTTGATGTCGCCAAACAAACCAATATCTATGTCAAATATAGTGAAAAATTATTTTAGAGTTTTAGAAGTTATAAGTTCTTTGAATTGTGAATTGGAATATAAATCAGATGTAGGAAGAAAACGTAAAATGTCTGATTTAGAGGTTGTTGCATTGAGTTTGACTGCTGAATTTATGTCTATTGATAGTGAAAATTCTTTATTTAAGGAGATTAATAAGCAACAAATTCCAAACCTAATTGAGCGAAGTCAGTTCAATAAAAGAAGGCGAAAATTGTTTTTCTTTTTAGAAGAAGTAAGGACAAAATTAGCATCTCGGTTTTTAGAATTTGAAGATCATTTTATCGTGGATAGTATGCCGTTGGAGATTTGCAAATTTGCACGTCATAGGAGAATAAAAATCTGTAAAAACGAGTTTGAAACTGCTCCCTCAAAAGGGTTTTGTGCTTCTCAAAACAACTGGTTTTATGGATATAAATTGCACGGAGTTTGTTCTATAAATGGAATTTTCCATTCATTGGATATTACAAAAGCAGAGGTTCACGATGTTCATTTTTTGAAAAACATAAAACAACAAATGTCTGATTGTGTGTTGCTTGGTGATAGAGGTTACTTATCTCAAAGCATTCAATTAGACTTGTTTCAAACGGTAAATATCAAATTAGAAACACCAAAAAGAACTAATCAAAAAGATTATAGGCCACAGCCTTATATCTTTAGGAAGTCAAGAAAAAGAATTGAAACATTATTTTCACAACTATGTGACCAGTTCAGAATTAGAAACAATTATGCTAAAACTTTTGAAGGTTTTAAAACAAGAATTTTAGCAAAAATAACAGCATTAACATTGATTCAGTATATCAATAAATTCATATTTGACAGACCAATAAACAATATTAAAAATCAAACAATTTAATTACACCCAACGGGTTAACTCCATATATCAATAGTCCTATCCTTAGTGGATTAAGCTATGATGAATTTCCAGGACTTTATAATATCCTTTCAAGGAACGAACCTTTGTACGGAATTGTCAGAGAAAGCACCAATGATTTGTTTAAGGAAATAATGACCATGCAAAACATAAAATCGTATTTGTTTACTCCTATTTTTAGAGAAAAGAAATTTTGGGGCTGGATTTGTTATGATAATTGCAAGGAAGAAAAAACTTGGCATCATAACGAAGTCGTCGCATTACATACAGTTGCAAAAAACATAGGTTTACGATTAAATGAACATAAAAAAACAAAAAAATTAAAGAAAGGTCTTAATCTTCTAGAAAATCATATTAAAGGAACCAAACAAGCGGTATGGGAATATAATATTAAAAAAAACAAAGCGAAGTTTTCTTACGTTTGGGGCAGTATGTTAGGGTATAAAGAAAATGAAATTGAACATAATTATGAATTCTGGAAAAAAAATATTCATCCAGACGACGTAGAAATTCTGGAAAACAAATTTGCTAACTTCATAAATGGAAAAATTGAAATTTACGAAGGAATGACCCGAATGTCTCACGTAAATAATCAATATTTACACATTAAATATTCAGGTACAAAAATATTTAATCGCCATGGTGAACTGAAAAAAATAGTAGGCACACACATAGATTTAACAGAACTCATTCAAAACAAAAATGAATTAATAAAATCAGAAGAAAAATATCGCTTTTTAACCGAAAACACTTCTGATATAATATGCCAACATTTGCCTAGTGGAGAAATCAAATATATTTCAAAATCTTCACAGGAAATACTAGGGTACAAACCTGAGGAATTAATCAATAAAACTCCATTTGATTTCATACAAAAAAAAGACCATTGGATTTTCAAAAAACATGCTATAACTAAAGACCTAAACCCTAATAAAAACAGAATAACTTTCAGATTTCAGAAAAAAGACAAAAATTTCATTTGGCTAGAAAGTATAATCAGTCCTATAATAATAGACAATATTCAGATAGGGTATCAAAGTGCTAGTCGAGACATCACTGAAAGAGTGAAAGCAACACAAAAAACAAAAGAGGCCTTACTAAAAGAGAAAAAATTCAATGATTTAAAATCAGAATTTGTTTCTATGGCATCACATCAATTTCGTACACCTTTGACAGTTATTTATTCTAATGCTGAGCTCATTGAAATGAAATCTTATACTGCTAATAATGGATCTTTTTCTAACGTAAAACCAATAACAGATAGAATCAAAACTGAGGTAGATCGTATGACCGAATTGATGAACAATATTTTAATTTTTGGTAAACACGAATTAAGCAAATCTAAAACGAAATTAAAATCTATCAATTATACCAAATTCATTGAGAATATCATTACAGTTTATTTTAGCAATGAAGATGATGGACGAAAAATTCAATTAATTGTCCATGGTGATGAAAAAAATATCGTCACAGATGAAACATTAATGCTGCACATTATGACCAATTTAATAAGTAATGCCTACAAATATTCTAAAAACTGTCAAGAACCTATCATTCAATTAACATACTTAGATTCAACAATCAAAATAGAGATAATTGATTTTGGTATTGGAATACCTGAAGACGAGATTAAACTTTTATTTACTTCATTTTACAGAGCAACAAATACATCAACAATTATTGGCTCCGGGCTAGGTTTAACTATTGTAAAACAATTTACGGAACAACTTAAAGGTAATATAAAATTAGAAAGCAAAGAAAATAGTAAAACAAATTTCACGCTATGTTTTCCCTATGAATAAAGGTGAAAAATCATCTGCCTAACAACAAATTAGAAAAACACTAAAAATGGCCACTATTTAAACAGTAAGATAAAAAACAGCCTTAGCTGGAATAAGCATAAACATGATCAAAGTCTAGTTCGAAAATCTTGCAACAAATAATTGAAACCTTGATTCTGAATTTAATAAACAATTAAGCTTATCAGGTGTTTCTACTCTTTTTTTCTGAATAATGACACCATCCTAAAAAGTGTGTAAATTAGCTTTTTATAAAAAGTTTAAAAAATTGCTGTTATCATAACTAGGCACATTTATAATACTCAGGGCAAACGAATCAGTTTTAGCAATAAAAAATCAGCCACGAATTGCACGAATTTAGTAAAGGATGATTAAAACCATATAATTCGCGGCAAAAATAAAACTCTTGAGTTTGCTCCATTTGCCTGCATTTTGACAAAAAAACAAATAAATTCTATACTTTTGTTTTTTGTTAATACAATAAATACTCAACAATTCTCCCCCACTATTTAGCAAAAAACTATTTATTTTATCCATATTGTTATTCAACGGAAAATTATAAAAACTTAAAATAAATTTAAACAGTAAAACATTTGATTTTTAACAGAATAAGCATTTATTTTACACTCATATATTTGTGAAATTTTGTTTTCAAATAGATTTTAAATACCACTATAATTGTTTTATGTCCTTATTACAAATTAACGAGAAATTAGACTTTTTATTTAATGATTTAAGTTTTTCTCAGGAACTTCAAAAAAGTCTTTTATTTGCTTTAGAAATTAGTGAAGTTTCTTTTGCACACATTTCAATTTTAGATTCTTCAAAACAATTCATAAAAAACAATTCTGGTGTTGATTTTGATATGTTCTCTGAAAATATATCACAATGGAATTCTATAGTTATCGAAAACAAAGAGCCTTATTTTATTTCTGAAGATATAATAAATTCTAAGCAAATAGAAATTCCATTACAATTTTATGCAGGATTTCCATTAATATATGATGATAAGGTAATTGGTATATTCTGTTTGGCCGATTTTAAGAATAAAATTCTTTCGGATTCACAATTAAAAGTTTTGAATTATGTTTTAGGTCAAATTCAAAGCAGTTTAGAATCACAAATTCGTGTTTATCAAAAAGAAAAAAAATTTGAATTATTTGTTGAAAATTCAAAGGAGATTCTTTACGAGTTAGATAAAGAAGGGATTATTACTTTTGCTTCAAAAAATTGGGTGGATCTTTTGGGGTATGAAGCAGAGGAAATTTTAGGTAAATCGATTGCGGCTTTAATACATCCGGATGATTTAGAGATGTGTTTGGAATATCTGATTCATTCTGTAGGAGAGAAAAAATCCGACAAAGATCTTGTGTTTAGAGTTAGACATAAAGAAGGACATTATGTTTGGCTTGCTTCGAATTTGATAGCCTCTGAAAAAAACGGAGAAGTTATATTTATAGGGAATTGCAGAGATGTTACCGAACATATCCAAACCCAACAAAAACTCGAAAAACAGAAAGATTTTTATGAAAAAATTTTAGAGCGTATTCCTACGGATTTAGCTGTTTTTGATGAGAATCATAAATATATCTATTTGAATCCTTTAGCGATAAAGAATGACGAACTTAGAAAATTTATCATAGGAAAAGATGATTTTGAGTATGCTGATCATACCGGTAGAACGTATGAATTTGCAGAAGGCCGACGAGAAAAATTTCTTAAATCTTTAGAAGATAAAAAATTGGTTGAATGGGAGGAAGTAATGAAACATCCCAACGGAATAACAAGTGTTTACAGTAGAAGATTTAATCCTGTTTTTAAAGAGGACGGATCATTTGAAATGATGGTAGGTTTTGGGGTGGATATTACTGAGATTAAACGATTTCAGGATGAGATTCTAAAAAGCAGGCAGTTAATCAATAGTATTGTACAAAATGTTGCAGTAGGTATTTTGGTTCAGGGACCACAATCTGAAATATTAGAAAATAATAAAGCGGTATGTGAAATGCTAGGTTTAACCGAGGATCAATTATTGGGTAAAACTTCGTTTGATGAACATTGGAAAGTAATTCATCTGGACGGAACTAGTTTTAAACCCGAAGATCATCCGGTTCCTCAGGCTATTAAAACATTAAAACCTATTAATAATATAGTAATGGGAGTGCATCGTCCAACTAAAAATGACTTAGTTTGGTTATTAGTTGATGCCATCCCCGTATTTGATAAAGACGATACGTTGCTTTATGTGGTTTGTTCTTTTAATGATATTACGGCCAGAAAAAAGGCAGAAGATGGTTTGAAAATAAGTAATGAACGTTTTGCTTATTCAAACAAAGCAAGCTTTGATGCCATTTGGGATTGGGATTTAAAAACAGATAAAATATTTGTTGGTGAAGGTTTTACATCGCTTTTTGGATATCAGTTTGAGAATAATTATATTGATGCTGTTGTTTGTGAAAATTTTGTGCATCCGGAAGACAGGAATGCTACTTTTGAAAGTTTTGATGAAGCTGTTGCTAGTAAAAAAGAAATGTGGTCTTATGAATATCGTTATTTAAAATCAGACGGTACATATGCTCATGTTAATGATAAAGCTATAATAATACGTGATGAAAATGGAGAAGCAATCCGTGTGATTGGGACAATGAAAGATATCACGAAAGAAAAAGAACTGACAAATAAATTAAAGGAAAGCGAACAAATATTTAAAAGTGCTTTTAAAAATTCTGCTGCCGGAATGGCTTTGGTAAATGTAGAAGGGTTTTATACAGAAGTTAATGAAAGACTTTGTGAGATGTTTGGTTATACATCTGAAGAAATGAAGTTTTTTAGATTTCAGGATATTACCTATTTTAAAGATCTTAAGGAAGATTTAGGACATAAGGAAAAGTTAGATTCCGGAGAAATATCTCATTTTAGTTCAGAGAAAAGATTTATTCATAAAAACGGTAGTTTGGTTTGGACCTATATGTCAGTGTCTTTAGTGCAAAACAATAAAATTCCTTTTTACATAGTTCAGTTGATTGATATTACTGAAAGAAAAAAAATCGAAAGACACAATCAATTATTGCTAACAGAGAACAATAGAAATAAGGCTATTCAGTTAAAAGAAGCTAAAAACATGTATCGTTTTTTAGCAGATAATACAGCCGATTTAATTTGTGTTCATGGTTTAGATACTACTTTTCAGTATGTTTCTCCTTCAGCAACAAAACTCTTGGGGTATACTCCGGAAGAAATGATTGGTACCTCTCCTTTAGATTATGCTTTTCCTGAAGAAATAAAGTACTTAATGAACAGTTTGACTGATTTTATAGATGAAAAAGTTGATGACAGTACTACAGCGCGATTTAAAACCAAAAGTGGCGAATTTATTTGGTTAGAAACTAAAGCAAATTTGATTAGACAAAGAGGAGTGGTTGTTGGGTTTCAAACTAGCTCCAGAGATATTACAGAACGAAAAAATGCAGAAATGGTTTTAGAAAATGCATTGAATCAGGAAAGAGAGTTAAATGAATTGCGTACTAATTTAGTGTCAACCATTTCTCATGAATTCAGAACCCCTATGACTACTATTCGTACCAGTGCCGAACTTATAGGGATGTATTTAGAGAATCAGAAATTAGAAAATGCCCCTCTTTTACAAAAAAGGGTTTCTATCATTACCGAAGAAATTGACCGTATTGTTGGTTTGATGGAAGCCGTATTGACTATTTCAAGAGAAGATTCAGGTAAAACAAATTTTAATCCGGTATTCTTTGATTTAAGAGAGCTTTGTTGCAATATCATTGAGATAAATTACGATAATCAAAATAACAAGCAAAAGATTGTGTTGGATTTCACCAATGAAAGTTTCATGGTGTATGCAGATGTTAAGCTAATGGAATATTCTATTTTGAATATTTTAAATAATGCTGTGAAATACTCTAAAGGAGTTGGTGATATTATTTTTAATATTAAAAAGATAGAGGATGCTATACAAATAGAAATTATAGATTTTGGTATTGGAATTCCCGAAGAAGAACAGTCTAAATTGTTTAATACTTTTTTCCGTGCAAGTAACACAAATGGATATCAGGGAACTGGTTTGGGACTTTATATTGTAAAAACTTTTACCGAGAAAAACTCAGGTACCATTAAATTAAAAAGCACACTAGGAAAAGGAACACAAGTAAAATTTGAATTTCCAATAGCTAAACAAGATTGAAATGAAAAAAATTTTAATTATAGACGATGAAATCACTCTAAGAGAAACAGTAGCTGAATTGTTGATAGTTATTGGATTTAATGTATTTGAAGCACAAAATGGTGAAGAAGGATTGAAAAAAGTACAGGAAATAAAACCTAATCTTATAATATGTGATATTATGATGCCGGTTTTAGATGGTTACGGATTTATGAAGGCTCATATGGAATCTGAATTTTCTAAAATTCCTGTTCTGTTACTTTCTGCAAAAGTGGAGAAAGAGGATAAGGAAAAAGGGGTGAATTTAGGTGCTAAAGGTTATATTAGTAAACCTTTTGTATTTAGTGAATTAAAAAGTATAGTGGATTTTTATATTCAATAAATGTTTTTTTTTATTAAATACTCAGTCTTTGTCGTTTTTTATACAATGTCATAAAATATTGAGCATGATTGATATTTTGTGAAGAAACTTTTAACTCATGAAAAACTAAATTTTCATTGTTTATGAGCAATTTGTATGAAAATTGTTTGTATAAAAAAGAGAAGTATATTATCCCTAAAAACACAACTGAAAAATAAATAGGAGACAGGTAGATGTTGAATTTATTTTTTACAAAATAAAAAAATGTAAAGCCTGTAAAAGCAAAAATGTAATTGATAAAAAATACTCTGTTTTCTATAATTTGAACATTAGAAATAAGATTGAAATCAAAATGCAATTCTTCTCTTTTAAAATAAAAAGATACTTTCGAATTCATAATGCTGAAAAGAGGAGTTTTTAGATAGGTATCATTTGTCTTGTTGGAAATTATATCATCCATAATTTATAACATGATTTATTTATTTAAAATACTTACCAAAACAGCATGATTTTTTAACAAAATTGTAATCATTAAGTGAAATTGCCCCCAAATTCAATACATGCTGTTTGGTAAGAAAACCTACAGCTGTAAAATTAGAATAGATTTGTTTCGTTTTGCTTTTATTGAGCTATAAGTTTAAAAAGTATATACATAATTTAAACTGGAAACATTAATTGTTTTTACAGAATATTAAACAGTAAGTAAAGTAAAGAAAAAAAATAAAAATAAATTTGCTAAGATAATTACAAATATTACTATCAAAAATTCAGGATTAGACCGAAGTCTTGTATCTACTTTTTCCCAATGTTCTTCAGTGGGTCTAATTTTAAAATTCAAAATATTAATTTTCATGCTGTTTATTAATTCATTATTTTAGATAATAGAAAGCAAGGTGTTTGTGTAATAAATTTGCAATTTATGGGTATATTGAAATGGGAAAATTAAAAAATAAGTAACTTATAATTTTAATTTTAAGCTATAAATTAAAATCAAATGCGGATAAGAAAAATATTTAAATAAAAAACAACTTGCTTTTAAAGGTTGTTAATATATTCCCTGGGACTAATTCCTTTATATTTTTTAAAACTGGTGGAGAAATACGAAAAAGAATTAAATCCGGATTCCTCAACTAGAAACTGAATATTTTTTTCTCCTGCAGTAATAAGCTTTATGGTGTAATCTAATTTAAACTCTCTAATATATTGAGTGATGTTTTTATTGGTTCTTTTTCTTATTTTTTTATCTAAAGTTGATTTACTTATGTGCAATTCAGCAGCTAATTCTACAACATTGATTTTTGATTTTATGTTTTTCAGTAAAATTTCATTAACAGAATCTAAAAAATCTTTGTTTGATAATTTAATGGTAACTTTTGAGAAAGGATCAGGTATAAATTTTTTCTCAATGCTATTTTTAAGAGCCAATAAATTTTTAATTTTCAGAAGTAGCTCTTTTACTTTAAAAGGCTTAATAATAATATCATGAACACCAATTTCTAATTGTCTGAATTTTGTTTCGGTATCAGCATTCGCGGTTATCATAATAAAAGGGATAGCGTTGTATTTTTTATTCTTTTGAATTTCCAAAAACAATTCTTCACCATCCATTAGAGGCATCATTAAATCGCTAATTATGATGTCAGGAGTATTTTTTTTAAGATAATTAATCGCTTCCTGTCCATCTTTTAGCCAGCATACATTGTAATTATTAAGTGTGAGTAATTCTACAATAGAATCTCCTATTAATAAATCATCTTCAATTAATACTACATTTAATTTATTGGGGGTTTTCATGGGAGCAAATCTAATAAATACTTTTTTAAATTATAAATCTACTAATTTAAACTATAAATATTTATGGTTCTGATAAAAGTTATATCATTTAAATTGCCCACATATTTTTTTGCTACTTTAAAAACACAAAAAAGCATTCTTAAACTATGAAGAATATCTCCCTGAATGTTTCGGCGGCTAATCATATTCTTATTGAAGAAGAAGAATTAGATTCTGCTCTGAATTCCTGTTTGGCTGTTTTGGGAGAAAGTCTAAAAGCTTGCAGAAGTTATATTTACACAATCGAAAACGAATCTGTAAGAGAATCCTATTCGTGGATTAATCCTGAGTTAAAAAAAAATGATGCGCCACTTTTTGATTATTTGTGTAAATCTATTCCGGAAATAATCACACCATTGCGTAAAGGGTTTCATCTTGTTGGTTTTACAAATGAGATAAAAGAACCGTTTTTTAAGCAGATAATGTTTGAACGTAAAGTAGAAACTTATATGTTTATACCCATATTTGAAAATGATATTTTTTGGGGTTTTTTAAGTTTTGAACATTGTTATGCTGCACAATGGGATTCGGAAACAATAGAATTAATTAAACTCTTTACTAAAAATATTTCTATCAAAATTAATGAGATTAGATATAAGAAGAATATTGGGCCAAGTTTTGATATTTTTAAATACTATGACCAGGGATGTTTTGAAGGAATATGGGAATTAGATATTAATACTAATGAGGCCAAAATGTCTAATAACTGGGCTAGAATTTTAGGTTTTTCTATTTTTGAAGTGGAGCAAAACTATGAATTTTGGAGAAGCAGAGTCCATTCTGATGATTTAGTTAGAGTTGAAAAACAGCTTCAGGAATATATTTTAGGCAAGCTTGATGAATGTTTTGGTAAATACAGAATTAAGGATAAAAAAGGAAAATTCATTTGGTTACAATATTCAGGTACCATCAAGCGAAATAAAAAAGGCAAACCTTTAAAAATTATAGGGACAATTGTTGATATTAATGAGATTGAAACTAATAAAATAGCACTGGAAGAATCTGAAAAGAAATTGAGATTCATTTTAGAGAATTCATCTGATTTAATTACTCAAAGAGATATTAAAGGAAATTATACTTACATATCAGAATCTTCAAAAGAAATTTTAGGTTATACACCTCAGGAATTAATGGAATTGAATTTAGATTATGAATTATTTCATCCGGATGATTTTGAAAATGTATTAACAGAGCGGTCTAATTTCATTAATGACAGAGATTCAATTAAAAATATTTTTAATGTCCGGGTAAAGAAAAAGGATGGAAATTATATTTGGATGGAAGTAGTATCCAAAAAAATAGAGGTAAATAATACTCTGATTAGTATACAAAGTACGGCAAGAGATATAACTCTTAGGAAAAATTTAGAAAAACAAAATGAAAAAGCGATAAAGCGGGAAAAAGAATTGTATGATTTGAAAGCTAAATTCATAGCCATGACTTCACATCAATTTAAAACACCTTTAACGGTAATTTATTCTAACGCTGAATTAATAGGAATAAAATCTAAGAGTATCGAAAACAAAATAGCTGAAAATTTCAACACAATATCGAACAGAATAAAATTTGAAATTGAACGAATGTCTGAATTGATAGATAATATTCTGGTTTTTGGAAAAAATAGTGCCAAAGAAAATTTCAGACTTAAAATCGAAGCTATCGATTTTGATGAGTTTATAGCAAATTTGATTGTTACCTATTTTAATCATGAAGCTGATGGAAGGGAGGTAAAGGTTGTTACTATTGGTTCTTCAAAACCAGTACAGTATGATACTTCACTTTTAATACATATCTTTACAAATTTATTGAATAATGCTTTTAAATATTCTCAGGAAAAACTAAATCCTGAACTTAAAGTTATTTATTTGAATCAAAAAATTCAGATTGAAGTGATTGATTACGGAATTGGTGTTCCAGAACAGGATGTCAAAAAGCTTTTTAAATCTTTTTACAGGGCATCAAATACATCTACAATTGTGGGGTCAGGATTAGGATTGACGATTGTAAAACAATTTACACGAATGCTAAAAGGAAAAATTAAGCTAAAAACAAAAGAAAATTCAGGAACTAAACTAATATTAACTTTCCCTTATGAACAAAAATAAAATACTGTTGGTTGAAGATGAAATAAATTTAAGAGAAACTATTTGTGAATATTTGAAATATGAAAATTATGACATTATATCAGCAGAAAACGGACAAGAAGCCCTGAATATTTTAGATTACTGGATTCCGGATTTGATTCTTTGTGATATCATGATGCCGGTAATGGATGGTCATCAATTTCATGAAATTTTAATGCAAAATAGCACCCTTAATGCAATACCTTTTATTTTTCTGACTGCAAAAAAGGAAGATAATATTAGAGAAAAATGTATTTATGATGGAGTAGATGAGTTTATTTCAAAGCCATTTAAATTTGATGAATTGACAAAAATGGTAAATGCTAAAATTAAACGATTTAAGAAGATAAAAAATTCCTACAATAATATTTATACGGGATCTAAAAATGTTTTTTTACATGAAATTAATACTCCTTTAAATGGGATTTTAGGTTCTATTGAACTTTTGATTGAAAATGAAGAAAGTTTTGATAAGGATGATAAAGCGACCTTTTATGAAGCAATTAAAATTTCTGGAGAACGCTTAAATAGAACCATGCAAAATGTGATATTATTTCAAAACATAAAAAACAATACTATTGAATTTAATGAGGATGAACAAAGTAATTTATTAGATTGTTTTGCTAAAGTAAGAAAAGCTCTTTCGCCTTATTATGAGAATTCTAAAAAAAGACTTAGGGCAGACCTGGTTAATGTGGAGATAAAAATGAATTCGGAGTTTTTGGAATTTGTACTTTATGAATTAATAGATAATGCATTGAAATTTTCAAATACCGGCAAACAGGTGAGTGTTGCCGGTAGTATTTACAATGATAAATATTACGAATTAAATATTACAGATTATGGAATTGGGTTTAAGCAAGAAGAATTAAAATCAATTGAGCCTAATAAACAATTTAATAGAGAACAAATGGAGCAGCAGGGATTAGGTTTAGGTTTGTACTTAAGCCGAATAGTTGTTTTAAAATCGAAAGGGCTTTTTAGTATTGTTTCAAAGGAAGGAGAAGGAACTAAAATTACATTGTTATTACCTATTAGTAAATAAAGATTGGATATGCAAATAAAAACTGCACATTAAGTTAAGCTACATTTTTGTAATTAATTTGATTGTTAAATTCTTCAATAGTTGCAAACAATTTAATTACACCCAACGGGTTCTTTTATTAAAAATTCAGAAATTTATCTTTGCATATTGGGAATTTTATTTTTCGGTAATGTGGTCAAAAATAGTTGGTGATTTTTCATTTCAAATAGTTTAAATTACCCTTATCAAATTGAAGAGGACATTGGCTCTGCTGAGGAGCAACCAA
>DKIJ01000037.1 GCA_002454195.1 Flavobacterium sp. UBA6721
TTTTCCAAAAACCAGAATATTATCTATCAATTCAGACATTCGTTCAATTTCAAATTTTATTCTGTTTGATATTGTGTTGAAATTTTTAGCTATTTTGTTTTCGATACTCTTAGATTTTATTCCTATTAATTCAGCGTTAGAATAAATAACCGTTAAAGGTGTTTTAAATTGATGGGAAGCCATAGCAATAAACTTAGCTTTTAAATCATATAATTCTCTCTCCCTTTCCAAAGCTTTCAAATTTTGAAGTTCTAATTTTTTTCGGAGAATAATATCTCTGACAGTGCTTTGAATACAAACCAAAGAATGATTAACAATAATTCTTTTAGAAATCACCTCCAACCATACATAATCACCATTCTTCTTTTTCATCTGTACACTAAATATAAAACTCAAACGACTTTTATCATGTATAAAATTGGACTGTTTTACCAGTAGATCATCCAAATCAGCAGGATGACACAATTCATAATACGAATTTAATTCCATCAATTCCAGGGGAGTATAACCTAATATTTCTGTTGACGATTCAGAAACATACAGATACTTACCGTTAATATCACGTTGGGTTATCAAATCTGTAGAATGCTCGAGAATAAAACGCATTTTCTTTTCAGATTCTTCTAAAGCTATTTTATTAACTTCGATATCATTGACGTCTACAATTGTTCCAAATAATTTAACTGCTTCTCCATTGGTATTTCTTCTGAGAGATCCCGAATACTGCACCCAAATATATTTCTCATCCTTGTTTTTAACTCTGGCTATACCCGAATATTCACCAATCTCCCCTGAGATAATTTTTTTACGTTTATCCTCTATCACAAGATTTACCTGTCGCTCAGTCATTATTTTTTTAAATTCTTCTTCATATAATTTATAGACTTCGCCAACTAAATGAAATCCTCTACTTAAGGGTGTAAAAGTTTCCGGGACATTATTACATAAATAATCCAATCGGGGTACATCCCCTTTTAATTCATTCTTTTTTGGATTAATCCATAAATAGCTTTCATTTATATAACTTCACTTGCTATTTCATTATAAGAAAAACAACCACAAAAATCATCTAAATCACTTTTAAACAACGCTAACTCCTTTTGTTTGATGAATCCTGACAAAGAAAATAATGTACAGTACTTTCTTGATTAAATAAAAAAATCACGAAAAGGAAAATTCAAAATTTATATTGGCATGAGTGCTGGTGTAGGCAAAACCTATCGTTTGCTACAGGAAGCGCATACACTTTTAAAAAAAAGGGATCGACATTCAGATTGGGTATGTTGAGACCCATTCTCGAAAAGAAACTCAGGAATTATTAGCTGGACTGCCCATTATTGCCAGAAGGAATATTTTTTACAAAGGAAAAATTTTAGAGGAAATGGATGTGCAAAACATTATCAATTTGCATCCTGAAGTAGTCATTGTTGGTGAGTTAGCGCATACCAATATTGAAGGAAGTAAAAATGAAAAAAGATGGCAAGATGTTCTTGAAATTCTGGAAGCGGGAATCAATGTCATTTCGGCGGTCAACATTCAGCACATATAAAGTCTGAATCCTGTAGTCAAACGAATTACCGGTATTGACGTACAAGAACGCATTCCGGATAAAGTTTTACGATTAGCTGATGAAGTTGTTAATATCGATTTGAGTTCCGAAGACTTAATCAATCGCCTGAAGGAAGGTAAAATCTATTCTTCAGACAAAATTCAAACGGCTTTAACAAACTTTTTCAAAGCTGATCAAATTTTACAATTACGAGAATTAGCACTAAAAGAGGTTGCTAGCCAAGTAGTCCGAAAAGTTGAAACAGAAATAACACAACAACATACGCTAAGACAGGAAAAACTATTGTCCTGCATAAGTAGCAATGACAAAACAGCAAAAGTGGTCATACGAAAAGCAGCACGATTAGCTAGTTATTACAACGGGAGCTGGTATGTATTGTATGTAGAAACACCAAGAGAAAGTTCCGACAAAATAGCATTAGACAAACAACGTCATCTTATCAATAATTTCAAATTGGCCACTCAATTAGGTGCAGAAGTCATCAAAGTTGAGGATACAAACATCAGTGAAACAA
Organism: Flavobacterium sp. UBA6721; assembly: GCA_002454195.1. GTDB lineage: Bacteria > Bacteroidota > Bacteroidia > Flavobacteriales > Flavobacteriaceae > Flavobacterium > Flavobacterium nitratireducens. Next base: position 2,085 of record DKIJ01000037.1, read on the forward strand.
TACTAAAGATAGTTGCTCAAAAAAACATCACAACTGTTTGTATTGGAAAACCACATTTTAGTTTATTTAAGGTAATTTTGTCAACAACAATTTTCAGAAAGCTATTAAATAAGCTGGCGAAATCAAATGTTGATCTTGTAATACTTTCTTAATATGAGAATTAAAACTAAATTAATTTAGGCGTTGGCTTATTATTTATATTAATCTTTATACTTTCCTTGGTTAGTTCCTACTCTGTATTTTCAATTAAAAAAGATACGGGAAACATTCTAACGGCCAATTATAATACCTTAGAATATGCGCGTAATATGCTGCTTTCATTAGACGCAATGCCTATTCAAAAAGAAAAAGCAGCGGCTATTTTTGAATTGAACCTAAAAAAACAAATGGCTAATATTACGGAAGTAAATGAAGATCAAGTTACTCAAAAATTACAATCTGATTTTAATATACTGAAAGAAAACCAAAACAGCGAAACCATTAAAGCGCGAATCAGGCAGACGATTTTTGAGATTATGAAGCTCAATATGAATGCCATTAAAGTAAAAAGTGATATTGCCAAGCACACCGCCGAAACCGCTAATTTTACTATTGCTGTAGTAGGCACTTTGTGTTTTTAATCGCTTTTAACTTATTAGTTAATTTGCCCAATAACATAGCCAATCCCATCAAAGAATTGACCGCCAGTATTAAAGAAATCGCAAATAAAAACTACTCCGAAAGAGTGCATTTTTGGCATCATAATGAATTTGGAGATTTAGCCAAATCATTCAATACCATGGCCGAAAAACTTCAAGAATACCACAACAGTAACTTGTATAAATTATCTTTTGAAAAAAAACGTTTGGAAACCTTAATCAATAATATGCACGACCCTATTATTGGTTTGGATTATGAAGGAATCATTCTATTCATCAACGATGAAGCACTGAAAATCTTAGGATTAAAAAAAGAAGATAGTATTGGGAAAGCAGCTATAGAAATTGCTAAAACAGATGACTTGATTCGTTCTCTTGTATTGAATGATGCAGAAAATTCAAAAAAACCAATGAAAATTTATGCCGATTCGAAAGAAAGCTATTTCGAAAAAGAGCAGGTAAATATCACCATTACTCCCACAGGCGAAGAGAAAGCTATTGAAATTGGGAATGTAATCATATTGCGCATTATTACTTTTTTTAAAGAATTGGACTTTGCGAAAACCAATTTTATAGCAACGGTTTCTCATGAATTAAAAACGCCGATTTCCTCTATAAAAATGAGTTTGCAATTACTTGAAAACCCAAACACAGGCGGTATCAATGAAGACCAAAAACAACTTATTGAAAGTATTAAAGACGATAGTCAGCGATTACTAAAAATTACGGGGGAATTATTAGAATTATCTCAAGTAGAAACAGGTAAAATCCAATTAAATATTGAGAAAAGCAATCCCTACGAAATCGTTAGCCATGCAACTAAAGCCGTCAAAACAAAGGCCGAACAAAAGCAAATTGAAATAAGCATTGTCGCAGAAGCCAATTTGCACTTAGTCAAAGCCGACAAAGAAAAAACAAGTTGGGTGTTAATCAATTTTTTAACTAACGCAATTACCTATTCTTCTGAAAACAGTAAAATTATAGTTGCATTAAAACAAAAAAACAATCAAATTATCTTTCAAGTAATCGACACAGGAAAAGGAATTGATAGCCACTATAAAAACAAAATCTTTGAAAAATACTTCCAAATTCCGGGCAGTCATAAATCAGGTACAGGATTAGGACTCGCTATTTCTAAGGAATTTATTGAAGCTCAAAATGGAACTATTGGTGTTGAAAGCGAACTTGGATTAGGTAGTACTTTTAGCATTCATTTAAATACAGCTTGATAATTAAAATCACTTCTATTCAATTATAACTACAACTAAGCTAAGTAAAAAACTACAAAACAGCTAATTGATCAAAATAAAAATCCCAGTTTTTATTTGTTTTATACCATAATTGCCCTGCTGAAACTTCCAGTGGACAATCAAAATTATTGGTGTACAAAGCACCGGTTCCTAAACCCTGAGGCATCGGATTTTGCAATGTATACGTCCATTGCGCGATAGCATTTAAACCTATATTACTTTCTAATGCAGAGGTAATCCACCAGCCAATTTGATACTTTTCGGCTAGGCTAATCCACTCTTGAGTTCCTTTAAAACCACCTACAAAACTTGGCTTTAAAATGATGTATTGCGGCTTGATTTTTTGTAGTAATTGTTCTTTTTCTTCCAATGAAAACACACCAATCAATTCTTCATCCAAAGCAATCGAAAAAGGCGTAGTTTTACACAGCTCTGACATCCTGTCAGTATTGTTTTTTTGAATAGGCTGTTCTATACTATGTAATTGAAATCCAGATAATTTATTTAATTTATCTAAAGCTTCATCTAAACCAAAAGCACCATTAGCATCTACCCTAATTTCAACCTGCTCCGGAGTAAAATATTGACGAATATAACGCAGTAATTCTAGTTCTTTTTCGAAATCTATGGCGCCGATTTTAAGTTTGACACAACGAAAACCCTGAGCTAATTTTTCTTCGATTTGTTCCTTCATAAAAGCAGCCTCACCCATCCAAATCAAACCGTTAATATCGATTGATTTCTCCCCATTAGTGAAGGCTGATGGAAAAAGCAAAAAGGGAGTTTCACTTGCTAAGGATAGAAAAGCCATTTCGACTCCAAACTGTATCGAAGGAAATTCAATCAATGCTTCCCAAAGCACGTCTTTTCCCAAATGAATATTAGCACAAGTCCAATGTAGTTTTTCTTCATAATCTGGTCGGTCATCAGCACTTAATCCTCTTAAGATTCCGCACTCTCCTATTCCTCGCTTTCCGTCCTTTTCCAGAACAAGAAACCAGGTTTCTTTTTCATTCATAACACCACGAGAAGTGCCGGATGGGCGTTTAAAATTGAGGATGTATTTATGGTATGTTGCTTTCATTTATTATATTTTACCGCAAATGGTGCTCTGTTACCGCGAAGGACTCAAAGTATTCGCAAAGTTTTTAAGTACATTAGAACTAGCCCTATTTTAATCCATAACTATTAATTTAATGTTAGCTGGTGTTTCTTTCAACATTCTTTTCTCTGATTTACTAATTTTATCATTTAAAAACATAGAGAAATCATTCCATTCACCAACTATCTCACCATTTTTACGAATAGATATTATTTTATTCCCATCATAAAAATAACCTACATTTTCTTCATAACTATAAGGAGATCCGCCAAAATAAAAAATGTTTTATCAACTTTAAAACTATTTTTCCAATAAACATTAGCAGTTTGCAAACTATGACATTGCAAAAAACTTCTTGTAAATGATTCAATTATACCAAACAGTGACATATCATACAAAAAACATCCGTTAATAATCTCTAAAAACTCTTTATAAAAAGCTGGAATTATAATTTCATTTTCATATTGAAATCCACATATAACTTCTTTACTAGCACCTTTATAAATCATTAAACCCCAATTAAAAGGAGCAACCCAAGGTCTATGTAGAATATTTAACCGTTCTTTATCATCCACATTCGAACCATTCAAAATATATTTTCGAGTTTGCTGCTTAATTGCGAAATATTTATCAGAATATGAATCAATAATTTCACTTATATTTTCCATAGATAGCTTTGTTATTATTAAACTAGAGGTTTTTCTTAAATATTTAACCAAATTTTAAAAATTCTTAACTCAACTTAATAGCCTTAATGGTTAAAATCACTTTATCAACTTCAAAATCTTATCAAAATTATCATTTTGGATTCCAGCTTTCGCAAAAGCCTGAAAATCATCTTTGATTTTTTGAGTCCAGCTAAGATTGTCTGTTACATTTTGATTCTGGTATTCTTTATAAATACTTTTAGCTTTAGCGAATTCGCCATTTAATAGATATGCATGAGCCAAATTGATTTTGACTAACAATTCGGTATCATCTTTCTTTTCCCCTTCTTTTAGGACTTTGATTGCTTTAGCATACTGCTTCGTCAACAAAAAGGAATTTCCTAAATTAGCATAATCCGTAGCGGTTGCTTTTCCTTGGTTAACAATTTCATTATACGTTTTAATTGCAGCACTGTAATCGCCATTTTTAACGCTATTTGACGCTTTTGTTCTTAAATCATTAAAAACCGTTTTAGCAATTCCTGTTTCCTCAAAACAACTCGCTCCAAAATCCTTATACGCCTTCGTTTGTTCCATAGGCAACAGTTTTTGGAATTCCTGAAAAGTATATTGTTTTTGGATTTTCTCGGCAATACAAACACAAAAATCATCCGAATTAGCCATTTTTCGAGCTAAAGCCGAAGTTTTACACTGACTGATGATGTTTTTTCTGTTTTCAAGTGTCCAACCTCTACTTAATTTTGCATCTACCCACGGCACTACTTCTAGAACGATTTTTTGTTTCATAATCCAATTCGAGCTTTCGAAACCAAAATACAATTTAGTAGCATTGGATTTCAAACAAGCCGATTTATCAATAGAAAGTCGCTTAGCATCTTTACTAATGGCGGTATTTTGCACCAAACAAGCATCGACCGTTTCACCTGTGGTTCCGTAATTTTTAGCCAAATCACTTTTGGAAAAAATAGCGTATTTGCATTTATCATCTCCTGAGATTTTAGACATCAAAAAAACAACTCCTGCCGAACCCTGACTAATCCCTGTTGGGTCCGGAATTGATTTTAAAACAGAAACCAGACTTCCAGCCATTTTTTGATTATCATCAAGCAATGTAATTCTGTAAATTAATTCGGTGGTTCCTGCTGGAAAATCATCGGTTTCTACAACAATTCGGTCTCGTGCCGAAACCATAATTTCTTTATAGGTTGCTCTTTCCTTGTCCCAATAACCGGTTTTTTGAGCAAAAACACTCTGACAAAAAATGCTAACGAATAGCACAAAAATTATTTTTTTCACTAAATGTAGTTTATTAACGATACAAAACTAGCCCAGATGGAAGTGAAAATCCTCTGGTGGCGTGGTTCGCCACAAGAGATTACTTCACTTAACTTATATTTACATTTGAGTTCAGTGAACTTCGTTTGAAACGTACAGCTGGAAGTAGCTCCTAAAAAAATTACAATTCGATACTATCACCAATTTCAAGCAACATCAAATCTTTTCCTTTATCAAAAAAGGCCTGAATTGCCGCTTTATGATCAATTTTGATATAGCCAAAAGTATCATAGTGATAACCTAATACCTTATCGCATTCCACAAAATCAGAAGCTAAAATAGCGTCTTGAACATCCATCGTAAAATTGTCTCCGATAGGGAATATAGCCAAATCGAGTTTGGTTCGCATAGGAATCAATTTCATATCCATAGTCAAAGCAGTATCGCCAGCAATGTAAATGTTTTTATGTTCGCCTTCAATTACAAAACCACCTGGATTTCCCCCATAATTTCCATCAGGAAACGAACTAGAATGCACCGCATTAACATATTTTACTTTCCCGAAGTCGAAATTCCAACTTCCACCGTGATTCATTGGATGTGCCTGAAAACCTTTGGCAGCATAATGACCCGCAATTTCAGCATTAGAAACGATAACTGCTCCTGTTCGTTGCGCAATAGCTTCTACATCCAAAACATGATCTCCATGTGCGTGCGTGATCAAAATATAATCGGCTTTTAATTCATTAATATCTATATGTTCCGCTAATGGATTTGCCGAAATAAAAGGATCAACAATAATGTGTTTTCCAACTACTTTAATCCCTAAAGCAGCGTGTCCGTAATAGGTTATTTTCATATTTTAAAATTTATCTTCCGCCTAAAAAGGCATTAACAATAATATCTGAGAAAAAGTAAATCATACACAATGACAACAATACCGAAAGCGCAAAAGTACTTAAGGCTAACTTTTTTAATTCTGGATCTAAATCTCTAGGTTCTTTATTTTTTGATACCCTTATTAAATGTTTAATCAAAGGGAAATAAGCTACAAGAAAAAGATATAAATCAAAATTAATTTGCCCTGGATAAGGATCAGCATATAAATCAAATAAAACTGAAAAAAGGAACACTAAAAACATTGCGCCACCAACTAAAAAATAGTGGTACTTTTTAGCTTTTTCACCTCCAATTTTAACCACAATGGTATTTTTACCCCCTTTTTTGTCCGAGGCTTCATCTCGCATATTGTTTAGATTTAAAACCCCAACACTTAGAAAACCTACAGCCATTGCTGGCAAAATAAGCAAAGGCTCTGCCTCTTTAGAATACAAAAAATCAATGCCTAAAGTACTAACTAAGCCGAAGAAAATAAAAACAAACAAATCGCCATATCCGCGATATCCATAAGCTGTGTTCCCAACTGTATAACGAATAGCCGATAAAATCGCTAAAATTCCTAATACCAAATAAAAAATAGAATAATACAAATGCTCGTACCCAAAAGCATAGTAAATTAATGCAATTGCCGAAAGCAAAGTCAAAAACGAGGTGATTACAATAGCGCGTTTCATAGCAGCTGGCGAAATAACGCCACTTTGGATAGCACGTTTAGGCCCTATTCGGTCTTCATTATCGGTTCCTTTCATACCATCGCCATAATCATTGGCAAAATTGGAAAGAATTTGCAATCCTAAGGTGGTAAGAATAGCAAAACCAAAAAGTCTCCAATTAAATACTTCTGTTGGTGTTAATATTGCATCGGTAGGATTAGCCAAAGCATACATACTTCCTACTATAATTCCTGATACCGATAAAGGTAAAGTGCGCAATCTTGCGGCTTCAATCCAGTGTTTCATATATTCTTTTTTCTTGCCACAAAGGCACAAAATTTAAAAATCGATTCGTTAAATAATCAGTTCAGTTACTGCTTACTTAAAACTGCATTCTGCTTACTTAATTAAGGTAACCATTTCTTTTCAAAATTTGGTTTTCTTTTTTCTAAGAACGCATTTCTCCCCTCTTTAGCCTCTTCTGTCATGTAAGCTAATCGTGTGGCCTCTCCTGCAAAAACTTGTTGCCCTACCATACCGTCATCTGTAAGATTCATGGCAAATTTTAGCATTTTGATTGATGTAGGTGATTTTGCTAATATTTCCTGAGCCCATTCGTAAGCGGTAGCTTCTAATTCGTCATGAGGAACAACAGCATTCACCATTCCCATCTCAAAAGCTTCTTGAGCGGAATAATTACGTCCTAAGAAGAAAATTTCTCTGGCTTTTTTCTGCCCGACCATCTTAGCTAAATACGCCGATCCATAACCTCCATCAAAACTAGTAACATCAGCATCGGTTTGTTTAAAGATAGCGTGTTCTTTACTAGCCAGAGTCATATCACACACTACATGCAAACTATGACCTCCTCCTACAGCCCATCCTGGAACGACAGCAATAACTGCTTTTGGCATAAAACGGATTAATCTTTGAACGTCTAAAATATTCAAACGATGATAACCATCTTCACCTACATATCCTTGATGTCCACGTGCTTTTTGATCCCCTCCACTACAAAACGACCAAATTCCATCTTTAGTACTTGGACCTTCAGCAGAAAGCAAGACAACACCAATCGAAGTATCTTCTTGGGCATCATGAAAAGCATCTAAAAGTTCTGAAGTAGTTTTAGGTCGAAAAGCATTTCGAACATCTGGTCTATTGAAAGCAATTCTAGCAACACCGTTGCATTTTTTATAAGTGATATCTTCGTATTCTTTAGCAGTTATCCAATCCATTGTAATGGTTTTAATTATTATAGTGTAAAATTAATTCATTTTTTAGACTTAATCTATTCGAAGTTTTATTTTAGTTAAAAAAGAGAACACACTTTTACCCCTTATTATTAACGAAAAGTTCATTAGCTAAAATTTCCTACTTAAAACACACTTTTATTTCTTTTTTATTAGTATATTTACAATAATTCCTATCATAAATATAGCTTTATTATGAATTTATGGAACAAATATACCTCTGCAATCAGACAGAATATCTTATTTTCTAACAATGAAAATAAAGATTTAGAATTTTGGCGCGATGACATGTTTGTCAATACTATTGTTTACATCATCCCTCTAAGTGTTATTGCCCTGGTCCCATCTGTAATTTGGGCTATTGATGCCAAACTCTATGTTATGGTTTGGATTGATTTACTATCCGTTACTACGGCATTGTTCATTGGTATTAAAAAAGGAATTAAGATTAAAAAACGTAAACTCTTATTTATTGGAACAGTCTTTACCTTAAGTTTTTCACTTATCTATTTTGTTGGTTTAAATAGTACACTCTATTTACTAGCTGCCTGTTTTTTGTCTACTTTTATTTACACCTTTAAAAATCAATTTACACCAGCACTCATAAATTTATACATCTCCATTTTATATATCAGTCTTTATTACCTTGAATTAACACCCTCACATCTAGTAACGTTTAAAACCAACGAACTCTTCGCTGTTTTTTCCAATTTAATCTTCCTTAGCTTTTTAATTTGTTCCTTAGTTCCTAAATTATTTAACGGTCTTGAAGAAAGTTTTAAAAACAACATCGAACACACCAAAAAAATTGAAAACCAAAATGAAGTATTAAAAGAAATAACATGGATACAATCACACGTGGTTAGAACTCCTTTATCCAGAATATTAGCTATAACCAACTTGCTTAAAGAGAATAAAAATAGTGAAGAAGAAAAGGAATTTTTAATAGATAGTATAATTGTTTCCAGCGAAGAATTAGATACTGTAATTCAAGAAATTGTAACTAAATCAGAAAATGTAAGTTCAAAATACAAATGATTTTTCCGTTTTCAGACCTTGAAAAAGTATTGATTTTAAAGAGTAATCATTCTCAGGTTAAAGTCCTAAAAAATGTTAATTTTTATGATTATATCCTTTTTTTTCTATCAACTAAAACTTTTTTTTATTAATTTTAGATATAGTTAGTTCTAGAATTGGTGAATAATTTACAATTCAAATTAGCTATAGAGTTTCTAACTGATTTATTAACTTAAAAAAAGAATATTGAAAAAATCAACAAGCTTTATCACTCTTTTTAGTATGTTATTAAATTTGTTCTACGGAAAGAAAGAGCCCAATTGGGGAACACTGAAAGCGGTTAGAATTTATTCAAAGTAGCACCTACGGTAACCATTTTGGATTACTATACACAGATGTAATATCTTTAAAATAAAAGTGTAAAATCCAACATTATTTTTTCTACCAAAGGCTGTAATGCAAAATGAGATTCCAAACTTCAATTAGCGTTAAAAAAAGATAAAGAAAGAACGGTTAACGTGAAACTACAACATAGTTTCCAATTGTTTAATAAGTTATAAGTTGTCCAAAAATAAAAGAGCTTATAAAAGAGAAAGACTAACCATCAGGATTAGTCTTTCTTTTTTTATTCCTTTACAAGATAAATTCCGTCTTCTTTAATTTCAATTAGTTTTTCTTTATACAAAGCACCTATCGCTTTCTTAAAAGTCTTCTTACTCATCTTCAAAACAGTTTTGATATCCTCAGGATGCGAATTGTCATTTAACCTCAAAAAACCACGGCTCGCTCTTAATTCGTCCAAAATTTTCTCCGCATTAGGTTCAATACTTTCATACCCTTGCTTTTGTAACGAAACATCTATTTTGTGGTCAGGACGAATGTTTTTAATATAACCACGCATTCTGTCTCCGGTACGAATGCTGTCATCATAAACCTCATCTTTATACAAAAGTCCTTTGTGTTTTTCGTTGATAATTACATTAATCCCTATTTCTGTAATATGAGAAACAATCAAATCTACTTCTTCGTTTTTCTCAACAGTTAGTTCATCATTACTCAAAAATTGATTGGTTTTACTAGAAGCCACTAAACGATTCGTCTTTTGATCCATGTAAAGATAAACCAGATAACGCTTTCCTTTTTCCATTGGACGAGCCTGTTCTTTAAAAGGAACTAAAATATCTTTCTCCATACCCCAATCCATAAAAGCCCCAACCTGATTGATGTAATTTACACGTAAAAGTGCAAATTCGTTCAATAAAATATAAGGTTCTAAAGTAGTTGCAACAGGACGTTGCTCGTGATCCAAATACACAAAAACAACTATTTCTTCTCCAATTTCAAATACTTTAGGAACGTATTTGTTGGGTAGTAATACATCGTGAATTCCTTCAGGATCCGTTTCTGGGTTGCCCAAAAACAAACCAACTTTAGTATCACGCAATATAGTTAAGTTATTGTATTTTCCTATTTTAAGCATTGTATTCCATTTTATAAGTGGCAAAGGTACGATGTTAAGAAATAATTTAACCACAAAAGACACAAAGTTTTTCGCAAAGAAGACAAAGTATATTTTTTAAAAAACCCTTGTTAATCTGTGTTTATTATTTCACCAAAGTCACATCATCCACTAAACAAAATGAATTAGCATTTCCATTAGCAAAGAAACTTAAAAATCCACCTCCCTGGCTATAAATTGGCAATCCCTCTTTTGTATCCCAAAAAATATCATTTTTTATATTTTGAAATTGTGCAACAACTTTTGTTTTTACAAATAAAAAACCGTTGTAACTAGCAATAGCTGAAAACTAAATCGAACCGAACTATTCGTTATTATCATTTTGTTTAATATTAGAAAAGCTAAAAAAACTTAGAAAAAACATTCAATCATCCTGTACTGTCTAGCAATAAAAAAACTCCTAAGCAAAAACTTTCTATTTTTACTTAAAAGTTAAAATAGATAAAAAAATAAAAGCTTATTTTTCTTAGCTGCAAACTAACTAAAATTACTTAACTATTGTATAATATGCTGTTTTAACCACTGGGATTCCGGTTGCAGTAATCCCTTCTAAAGCTACTTTTACTTTAGTTTCAACTTTTGTATTAAAATAACTCACATTTGCAACACCCGTTTTATCAGGATGAACATAAGGATTCCAATACAATGTGTTTCTTACTGCCAATTTATTATCTAAATCTAACTTTACCTGTTCTGGTGTAGGTGAATAAAAAACTCTTGAAACATAATAACCATCGATTTCTTTTTGAATAGCATATGTTTTTTCTTTAATCCTTTTTGGCGCATATGGATTGGTATAAATGGCTATAAATCCACTTTCAGCCGCTTCACCAAAAAACATTGTTGCTTGCAATCCTCTAATTACATCAATTCTCTCAATATCAATAGGCTGAATAACGTCAATTTCCTGTTTGGTTACTTCAAAACCATTCAATACATAAAAAGGTGAAGCATTATTACGAATAAAAGTCACTGAATCACCATTAAACATTACTCCTGGAATTTTTTGAGCAATTAATATAAATATTAGTAAAAGTTTTTGCATCTGCATCCGCTATGTAACTATTTTCAGGTAATCCAAAAAACGATCTTGAAGTGGTTTTCTTTTTAGAAACTATAGCTACTTCATCCAAAATGTTTTCAGGTTTTACTCCAAAAGCTACATTTTTTCTAAAGACATTCTGCGCCTCTTGTCATGTCATTTTAGACCAATTGCTAAAATTCTCTCTAAAAGTAACCGGTATAGGCTCTTTTTCGATGGAATCTAAAAGAATTTCGCCTCTGAATTTTCCTTTTTCATTTATTGAACTTAAAAACATATTGGTTTTTCCAGAAAACATTATATTCTCAAATTTAAAATTTCCTGTGGCAGCATCAGGTTTCACACTAAAAAAGTTTCTTCGTTTTTTATTCAATAAAGACAATGAAACAAAACTGTTCTCAAGAGGTTTGTCGGCAAAAACTTGTTTGACTCTCCCTGAAATTGTAATTCCCTTTTCAACTTTAAAACTGTTTGATTCTTTAATTTGAGGAACCGTTTTCCAAAGAAAATCTCGCCAGCCTTGTGTTAAAAGTAAATTATCTAAATGGTCTAAACGTTTTGGGTTATTTGAATCAAAATAATAAGCGGGATGATACACTTTCCCTCTAATATCAGATTCCATCAAAAAATAAGAACAAATATTCGATTCAAACTCGTTATCTTCCATTCCATTCAAATCGGTAACACTCATGGAATAACTAGCCGATTTTACTTGACCTTCTTTAGATTTTGAACCAACAGTAAAAGTCGCTTTTTCACTTGGTTGAAAACTCGCTTTATCTGTAGCTAGTTGCACCACTAAATCTTTATCTTTTTCAAAAAACACTAATCGCTCACTATGCGGTTTATGATTAGCATCTATTAATGTGATTTGGCTTATCCCTTCCGGCATCTTGTTTTTACCTAATTCAAAAGATAAAGTTGTTGATGTAAGTGTTTGCGTAGTTTCTAAATATGGAATTCCTTTTGCTTTACAAACCACTGTTAATTGCGCATTAGGATTTTGAATTAAGGTGGCATCATTAGTATTAATCGTAACGATATTTCTTCCTTTAAAAAGTCTATACCCTAGGATATACCCTGTTTTAATAGTTTGAGGCAAATTTTGTTTCAATTCAGCACCAGTTGCTGTTTTAATCTTAGCATAATAACTTTTTCCTTCAGTAGGTAATATTTGAAATTTTCCCATCCCATCATATGAACTCTGAAATGCTGTAATCAATTCGTTATCGGAATCATAAATTTCTCCTGAAATGTCTATTGGTACTCCACTACCATCAACTGCTTTAAATCCCCCAATACTAGCTACATTTTCAAGAAGGGAACCTCCCTCGGGGAAAAAATCTACAATACCACCCAATTGCTTGGTACTCTTTGGAACATTTACGATACTTTTTGACTCAACAGTAAAACTCTGTGTTTTCTTTACTTTAGAATTAAGTTCAAAAGCATCTATGATTTCAATATTTTTTTTGAAAACAAAGTCTTCTCCAAAATTTCGATCCCAATTGGTATAAGCGCGTATCTGATAAACCCCTGGTTTTACCCCCTAGCGAATCGGCTAATTTAAAATCGCCATAACCCAAACCCATTTCGATATTCGTTTTATTTCGCGCTATTATTTTAGAATCAGATGAAACTAACTCTACATACAAAAGATTACTGTTATCATACAATATATTTTTAATAGTCCGAACCTCATAAGCTTTGTACCAAAGGTCTTCGCCAATAAAATATCGGATTCTATCGGTATGTAGGTATATTTTTTCGATTTCTGGGTTTGTTTTTTGTTCCTGAGCTTGTAAAAAACCTAATGAAATTAAAAAGAAGAAACAAACTAAACCACAATTTAAACTACCCAATAACGCTTTAACCATGTGAAAAAAAATTATATTAAATGATAAGACCTCAATTATATTTATTACAAACTAACTTACAAACAAAAGTACACTTGGTAACAAATAGATTAGTTAAAGTTTACTAAAATAAACACTTCAAACCAATTAACTAACCTGTACTGTCCTGTATTAAAAAAACAAAAAAACTCTTCTGTAGTAACCACAGAAGAGTTTATCTATTTATCTTATAATGAATTATTTAAAACAAAACGAAGTCAGTAATTGAGTTATACATTTAAACCAACTCCCTAAAAAACTGCTTTAAAACAACATCGTTTTCAGCTGTTGGAGTAAAAATTTCTAGTATTGCTGGCTGAGTATTCAGTGAATATAATTGGTTCAAACTATTAACTAAACTTTCTTTTTCAGAAGCAGTTATATAAACTAAACCATACATTTTAGCCAAATGTTCTGCTGTTAATTGATGCGATGTCTCAAAATAAGTATTAAAAACAGCATTTTCTTGATGTCCTGGTAAAATTCTAAAAATACCTCCTCCTCCATTATTTACAAGAATAATTTTGAAATTTTTGGGTATATAAGCATTCCATAGCGCATTGCTGTCATACAGAAAACTCACATCACCAGTAACAAAAACAACTGGTTTATTTGAAGCTACGGCTGCTCCAATAGCAGTCGAAGTACTTCCGTCAATTCCACTAGTTCCTCGGTTACAAAAAACCTCAATTGAAGGATCTATTTTCATTAATTGGGCATATCGAATAGCAGAACTATTACTGATTTGTAATTGGCTGTTTTGAGGCAAAGACTTTATTATGCTATCAAAAACTAAAAAATCAGAATACGAAACTTTTGATAAAAAGACTTCTTGTTTTTCTTCTCGAAGCGCCATTATCTTTTCCATTTTAGCAAAATACTCGCTTTTAACAGCAGTTGTTAAAGGCAAAAATGTTTCGAAAAAAGTACCCGGATTTACTTCAAAATGTTTCGTCAAAACCCCAAAAGTATCATAAGCACGCAAAGAATCAATATGCCAATGCTGTTTGGGTTTGTATTTTCTTAAAAAGGCTTTGATGCGTTTAGACACAATCATTCCGCCAAAAGTGACTAAAATATCCGGACAAAAGTCTTCAAAATCAGCATCTGTAAAAGGCGTTATTATCGTATCGATATTGGCAACGAAATTTGGATGATGCAAATTAGAAGTTGTTTCGGTCATGACCACAACTGATTCATCGTTAGCCAAAGCTTCAATGGTTGCATTTGAAATCAAACCAGGATCATTGGTTCCTACTAACACTAATTTCTTAGCCGATTGATTCCAGCTTGCAGCAAATTCAGTTAAATCCTCTAATTGATTAACGGAATTTAAACTGGCAAAATGATTCACCATTACATCTACCGAAAGTTCCGTTGTCGTTTCATATAAAGGTTCTTCAAAAGGCGCATTAATATGTACTGGACCTTTTTTATAAAAAGCAGCATCTATTGCTTCATTGATTTTAAAATCATTTTCTTTGGATGCTTCCTCTGATAAATTGGCATTGTACAAAGAGTGGTTTGCAAAAACATTTTCTTGGCGAATGGTCTGACCGTCGCCAATATCAATCTTACTTTGTGGCCTATCGGCCGAAATTACAATCAAAGGAATCTGACTATAAAAAGCCTCTGCAATAGCGGGATAGTAATTGAGTAATGCCGAACCCGAAGTACAAACTAGAGCTACCGGACGTTTGATTTGTTGTGCAATACCTAAGGCAAAAAAAGCAGCACAGCGTTCATCGGCAATGCTATAGCATTTAAAATCAGGATTATTTGCAAAACCTATGGTTAGTGGTGCATTTCTGGAACCTGGAGAAATGACAATTTGCTGTATTCCTTTGGCCAAACAAATCTCAAGGATACTTTGCGCTAAAGGTATTTTGGGGTAAATCATTCTTTGTTTTTCAATAAGAAACAAAGATACAAAGATGGATTGCTATTTTATAAATTTTAGAACTGATTTTTAAATGATCATATCTCAAAAAAAAAGCGATTTCTAATTTATCATTAAAAATCGCTTTTTCCATTTTGTCTATTATTTATTCTTTTATCCAATTCACAATTTCGGGTGCATCCGGTTTTGTTTTAGAATAATACACTTCTACCAAATGTCCTTTTTTGTCAATCAAATATTTTTGAAAATTCCATTTTACTTCTGAATCCTTCAGTCCGTTTTTTGCTTTTTGTGTTAAAAACTGATAAATCGGGCTTATGTCATCACCTTTAACCGAAATTTTTTCCATCATCGGGAAAGTAACTCCATAATTTAATTTACAAAATGATTCAATTTCTTCATTAGTTCCTGGTTCTTGACCATTAAAATTATTGGCTGGGAAACCTATAACTGTAAATCCTTTGGCTTTATATTCCTTATAAATTTTTTCTAATTGCTCATATTGTGGTGTATAACCACATTTGGAAGCGGTATTTACGATTAATACTTTTTTCCCTTTTAAACTTGAAAAATCAAAAGTATCTCCATCTAATTTTTCAACTTTAAACTGATAAATACTTTGTGTATCTACTTTTTTTGATTTTTTGCTTTGTGCCTGAGTGAACCCACTAAAAAGCAACAAAACTGCACAAACCGGAAATAATAATTTTTTCATAAATAATATTTTTTGATAAAATTAATCAAATTCAGCATATTGTTATTCTTTTCAATAATTAATTTTGATTCAACAAAGATTAAATAAAAGCCAACAAAAACGCATTTTTTTTTTAAAATCGATAGGTGATTTTGGCTTTCAAATAAAAAGGCGTTCCCGGAGTAAAATGAATTTCATCAACAGGATTGGGTTCGTTTTTCAATCTGGATTCGGTTGCAAACTGGGTTTCATTCCAATCAACATTAAATAAATTTTGGATACTTATACCAAAAGAAATCGTTTCTAAATCATAATTCAAATTCATATCATTCACAAAATAGCCTTTGGCAACAATAGAATAATCTTCATTTGCCGGACGATTTTTAATATAACGATAACGAATTCCTCCCGAAAAACGATACCAGTTTTGAAAACTAATACCTCCTGCCGTAGTAAAATCAGGAGCCAAAGGAATATAATTTTCTCCTTTTGGAGCATCCATGCTTCGGGCACAAGTATAATTGGCATCAGTATATATATATAAAATTTCATTTAAATGGTAACGAATCCCTAAGTCGGCTCCCATGCGTTTGGTTCTTCCGCTTGGCTCTATAATTCCACCATCTCCTGAATACACAAATTCTTGTTGTAAATACATATACCACAATCCCAAGTTTATCAATACATTATGAGAAGGTTTCCAAATAATTCCCATATCGGTTCCAATAGCTGTAGGCAATGTTTTCTTTGTGTTGTCCAAAACCACTACACGAGCATCATTGGAGTGAAAGCTCATACCCGATTTTAAAAATAACTGCAAAGTATTATTTGGAGTATAAATAACATTCAACTTAGGTGAAATTTTAGTTTCACTTTGGGATTGATTTGTATAAGTTGAACTCAATTTGTCTTGGTAATTGAATCTAAAATAATCCAAACGCAGCCCTGGATTAATCATCCATTTTCCAAATACAAATTCCGAATTTAGATAGCTGTAATTATTACTTTCATCAATATCTCCTAATTTAATATTTTCTAAAGTGGTTTTACGATTCATAGTATGAGACAACTCACTATCCTTAGTTGCATCGGATCTAAAACCAAGACCAAATTGGTAATTAATATCCCAAATATCATTTTTAATTTTCTTATTAATTTCGACACTCATCCCATAAAGTGTGCGATTTTCTTTTTGACGAATTTGGTCTCCGTTATCAGGATCTTTTAAGAAAAAAGTAAAATTAGAATACAGTTCAAATGCGTACTTACTGAAAAAAGTATTAATCTTTACGAAGGTATTGGCATCAATAGGCTTATTTAAGGAGGTAATAATATTTGTTCTTGCAGTATTTCCTCCTTCGGTATCATCGACTGAACCAAATCTTGAAATAACACCCGCTTTTACTAATCGCTCAGGGATTTGTCCAGAAGCATCCCATTTACTGGAAAAATGAGAAGCCGAAATGGAGAACTTACTATTTACCCCTAACAAATAAGTGTATTTCCCTAACAAATTTAATCGATTGAAATTTTGAGGAGATTCGAAAGCTCCGTCAGTCAAAAAATATTCTGTGGCAATATAAGCTCTTTGATTTTTAGCATTATCCAACAATTTAAACAAACCTACTGTTCGCTTCATATTAAACCTTCCTGCTTCTGCACTAATGCTACTATTTTCTAGTTTTTCCTTCATTTGAAAACCTACAAAACCTGCCGTAGCAAAATCACCTTTATTAGCATAATAACTTCCTTTGCCAAAATCAATTTTATCTACGGTTTCTGGAATTACAAAATGCAAGTCGGCATAGCCTTGACCATGAGCATGAGAAACCATATTTACCGGCATTCCATCAACTGAAATAGCAACATCTGTCCCATGGTCTATATCAAAACCTCTCAAAAACAGCTGTTCTCCCTTTCCTCCCCCAGCATGCTGGCCAATAAATAAACCGGGAACTTTTTGTAAAATTTCCTGTGAGGTATTTACTGGTGAAGTTTGCAAATCCATTTTTGAAATTAAATTCATTGCCGAAAGCTTTGATGGAATTACGACATCCTTCAATTTCATGACTGCATCTTCAAGAACTATTTTATTTTCACCATCAATAATCGTATAACTCTTATTTTTAAAGCCAACTGCAGTAAAACTTAAAACATCACCAACATTCGTTTCTTCGATAATAAAAACACCTGAATCATCCGTATGAGAATGAGTTTCCGAAATAGGATTAAAAATAAAAGCATTAGTAACAGCATTCCCATATTCGTCAAAAACCACTCCTTTTTGAGTTTGCGAAAAGGAATAAAAACTAATGAAAATAATAAGTGCTGTTAAAAGCGGTTTCATAAAACTTTATATTAATTGGGTTGGCTGTTAAATAATCTTGAAACACCAAATATAAAATGCCTTCTTATAAGTAGCAACCTGTATCTAATAAAATGTTTAATTTTAAAATTTCCTGAAATAAAAATAAGATTTTTATTCCTCTATTTTAATAAAACCAACTCTATTCTAAATAAGTTTCCCTAAGTTTGTAATGCAAAATATAAAAACGATGAGTCAAGACGAATTATTAGCTTTAATTTACAGAAAGGACGAAAAAGCATTCACACATCTTTATGATATGTATGCCAAAAGTTTATTTGCGGTTATAAGTAACTTAATCAAAAACACAGAAGAAGCGGAGGACGTACTCCAAGAGGTTTTTGTTAAAATCTGGAAAAACTTAGATACTTATAACGAAAATAAAGGACGTTTTTACACTTGGATTCTAAATATCGCACGAAATACTTCGATTGATAGATTACGTTCTAAAAACTTTAACAACAGTCAAAAAAACCTTTCTTCAGATAATTTCGTAAATCTATTTGAAGACAATAACAAATTGACCAATAAAGTAGACGGAATAGGACTGCAGGATTTCATCAAACGATTAAAACCTAAATGTATCCAAATAATAGACTTATTGTTTTTTAAAGGTTATACCCAACAGGAAGCTGCTGATGAACTTGAAATTCCATTAGGAACGGTAAAAACACACAACAGAAACTGTATTAATGATTTAAGAAACTATTTGAAAGTATAGTACGATGGAAACGAAAGAATATATAGAATCAGGTATATTAGAACTTTATGTTTATGGTTCATTATCAGAAATCGAATGTGAAGAGGTTGCTGAAATGGCTAAAAAATATCCTGAAATTAATGCCGAAATTATAGCTATCGAAAAATCAATGTTGGCCTTATCGTCTAGCTTTGCTCCTTTTCAATCGGTTAAAAATTATGCCGCTATAAAAGAAAAACTAAACTTGAGCACCCCTGAAGTTATCAACATGAGTCCAAAAAGAAATTGGGCTCAATACGTCGGTTGGGCAGCCGCTATTATACTCTTGGCAGGAATTGGTTTTCAATACAATCAATTAGAACTTACTAATAATCAAATAGTAACTACCAACTTAGAAAAAGTAAAAATCGAAAAAGAACGTAACGAATTAGCGACTAAAAAAGCCGCTATCGAAACTCATTTGGCTGTTATCAAAGACGACAAAAACACCGTAATCACACTTGGAGGACAAACGGTTTCCCCAGAATCTTCTGCAAAAGTATATTGGAACAAAGATACGCATACGGTTTATGTAGATGCTTCTGGATTACCAGAACCTCCAAAAGGAATGGTTTACCAAGTTTGGGCTTTAAAATTAAATCCTCTTACACCTACCAGTATTGGTTTATTGGATAAATTTAAAGACAATAACGAGCGCTTTTTTGCCGTTAATAATATTGCCGAAGCTGAAGCTTTCGGTATTACATTGGAACCTGCTGGAGGAAGTTTAACTCCTACATTAGAACAATTATACACTTTAGGTAAAGTATAAAATAGACATTTATACCATTAACAAGTCAAGTTGATTAAGCAATTAATAATCTTAGAATTTAGTTCAAAACGTAAAAAGACTTTCTAGCGAAAGTCTTTTTACGTTTTGTATAGTTCTGGTTTCCATTGATTATATTTGCACAATTATTTTTTTATGAGCTATACCCTTCTTTCCTCTCCTCTTCAAGGATTTACTGATTTTCGCTTTAGAAATGCGCAAAACAAATATTTTGGCGGTATTGATACTTTTTATTCTCCTTACATTCGCTTAAACGGAAAACTGGTTGTAAAATCTTCCTACCAACGTGACTTACTTCCTGAGAACAATCAGGATTTAGAAGTTATTCCTCAAATCATTAGTAATGATGCAGATGAATTTTTATTTGTTTCGAAATATGTTCAGGAATTAGGATATAAAGAATTGAATTGGAATTTAGGTTGTCCGTATCCAATGGTAACCAAATCTGGCATGGGATCCGGATTGATTTGCCAAACACAAAAAATTGATCATATTCTGGAAAGAGTTCATGCCGAATCGGATATTATTGTTTCGATGAAAATGCGTTTGGGTTATGAAACTCCCGAAGAAATTCTGAATGTTTTACCTCTTTTAGAAAAATACCCGATTAAGAATGTGGCAATTCATGCCCGCATTGGGAAACAATTGTACAATGGTGGAGTGAATTTAGACGGTTTCCAACAATGTGTAGACAACACCAAACTAAAATTGTATTATAACGGTGATATTACTTCGGTGGCTCAATTTCAAAAAATGCAGGAACGCTTTCCTACTATCGACCATTGGATGATAGGTCGCGGATTAATTGCTGATCCTTTTTTACCTTCGATGATCAAAAACAACAGCAGCGAATATCCATCAAACAAAATGGAATTGTTCAGCGATTTTCACGATACTTTATACGCCGGTTATAGTGAATCCTTATCGGGAGCAACACACATTTTATTGAAAATGCATCACCTCTGGGAATATTTTTCAGTGATTTTTGACAATCCTCACAAAGTGCATAAAAAAATAAAAAAGGCCAAAAGCATTAGGAATTATGAAGCGGCCGTGGAGAACATTTTAAAAAACGAAAATTAAGTATATAAGACATATAAGTGCAAAAAACTCATATGACTACTATATGGCAAAAGAATTCTGCTTAGCACTTGATTCAATTGATGATTTCAGGGGCACCAGATAAATTTTTGGAGCAATCACTTTCAACAATACTCCTTTTTTGGTTCAAAAAGTATTTTTGAAATTTCATTTCACTTCTAAAATCTTCTATTTCACTTTTGCTTTGTTAAAAATTCGTCTAGTTCAATTATGTATTTTCTCCGACACAAATACTTTGCCAAACATCCATAAAGTGACAACTTAATACAATAGGCAAAAAAAGTAGGAATTTATTGGTTGGTTCCCGATGCTTGAGAGTAATAATTATTGGATGGAATGCCCACTATCAAAAAACCAATGGATATTCTTTTTAGTGGGCTTCCAATTCCTTGTATTGGGGGCAACTTACATTTGAAGTAATTGTATAGGCGCATTCAGAAGTAAGTTAACTTTTGATTAAAAAAATAAAAAAATGACCGATTTTGATTTTCATTGTCGGCCATTTTTTATTTTTTATGGATTCGGTGTTTTTTTTGTATATCGACAAGACACACGTTCCCCAGCGAGGCTTTTTTTTGTTTTTTTTAAGCCACTAAAGCTTTTTGTTGCTGGAAAATTCTTCTTCCGATTTCCAAGGCATTTGCTGTGTGGATTCCGAAGAATATCCACAGCATTTCGCTTTTTTGGGTTTTGGCTTTAATTTTTCTCAGGTTATAATGCTCCTTTTCTTTTCCAAAACTTCCTTCTAGCCGAGTAGCGCGTTCTTTCTTGATTTCTTTGGCTAAAATTTTACGTTGTTCTTGATCTTTACCGGCTTTTCCTTTTCTCACAAAATCGGTTTGGATTTTATGGTTCGAGGTAAATGTTCGGTTCTTGTTGTTGGCATAAATAGCATCGGCTCCGAGCATTTTTACTTTGGTTTTGGTTAGGTTTTGGGCACAAAACACGCTGCTCTGTAAACGGGTGCCTTCGTTAAAAGCACGGTATTGAATGTGTTCTATAAAATTGATGCCGTCAATCTGGATTTTGTTGACTTTGGCTCCAAATTCCACTTGTTTAACCTCTTTTCCCCGAACTATCGGGCGGATGTAACTTTTGCTGATGCTCACAATCCTATCGGGAAGACTTTTTCCAGTCTTAAATATTTGTGATTGCTGGATATAAACTTTAGCAATATTAGCGCGTTGCTTGTTGTATTTTGCCGTTGCTTCAAAAGGGTTTTGATTCTCAATTCTGCTGAGTTCACCGTTGAGTTTGTATAATAATTTGAGAAGACCTCGAGTTACTTTTGTGCGGTATTTGAACTGCTTTTTCCTCTTTTTTGAATACTCATTGTATCGTCGGCACCAGTCCAGATATTTGGTTCTTGGTAATTTTATTTTGAGCAAATCACACAATGATTCCATCTGTTTATAGTTCCATTGCACGCATACCCACAGTAATTTTTGGTTGGTCGGAAAACGTACTTCACTTTCATAACAAGTGGCATCGGTAAACATTTTGTCCAAATCCTTCATATAAGGAAGCCATTTCTTAAAGAATATTTCCTGAGATTTTCTAAGGTTTAAACCCTTGGAAAGTTCCATTCTGATTTGGCTTACAATTTTAAAATTCGTCAAAGGTTTATTGATAGGAATCAAAATATCGCAAAAAAACTGCATAAAGATATTTCCGTTCAAAAGCTCAATTAATTTCTTATCAGAACAACCATAATAATTTTTGAGCATCATCAGGGCAATTTTTCCTTTGGGACTGAAATAACAATGAGTTCCTTTTTTGCAATCTTTCAATTTGAAAGTTTGACTAAGTTCAGAAAAAGGGGTGGAAAGGTAAATTTTACCCAAATCGGTTTTTAAAAAATTGGCGTAAAAACCATCAAAATCTTTATTGATGGTAAAAATTGGAATTTCGTATTGAAATTCGCTTAAACGTGTTATTTTTGGCATCGCATATTAAAGAAAAACCCCGTTTTTGACTCTTTTTGAGCAATTTTGGGGTTTGTTTCTTCTAATATATGATGTATTTTATTGAAAAACAATAGCTTGGGTTATTATGAATGTGCCTGTATAATTTTTATATATCATTTCAAATGACAAAATCTTTTTTTAACACGAAAAATCTTCATTATTATTAATGTCTTACAAAATTAAGTTCATTTTATCAAACTACTATATAGTTACTTAAAAACTTCTAACAGCACGCACACTTTGCAAAGTACTCTTTGCTCCATAAACATTATCATAATCCTTTTGTAGACCATTAGTAAAAAATTGACCCCAGGCATAATTTAGATTTTGACCAGATGTACTACCTTCAGTAGAGCTCCAATAAAAAGTACCTGTAAAACCACCAATAGCTGTTTTATTTAAGTACAGTTTATTCAGCTCATCTTTACTTGGCAAATACCAATCATTATAGCCTCCGCCATTATACGCTCTTGCCAAACCTGCTGCATAACTACTGGCTGTATCACCTTGGCTGGAAATAATAGTATTAGTATTTGCCAAACCTGTTCCAATAGCAGTCCCTGTTGCGCTCGTGATTATATTAACTGCATTTCTCCACTTAATTCCTGAACTTTGATCTGTTGTTGCTGCTATCAAACCGTGTTGTACATCTGGATCATACCCCGGATCTCCGGCTTGAAGGATATAAGCTACTATACCACCTCCATAACTATCTCCAATCGCTACTACTGATTTAGCTGCCTTAACTGTTCCATTTGGACTTAATCCATACAGTTTTCCTATCGCACCATTTTTATTAACATAATTTAAATTCATATTTGACAGTTGTCCATACTTATTAAGTATAGTAATGTTTGGCACTGTTAAATTTGCACTTATTGTAGTTCTGCTAAATAATGCATTGTCTGCTTGAGTAGCAGTAATAGTTGTTGTACCTGGTCCAATAATTGTAACTGTTGATCCATTTATTGTTGCAACATTAGTATTACTAGAAGTATAAGTAAATAAACCTGTAACATTATTTGATGTTGGAGATTTTATAACATAATTTCGATCAAAAACAGTTTTGGTTTCATTGAAAAAATTAGTTAATGTTGCTGGTACAATTGTAATTGATACTGTAATTTTTGCAGCATTAGAGGTAGCAGCATCACAAGTACCATTTGTTACCAAAACTCTATAAAATGTAGTGGTAGTTAAATTAGTAATTGTATAAGTAGAGCTAGTTGCACCCACTATATTAGTGTAATTACTTCCATCAGTAGAAGATTGCCATTGAATCGTCCCTACAAAATCACTTAATGTCAATACATTACTATTTATATGAGAATAAACTGTAGTCGATCCACTAATAGTTCCTGCTGCAAAAGAATTATTTACTGCAATTGTTCCAACAGAACTGTAAGTGTACCCACAGCTACCGCTAGTTACTTTAACTCGATACCTGGTCGTAGCAGTAATTCCTGAATAACTCAATGTTGTGCTTGTACTTGATGCGTTTGTCCATACCACACCATAGCCATCTGTAGAAACCTCCCATTGGTAGCTGGTTCCAGAAGCACCCGTTAAGGTCAATGTCCCTGAATTAGAACCTCCACAATAACTCACATTATTTACGGTACCTCCTACTGGATTTACCCCTGAAATGACTGTCACTGGATATACATCTGTATATATACCTTCTCCACATGTACTATTTTGCACCATTGCTCTAAAGTAATAGGTGCCTATAGTACTTAATGATTGCGAAACAGTGTTGGTTGTTACATTAATATCATTAACGTTCGATGAAAAATCACTAACCGTTGAATATTGCCATTTGAGAATTGAACCAGTGTTCCCATTCAAGGTTAAGTTTGAATTCCCTCCTGAACATATTGTACTATTGCTTGATGAAATATTTCCAGTCACAGTAGTATTCACTGCAATTAAAACTACAGAACTGCTCAGACCAGAACAACCTGAGGTATTGACTACTACTCGATAATACCTAGGGATCGAAATATCATTTACAGTAATAGATGAAGCAGTTGTATTCCCTGCAATACCAGCAGTTAAAAAATTATCCAAGGAATATTCCCAACGAACAATTGTTCCTCCACCACTATAGGTCAATGTCGTACTATTGGTACCTGCACAAACAGGAGCTGCTCCTGATATTGTTCCTACTGGAGATCCATTAATGCTAATATCTCGGGTAAAAGTGATATTATCAGAAACATTATCGGTAGACAAACCTCCATACTCCACAATACTGGCAAACATTTTTCCATTGTCATAATCATTCCATTGTCCTGCCCCAGTGTACAAATGACCATAATCCTCATCTCCAGGGGTCTGGTTAAATGGCCACTCATTAGGTTCTCCATAGGCCCAATTATTATAAACACCTGCAATATTGTTTCCGGGCTTCAAGACATTATTTGAAGCATTTCCATTTCGCATTTGTGTTCCTTTTTCTGGCCCGGTAACCCAATGATAGTTTCCTTCTGAAAGCATTTGAGTAGAATATTTAGTATAACCAACTGCCGCATTAATCTGAACAGCATTATCTGTTGCACCTATCCAAGTGTTATGACCAATTAAGGAATTGATATAACTATTTTCTGCTTGTGACGAAACGGTAACCAAATACCCTTGTCTACCATAATAAGTTTTGGCAGCCGCTGCCGCTTTAGCACTTGTCCAACTTTGAAGTGTTGGCACATATTCATAATAATGGCCGTTAAATAAATTGAAAAATTTATCACTCGGAAGAAAACTCACTTTTCTATTGGTTGGATAACAAGAAGATGTTGATTTTAAGGTCACTGTTCGAAGTAAAGCCTGCCAATTTGCTGCAGATGTCGAACCGGTGAAAGTTAAACTCCTAGAAGTGGTATTAAAAGGACCAACAGATATACCTGCAGGTAATGTTCCTGTGTAGCTGAGAATATCCCCATCAGTATAATCACTCGTGATTGTAACCGTAAATCCGTCTATTGAACCATTCGAATTCACCACAATAGCATCATCAACTATGGTAGCGACATTATTATTCATTGTATTGACCGATGAGGTTCCATATACACCAAAAGTATTAGAATTGGACATAACAGTGATATTTGCTGTGGCTGAAGTTACTGCACCACAAGCACCATTGGTTACCAATACTCTATAAAAAGTAGTACTCGTCAAATTCGTCGCAGTATAGGTGGCTGATGTAGCACCCGATATTGTGGTAAAGGTTGAATTGTTTGTTGAGGATTGCCATACTATAGAACCTGAATAACCTGAAAGTGTCAATGTCGTACTATTAGTCCCAATAGTAACCGAAGTACCTCCACTGATACTTCCTGCAATCGAACCGATAGCCAATTTGATATCAAAAGAAGAAGAACCTGTACCATTAGTAACTGTCATTACTCCCGAATAAAATCCTACATTTAATCCCGCTGGAACAATTATTCCACTAACGTTTCCTGCTCCAGATACAAATGCATACGATGTAGTATCTTGATCGGTTAAACCAGCGCTATTGGCTGCATAATCCCAATCAATCGAATACGAATTAGGACTTCCTGCTGAAGCTGTATATGGTAAAGTAGTAGTTTGAGCACTTGCACTGTAGCACACTGAATTTACCATTCCGGTAGTAGTAACTGGAGTGGTAGTAATCGTAATTTTAACCGCATTACTATATTCTGTGGTACAACCACCACTAGTGACCATTGCTCTGAAAAAAGTAGTAGTAGCAACTGCTGAACTGGTAAATGTTTGAGAGGTTGTTCCGGTACCAGTGGCAGAGGTCCAACCTGTAAGACCATCCGTAGATTTTTGCCATACTATACTACCTGTATTCCCCGTCAAGGAAAGTGTAGGTTGCCCTCCACTTGCCATAAACAAATTGCTCGAGGATGCTGTACCAGCTACTGAAATCGGGCTAATTGTTATGGCACCAGACACACTACTCTTGGTAAAACAACCGTTTGAGTTGGTTACTTCAACATAAAAATATTTCGTGCCAGGCACTGTAGTATCCGGCGTATAAGTGTTGGTAGTGGCTGTACTAAAACTGGTAGCTTCAAGAGTTCCTCCTGAAGTACTTGCTGTAGAATTGCTATACCATTTGTAGCGGTATAAAGTGCCACTACCTGCAGAGGCAGTTACTGATAAGGCTGTAACTGTACCATTAATACAAATAGCTTGCGTAGCAGCAGAAGGTTGGCTACTTATAACAGGCATCGCATTTACGGTAATAGCTCCTGAAACTTCACTTGTTACAGTAGCACCACTGGCTGTTGTACAGATTACATAGTAATAATATGGTCCTGCATCTGTAGGTGAAAAACTATTTGTTGTGGCCGTGGAAGTATTGGTTGCCACTAAAGTTCCACCAGTGTTTGATTGCGTACTATTTCTATACCATTTATAGTTATTAATAGTATCACCGCCACCATCAACAGAAACGTTTAAAGATGATGAACCCGTACACATGGTTTGTGGATTTGGTGAAGGATTTAAATTAAATATTGGAGGGTTGTAAGAAACAGTTAGAGTAGCGGTAGTAGAACCGCTTGAAAAGTAACTATAGGCTGCTTGGTTAGCAGTAATAGTGGTTGTACCAACACCCACAATAGTAATTGTTGTTCCACTAATGGTCGCTACTGCTGGATTACTACTCGTATAGGTAAAGCTCCCTGCACTATTAGAACTAGGGGCTGTAATAGCAAAAGGAACATCATTATATACTTTATTAATATTATTAAAATTAGTTATTGTTGGAGGTTGCAACAAAGTGGTAAAATTCGTTGTTTGAACAGAAGTAAATACATTATTGACCCCATCATTGTACTTTGTTACCGCATAGACTGTATAAGCTGTATTTGGAGAAAGACCGGTAAAATTATAAGTAAGCGATACATTGGCAGTACTGGCAATCGAGCTACTAGAAATCACTGTACCGCCTGTATAATTGACACCTGCTTCAACTTGAGAAGCAGTTGGTACGGTTGATCCAGAAGGCACTAAAACATAACTAGTAGTACCACTTTGAGTAGCAGAATAGGAATAATCTGCTGAATTATAGGTAATGTTTTGTACCGCACTGGCTGCTTCTGCTACCTGGCGGATGATTTCAGTAATTTCTGATATTGTACCTGCAGCATAATACCAATCTAATTCGTCACTTTGATTTGGAGACAAATCATTGAACCGTGAATAAATAACATACTGTCCATCGTTTGTCATACTTATGGCATTAGTTGATGGATTTTCATTTGGCACACTGAATAAATTACTGTTATACTGTCTAATTGATGAATAGGCTCTCGAAGAATTACTGAACATCAAAATTGCCTCATTTCCTGAACTTACCTTGATGGCTTTTGCTTGTGTTGCCTGAGTTGGTATTATCGTAAAGGCACCATCAACTAAATTACCTCTCTCTTTAGTTGGTTGATCAGTTTGGCCTATCCAATCATCACGTGTACCCACCCAAAGTCTTACATTAGTTGCAGTAGTGGCGCTTAAATTAGTAATTTTTGTTTTTATCCGAAAGAAACCATCAGTTGACCCAAGCGTATAAGTGTTTTCGACAAGGAATAATTGAGTCCCAATAGTAATCTTTCCAGCCCATTTAATAACTCCCACACCATCGCCAGTGGATGCATTTGTGATTGTAAATCCGCTGTAATCGTAACTAGGATTAGTACCAGAAACAGGATCAGTAACAGAGGGATTTTCTACTAAACTTCCATTAGTATTCCAATTATTAGTACCGTCACCACCAACTCCCCATTTAATGTCTAACGGAAGGGTGTTATAGGTTAATTTAGTCCAACCATTAGTATTATTGAAATAAAAAGGCTGTTGCATGTTACCCTGAGGGTTTATCGAATTTTCCGCTCCGTTTCCAATTCTTCTTTGTCCGTTATTTAAAATCCTATTAGTCTGCGCATTGATTTGAAAAGAAAACAGGAAAAAACCTAATACTATTTTGAAAACAATATTGGTTGGTGTAATTTTAAGAGTCATATTTATTTGTTTCTTTTAAATCGTATATTGAAGCACTTGCCATACCGAGTTCGTTTTTACAAAATCAATAGTAATAGGAATTGTAGTTTCCACACCATTACTAGTATAAGTAAAATAGTACCTAACAAACGCTTTATCATTATCAACATTCAATGTGAAGAAAATAAAAAAAGGTTTTGCAGGACTTAAGTCTGCTTTGGTAAGAAAGGAGATTCTCTTGCCATTCACAATGAGATTTTGAGAAAAATCAGCTCCCATGTTGTTGCCTAGAATATAATACTCCGTCATCAATACTTGAACTTGAGCAGGGATTTTATCTACCAGAGGCTGAAAAGTCAAACACTTTTGTACTAACTGGTCTTTATCAGAGGTAGTTACTTGGGATTGAGAATGGACAGTAACCATAACTAAAGACAAAAATAAAAAGTAAAGTTTTTTCATATTTTTTTTAAAAAATTTTTCAATATTAAAATGAAGCAATAGAATATTCCATTAATCGTTGCGAACACGTATTATTTATTTGACAAAGTAATTCAAAAGACATTAACTTTTAATTAAGACTACATTTTCAATCACTCAAATGAAATATTACTTAAAGTAATCCAATTGAATACGATCACCTACAGTTAATGTGTATGAACCATTGTTAGCAGGAACATATGTGATAGTAGTGCCACTCAATGAATAAGCCGTATTACTTATTCTGATACCATTAATAAACATTTTCACTTTACTGTTTACTGATGGAGTTTGTGTCAATGTAAAACTGGTTTGTGCAGCTGTTGCTGTAAATTCATCTACTACATCTAGAACCGAAGCTGTTATCCAAACCAATGTTCCGCTTCCCGTTGTAGATAATACTTGTCCGCTTGTACCGTGCGCTTTTGGATAGGTAACGGCATCTGCAGTTAAAGTTCCACTTGTTTTTACATTTATTACGCTTGTACTCCCCAACTGAATAGTGTTACTGGCTGTAACTACCGAATTATATCCAATAGCTGTAGCATTAGTCAAATCTCCAGAAGCTACATCAGCTCCAGAACCCAAGGCAGAATTTCCTATTCCAGATGTATTTGACAATAAAGCATTGTTACCAAAAGCTGCATTATAGCCCCCTGTTAAACTTTCAAAAAGAGATTTAGTACCCATAGCTGTGTTAAACCCTCCTGATGTATTTTTATTAAGAGATAAATAACCACTCGCTGTATTGTTGGATCCAATCGTATTTAATTGAATAGACTGCGCGCCAAAAGCAGCATTATTAATACCCGTAGTATTTGAATCAAGAGCCATAAAACCAGTTGCTGTATTTTGCCCACCCGTTGTATTTACTTTAAGTGCTCTTAATCCAATGGCAGTATTACGAGTGCCCGTTGTATTACTGGAAAGAGCTAGATTACCTAAAACTGTACTTTCTACAGTATCAGTACCAGTTCCTACAGTTAATCCGTGAACAATTGCATCACTGCTAAATGTTTTAACACCAGCAACTGTTTGGGCAGTTGTCAAATCCACAAAATTTTGGGTAGATGAACCTGTTCCACCGTTTGCAATTGGTAAAATTCCTACTACTCCAGTTGTGAGTGGCAAGCCCGTAGCATTAGTCAAAGTTCCTGAAGCTGGTGTTCCCAGAACTGGTGCGGTCATTACAGGTGCAGTCAAGGTTTTATTGGTAAGGGTTTCTGTTCCCGCCAAAGTGGCCAATGTCCCTGTTGTAGGCAAAGTAACATTTGTAGCAGCTGTTGCCGTTAATGTTTGTGAAAATGCACCTGCAGTTGCTAAAGTACTTCCATTAGCTAATGTTAAAGTTGCACTGGTTGTAGGAGCAGTTATAGCCACTTTATTAATCGAAGTAGCCGTTGCCACACCCAAATCTGGTGTAACCAAAGTGGGAGCCGTGTCCATGACAAATTTAGTACCCGTTCCGGTTTGAGAAGCCACAGCCGTGGCATTTCCAACACTTGTAATTGGTCCGGTTAAATTGGCATTGGTTGTATTAGCTGCAGCCACAAAAGCAGTAGTAGCAAGTTGTGTTGTACTTGTTCCTGCGGTAGCTGTTGGTGCCGTTGGCGTTCCGGTCAAAGCTGGAGAGACAGATAAAACAACCGATCCTGTTCCTGTCTCGTCTGAAACAACCCCAGCTAATTCAGCTGATGTAGTAGCTGAGAGCACACTCAATTTATCAGTTGTTACCACTAGTGTTTTTGAGGTCGGAATAGAAGTACCATTTACGCTAGTTGCCGTTGCCACACCCAGATTTGGTGTAACCAAAGTGGGAGCCGTATCCATAACAAATTTCGTACCCGTTCCGGTTTGAGATGCTACCGTAGTTGTATTACCAGAACTAGTTATAGGACCAGTTAAATTAGCATTGGTAGATACAGTAGCTGCATTACCAGTTATGTTTCCTGTTAAATTTCCTTTAAAAGTTTGCCAGGTGCCATTATATGATATCCTTAATTCTCCATCAGCCCCAACACCACAATCTGTACAATAAATCATCATACCTGATGTTGGACTTGTTATGGCGGCCATTTGAGCAGCTGTCATACGAGGAAGTAAAAATCCCTTGGTGGTACTTTCTAATTCCAAAACAGCCTTAGGATCGATTGCATAGGGATTTCCTCCTATTTTCTGTGTCACCTGTGCTGAAACAGAGACTATAGAAAACCAAAAAATAATGGAAATGGCTACTCTTTTTAAAAATATAATAGGCCTCATATTATTTTGTTTAATGTTGTTAAAATATAATCTTATTAGTCAATTATGTACCAAGAAGTACCGTTAGACTGAATTCTTATTGTTTTTGGATAATTTATAGATGTAATTGATGTTGTTTCTGTCAATTTTAAAGCTGGACTAAAACTTAACAAATTTGTAGTCTCATCCGTCTTACGAATCACATAAACTTTACCCGTAGCCGATGCAGGACTTGGTAATGTAAGAGTAAATCCACCAGCAGAACTATTAGATAAAATTGTATAGTCTGTGATTAATGCTGTATAATTAGCCGTTATGGTGCTTATGGCATTAATTGTAGAGTAGGTATCTACATAAGTTTTAACCGCTTTAGCACTTGGATATTTTATATCAGAGGATCTATCCGCAAAAACATCCGTTGATTTATTTCCTTCAATTTTTTGAATCGCTCCCAAAACAGAATCACTAGAACTTACTGCACCAGTAGTAGTCGTAAAACCAGTCAAAACTTTACCAATCACTGCACCATTATTTAAAGTAACGCTACCTGTATTATCCATTGTGGCCTCTCCTGATATAGTAACTTGTGTAGCCACATTACTAGCGTTTCCAAGGTAGATTTTTCCGTCCGTCAAAGTTTTAATAGAATTTACTTCAGTATCAACATAGGTTTTCACAGCTTTTACTGATGGATATTTAATGTTCGAAGTTCCATCAGTAGTAACATTGATACTTTTGTTTATTAACATTTCTTTAGTATCCTCAGCTGCAATTGCACGATCCATTTCTGTTTGTAAATCTGCTGCTAAAGCATTATCACCTAGAATTCTATTCGATTTTTCAGTATTCAAATTAGATGTAATGGCACTCTCAGCAGCTTTTGCTCTATTTGTTTCAGCTGTTATCAACGCTAATGCATCAGTTGCACTAGCAAAAGCTGCATCAACATAAGTTTTTACTGCTTTCTCCGTGGGGAATTTAATATCAGAATTCGATGCTAAAGTACCATCTACACTCTTGTTTGCTGCATTTTCCTTAGTCGCTTCCACTCCGATAGCTCTAGTCTTTTCTAATGCAAGATTTGTCGTCAAAGTAACTTCTGCATTTGTAGCTCTTGTAATTTCGTTGTCTAGATTAGTAGTCAACGTAGATACTGCAGATGCTCTTGTTGTCACTTCTGTTACTAAATTATTGGTTAATGTTGTGTCAGCCGATAATCTTGTTGATGCTTCAGATGCCAAGTTTGTGGTCAACGTAGAAACCGCTGTAGATCTAGTTGAAATTTCTGAATTTAAATTAGTCGTCAAGGTATTGTCTGCAGCTATTCTTGCTGCCGTTTCTGTTGCCAAGGCGGTGCTTGCTGCAGAAGTGCTCGCATCAACATAATCCTTAACCGATTTTACACTTGAGTATTTTGTATCTGATGTACCATCAGCTGTAACACTAGTACTCTTGTTCACCAACAATTCCTTGGTGGCTTCCGCTGCAGTGGCTCTGCTTACTTCCGCTGCCAAATTGGTGGTCAATGTTCCCTCTGCTGCAGTGGCTCTGGTTACTTCTGATGCCAAGTTGGTGGTTAACGTAGTAACTGCTGTACCTCTTGTGGTAGCTTCTGCTGTCAGGTTCGTGGTCAAAGTGCCTTCTGCAGCTGTAGCTCTGGTTACTTCTGCTGCCAAGGCTGTACTGGCTGCTGATGTACTCGCATCAACATACGTCTTAACAGATTTCACGCTTGGATATTTGGTATCCGATGCTCCATCCGTTGTTACATTTATACTTTTGTTTACCAAATCCTCTTTCAATAAATCAGCATTGGTTCTATTGGTAATCTCTGTAG
>DKIJ01000007.1 GCA_002454195.1 Flavobacterium sp. UBA6721
ATTACTATACTTCATAGTAGAAAAGGAGATTTTAAACAAATAAAGAATATAAAGGATTTTACACTATATATAATAGTAGAAGCTTCATTTTAAGCAACTGCCCTAGCCCTGATAGAAATGGAAATCCTTATTGTTTTTTTCTTGAAAAACAATAAGATTGAAATGAATAGCAGGAAATAGCTCCTGAAAAACACACCTATACACAATAACCAAAAAGAAACACACTATACTATAATATATATTGTATGTATTTTTTGAATACTATATATTTGCAATCTCAAAATTAAACTAACAATGATTAAGATTACTTTGCCCGATGGGTCAGTTAGAGAGTTTGCACAAGGCACAACTCCAATGGATGTTGCTAAAAGCATTAGCGAAGGATTTGCAAGAAATGTAATTTCGGCTTCTTTCAATGGTACAACTATTGAAACAGTAACACCACTAACAACCGACGGCAGTCTTATATTATATACCTGGAACGATCTGGAAGGTAAAAAAGCTTTCTGGCATTCTACTTCGCATGTAATGGCTCAAGCATTAGAAGAAATGTTCCCAGGAATCAAATTAACTCTTGGACCTGCTATTGCTAACGGATTCTATTATGACGTAGATTTTGAAGACCAAAAAATAACTGAAGCTGATTTCAAGAAAATCGAAGACAGAGTCCTTGAAATTTCTAGAGGTAAACACGAATTTAAACTAAGACCTGTTTCCAAGGCTGAAGCATTAGAGTTATACAAAGACAATGTTTACAAAACTGAGTTGATTACGAATTTAGAAGACGGAACAATAACTTTTTGTGACCACGATACCTTTACCGACTTATGTAGAGGCGGACATATCCCAAATACAGGACTTATCAAAGCCATGAAAGTCATGAGTGTTGCTGGTGCTTATTGGAGAGGTGATGAAAAAAACAAACAATTAACAAGAGTTTATGGTGTTTCATTTCCAAAACAGAAAGACCTAACAGAATATTTAGAATTATTAGAAGAAGCGAAACGTCGCGACCACAGAAAACTGGGCAAAGAGTTAGAATTATTTGCTTTTTCTCAAAAAGTGGGTCAAGGCTTACCTTTATGGCTACCTAAAGGAGCTGCTTTAAGAGACCGATTAGAGCAATTCTTAAAAAGAGCTCAAAAAAAAGCAGGTTATGAGCAAGTTGTTACTCCTCATATTGGTCAAAAAGAACTATATGTTACTTCTGGTCATTATGCGAAATATGGCGCGGACAGCTTCCAACCCATAAATACTCCAGCAGAAGGCGAAGAGTTCTTATTAAAACCTATGAACTGTCCTCACCACTGTGAGATTTACAACACAAGACCTTGGTCATACAAAGATTTACCAAAACGTTACGCTGAATTTGGTACTGTTTACAGATACGAGCAATCAGGGGAATTACACGGATTAACACGTGTACGCGGATTTACTCAGGATGATGCTCATATTTTTTGTACTCCGGAACAATTAGACGACGAGTTCAAAAAAGTAATCGACCTTGTATTATATGTCTTTGGTTCATTAGGATTTGAAAACTTCACTGCTCAGGTTTCATTAAGAGATCCAGAAAACAGAGAAAAATACATAGGAACAGACGAAAACTGGGAAAAAGCTGAGAATGCTATTATTAATGCTGCACGTGACAAGGGATTAAATACTGTTGTCGAATACGGTGAAGCAGCTTTCTACGGACCTAAACTGGATTTCATGGTAAAAGATGCTTTAGGGAGACAATGGCAATTAGGAACAATCCAAGTTGACTACAACCTTCCAGAGCGTTTTGAACTAACATACAAAGGATCAGACAATGAACTTCACCGACCAGTGATGATTCACCGTGCTCCTTTTGGTTCTATGGAACGCTTCATAGCAATTTTACTAGAACACACAGCAGGAAATTTCCCCTTATGGTTAATGCCAGAACAGGCTATAATCTTGTCTTTGAGCGAGAAATATGAAAATTATGCCAAAAAAGTTTTAGAATTGCTAGAAAATCACGAAATTCGCGGGCTAATTGACAACCGAAACGAAACAATTGGTAAAAAAATCAGAGATGCGGAGTTGCAAAAAATCCCATTTATGCTGATTGTTGGAGAGGAAGAGGAGAAAAACGGAACAATTTCTATACGCCGCCAAGGTCAAGAAGGAAAAGGAAACATCAGCGTTACAATTGAAGAATTTGTCAGAATTGTAAACGAAGAAATAAACAAGACATTAAAAGTATTTACTGTTTAACTTAAATTTTATAGCCATAGCAATAAGAAACAATAGAGGTTTCCAACCTCGAGTAGAAAAAAAAGATGCGCACAGAATAAACAACCTTATTCGTGTGCCAGAAGTACGACTAGTAGGTGAAAATGTAGAGCCCGGAGTTTTTAAAACAGCAGATGCTTTGCGATTAGCTGATCAACTTGAATTAGATTTAGTCGAAATTTCGCCAAATGCTGATCCACCGGTTTGTAAAATCATGGATTACAAAAAGTTTGTTTATGAGCAGAAAAAACGAGAAAAAATTCTAAAAGCGAAATCCTCACAGGTTGTCGTTAAAGAAATTCGTTTCGGTCCTCAAACAGATGAGCATGATTATGAATTTAAAAGAAAGAACGCAGAGAAATTCCTAAAAGAAGGAGCTAAACTAAAAGCATTTGTTTTCTTTAAAGGACGTTCTATTATTTATAAAGATCAAGGTCAAATCTTATTATTAAGATTAGCAACAGATTTAGAAGAATTTGGTAAAGTAGAAGCTTTGCCTGTTCTTGAAGGAAAAAGAATGATTATGTTCATTGCTCCTAAGAAAAAGAAATAGTTAAAGTTTAAAACAATAAGTGTAACCGCTTTTATTTTAAACTAAACATAAAATAAGTAAGTAAGAATAAATTCAAAAAACTAGGAAAAATGCCTAAAATGAAAACAAAATCTAGCGCTAAGAAACGTTTTAAAGTTACTGGCTCTGGAAAGATTAAAAGAAAGCATGCTTTTAAAAGTCACATCTTGACTAAAAAATCTAAGAAACGTAAATTAGCTTTGACACACTCAGCGCTAGTTCACTCTACAGATATGAAAAGTATCAAACAACAATTAAGAATTATCTAATCGACAAAAGTCTTTAGATAAATTTCTTTAGGTTAAAACAATTTAATAACCTTGGAGTATGGCCAATAAGTACCTTTGATTAAATTCGGGTCGCCTGCTACAAAAATAAAAGTAAAAATTATGCCAAGATCGGTAAATTCAGTTGCTAAAAGAGCAAGAAGAAAAAAAATAATGAAACAAGCCAAAGGTTTCTTTGGTCGTCGTAAAAACGTTTGGACAGTAGCTAAAAACGCGGTAGAAAAAGCAATGCTTTATGCTTACCGTGACAGAAAGCAAAACAAAAGAAACTTCCGTTCACTTTGGATTCAACGTATTAACGCTGGAGCTAGATTAGAAGGAATGTCTTATTCTCAATTCATGGGTAAAGTAAAAGCTAACGGAATCGAATTGAACAGAAAAGTTCTTGCAGATTTAGCAATGAACCACCCAGAAGCTTTCAAAGCAGTACTTAACAAAGTAAAATAAACGTTTTATCAACTCAATTTAAGACTACTTACTTATATAGAAAACCTCATCCGCCTATGCGTGATGAGGTTTTTTTATTTACAATAAATTGAATTCAAATACACCCTACTATTTTCAATATAAACCACCTTAAATTTTAACGAAAAATAGTATTTTAGTACTAGATTTCCTTACTATGAATTACCAAAAGTACCCCAAAAAAATTAAATATTTTTTTCCCCTTATAATAACTCTTTTCCTTAACGCTTGTGTGCAAAAGAGAGAGCCTATTGATGTATCGAAAGATAAAAAACAAGTTGACAAATACTACCAACTTGCCAATAACTATTATGACAACAATAAATACGATAGCGCTTTTTATTATTCCAACAAAATAAGATTAGATATTAATCCTAAATTGGAGCTAAAAAAATATGCTACTAACATGTTTATTATTGTAGCTTCACAACAAATGAAAGGGGATTATGCTGGTGCTGAAAATTCAATTGTAGAAGCACTTAATTCTTTTGAAAGAATAAACAAAAAAAAATACAAGTACAAATTCTACAACCTTTTAGCGTATAACTATATGTCTCAGAAAATTTATAGTGAAGCCCGATTTTACTACAAAAAAACAGCTACCTACTATCTTGACAAAAGAAGAAAACTACTAAGCGTGATAAATATTGGACATACTTATAAAGAAGAAAAACAATACAAGAAAGCTCTTAACATTTTACTTCCTTTATTAAAAGACCAAACAATTCAAAATCATACATATTATAAAGCAGGAATTTTAAATGATATTGGCTATTGCTATTTTAAACTCGGAAACACAATCGCATTGAGCTATCTCAAAAAATCATTAAAATTATTTTCAAACATGGATTCTACAGCAGACAATAACTATGATATAACAGCTAATTATTATAATCTACACGA
This sequence comes from Flavobacterium sp. UBA6721, assembly GCA_002454195.1. GTDB lineage: Bacteria > Bacteroidota > Bacteroidia > Flavobacteriales > Flavobacteriaceae > Flavobacterium > Flavobacterium nitratireducens. Next base: position 4,486 of record DKIJ01000007.1, read on the forward strand.
ATATTACTTAGAAAAGGACAAAAAAACAGCTTTACATTATGCCAAATTATTATATCAAAAAGCTACTGAATACAATAATCCCGATGACCGCTTAATAGCATTGAGTCTATTGATTAAAAACACTGAAGGAAGTGAATCTAAAAAATATGCGTTAAAATACATCTCTCTAAATGATAGTATAACCGATATTAGGCAAAAAGCAAAAAATTTCTTTGCAAAACTAAAATTCGATTCTAAAAAAGAGAAAGAAGAGAATATAAAATTAAAAACAGAACGAGAATTACTGACTGCTCAAGAGAGAAACAAAAATATTATAACAACTTTTGTTATCACTATACTATTAATAATTACAGGTATTATTTATTATTACCTTATCGAAAAAAACAAAAAGGAGAAACTACAAACTGCCTACAATACTGAAACAAGGATTGCAAAAAAACTGCACGATGAATTGGCTAATGAAATCTATCAGACAATTAATTTTGCTGAAACACAAGATTTATCCTCACCGAATGTATCAGAAAAACTGTTAGAGAACTTAGATAACATATATGCAACTACCAGAAATATATCAAGAGAAAACAACTATATAGAAACAGAGCATCTATTTTCTGAAAACTTAAAAGAAATGATCGCTAGCTTTAATAGTAAAACAACAAATATTATAATCAATGGTTTAGAGGAACTTGATTGGTCAAGAATTTCTAAATTAAAAAAAATCACCATTTATAGAGTAATTCAGGAACTTTTAGTAAACATGAAAAAACATAGTAAAAGCACACTTGTTCTTATTTCCTTTAAAAGGAAAGAAAACAAATTACACGTTAATTATTACGATAATGGTATAGGAATTGATTTTGAAAAACCTATTAAGAAAAATGGACTTCAAAATATCGAAAATAGAATTTCTACTATCAATGGAAAAATTACATTTGAGAAAAACCAAAATAAAGGATTAAAATCCAATATCACTATTCCAACATAACAATCCTATTTATGTTTCAAAAAGTATTAATAGTAGAAGATTTAGATTCTATCATAGAAACTATAAAAACGACATTAGAGAAATTAGCTATTCCTCAAATTGAACATGTAAAATATTGTGATGAAGCTATTATAAAAATAAAAAAAGCCCAACATGACAAAATACCATTTGAACTCATAATAAGCGACCTATCATTTAAAGAAGACCATCGTGAAAACAAAATTAAAAATGGTGAAGAACTAATAACTGCTATAAAAAAAATTCAACCAGAAATAAAAACCATAATATTCTCCATAGAGGACAAATCATTCAAAATAAATTCTCTTTTTAATAATCAAAAAATCAATGCTTATGTTGTAAAAGGTAGAAATAGCATAAACGATTTAAAAACTGCTGTATTAGAAACGTACAAAAACAACAAAAGGATTCTCCTACCTGAAGATCAAAAACACTCTTTTAATAAAAAAGCAATAATAGAAATAGAAGCCTATGACATTCAATTACTACAACTATTGTCTAAAGGGTATATAATATCCGAAATTACTACCGAATTCAAAAAATTAGAAATCCAACCAAATAGCAATAGTAGTATTGAAAAAAGAATTAACAAACTCAAAACTTACTTTAAAGCTAACAATAATGTTCATTTAATTGCTATAACAAAAGATTTAGGCTTGATTTAATTGCCAATAAACAGAATCTAAATAAAATAACCAAACCAATTTACGGTTTTCCGTAAAAAAACCTCCTTTATTCGTTCTAAATTTGTTCCATACCAAAACAAATTGAAACAATAAACGAAAACTATGATCCCCCTAAATAGTTATTTTAGAGTGTTTTTTATTGGATTACCCATTATTGTAACTTCATGTTTGAATGAAGGAAATCAAAATACCGATAAAGAAAAAACCATACCCTCCTATCTAAAAATAGGTTCATCTACGAAAACAAGTAAAAAAAGTAACGAACAGCTATACTACCACTCCGAATCAAAAAATAAAAAATTTGATCATGAAATCGTAGGAAAGGACGAAAATGGTAAACTCGTAAGTGGGTATATTAATATCGAATCAGAAATAGGAATAGGCGTAGTCAAAAAAGAAGATGACCCAAATGAAATTGAAATAATCAGCGAACATATCAATTCTAACAGCATAATGGCAACTGACATAAATGGATTTCAATACAGATTAAAATTCGATGATGAATAATCTTTAAGTCTTTTGTTTTTTCTTTCTGGCAGCCGGAAATAATACATTATTCAAAATCAGGCGATACCCTGGTGAATTAGGATGCAAATCTAAAACTGTGGGAGCATCTCCTACTTTATGTTGGTAATCTTCAGGGTCATGACCTCCATAAAAGCTAAACATCCCTTTTCCTTTTTGTCCATGAATATAACGCACTTCTCCATTTAGCTCACAGCTTCCAAGATTAAGAACATTAGTTTTAATTAGATTTGCATCAAAAGAAGTGGTTTGCCCCATAAAACCTTTAATAAGCTGCGTATGATTTTGACATAACATACTCGGAATTGGATCCCATTTGGCCGAAAATTCCATTAGGGTGAAATAATCTTTTTCCATCGGCACAACCCTTTTTTCGGTCATATCAATATCAGAAAACTCATAACGATCTGGTCTACGTTCTAAAATAAAATCTTTAAAAGCAAAAGAATTACCATAATTAAGTTGAGATTGGTAATTAGGAGAACTTGGGTCACCATCAAACATCGATTCACATATATCGATATTATCAGCAGCTAAAGCAATATCAAAACTATCAGTTGCAGAACACATTGCAAACATAAAGCCTCCGCCTACTACAAAATCTCTAATTTTTTTTGCAACAGCCCCTTTTTCTTGAGATACTTTTGAAAACCCTAATTTCTGAGCTAAGTTTTCAGCCTCTTTTTTTTGTTCGATATACCAGGGAGCATTTCGATAGGAACCATAAAATTTACCATATTGACCAGTAAAATCTTCATGATGTAAATGCAACCAATCATAGAGTACTAATTGGTCACTTAAAACTTCTTCATCATAAATTGCCGTAAAAGGAATTTCGGCATAAGTTAATACCAGTGTAACTGCATCGTCCCAGGGCTGTTTGCCTTTAGGAGTATAAACAGCTATTTTGGGGGCTTTTTCCAAAATAACATTCTCCATATTTTGAGAAGGACTTGCTATTTCGTCTAAAATAGATTGTTGTTCAGCATCTGAAATCAGTTCAAAACTCACACCTCTAATCTGACATTCTTTTCGAATTTCAGGAGCATCAGGTAATAAAAAGGAACCTCCACGATAATTGAGCAGCCAACTAGCTTTATACTTTTTTTCTAAACACCAATAGGTGATTCCGTATGCTTTTAAGTGATTTTGCTGCGTAGTTTCATCCATTGGCAACAAAATAAAAGAAGCTTTCACTGAGAAAGAAACTAAAACAATAGTAAAAAAAGCTATTTTTCTAAAAAGCATGAGATGTTTTAATTTCAAATATAACTTATTTTAGCTTAAAACGGCATATCATCATCATCATCGTCATTTAAATTACTTCCAAAAGCCTCATGAGGAGATGGTAAATTTTTAGTAATAAACGAATTATCGTCTTGATTCATAGAAGACGGTAAATCATCATCATATCCGCTATTATAATCATCTAAATTATCAAACTTTCCTAAATGTCCTAAGAATTTTAAACGAACGTTTTCAATTCCTCCATTACGGTGTTTTGCAATCATAATTTCGGCTTGACCAGCTGTTGGAGCAGCTTCATCATCATCCCATTCCTCAATTTTATAGTACTCTGGACGATACAAGAACGATACAATATCAGCATCTTGCTCAATAGCTCCCGATTCACGTAAGTCAGATAATAACGGCCTTTTACTTGAACCACGAGTTTCTACTGCACGCGATAATTGTGAAAGTGCAATTACAGGCACATTTAATTCTTTGGCTAAAGCTTTTAGGTTTCGAGAAATTGTAGATATTTCCTGCTCACGGTTCCCTCCTCCTTTTTGATTTCCACCCGCTGTCATCAACTGCAAATAATCGATAATAATTATCTTAATTCCATGTTGCGAAGCTAAACGTCTGGCTTTTGCTCTTAAATCAAAGATAGAAAGCGAAGGAGTATCATCAATAAACAATGGTGCTTTTTCTAAATCTTTAACTTTGGTACTTAACATAGTCCACTCATGCGGTTCTAATTTACCAGTACGTAATTTTTCAGAAGACAAACCTGTTTCGGAAGAAATCAAACGAGTAATTAACTGAACTGATGCCATCTCAAGTGAAAAAATAGCCACACCATGACCGTAATCGATAGCCATATTTCGAGCCATTGACAATACAAATGCGGTTTTACCCATCGCAGGTCGCGCAGCAATAATAATCAAGTCACTTGGTTGCCATCCTGAAGTTAATTTATCCAAATTAGTAAACCCAGTTTCAACACCACTTAAACCTTCTTTTTTACTAATCTCTTCAATTTTCTTTTTTGCTTGTAAAACTAAACTTTGAGCAGTTTCAGAACTACGTTTGATATTCCCCTGAGTTACTTCATATAATTTAGATTCTGCTTTATCTAATAAATCAAATACATCAGTAGTTTCATCATAAGATTCTTCAATAATTTCGTTTGAAATTCGAATCAAACTTCGTTGGATAAATTTCTGAAGAATAATCCTTGAGTGAAATTCAATATGTGCAGAAGAGGAAATTTTTTGTGTAAGCTGAATTAAATAAAAATCACCACCCGCAACATCTAATTTTCCATTCTTCTTCAATTGGGCAGAAACAGTTAATAAGTCAATTGGTTGTGTTTCTGTAAACAATTGAACAATAGCCTCAAAAATATGTCTATGAGCATCTTTGTAAAATGCATCTGGTTGTAGAATATCAATTACATCATCTACTCCTTTTTTATCAATCATCATTGCTCCAAGCACAGCTTCCTCTAAATCAACAGCTTGCGGAGGTAACTTCCCTTTTTCCAGGTTTATTATTGTAGATTTATCGACCTTAACCGGTTTTACATTTTTGAAATTTTCCATACAACGAAAGTAACACAAATTTTAAAAAAAACACACTTTAGTTATTACTAGAACTTGTTTATAACTGAAGTTTTTTTGTTTATAACCCAAAAAAAAATCCGTCTCGTTCAGGAACGAGACGGATTGTATATTTAAAATGTAGTTGTTATTCTTTAAACTCCCCCATTTTAGTGTATTTATCCATTCTCTGAGCAATTAATTCAGCTGTTGATAAATCTTTCAATTCATTGTATCCTTTCAAGATATATTCTTCAACTGTTTTAAAAGTAGTTTCTCTATCATAGTGAGCACCTCCTAGTGGTTCTGGAATTACATCATCCACTAATTCTTGTTTTTTCATGTCGGCAGAAGTCAACTTTAAAGCTTCAGCAGCTTTCTCTTTGTATTCCCAGCTTTTCCATAAAATTGAAGAACAAGATTCTGGTGAGATTACAGAATACCAAGTGTTTTCTAACATATAAACGCGGTCTCCTACTCCAATTCCCAAAGCTCCACCCGAAGCACCTTCACCTACAATGATAGAGATAATAGGCACTTTAAGCAAAACCATTTCGTAAATATTTCTTGCAATAGCTTCACCTTGTCCACGCTCTTCAGCTTCTAATCCTGGGTATGCTCCTGGAGTATCAATTAAAGTCACTACTGGAATTCCAAACTTTTCTGCCATTTTCATCAATCGTAAAGCTTTACGATATCCTTCAGGATTAGCCATCCCGAAATTTCTATATTGACGTGTTTTAGTATTGTATCCTTTTTGTTGACCCACAATCATAAAAGATTGACCGCCAATTTTACCTAAACCACCTACCATCGCTTTATCATCCTTGAAACCTCGATCTCCATGAAGCTCTAAAAAAGTATCACCACAAAGACCTCTTATATGATCCAAAGTATAAGGACGACTTGGATGCCTTGATAATTGTACACGTTGCCAAGCGGTAAGATTTTCGTAAATCTTCTTTTTGGTTTCAATTAATTTATCATTAATCTGATTACATGTAGCAGTCACATCAACATCTGATTCTTGTCCAATAATTTGGCATTTTTCTAATTGCTCTTCTAGTTCTTTTATTGGAAGCTCAAAATCTAAATATTCCATAGGATTTGTGCGTTATTATTTTATTTGGAAGTGCAAATATAAAACTTTAAATCATTTACACCTGCTAATTTTTTTTTTTTGTATTGGATGGCAAAGATACAAGCTGTTTAATAATCCTTAAATAAAAAAGTAAAAAACATTATTAGACTAATTTTCAAAGAATAACAAAAAATATCCATTTAATCATCTTATTTAACAACTAACTTTTTATGAAAAAAAGCTATTTTTTTTTACCCGAATTTTTATATTTTAAAATCCCATTCAAAATCACTACGGCTATTATTAGCAGCGCACCTCCATAGAAAGAAACACTCATCTTTTCTTTTTCACCAATAATGAAAAAAGCCAAAATAATACCATAAACGGGTTCCAAATTCGTTGTTAGCATTACTGTATATGGGCTTAATTGTTTCATCACCTTTACAGAGGCGGTAAAAGCGTATGCAGTACAAATGGACGACAAAAGAAACAACAATGACCAATTAGTCAGTGAAACATTAAAAAAATCAAGCGTAAACTTATTTTGAAAAACAAAATAGCAGCTAATAAATAAAACCCCAGCCAAAAACTCGTAAAAAGTAATTACTGCCGAATCATGTTTTTGAATCAATTTCCCATTAAATAAGGTAAATAGCACTCCTAAAACAATGGAAACAAATGCGTAAATCATTCCTTTTAAATACCCCATCTCAACTTGCATAATAATTGAAAGCGCTACTAATATAATGACACCAAAAAACACTTCGTACCACAATACTTTTCTACCATAAAACAAAGGTTCTAAGAGGGATGCTAAAAAAGCCCCTAATGAAAAGACAGACAAGGTCATTGAAACATTTGAAACATGAATAGCATGAAAGAAAAAAATCCAATGCAAAGCGATTAATAAACCTACAAAAGTTAACTGCAACAGTGAAGTCCAAGTAATACGGAATGATTTTTTAGAAAAACCAATATAAAATCCTAAAAAAATAGAAGCCATAAGCATTCTATACCATACAATTTCATCGGCTGGAATAGAAATCAAAGCTCCCAAAACAGCTGTAAAACCCCAAATAAAAACGATTAAATGAAGGTGTAAATAACTTTTAAGTTTATCGTTTGGCATTGCGAAGTAAATAAACAGCCAGTATACTGAAAATGAAATTTGAAAACCATACGGCTACAAAAGGTGAAAATGTAGATTTTTCAGCCAATACTCCAAAAATTTTATCAAAAAACACAAATCCGAATGCTACGGCTATACCAATACTAAGGTTCATACCCATACCTCCTCGCCTTTTCATAGAAGAAACGGCAACGGCTATAATTGTCAAAATAAACGCCGATACAGGAACACTAAATTTTTTATATAAAACTACCATGTAGGTATTTATATTAGATGAACCACGCTTTTTTTCTTTATCAATAAAATCGAATAATTCATCCAAACGCAGCGTCTCGGCAATGTAAACTACCGGTGTTAAATCCTCTAATTCAAATTTAAATTTTACATTTTTTTCAGCTGCGGTTTCAAGTTTATCATCTACTTTACCTACTGTCCTTTTAGTATAATCAAACAAGGTGTAAGTACTATCTTTTTCATTCCATCTGATTCTGCTGGCCGTAATTTTGGAAACCATTTTTTCCTTCTCAAATTTTTCCAAAGCAAAATTAAAAGCCATCTTAGAAGCTGGATTAAAATTACTTACATACAAAAACTCTTTATCGTTGAGTCTTCTATACACATCCGTATTATCCCCTCTCATACGTTCTTTTCCATCTCTTCGCAGATAGGTGTAACGAAAATTATTAAAACCTTCGCTCGACACTGGAACTACATAAAATCCCATCAATAAGACAAAAATTGAAATTATGGTAGCGCCAATAAAATAAGGTCTTAAAAATCGTGTAAACGAAATCCCTGAACTTAAAATTGCAATAATTTCGGTATTATTAGCCAATTTTGAAGTAAACCAAATTATCGATAAGAAAAGAAATATCGGAAATAAGGCATTTGCAAAATAAATGGTAAAATGATAATAATAAATAACAATGGCTAGAAATGGAACTTTATTCTCGATCATAAAGTTAATTTTCTCCGAGACATCAATGATAATTCCAATAGGAATAAACATCAACAACATAGCCGCAAACGTGGCTAAATATCTTTTTAAGATGTACTTATCTAGTATTGTTAACATATTTTCAAGTTAGAGGTTAGAGGTTAGAAGTTAGAAGTTAGAAAACCTCCAGCTCCAAGCTTCCAGCTTTGTTTTACAACCGTTGACTCATATTTTTCACCATCATTTCTTTCCATGGTCTAAAATCACCAGCTAAGATATGTTTTCTTGCCTCGCGAACTAGCCACATATAAAAACCTAAATTGTGAATGGTGGCAATTTGCTTTCCTAAAAATTCATTTGCAGCAAAAAGATGACGCAAATAAGCCTTAGTATATTCTGTATCTACAAATGTAATTCCCATTTCATCAATTGGCGAAAAATCATTTTCCCATTTTTTATTTTTGATATTAATGGTACCATTAGCAGTAAATAACATTCCGTTACGGGCATTACGTGTAGGCATTACACAATCAAACATATCAATTCCTATAGCAATATTCTCTAAAATATTAATTGGTGTACCCACTCCCATCAAGTAACGAGGTTTGTCTTCTGGTAAAATTTCTGTAACCACTTCAGTCATAGCATACATTTCTTCGGCTGGTTCTCCTACAGAAAGACCTCCAATAGCATTTCCGACTTGACCTGAATTAGCAATATATTCTGCCGACTGACGTCTTAAATCTTTATAAGTACTTCCTTGAACGATAGGAAAAAAAGCTTGGTCATAACCATATTTCACGGGTACTTTTTCTAAATGATTAATACAACGATCCAACCATCGGTGCGTCATGTGCATCGAACGCTTTGCATAATTGTAATCACATGGATAAGGTGTACACTCGTCAAAGGCCATGATAATATCAGCCCCAATTGTGCGCTGAATTTCCATTACATTCTCTGGCGTAAAAGTGTGATAGGAACCATCAATATGCGATTTAAACTTTACTCCTTCTTCCTTAATTTTTCGGCTATTAGAAAGCGAATACACTTGATAACCTCCTGAATCAGTCAAAATATTACGATCCCAGTTCATGAATTTATGCAATCCGCCTGCTTCCTCTAAAATTTTAGTCTGCGGACGTAAATACAAATGATACGTATTCCCTAGAATAATATCTGGATTAATATCATTTTTTAATTCTCTTTGGTGCACTCCTTTTACCGAAGCAACGGTGCCCACTGGCATAAAAATAGGCGTTTCAATTACACCGTGATCTGTGGTAATACTTCCTGCTCTGGCTTTAGAAAGTGGGTCTTTTTGTAATAAATCAAACTTCATATTAAGGTTTTATCCCAATTGTTTTCCCGACTATTCGGGTGCGCAAAGATAGTCTAATTTATAAAAACATAATCATATTTAACAGCAAACTAAGACTTCTCAAAAAGCATTTGGGCGTATCCCTGCCTCCACTTCGTTCCTGTAGGGTCGGGCTATCCGTTTCAATCTTTTATTTTTCTTTTTTTTCAAAGAAAAATAAAAGGATTTCCACTGCTATCCCTTACGCAAAAAAAGCAACGTTTTTTTCACCATTATAAAATTAAGCCTTCCCTAATCTTTCACAACTTATATTAACTTTTAAAAAACCTAATTCTTAAAATAAGCTTATATGACTCCTGTCTTGCCAAGAAGCGGATATATGGTTTAAAAAAACTCTTAATCGCCTTAATTATTAATGATGAATATAAATGCTAACTTTGTAATACCAATAATTACAATCACAATGAAACTCAACATCCAAGATACCTTCAACAAAGAACTACCCGCCGACCCAATTACAGAAAACTACGTTCGTCAAGTCGAGCAGGCTTGTTTTTCATTTGTTACCCCAACACAAACTGCTAATCCTGAAATTATTCATATTTCTCCTGAGATGCTGGAAAATTTAGGATTATCTTCAGATGATGCTTTATCAGAGGAATTCAAAAAAATATTCACTGGAAACGAAGTTTTAGCCAATACTCAACCTTATGCGATGTGTTACGGCGGACATCAATTTGGCAACTGGGCCGGACAATTAGGCGATGGTCGCGCGATAAATTTAACCGAGATTGTTCACAATGATAAACGCTGGGCAATCCAACTTAAAGGAGCTGGAAAAACTCCCTATTCCAGAACTGCCGATGGTTTAGCCGTTTTGCGTTCTTCGATACGGGAATATTTATGCAGCGAAGCCATGTTTCATCTTGGCGTTCCTACTACCAGAGCTTTATCTCTGGCTTTATCAGGCGATGAAGTTTTAAGAGACGTACTATACAATGGTAATCCTGCATACGAAAAAGGAGCCATTGTTAGTCGCATTGCACCTAGTTTTTTACGTTTTGGAAACTACCAAATCCTAGCGGTTCGCAATGATATTGAAACTTTAAAAACATTGGTTAACTATACCATAAAACATTTCTATCTCGAAATTGAAGAACCATCCAAAGAAAATTATTTGAAATTTTTCAAAAAAGTGGCCGAAAATAGCCTTGAAATGGTCATTCACTGGCAACGCGTGGGTTTTGTACACGGCGTAATGAACACCGATAATATGTCTATTCTAGCCTTGACTATTGATTATGGTCCTTATGGCTGGCTGGAAGGTTACGATTATGGCTGGACTCCTAATACTACCGACTCCCAACACAAACGTTACCGTTATGGAAACCAACCCAATATAGTACTTTGGAATTTGTACCAATTAGCGAATGCTTTATATCCATTAATCGAAGAAACAGAAGGATTAGAGCAAGTTTTAGCTGATTTTGGTACTAATTTCGAAAACAAGTATTTAGACATGATGCGTTCTAAAATTGGCCTTTTCACTCAAGATGAAAACGATCAAAAACTCATTCAGGAATTAGAGAACAATTTGCATTTGACGGAAACTGACATGACAATTTTCTATAGAAACCTAAGTCGTTTCCAAAAAGAAAAACCAGAACAAGGTATCACGATTATTCAGGATGCTTTTTATAGTTCCATCGAAGAATTTCCTAAAATTACGGAAGCTTGGACAAAATGGTTTGAAAAATACAGCCTTCGTTTGCAATTAGAAAAAGAAACAGATACCGAACGTGCTGAAAAAATGAATCTTGTTAATCCAAAATATGTGCTTCGTAATTACATGGCGCAACTTGCTATTGATGCAGCCGACAAAGGAGATTACAGCCTGATTAACGAACTTTTCAATTTACTTAAAAATCCATATTCTGAACAAGAAGACCAGAAAAAATGGTTCGCTAAACGTCCTGATTGGGCAAGAAACAAAGTAGGTTGCTCGATGTTGTCGTGTAGTTCTTAATCTATTTCTATTACCCGTTGGGTGAAATTAAATAAT
>DKIJ01000033.1 GCA_002454195.1 Flavobacterium sp. UBA6721
AGAGTATGTCGTCGCCTTTCTTTAGTGAAGCCCAGCTTGTAAAAGCTGGGCTTTCTTGTTTTATATACATTCCAGAATTGATTATAGATACTTTTTTTTGCAAATTGTATAATCAAATTTTTGAAATAAATTTTGCAAACCATCAAACCCTATCCATTTTTGGATAGGGTTTGATGTTTAAATATAGGTAAGTATTTAAGATTTATATTAATTAGTATAGATTGTCTTTTTATTACTAAGTAATTCAGGTAGGATAAATTGTTGTGATTTTCTTTTAGATTAATCTAATACAAATTATTTATGCATTGAATTTTTATATTTTTAGTTGTGTTTTAAAATTATAATTCAATTAAAAGGGTTGTTGTTGGTTTTCAAGCTTTTCTTGTAGATAACTCAGTATTTCTGTCGTAATTGGTTTTGGTAAAAAATCAATGACCATAGGGTATTGTTTTGATTTTTCATGGTCTTCGGGGTCGATAGTTGATGATAATACGACTACTTTAGTAGATACTTTTGCATATTTTTCGGTATTAAAACTGTTTAAAAAATCCCAGCCATCCATTACAGGCATGTTTAAATCAAGAAAAACTAGTTGTGGTACTTCCTTACCTCCTTCGTTTATAATTGAATCAAAATATTGTAATGCTTCTTCTCCATTTTTTGCTGAATCAATATTATTTGAAAATGATTTTTTTATGATAACTTTTTTACATAACATTAGAGTGATCGGGTCATCATCTACACACAGGATTAAATCTAACATGTTAATTGGTTTTGAACGTTAATGTAATTGTTGTTCCTTTGTTTACTTGACTTTCAATACTGATATTTCCTTTCATAGCTTCTACTTGAGATTTAACAAGGTATAATCCTAATCCTTTACTATCAGGGTAGTCATGGAATCTTTGATATAAACCAAAAATTTTGTCTTTATTTTTGTTAAGATCGATACCGATTCCATTGTCTTTAAAGATGAGTTTTACACTGTTTTCAATTTGTTCAGCGATAACTGAAATTTTTAAAACTCTATCTTTGGAACTATATTTTAGTGAATTTGTTAGTAAATTTAATAATATACTTTCCAAATAAGCTTTGTTAGTGTTTAATACGGCAACACTATCAAGGTTTAGTTTAAGTATAGGATTGTATATTTCTATTTGATTTGTTAATTGATTAAAAACATTATCAAATATATCTTTCAAAGATACATACTCTTTTTGGATAGATACATTGTCTTTTATGATCATAACTTTTGTTAAATCCTCAATTGTTTCATTTAGTAGATGTGCTGATTTATTAAAGCCATCAAGGATTTCTTTTAGTTCTTGATCTTCAATTTCGATATCTTCAATCAGATTTAAAAGCCCAACTAAATTAGACATTGGTGCTCGTAAATTATGAGAGGTTATGTAAGAAAACTGTTTTAAATCCTTATTGTTTTGTGTTAATTCTTTAATTAGTTGTTCTTTTTCTATTTCTTGATTCTTCTCATCTGTTACATCTCTTTGTATCGATACCCAATGCGATAATTCGTTTTCGGTATTATATATAGGAATCATTATAAAGCGCAACCAAAATTCTGTTCTGTCTTTTTTATAGCATCTAATTTCAAGTAAACCTTCTTCTTTGTTTTCGATGATTTCAAAGATTCTTTTTAAAATGGTTTTTTCAGTGTTTGGACCTTTTAAAATATTTAAAGAGTTGTTGATTATTTCGTCAGATGTATACCCTGTCATTGTAGTAAAAGCGGGGTTTACGTATATTACTTTTGGAAGTGATCGCTTGTTAAAATTTGCTTCTGTAATAACAATTGATTCTTTTGTTTGTAAAATTACTGTTTCAAGTAGCTTTAATCGTAGTTCCTCTTCTTTTTGTTTAGTAATATCTTGAAGTGCTCCAATCATTCTAATCGCTTTGCCGTTTTCATCTTTCAAAAGAAAACCTCTATCTAAAACATATTTGTAAGAACCATCAGCACATCTAAAACGATATTCATCTTGCCATTTTTCTGTTTTTTGTTCAATAAATGAATAGAGTTTTATTGACATTTTAATACTGTCTTCGGGATGGATGTTTCCAAACCACCAACTAGAACTGTCTCCAACTTGTCCTTTTTCGTAGCCAAAAACAGCTTTTATTCCTTTGCTCCAATTTAATTTATCTTCTTGTATTTTCCAGTCCCAAATAGTGTCACTGGTCGCTTTTGCTACAATGTCATATTTTTCATTGGATTCTTTAATTTCATTATTGGTATTCTCTAGTTTTTCAAAGATGTTTTTGCTTTTTGTTTCATTGTTCTTTAATATAGTTTTGAATGCAAAAGCTGTAATTATAATTAAAGTAAAATCCTTTACTAGATTGAAAATTAGGTAATATTCGGGATTTAGAAAAAGCTGGGAGAGTTTATAAAGAAAAATCGCCAAAACAAAGGCAATTAGTAAGTAAATTAGGGTTATTTGACTTGTTTTTCTTTCCATACAATCAAATATAATTAATAATTGTTAAAAGCGAAATTTATGCAAAAAAAAAAATCAGGCAAGCTTTTTTTCTAACATATCAAAGGGTTTTTGTTATAATAAATATATATTAAAGTCGATTGTAAAGTATTTGATAAATATTTTTTATATCAAAATAAAGTGTACCTTTGCAGCCATTAAAAATCACAGATGGAAGCTATTAGAAACATTGCAATTATTGCCCACGTCGATCACGGTAAAACCACTTTGGTTGATAAAATTATGTATCACTGTCAGTTATTTCGTGAAAACGAAAATACTGGGGATTTGATCCTTGATAACAACGACTTAGAGCGAGAAAGAGGTATTACAATTACTTCTAAGAACGTTTCTGTTTCTTATAAAGGAACAAAAATTAATATTATTGATACTCCTGGTCACGCCGATTTTGGAGGAGAAGTAGAACGTGTATTGAACATGGCCGATGGTGTATGTTTGCTTGTTGATGCTTTTGAAGGACCAATGCCACAAACTCGTTTTGTATTACAAAAAGCTATTGATTTAGGATTGAAGCCTTGTGTTGTTATTAATAAAGTAGATAAAGAAAACTGTACACCTGAAGAAGTACATGAAAAAGTTTTTGACTTGATGTTTGAATTAGGTGCTACAGAAGAACAATTGGATTTTCCTACAGTATATGGTTCTGCTAAGAATAACTGGATGTCAGACGATTGGAAAAATCAAACAGAAAACATTGAGCCATTATTGGACATGGTAATTGCTAATGTACCAGCTCCTAAAGTTTCTGAAGGAACTCCACAAATGTTAATTACTTCTTTAGATTTCTCTTCATTTACAGGACGTATTGCTATCGGTCGTTTAGAAAGAGGTACTTTAAAAGAAGGAATGCCAATTTCATTAGTGAAGAGAGATGGTAAAATTATCAAATCAAGAATAAAAGAATTACATACTTTTGAAGGTCTAGGTCGTAAAAAAGTAGAAGAAGTAAGTGCTGGTGATATTTGTGCAGTTGTGGGTATTGAAGGATTTGAAATTGGTGATACTATTGCTGATTATGAGAATCCTGAAGCTTTACAAACTATTGCAATTGACGAACCTACAATGAGTATGTTGTTTACAATTAACGATTCTCCTTTCTTTGGTAAAGAAGGTAAATTTGTTACTTCTAGACACATTCGTGAAAGATTGACTAAAGAGTTAGAGAAAAACTTAGCGATGAGAGTTGCTGAGACTGATTCGGCAGATAAATTTATGGTATTCGGACGTGGTGTATTACACTTGTCAGTTCTTATTGAAACAATGAGAAGAGAAGGATACGAATTACAAATTGGTCAGCCACAAGTAATTATCAAAGAAATTGACGGTGTAAAATGTGAGCCAATTGAGGAATTGACTATCGATTTACCTGAAAATCTTTCTGGTAGAGCAGTAGAGTTTGTTTCTGTTAGAAAAGGTGAAATGCTTTCTATGGAAGGTAAAGGAGAGCGTATGATTGTTAAATTCAACATTCCATCTCGTGGAATTATTGGATTAAGAAATCAATTGCTTACAGCTACTGCTGGTGAAGCGATTATGTCTCACCGTTTCATTGGTTACGAACCATACAAAGGAGAAATTCCTGGACGTAACAACGGTTCGTTAATCTCTATGGAAAACGGAAAAGCAATTCCTTACTCTATAGATAAATTACAAGATCGTGGTAAATTCTTTGTTGATCCAAACGAGGATATCTATGAAGGTCAAGTAATTGGAGAAAACTCTCGTTCTGATGATATGACTGTAAACGTTACTAAAACTAAAAAGTTAACTAACGTTCGTTCTTCTGGAGCTGATGATAAAGCTCGTATTGTTCCTGCAATCAAATTCTCATTAGAGGAAGCTTTAGAATATATTCAAAAAGATGAGTATGTAGAAGTAACTCCAAAATCATTACGTTTAAGAAAAATTTACTTAAACGAAAATGATAGAAAACGTTTCAAAATCTAATCATTATTAGATGAAATATTAAAAATCCCAAATTCGAGTGTGTAATTTGGGATTTTTTACTTTTGCTGGTTAGCGCTTCAAACTAAAATGGCCTTTGATTTGTTTCCCGTTTTCAAGTTTGACAGTAAACCAATAATCATCAGCAGGTAAAGGTTGTCCGTTTATTGTTCCATCCCAACCTTGGCTTTGCGGATTAATGTTTTTAATTAATTTTCCATATCTGTTAAAAATATTAATGACAGTTTTAGAATTAAAAGTTGAATTTATTCCTTTTATTGTCCAATAATCGTTGTAACCATCATTATTTGGAGTGAAAAATTTAGGAATTCCCAGAATAGCAACTGATTCATAGGCTACCCCGCAACCATTTTTATCTCTAATGTACACTTGATGTATACCAGCACTCACATTTTCAAATTGATTAGAATCTTGATAAAAGTTTGTGTTGTCATCTAAACTGTATTCATAATTCCCTGAACCTTCCACTACAACAATAATTGAATTATTTTCGCTTAATTCTGTATGTTTAATTTCGCTTATT
The DNA here is from genome assembly GCA_002454195.1 of Flavobacterium sp. UBA6721. Taxonomy (GTDB): domain Bacteria; phylum Bacteroidota; class Bacteroidia; order Flavobacteriales; family Flavobacteriaceae; genus Flavobacterium; species Flavobacterium nitratireducens. Next base: position 5,005 of record DKIJ01000033.1, read on the forward strand.
TTAGCAATTTCCGATGGAATTACCGTAATAGTTCGTGTTCTGCTACACCCTTTTTGAGAGCTAACAGTTACGGTGTAAGTTCCAACTTTGTTGACTGATAATGTTGCTTTGTTTTCGTTGGGTAAAACCTGATTGTCTTTGACCCAAACATAATTATAGATAGTTGGTAAACTTCCATCCAGTATGCCAGCATCGATAGTTACAAAATAATTGGGCAAATTATTGCAAACATATACATCGGCTAGATGATTAGTGTTAATATCAATATCAGGTTTGGGATTTACGATAAGAGTAACATGTGGACCAACACCAAAACAGCTATTGTCAATTTCATTATCAACTCTAACCCAAATTTTTTGTTCTTTGGGCGAAAGTGAATTTCGATAGCTTGTAGTATTTGTAATTTCGTTAATTTCAGCTAAAGCATCTGCTTCAGAAGAATAATATTTAATAGAATAATTTGTTTTAGGTTCAGGTAAAAGTGTTAAAATGCTATTGGTTGCACTACTAAAATCAAATGCAGTTATTTTGTCATAGTCATCATTTGTTGCATCAATATAATCGTCACAATTTTCAAATGTAAGATTATAAGTTGGAGGCAATTGTGAGGCAGAAACCAGCAAATTAATTTTTGCAACAGCATAACAACCATTATTGTTAGTTACTCTTGTCCAAATTACAGAACCATTATCTGCTTCGTAAGCTAATGGATTTGTAATCTTTTCTAAAGGATTGTTTGTTTCAGCTGCCAAATTTGAGGTGAAATAATCAAAAGTCTTGTTTTCGTAGTTAGCTGATATTTCATTGTTTTTTACCGTAAGATTAAAAGAGGATCTTGAATCTAAATCATCATCGCATTGTTTGATATTGATATCCTTAACAATTGGTAAATCCAAAACAGTTAATGAGGTTTCTTCAGATAATAAACCACAGGAATTCCCTAATTTGTTTAGAAATACGCGGTATTTATAACCATTCATGGATTGTTTAACAGTCGAGATATTTAAAGTGTTTGAATCGACACCAGAGTAAGTACTGTTGTTGCTCAAATCATTCCAATTTGTTCCATCGGTAGTAATTTGCCATTGAATCCTTTCTGCATTTGAAGTTATTGAAACTGAAGCATTTTGATTTAAACAGATTGGTATGATTTCGGGTTGGTTTGTAATTGTTATAAGACCAGAAGTCAAATAATTGGAATTAGGTGTTGTATATCCATCATTTCGGCTTGTTACAAGTCCATTGTTGTCAACTGTTGCTGGGAAAATAGTTCCTAAAATAGGATTTCTATTTGTACTTGTAAATCCTGCTTCTGTAACATCATCACATAAATCGCCATCGCTATCCAAGTCTCTAAAGTTTTTTATTCCATCGTTATCTGTGTCTGTACCATTACTTCCGGTTTCCACAGAATCTAAAATACCATCATTATCACTATCTAAATCTAAATAGTCTGGAATTCTGTCAGCATCAGTATCTATCGGAGTTAATTGAGTTTCGAAAACATCATAAATACCATTTTTATTAGCATCATTAGTGTTTAAAACAAAATTATTGGCTTGGCTTTCTATTAAATCAGTAACACTATCATTATCACTGTCAGTATCTAATTGGTCTACAATTCCGTCACCATCAGAGTCTTTGGGTACGCAAATTGCAAAAAATTTCATTGTAGTTCTATTGGTTTGTGTATCTAAAAGATTTTTGTGAGTAAAACTAATAGAATTGACTAAATGGGTTAAGAATTTAAAGGATGTTGAACCAGCAGTCAAAGGTGTTATTCCATTGATTTGAAAGCGAATTTCAAATGAGGAATATTCAGTAACACCACTTTCATAAATACCATCATAATTGGTGTCAATTAATAACTCATTATTTGGATTAAGTACAGTAATTGTTTTATCTGTATCCGTTGTTATTGTATATTCAGCATTTGCATTTAATAAATCGGTAATATTGGCAGAAGTTACATATTCGATACCAATACTTATAGGTTTGTTGAATGTCAAAGTGTATTTTTCAAAATTTCCTTTTCCTGCAGGTATGTCAGAAATAAAGCTGCCGTCTGAGTTTCCTGTAATAGGTATATAGCTGGTGGTTGTTGAAGTGCTAGTAGTTCCAGTATAAGAATTTGAATAGGAACCAATATTTAAATTTCCAGAAGAAATGTTCGAAATATTAAGGTTTTGATTGCCATATGATTCGGTACAATTTGTAATTCCGTCATTATCATGATCCAAGTCAATATTGTCGTTAACAGTATCATTATCGACATCTGTGGTACAATTACTTACGGGAATGATGTCGGAGATTAGTGTAGTGTTACATCCTGTAATACTTCCTCTTACTTGATAGTAACCTGGTTCAGTTGGTTTGTATGTGTTAGAATTGCTATTGCTAATTGGGGTATCATTAAAATACCATTGATAACTATCATAATTCAAAGTTGAGTTAACATCCAAAATAATATTAGGAATACATGAAGATGTAGTGATATTGATTTTATCAAAAGCGATTTCTGGTTTTGAATCAAATCCTGAATAATAACCACCATAAGTAGCTGCATTATTAGTGCCAAAGTAAGATACATAAACTTGTTTAGTTGATTTAATTGTAATATTACCATTCAAATTGGCGATAGTATATACAACAAAATTAGGGTTTCCTGTAACTTCAACTGGATCTGAATTGATAGGGTTATTGTTTATTGAAACAGTAGCATTTTTTTCAGTAATAATATTTAAACCGCCATTATATAAAGTGTTACCTATCGATTCAATCATAGGGATATTATCTACAATATTTGGAGTTGCACAATTGATAGGAGGTACGTAAAACAAGTTTTGGTTTGCAAAAGGGTTGTTTTGCGGATTTTCATTGTTATAGGGAGGTGGGTTTTGTTTTAATCCGCCAATACATTGGTAAGCAAATACATTTTCTGAAGATCGCACATATAGATTGTCCTTTATGAATTCAGATCCATCAATTGCAATATATTCTCCTGCTTGTAGTGTGTAACTGGGAACTGTTTTGTCATTCAAATAAATGGATGTTTGTGGTTCATGTGCTACGATTATAACACGTTCTATTTCATCTGGTCCTACACCTTTTACGAAAATATATTCTTTACCTGTTTTTTCAATTGGGACTATTTGATCAAAACCTATGTCTCTACCAGTTGGCCTTAAAACACCATCGCCAAAATCCCTAACAACGATACTATTACTACCACCAAATGATCCAGAATTAACAACAATAGCTTTGTTTGATGTTACAAGTGCACCAATGATTTTGGAGCTGTTTGAGGTTTGGGAAGTTTCGTTTTGATTATTTTCTAGAGCAATTATGTAACTTTCGTTTTTGTTTAAATTGATAGTTATAGGGCCTGTCACAATTGTTCCATTGGCTAAAACTGTTCCAGCAGGTATATTGGAGATAGTTACAGTGGTGTTGTTGTCTGTTGCCAAAATAGAGGCAAAATTAAGTAATGAACTGTCAAATAATGGGTTTGTCATTGCACCAAGTCTAAAAATGGTTCCAAGGGCACTATTTCCTTTTGTGACTAATCCACCAGCATGATTATAACCATTATTTTGATTTAAACCCGCATTTACCCTAACACTGCAATACACTAAATCGTCTGCCTCAATAATGTATCCTTTGTTGCTGTTTTGTCCCGTTTTAATTTTTGGAACGAATAATTGCGTATCCTCTCCAACTCCTATTGGGAATACGTAAGGGTTATTTTTGTTTATCGTTGCATTGATAATTTGTCCACCAATGGCAATAATTTTTATTTCCACATTTTTAGTAGTAGGTGTGGATATATATAGATAATGATCTCCTGCTTTTAGCCCTTGATCTTGACAAGTTAGTGGGGGGATATAATGAGTTTTACTAAACTGGCCGTAGCCCTTTAGCATCGCACAAAAAAAGAATACTATTAAAATTTTCTTCATTTGCTAAATGTATAAATTATTTGTTATTATTTATCTTTTTAGCGAAAAATGGCCTCTTATGCTTTTGCCATCTTCAAAAATTAAATTAAACCAATAATCATCAGCAGGAAGTAAATAACCGTTAAGTGTTCCGTTCCAATTTAAGTTTGAGGACTGAAATTCTTTGATGAATTTTCCAAAACGATTAAAAATACGAATAGTAGCTTGGGGAAGCGTATTTAAATTTTTTATGGTCCAATAATCATTATATCCATCTCCGTTTGGGGTGAAAAAGCGAGGATAGTCTAGTATAATAAAAGGAAAAGGAACCGATTCTGTACATAAACTTTTATCACGGGCACGGGCAATATAATTACCAGGTGCTAGCTTCGTAAATTCAGGACTTTTTTGATAAAATATTCCGTCTATAGAAAATTCAAAATCACCATTCGAAATAGATTCAATCGTAGCAGTATTATTATCCCCTCCAAAATTAGTTGTTTCAACAGCTATAATAATGTTTGCAGGAAGTTGGTTGTCAGTCTTTAAAACATTCAAAGTTAATTCAGCATAATAAGCACAATTGTATGAGTTTGTTACTTTGGCAATTACTGTTTGTGTCAAAGTTTGATTTGTATAATGTAATGGATTACTAATAGGATTGTTATTGTTTTTTGCATCCAATATATTCTCATAATAAGTAATCTCACTTAAAGAGGTGTTATTGTTTTTGATTGAAGTATCTGCTTGTGTTAAATCAAATGTTTCTTTTTCATTTCCATCAAAATCACATAGCGATAGGCTACTATTTTTTAGTTCAATTTGTGGGGTGTATTCAATTTTGATGTCTTTTGTTGCTACACAAGTAGAAGGGGATAAAGTAACTTCAACTCTATAAGTTCCTGCTGAAGTAACTGTGTAAGAAGGATTAGTTTCTAAGGGAAGAGGAAATCCGTCTTTATACCATTTGTAGCTATAATTTGGAGATAATTGGGTGGCTATTATATAATTTTCACCATAACAAATAGCATTATTTGAAGCTAATAAACGATCTTCTCCTAAGTCAATTTCAGAATTGAAACTGGCCGCTTCTATAAAAATAGCCGAATCGTAATAGACAAATCGATCATCTGCAACAACTAATTTAATATGATAGGTTTTTCCTGGTATTACACTAGATGTAGCATTTAGAATTTTAGTTTGTCCAGCGTAATTTATGGGGCTATTATTGTTTGGATTGGTATTTAATTGACCAAAATATGATTCGTTTTTTGCTTCACAACCATCATTAAAAACGATTTTAGGATGTATGTTAAAAGAGGATACAGGAATAGTTGTTCCCGGAATTATTGCTAAATTTTGATAAGGATTAGTACTTCCTTTTTCTTTGATTAAAAATGCAAAACCATCGGAGAATTCACAAGGATAATTATCTTGGTATTCATTAGAAGCTAAAAGATAATTAAAACTGATGCTGTTTGTAAGGGGAATAAAGTCAAATTCTAGTACTGTAGCATTTACCGAATTAATATTTAAAGTTTGGTTAAGATCAGTATCTCCGAGCCAGGAGTTATTCCCATCATTAAAGTCTCTAATAAATGGCCCCGAAGCATTACTACTGCTGCCGGAACTTAATATAATTCCAGATTTAAACGGAAAATTTGAAGAAGTGTTGGTAAATGTGCCATAGCTGTTTTTAGCTGATGTATGCGTATCTCCTTTGACTGTTTCATTTGAAATTTGTAAGCATGAACTATTATTGGTCAATACATTGACAAGTTCAGAAGCATTTTTTGCATCGTCTATATTAATAAACTGAGCCTGTATTTTTGAACTTAAAAATACACTTAAAACACAATATAGTATTGATTTGTAGACTTTCATAGTCTTACAAAGTTAGTATAAATTGATGTTTTAGTTTATAGTATTACACTTTAAAGTCTAAAATTTTATTTCTTTTTCAATTAACAAAGAAGCTTGATTTAACTTTTCTGAATTAAGTGGTTTTACGATGTAGTTTTTAACCAACGGATAATTTTTAGTCATTTCTAAGTCGGAAGGATCGATTGATGAAGAGACTATGAAAATGATGATCTCTTTGGAAAAAGTGATATGTTCTAATTCGTCCAGGAATTGCCAACCATCCAAAACAGGCATATTTAAGTCTAATAAGATAACATCTGGGATTTTTGAAGGGGTTTCAGCATTTTTTATCAGTTCATCAAGAGCGGTTCTTGGATTATGAAAAGAGATGATTTCCTCACAAAAATTATTTTTTGTGATTAGCATGCTCATTAGTTTTATTGATAGTTTATCGTCGTCAATTATGTAGGTTATCTTGTTTTTCATCAAAATACAATTTAAAAGTGCTTCTTTCTCCTTCTTTACTTTCAATTTCGATTTTGCCTTCCATGGCTTCAATTTGATTCTTTACAATAAATAGGCCAATTTCTTTTGCATCTTCATTTCCATGGAACGATTTGTACATTCCAAACAATTTATGTTTGTTTTTATCAATATTTATGCCTGATCCATTGTCTTTGAACGATAGTACATGGAAGTGCTTTTCTGTATGAAAGTTAATTTCCAATTTGGGATAACGATCAGTTGACTGATATTTAACTGCGTTAGATATAATATTTTGTATAATGTTTTCTAAATAGGAAGGGATAACTTTCAAGTATATATCTTCCTCGATATTGTGCGTAATGGTAATTTTACTTTTAAAAGGAATACTGTTTTTTTCAATTTCTGTTTTTAAATGAACAGTCGTTTTTTTTGTTTTTGAGTTTTTCTGTATCGTTAGTACTTCATTTAAGTTTTCAATTGTTTCGGATAATTTTTCGGTTCCTTCTTTAAACATTTCAATAAAACTGAGTTTTTCTGTAGTGTTATCTGTATTTTCAATCACATCGAGAACCATTTGTAAATTGCTAGTATGAGAACGGATGTTATGTGAAACAATATGAGCAAAATTTAGCAGTTTATTGTTTTGTTGATTTGTAACTTCAAGGATGTTCTCAAATTCAATTTCTTTATTTTTAGTAGTTGTAATATCTCTGCCAATGGCAATGAATTTGGTGCAAACGCCATTTTGATCAAAAATTGGTTTCAAGTTTAATTTTAGCCAATATTTTTCGTTTTGTTTATTGGTAAGTTGAAATATATTTTCAATTTCTTCTTTATTCTGAATGGCTCTTTTTATATCGTTTATTTTTTCATTGTTTGTCTCTGTATTATTACAAAGACTATCTATTTTTTTTCCAATAATTTGTTCCAAATTAGTTTCAGCGAGTTTCAGATAAGACTGATTAGCCCATATTGTTTCTCCATCGGGATTTGTAACAATGATTAAGTCAGACGTTTTAGAGACAATAAGAGAAAGTATATCAGAGGTTTCTACAGAATCAATTTTTTTTAGAAAGCAAACTAAAAAGTTTTGATTGTTTACAAGGAAATTCTTTCCAGATGAAATTTGAATAGGAACTAATTTAGCGTCTTTTCTTTTTTAAAATTGTTTCTTTCGTAAAAGAGATATTCAAATCGATATCTATTTTGCTTAATGATGGGAATAATACATTGTAATTAGAATTGATTAGTTCATTTTGTGTAAATGCTGTAAGATCGTAAATTTGATTGTTACAATCGGTTATTTTTCCAGTTTTTGTCTCAATAATTACAATTGCTTTTTGTAAACTGGAGCATACTGACGCATATTTTTGAACAACCGATTCTAATTTTTTGATTCGCTCTTCTTCATGGGTGACATCCTTAATAGAACCATAAATTCTATTTATTTTATCCGATTGATGATCCACTTGACACACACATTCTAAATGTTTAATTCGATTTGTGGCCGTAATTATTTGAAATTTATCACTTATGGCTGTATCGAACTCCATCGAACGATTAATAAGTGCTTTAAATATTATCAGATTTTTTCGATTAAAAAAAGTGATTAAATTTTTAATACAAGGGCTAAACGAATCTGATACTTCAAAAATTTCTTTGGCTTTATTGTCCCAAAGAATTGAATTTGTATTAAGGTTGATATCCCATTTTCCTATTTCAAAATTTTTTTTAAAATAAAAATCCAGATTTGTTTGCATAAATAGTGTTGTAATGATTTGGATTGAATTTTGATTTAGTTAATCAGTGTTTTTTATTTTTTACATTTAAATTAAGTAATTTTACTTAAGTAAATTTGTCTAAAAATTACCTAATATACCTACAATCTAAAAATAAAATCGATGAAAAGCGTCTTTTTTTTTAGAAGGTATTTTTTTTTAATACTCTTTTATTTGTTAAGATGTTAAAGTTTGCTTTTTGATTTTGAAGTTTTATTATTTTTCTTGAAACGTAATTAAGATATTCTATGTTTTTATATTCAAAAGGAATTCCGATAATTTAGTCGTATTTTTGTATAAATTGCATATACATGAGCGATATTTCACCTTTATTCAAAAAACCCACTTATCCCATTAATCAATCACTTCTTGAATATTTAGAACGTTTTGATAGGATATCTAAAGTAGCTATATCATATGATGATTTATTACGCTTTTCAGGTTCTATAAATGTCTATGATAAGAATGATCATGATACATTATGGGCAAGAGTGTTTTATAATGAATTCGAAAGAAATGAGATTGATTTGAATTTGAAAAAGATATATTCGCTGCTGCATTCGGATGGTAATTTAGATATTATTAAGTTCCTAAATGTAGACGCAATTGATTATTGCACTTTTGGAAATTCAAAACCTTTCAGAATAAAAGTACGTAATGTTTTGAATGATAATTACGTACATTTTTACATAAAAAAAGCCGACGCATCTCGAATTTACGGATTGGAGTTAGAACATATATTGTCACCAGATAAAATTAACTTTTTAGTTTATCAAGAGACCTTGATCGAAGAACATATAATAGGAATTCCAGGTGATATATTTATGGAAAGCTTGCTTCATAGTTGTTCTGAAACTGAAAAATCACAAATAGCAAAGGAGTTTGTAAAATTTAATGAGCGATGTATGATTCGGCTTTTGGGAGATATGCGTGCGTATAATTATGTAATTGTACCTATTCATGATTTTGACCAAGTAGTTTATAAAATTAGAGCTATCGATTTTGATCAGCAGTGTTATGAAGGGAATTTTAAAATCTATAGGCCGCAATTTTTCAAGGAAAATTATCCTATGATTAAATTAATTAAAGATAAATTACAAGAAAGCTCCATCGAACAATACAAACATGAAGAGCGAGCCGCTCTTGCCAAAAGAATTATTTCTGCAGAAACAAGGATTCAAAAAATTCTTAGAATCATGTCTCATGATACCATCGCTCCAGAAGCGCACATAGAACAATTAAAACTAGAATTATACCGTTATACGAATGATTTAAATTTTAAAAAAGCAACTTCAATGGGCTTTGTTTTAAGTGCAGCATTTAAGTTTGTGACCCGAAATTTCAAACATCCTGAATTGTTTAAATAGGATTAATAAAAATTGAATTAGAAATGAAAAAAGTCTCTTTAGTAATTTTAGCATCTGTTTTATTTGCTTTTTGTCAAAGTGAAACTCCAATTGTGAATGAATTATTTGATTTGCCTAAGAAATTAAAGGAAGTTTCAGGAATTACGTATACAAATAACTCAAATTTAGCATGGCTATTGGAAGATAGTGGGAATGCTAATGAAATTTACGGAATTAATAAGGAGGGAAAACTTGTAAAAACAATAACAATTTCTCAAACTAATAATATAGATTGGGAAGATATTACTAAAGATAGTCAAGAAAACTTATACATAGGTGATTTTGGTAATAATGACAACATTAGAAAAGACTTGGCAATCTATAAAATTGCTAAAGATTCCTTGGATAATGAGTCGGTGATACCTTCCTATAAAGTGAGTTTTGCCTATCCTGAGCAAACCGAATTTCCACCAAAAAAGACCCAACTCTTTTTTGATGTAGAGGCTTTTGTGGAGTACAACAACAACTTTTATCTTTTTACTAAAAACCGTAGTAAAGGTTTTGACGGAACCACATTTTTATACAAAGTACCCAATAAATCCGGTTTTCATTCCGCTAAATTGTTAGCTAAGTTTAAGGCAGAAGGTAATTTTGAAAATGCTGCTATTACAAGTGCAGCCATTAGTAATGATGGTAAAAAAGTGGTTTTACTTAGCCATAGTCAAATCTGGATTTTTGAAAATATTACTTCCGATAATTTTTTCTCTGGTGCCGTAAACAGAGTCAAACTCAATCATTTTTCGCAAAAAGAAGCAATTTGTTTTAAAGACAACAAAACACTTTTTATTGTGGATGAAAAAACGAAAAAAATAGGTGGTAAGTTGTATCAATTGGATTTGGATGCATTGTATTAGAATCCAAATCCAAGACCAAAAGCGATTCGGACTTCTTCATCGGAAGTGGCTTTAAAATAGCTTAATCGAGCGGTTAGGGTATTTAAACCATTGAGCCATAAACCACCACCTATGGATTGGTGCCATTTGTTAGAACTTTCGCCCTCTAGCCAAACTCTACCGTAGTCATATCCACCAAAAAATCCATAAGACATTGGAATTAAACTATTTTTAATTTTTCCAATGGAAAATCGGATATCACTACTTTGAAAAAAAGATTGATTTCCAATAAAACGTTGATTTCTAAATCCTCTAAGGTCAAAATCGCCTCCTAGGGCTGCAGCTTGATAAAATTCATAATTAGAATTCAAAATTGCTTTTGCTTTCAATAAAGTAGCTATAACAATTTTGCCTTGAGCATCTATTTTATGATTGAAATTCAATTTGGATTCCAATGTTGGAAAGTTTTGTTTGCTGTTGTTTGTATTTATTTTCCAATTTGCCGCTATCAAAAATCCCATACCCATGGATGGAAGTGAAGGTATATCGTAATTTTCATAACTGTACTGTGTTGTTATTCCTGCAAATTGTTGGTTTTTAAAGATTTTAGGATTAACAATATTGGGGATTGAAATATAACGATCCGGGGTGTTTTCTACATCAAAATTTTCATAAGCAATTTGGAAACTTAGTTTACTCCCTAAACGACCTATTTTTTCAATCTTTGGAGCCAATTTTAACATACTAATTTTAACCCGATTATAATTCATACCGTTGATTTCATCTGTATTAGCAGTTTGATTTCCATAGCCAAAATAATTGATTGCAAAATTGGGACTTGTAAATTGAGTATCAAAACCAAAATTCCATTTTCCTATTAATTTAGGAACATCCAATTGGTAATTAAACTCAAAACCATCTGTAGCAAAATAATAGTTGGCTTTGAAAATATGTTTAAAAGTATAAGGATTCTGCTTAAAATGATTTATAGTATAATTAGTATTTATACCTAATTTAATCCCATCGTCTGGATTAAATCCTATTGAAGGGATTCCCGAAAAAGCATTGTATTTTGGTTTTTGATAATTGTAATAATTGGTTTCATAGTCTTCGGTCAAAAGCTTTTTAGTATTTGAAGCGGTATTAAAATTGTTGTTTTTGCTTTTAAAATCGATAATACTAATGTTTTTTCCGTTAGAAATAGAGTAGGAGTCGTTGTTTTGACCTCCAATCAATTTGATTTTTATGGCCGATTTTTGCGTATTTTGTAATTCAAATACATCTTCGTCATCTAAACCATATATCCAGATACTTTTTGTTGATTGGGTATTGAATTTTTTAGTGAGAACTAATTCTTCTCCTTCTTTTTTTATTCGGGAAGAGGAAATTTCAACTTCATGTTTTGAAATTGGATTGATTGTAAAACGGTCTTTTTTATTAGTTCCTACAATAACAGCTGTTTTTTGTAAAACGCTATTGTATTGCGTTGCATAGTTGACTAATTGTTTTTTTCTGTTTTTTAATTTTTCTATTATAGAAGTAATTGTGCCATCTTGAACTTCCTTTGGCAAATTAGTAAAAGCTTTGTCAATATTGGTGTCACTTAAATTTTCTTGGATGAATTTAGCTTGAAAAATCCAATCTTTTTCCTCTGCTTTTTTCAAAACCGCAAGATCTAATGGATAGGGTTCTCTATTAAACCATTTAACATTTTTGATATTGTTTTTAAAACTTTGCATGTGACGAAGCGAAGGGATGTTCATCAGCAGCGATAATAAAGTACCGTCATATTTAGTAAAGGCCTGATCACGATCACGAGGGATGGGTTTGTAAATAACCTTATCATTTGTTTTGTATACGGCCCAACGCCATTGGTCAAAGTGCCTGTCCCAGTCGCCAATAAGCATGTCAAATAATCGTGCTTTGATGTATTCTTGTTCATCAACAGCATATTTTTCGTCTTTTTGTAAATTTTCAAGGAGTTCATCGGTGGAAATGATGGCTCCTGATTTGCCAAAACTAGCAAGCTCTTTTTGACTATCTGAAGGTCTTTCTTCTACATAATACAATTCGTCACCAAAATTACTATTGAAATCCCCCAAGGCCTTTTGTTTTGGGATGTAAAATAACTTTGGATTGCTATGGAAAACGCCAATTGGTTTGGCTAAATTTCCAATCGCTAAGTTCATGTAGGGATGTGATGTAGTATAAAAATCGTATAGGAATTTCTCGGCATAGGTGTTTTCAAATTGATTTTCTACATATTGGTCTTTGAAGGCAACACTTTGCAAAAATCGGCTCACGCTCTTTTTTAAGGCGCGCATCGTATATTCTTTACCCTCTTTTGTTTCAAGTCGTAGCGATTTAGATTGATGTCCACCTCCAGTTCTATTGGGAGTAAGACCGCCATATAAACTGTCTAATGAAACAACTGGAGCATCAATTAACTGACTGTAATATTGTCGATAATGATTGCCAAAGAGAAATTTATGAAAGAGACTCTTTTGAGTCATCTCGCTACTGTAAATCGAAGTTTTTGTAGTATTTGCGAAAGATGTTGCGTAATGATTTAGTTTACGTTTTTGAGGTTCTAAAAGTGTTTTTTCAAACAGATTCGTAACTTCATTATTTTCAATTCCAAAAAACTGAACAACTGATTTTCCATTGGTATAAACCGTTACAATCGCAAAACCATTTTTTCCATAGGAAAAGTCATTAGGAAAGATAGCTCTTGCAGCTTCTGATTTTGAACCAGCACCGCTTATAATTTGTTTGACGTTTTGATTTTCGATGTATTGTAAATTGTGATCGTGTCCAGAAACAACAATAACTTGATTTTGATTTTGCAATAAAGTTTTTATGCGTTTAACTAAAATTTGATATTGCTTGTTTTGAATATCCTGCGGACTAATTCCAGATGTTTTTCTAACTAAATTGATAAAAGAACCCAAAACAGGTAGCGGAATTTTTTGTTCAAGAGGAAATAATTGTTTCTCTAAAGAAAATTGTCCACCATGAGTTCCGTTACTCATCAAAGGATGGTGCATAGCAATGATTATGGTCTTGTCTTGATTTTTGTTTAAAATACTTTCTAATTCTTCAAAGAAAGCTTCGCGAGTTTTAATGGAACAATCATCATTAATTGTTGGAATTTTGTTCCAATCCTCTAAAAACCATTGACTATCAATAGTAATCAGACAAATTTGCTCATTGATTTTTTGGTCATCAATCGGACAACTATTGGCTGGTAGAAACGCTTTTTTGTTATTGAGAAATTGATTAACGATTTTTTCTTGCTGTTTTAATCCATCAATTCCAGAATACCAATCATGATTTCCAGGCATGAATATTGTTTTTCCATTAAATCCTGCCGTAATGGCTAATTGTTTGTTTAGTTTTTCTAAAGCAATATTATACGCTTTTTTGTCTTTTTCATTAGGTATTCCTTTTGAGTAGACATTATCTCCTAAGAACAATAAAGTTGCATTTTTGTCGGAGGCTACTAGTTTATTTTGTAAAGCATTAAGTATCTTTTGGGCATTTTCTTGATCAGCATTTCCAGCATCTCCGATTAAAAAAAAGCGATGTGCAATTTTTGTGGTGTCCTTATCGTTTGTAAGTAGGTTTTTAATTGAATCTTTTCCATATTGAGCCCTATTAGTAGAACAAGAAATGTTAAAAACTAACGCAATAGAAAGGATAAAAAATATTTTGATTTTTAAGAACTGTATAACCGAAAACAATTTCATAATTTAGTAGTATAAATATTCACTTATGAGCTTTACAGACCAAGTACAAGATTTTGTTAAAAATTTACTCAAAGATAAGCTTTCTGAAGCATTTATTTATCATAACTTTAATCATACATCTGAGGTAGTAAAGGTAGTAAAATTACTTTCAGAACACGAAAATATAAGTTTGGATGAACAAGAAGTGTTGCAAGTGGCAGCATGGTTTCACGATACAGGTTATGTGGAAGGTTTTGAGAATCATGAGGAAAATAGTGTGAAAATTGCTTTAGAATATTTGACAAAAGAAGGCAAATCAGCCGATTATATATCCAAAGTGAGTGATTTGATTTTAGCTACCAAATATGATTTTGTTCCAACAAGTTTGCCAGAAAAAATCATGAAAGATGCCGATTTTTATCATTTTACATTAGCAAATTATTGTGAGCGTTGTAACCTTTTGAGAGAAGAATGGGATTGTTTTAAATTCAAGCAACTACCAAATGATTTGGCTTGGGCCAAAGAAAATTTGAAAGTACTAACACAGTTACATCAGTATTACACGGATTATGCTATAGCTAATTGGCAACCTCTTAAAGAAAAAAATATTACCATCATTAAAGAAAAAATAGCGCAAATGGAAGAGGTAAATCAACCTAAACCAATAAAAAAAACTAAAGAAGAAAAACAAGCAAAAACGCCAAAACCAGATAGAGGAATTGATACTTTATTTAGAGTAACATTAAGTAATCATACTCGTTTAAGTGGTATTGCAGATAGTAAAGCAAATATTTTATTGTCAGTAAATGCAATTATTATTTCAATTGCACTTTCATCGATCATACCTAAACTGGATAGTCCAAATAATGCCCATTTGGTAATTCCAACTTTTATCATGCTAATGTTCAGTGTGATTTCTATTGTTTTTGCTATTTTATCCACAAGACCTAAAGTAACTAGTGGAACTTTTACCCGAAACGATATCGAAGACCAGAAAGTGAACCTGTTATTTTTTGGAAATTTTTACAAAATGCCATTAGATGAATACGAATGGGCCGTAAATGAAATGATAAAAGACAATAAATATTTGTATAATTCTATGATTAAAGATTTGTATTTCTTGGGCGTTGTACTTGAAAAGAAATACCGATTACTTCGTATTACTTATAATATTTTTATGGTGGGGATAATTATTTCTTTTTTGTCTTTTTTTCTAGCTTTTTACTCAGATAGACTTTAATTAATAGCGTCTAGCAAATCTTTATAGGTATATTGAGATTCTAATGATTCATCGGTGTTTAGAACTTTAATTCTTAGCGCTTTTAATCCGTTTACACCTTGAAGTTCTTCTACTTCAAATTGTTCAATTTGAGGTTCAAGAATACCTTTAAATTGAAGGAATTTAATATATTTTAAATATTCTACTTCTTCGTATTGATGAGAATATACAATTGTTATTTTTTCTTTTTGTGTGATACGTTCTTTTGTTCCTTTGATATTTGCTTTGTCAATTCGTTTTTTCACTACTTCATATCGAGCATTGTAGGTTCCGTCAACATCAAAGCGTTTTTCGTCCATTCTAAATCGGATCGATATAGGTGAACTAAAAACTAAAATTAAAGAACTTACATCTAGTTTGTAAGGAAGATTCTTTTTAAGACAATGATGTTCTAACTCCATCTTGCATAAAGTTTGTAATTGCCACAATCGTAAGTTGTTTAAATACATTAAATCAAACGATTGGTTGGGAGTAATAGAATCACCTATATAAATATTGTGTTCTACGCCATCGGTTTTGAAGCGTTCAAAATAGTGGGGGAAAATTTGTTGCGCTTCATTTTGTTCATAGTCAAGAACATCGGCCATTTTTTTATTGATAATTGCCATTGCTTCGTCAAATTGTTTTCGAGCATGGTAAAAAAGATTCGTTTTAGGATCTAAATTTTTAAAGTAAGTATCAATTAAAAATTGCTCTTCGTTATCGATAATTGTGTTATTCAATAAAGGGTGAATTTCCTTTTCTATATAGTTTTGAATTTGTTGTTCCGTATCTGCTTTTAAATCTTTTTCTAATTCTGAAAAGAAAGTATTTAGTTCAAATTTTCGTTGTTCTAATAATGGTAGTCTACGAATTGTTTTTGACACTTCGAATATGTTCAAAATACTTTGCAATTGAAGTCTTAAGTCTTCTTTTACGGTATTATTTCGATGTTCAGAAGAACCATTTATATCTATTTGTCCATACAAAGGATAAACCTCTTTGAAAACAATTTCTTTGAAGTTGTAGTTTTTAGTATTGTCGTTAATTTGTAAATATTTTTGAGCTTCGGCTTTAAATTTCCATGAAACACTTGAATGAATGGCAGTATATTCACGTTGGATAATTGCTTCAATTTCATTTTGATAATCGGTATTAAAGCGTTCGAGTGTATTTACAATATTAGGTAATATTAAATTGAGATTATTAGCATTGATACTGTTTAATTGTTTTGGTACAGCCGAAACAAGTTCTATGATACCTAAGAGTTTGCCGTCTTTAACAATAGGGGTAAAGATGCAACTTTTAATATTTTGATTCAGGAGTACTTGGGCAAATTTTTCATTTCCAGGGATTTCTCCAAAGGCTTCTACATTTGAAATAATGAAGTTTTCTTTAGTTTCTAGAAGCTTGTTAGCAGGACAATTTAAAAACGCACTACAACATTCTGTGTCATTACTGTTTTGAAGGATGAAGCTGTCAATTTTTGTTTTTTCATAAGGTAATTTTGTAAATCTAGCTTCGTCTTCATTATAAATACTGATACCAATTTTTAAATCAGGAACTTTAAAGAAGGATCTAAAAATGTTTTCAATTGATTTTTCATCTTCCTCTGTTTTATTGTCCCTTTTTAAAAGATTACTCTTTAAATTTGAAATAGCAGTTTCTTTAGTTGCGTCAAATAAGCTAATGATACCAAATCCTTTTAAAACCCAGCTTTCGTGAGGAAATTTTTCTTTCCACAGCACTACATTTTCAAAATTATCCATTAATTCGTCAATGTCTGCTGTGCTTAAATTTGGGGCTTCTTTTAATGGGTAAATATCTACGAAATCGGCATTGTATAGAATTCGATAGTGATAAATTACGCCATTAGCATCCGGA
Organism: Flavobacterium sp. UBA6721; assembly: GCA_002454195.1. Lineage (GTDB taxonomy): Bacteria > Bacteroidota > Bacteroidia > Flavobacteriales > Flavobacteriaceae > Flavobacterium > Flavobacterium nitratireducens. Next base: position 22,179 of record DKIJ01000033.1, read on the forward strand.
ATATCATAAAATAAGGGTTTGTTATAATCAAAATTTTGATTGTAATAAGCGTTTAAAATCAGAATACAGCTTAAAACATAAAATTGATCATCACTAAAATCTTCAATTACTAAATTAAAATCGCCAGCATTTTTTAGAATTTTTTTAAATCTTTTAGAATAATTGAAAGTAATATTTTGAAAAGGTATGGTAACTGCTTTTATTTCATTATTAGTTAATGCCGTTGGGAATAAATCGGCAAGTAAGTTTCTAATAATTTTTTTATTATTTGTTATGATTGAAAAATCTTCAATTCCAGTTCTAAATTCCGGAATTGGCTCTATTTCTTTAAGTAAAGATTTGGCATAATTGGAACGATAATCAATATCTGATAAGGCAATTTCTTCCAGTGACTCAATAAGTTTATGAAAAGAAATTATAGTTTTAAAAGGACTCTCTTTGAATAAAAGATGATTCATTTTACTTTTTGTTTAGTACACAAAAATAGTGAATTATCCTGATTTGATAGCCTAAGTAGAAATAGAAGTTGTGCTATTGTTTTGTTAAAAGCTTTTTTTTGCAAAAGGAAACTAAGGCTTCGTTTACTTCTCTTAATTCTGGGGTTAAAAGAGTTATGGCTCCTGCCTCGTCATTAGTAAGTTCCATTTGACATGTTTTACATTTGTATTCTTTTAGATGGTTAGTAATACTTCTGGAGGGAACAATATCGTGACCAAAAAGGGTACAGTATAGTTTTTTTCCAATGAAAACGGTTTTACTTAATTTAAAATCCATAGCACTAGAGGTTAATTTGGTTTTGGGATTATAAAAATATTAAAACCTAGATATAAATACGTAAAAAATCGACTAAGTACTTGTTTTTGTGTGTTTTGTAAGTCTTGTTTTATTTTAAAAATAGTTGGTAAATAAAAATCTCCAATAGTATGAACCGTTGGAGATTAATAAATAAACTAAAGAAATGGTAAAATTGGGATAACTAAGATTTTTGTTCTTTGTTAAAATAAACTAAGTAGTAATACATTTGTTTTTCTTCGTCCCATCCTTTTTCAACAAACTTTTCAGCACTTTCAGGATTTATAAAATCCATTTTGATTTGAATGTTGGTGTCAAGGTTAATAACATTTTTGATAGATTTTCTAGCATCACTTACGGCTGCATTAGCAATCGGGAAGGAAGTAACGTCTTCAATGCTGTATTTTTCACCTTTGTCTACTTTATAATTTTTAAACTCAGGAATCAAATCAGGATTATCTAACACTTCATTCAGGAAGTTTTGTTCTTCAAATTGATCGTTTTTGGCAAAATAGTTTACAGAACGGTTCATAAACATTACCTCTTCTTTTTTGTCTTCTGCTGGGAAAACAACATCTTTAGCAAATCCTTGACAGAATTTAAGATACTTTTTAGTAATGAAGTTTTCATCTTCAAACGCATCAACAGATAAGAAGTGTTCTAGCCAATAACGTGCATCATAGCGGTTGCTATCAACAGTTAGGATTTTGTATCCTTCTTCTTTTTTATGATTGAAAATCAAACAGCCTTTGTCTAATTTATTTAAATTGATTCCTTGTTGTAGAATCATTTCTAGATTAGAAGCTTTTTCTTCAAATTGTAAAAAATCGGTTTGTAATTCGCTCTTAAAAATACCTACAACATCCACTGGTGTATTGTCGATATTTACATTCGTAATATGTGCAATATAGACTTCTCCATTTTTTATATGTGGATGATTTGATTGTTCAAATAAATGTTTGGTGATTTTTTTAGAAACCTCATGGGTGTTATTTGGGTTTTCAAAAATTTCAGTGGCATATTTGTACATGTCATTGTAATCCAAATCCACTTCGTGAGCAAATTGATAATAGTTTTCTTCTTTCTCTCTGAAAGGTTTCAAGAAGAATTCTTTGATAAGCGGAACAATTTCATCTTGTAAGCTAAAAGGTTGCTCTGATAAAAAGATAGCCTCATTTCGGCTTTTATTTCCTACTCTGTGAATAGAAAGTGTTTCGATGTGTGCGTTGAATAAGTTGATCATGTTTTGTTTGTTTTTTTAGATGCGAGAGCCAAGAAAAAAGACTGTTTTTTTAGAGGTCTTTCATCTTGGCTCTTGAATAATTTTTATCGGGTTATTCTAGTTCCAATTTTCTTCAAAGCCGTAATCTTCGTAGCTGTCGTCTCCTTCAAACATATCCATGTCGTCATCATCTAAGCCATCTTCAAATTCGTCATAAAAATCATCTGCATTATCTGCTTCAAAGTTTTTCTCTAAAGCTTCATCAGGCATTTCACCATGTGCGAAAAGTGTTTCCGGATAGATAGCTCCGGCAGTTTGTTCTTCAATGGCTGCCAATTCTACTAAGAAAGTCCACATGTTGATAAAATCATAAACATAAATGATTTTAGTGTTTTCTTTGTCAAGAATGTCCGAAAGTTTATAATCACTCATGATTCGTTGTTCACCAGGAACATCACCAGTGTCAAAAAGTGAAATTTCATCTTCTTGATTCCAAGTTTCATCACAAGTGTAAAAAGAAGCGACTTCCATACCATCAAATCCAAAAGAGTTGAAGATAGCGTTGTGTAAATCTTCTAAAGTATCATCATCAAGTATCGCGATATCTCTAAAAATATCTTCTTCTGCGTCTAAGATTACTCTAAATTTATAAACCATAATCGTTGTTTTTTATAAAAAGCCAAAGGTACATTTAATCCTTTTTAATCCCAATGCGATTTATGAAATTTTATAAAAAAATAAGATTGATTTGAATGTCAGTTGGTTGTAGTTTATTTTGAGGTTTTCAATGTTTAGAAACGGTAGAGGTTTATTTTGTCTTATCTGAGTTTAGAATAGCTTATTGAATTTCGTAAAATTCAATAGGTAAATTGTCGGGATCAGCAATGAAAGTAAAACGTTTGTTTGTGAATTCGTCGATTCGAATAGGTTCGGAATGGATATTCTTAGAGTGTAAAAAGGCAATAGTCGTGTCTAAATTTTCTACAGCAAAAGCTAAATGGCGTAATCCACAAGCCTCTGGTTGGGAGATTCTTTCCGGTGGATTGGGAAATGAAAATAATTCGATACAATAATTGTTGTTTAAAGCCAAATCGAGTTTGTAAGATTGGCGTTCCTCCCGATAAACTTCTCTGATAATTTTCAAACCGAGAATCTCAGTGTAGAATTGTTTCGATTTTTCGTAATCGGAACAGATAATGGCAACATGATGGATTTTGTTGAGTTGAAGCATTCTTGAATTTATTGATTTAGTTTGCGAATTACTTTGGCAGGATTACCAACTGCAAGAGAATTGTCGGGGATGTTTTTGGTTACCACCGAACCGGCTCCGATAACAGATCCGTTTCCAATTGTTACTCCGGGGCAAATAATTGAATTGCCTCCTATCCAACAATCGTTTCCTATGGAGATGGGTAGTGCGTTTTCAAGTGTCTTTCTTAGTTCGGCATCGAGTGGGTGAGTAGCGGTGTAGAGTTGAACTCCGGGTGCTATAAATACATTCGAACCGATAGTTACTTTTGCACAATCGAGAACGACACAGTTTACATTAAAATAAACATTGTCCCCACAAAAAATGTTGTACCCATAGTCGCAATGAAAAGGAGGTTCGATGTATAAATTTTGACCAGCATTCGGGATTAATTCTTTTACAATTTCTTTTGCTTTTTTGGTTACTCGGTATTCAGTAATGTTTAATCGGTGTAGCAAATTTTTAGCTCTTCTTCGGTCTTTAATTAGGGCGGGGTCAGTCGCTAAATAATACTCTCCATCGATCATTTTTTCTCTCTCTGTTTTCATGTTTTTTTGGTGCTTCTTTAAGGTGTTTTTTCAGGTCGTTTTTTAGCTGTTTTTGAAGGTTGGAAATGGTGTTTTTGTGGGGCTTTTTTTAGTCTCAAAAATGACGAAAAAAAAGCTTTTTAAATGTGCATTTTTAAGAGATGAATCTTACTGGTAAATATAGGTTAAAAATCTAAAAACGGAATTTCTTTAGAGTGGTATTTTTTGATGGATAGAATAGAGGTTGTTTTTTGAGAGATGCTTTTAGGGGTAAATTTTTGAAGCTAAAAGTAGCTAGAGTGGAGGTTGTTTAGAATTAAAAATTAGCTTTTTTTTTGAAGCTAAAACGGATGGTTTTTTACTTAAAGTTATTATTTATGTAAATATATTTAATGGTATTAGTTTTTTTGATTGTATTTGTTATTTTTGAGTTCATGAAGCATTTTTTAAGTTGTTGTCGGTCATTTTTATTTGTTAATTTTATTATTTAAATAAGTAAATTTAAAACACTGGAAATAAATAATTTAAATTGTTATTATAGATTATTTCTATAGCTGCAAATTATAGAATTTTAAAGAATTTTTGCTGGATTTTATCAAAGAAATCAAGATTTATATATTTTTTAGTTCTTAATTTGGTTTGAGTGTATAATGAAGTTATGGTTTTCAAAAATAGTTTTTATTTTTAGATTTAGAATGATGTTTTGAAGTTTATTTTATTTCATTTTTTTGTCTAAAAAAAAGTGATGTTAAGGAGCATTTTGGTGTATTGATTTCTTCTTTAATTTTTAGTTGAAAATGAAACTGAAAAATAGTAATTGAAATGATTTTTTTGATTTTCATTTTCTGATGTTGATTTTGGGATTGATTTTTAAGTTGGTTTCAGACTCTTTTTAAAAGATCAAAATTGGATTTTTTTTGGCTTTTTTTCCGGTGTTTTTTTGCTGATTTCGAGGCGTATTTTGAGTTGGATTTTGGTAGTTTTTTAGAGTCAATTTTGATTTCAGAAATCTTGTTTCTTGAAGTCTGAAAAGTAGGTTTTTTTAAGTGTGAAATTGATGCTTTTTTTGAGTTGAAATAGTGTCGTTTTGATAATGGAAAATGTGTTTTTAAGAAGTGATTTTGATCTCTTTTTTCAGTAATAAACAGTACTAATTTTTTGTTAAGTAGAAGGATAAAACAATATAAAGATTGTTAATTCGGGAGGCTTTAAAATCAAAATTACTAATATGAAGTAAGTAGTTTGGTTGGTTTTTTTGGTGTTTTTTCAATGACTTTTCAAGCTCAAAAGGTGGCTATTTTTGACTCGTATTCTGAATTATAAAAGAAGGTTTTGAGTGATAAAAACGAAACTTATGTAGTGAATTTTGGCCAACTTGGCGTCATCAATGTGTGGAAGAATTACCTTATTTTGAGCAACTCAACTCAGAGAACAATGAGTCAAAAGCAGTGTTGTTTTATTTGGATTTTAAGAGTCAATATGAGGTAGACTTATTGCTTTTTTTAGCAAAAAAAGTAATCAAATTTCAGATGTTTTTACTACAAATAAAGATTATGATAGCTGCTTGTCATTAGTTAATAAAGGCTGTTCAGGCGATATTCAGATAACTTTAATAATCAAAAAGTGGTGAATTTTTTTTATCGAGAATGCATTTTCTAGTTACTAAGAATTATACCAACCTGTCAATTTAATTATTAAATAATAATTTTACACTATTAAAAAAAGTCTCACTTTTATTTCTTTTGGTAGCCGTATTTTTAACTTTGGTTTTTACTTTTAATACTCCTTTGTCTTATCAAGTAGGTGTTATAGCTACTGATTTAATATTAAAACCAGTTGATGATAAAAATGTATAGCATATTTGATAATAAGAAGAAAATGACTTTATAATGGTGTTTACTTGCAATCATTTTCCATTTGCAAAAAAAATACTAGGATCGAGTTAATGAGTTAGCTAAAACATACAAGTCAAAAGGTTATGTTTTGTAACAATTAACCCTAATGATCCAATACTTTAACCGTCAGATAACTTTGAAATGATGCTAAAAGGTGCAAAAGAAAAAGCTTTCGTTTTTCCTTGGTTAGACGAGGATAAAAAAAATATCCTCAATACGGTGCTACAAAAACACCTCATGTGTTTTTATTAGATAAAAACAGGGTGGTGAAATACATTGGTGCCATTGACGATAATGTAGATAGTCCTGCTGATGTAAAGGAAAAGTACTTTGAAAACGTTATTGCTGCTTTAGAAAGTGGTAAAACTCCTTCTCCAGAAACAACTAAAGCAATTGGGTGTGGTATTAAGGCAAAAAAAGTAGTATTGTATAATATCAATAATAATATATCATAAAAAAAACTGCCACCAAAAAGCTTTATACTTTCTGGGTGCAGTTTTTTTTACTTATTTGTGTTATTTCGAAAAACGATGCAAACTATATGTCATTGCAGATAGAAGGAAAAATGCGTTTACTTGATGAATTAATCCTAGCCATAATGGTACGCCGTAAAGTAATGTAAATACACCTAGGGCAAACTGCACAAATACTAGGAATACAAGTGCTTGTAAGCTTCTTTTTTGGTTAAAGTCAATGTTGTATTTGCTGCTTTTGTAATATAAAAAAAGAATCATACCAGTTACAACATAAGCTAAAGTTCTATGGATGAATTGTACGCCACTTTTTCCTTCAGTGAAACTTAACAAAAGACTATCTTGTTCTAAGAAAACACTGTCATGAATAAATTGCCCATCGCTCATTAATGGCCAGTGATTGTGAATTAAACCTGCATTTAAACCTGCAACAAAACCCCCGTATATAATTTGTAATAAAAGGAAAAATAGTGTGTATCGGGCTATGCTACGCAGTGTTTTTTCAACGTTTCGTTTTACAGGGTAAATCAAATCTAAAGCTACCCAAAATGTATATGCAAAGGTAATGAAAGCCGTAGTTAGGTGTAGCGCAAGTCTAAAGTGACTTACATCTGGATTGTCGATTAAACCGCTTTTAACCATAAACCAACCGAAGAAGCCTTGTAAACCTCCCAGTCCTAAGAGGATAAGGCCTTTTTTTAAGGTTTCCTTGTCTAAACGCTTTTTAATCAGGAAATAGACAAATGGGATTATAAATACGATACCGATAGCACGTCCAATAAAACGATGAAACCATTCCCAGAAATAAATAAATTTATAATCAGAAAGCGTAAAGTTGTTATGGATATTTATTTTTTGGTATTCAGGAAACTGTTTGTATTGGTGAAATGCTTCTTGCCATTTTGCTTCCGTAAGTGGCGGTAGCGTATCGGTGATTAGGTGCCAATCGGTCATGGATAAACCGGAGTTTGTTAACCTTGTGATTCCTCCTACAACAACCATTATGAAGATTAATACACAGCCTGAAAGTAGCCAAATGATAACGGGTTTGTTCTCTTTTTTCATTTTATGTTTTCTATATTTTTTTGGAACTTATTTTACTTTTTCTAATCCCAGTTTTGCGGCACGTTTTAAAACAAATTGGTAGGCTGCTTCATACTCATTTGGGATTTCGCCTTCCAGAATAGCTTCTTTTACTGCTTCTTTTAGGATACCAATTTCACGAGAAGGTTTCAAATCGAATATTTCCATAATTTGTTCCCCAGTAATAGGTGGTTGGAAATTACGGATGGAATCTTTTTCTTCAACTTCGACAATTTTTTTACGAACTATTTCGAAATTTTTATGGTACTTCTTGAATTTCGCAGGGTTTTTAGTTGTGATATCCGCTTCGCAAAGGGTCATTAGGTTTTCGACATCTTCACCTGCATCAAAAACCAGTCTTCGAACAGCAGAATCTGTTACGATATCCTGTGCTAAAACAATTGGTCGTGAACTCATAATGACCATTTTTTGAACAAATTTCATTTTTTGGTTCAATGGCATGTGAAGGCGTTCAAATAGTCTTTTGACCATTTTTCCACCCAAAAATTCGTGTCCATGAAAGGTCCAGCCCTGTTTTTTATTGAATTTTTTTGTTGGTGCTTTTCCAATATCATGCAAAAGTGCCGCCCAACGCAACCAAACGTCATCAGTATTAGGGCAAATATTGTCGACTACTTCAAGAGTATGGTAAAAATTGTTTTTATGCGTTTGACCTTCAATTTCTTCCACCTGATTTAAAGCAGTTAATTCAGGAATTAATATGTCTAAAAGTCCCGTTTTGTATAAGTGTAAAAAACCAATAGAAGGTTTCTCAGTTGATAAAATTTTGTTCAATTCGTCAACAATTCGTTCTCCAGAAATGATTTTGATACGTTCGGCATTTTTTGAAATAGCCTTAAGTGAATCTTCTTCGATATCAAAATTCAATTGGGTAGCAAATCGGATAGCACGCATCATTCGCAATGGATCATCAGAGTAGGTAATGTCAGGATTTAAAGGTGTTTTTAAAATCCTGTTTTTCATGTCTGTTAGTCCGTCAAATGGGTCTAATAAGTTTCCAAAAGTTGTTTCATTCAACGACAAAGCTAAGGCATTGATGGTGAAGTCTCTTCGGTTTTGGTCGTCTTCGAGAGTGCCGTTTTCAACTATTGGATTGCGGCTATCACGGTTGTAGGATTCTTTACGAGCCCCTACAAATTCGATTTCGGTGTCTTCATAACGCAACATTGCCGTTCCATAGTTCTTAAATACCTGAACTTTTGGTTTCTTAGGAAGTAATTCTGATACTTTCAAGGCTAATTCAATTCCGCTGCCCACCGCCACAATGTCAATGTCTTTTTTAAAATCACGACCTAAAATCAAATCTCTTACAAAACCACCAATAACGTAACTTTCAACTTGAATTTCATGTGAAGCTTGAGTTATTATTTTAAAAATGGGATGATGTAATGATTCTTTGTAGTTCATAGTTTATTTGCCACGAATTCACGAATTAAATAATTTATATTTTTTTCTTTAAAATGGCACAAATTTTTTCCTTGATTTTACAAAACTATTCTTTTGTATTCAAGTGAGTTGTTATTAAAATTGGCTAAAATTGCTAGTTTGTTTGACGAAACTTTTAAGTAATTAATACTTTGAGCAATGTGTTTAGAATCTAATTTTTCACATGATTTTAGTTCTAAAATAATTGTATCATATACCACGAAATCTGCATAAAATTTATGATTTAAGATAATGTCTTTGTATTGAACAGTATATTCTTTTTCTCTTTCGAAAGGAATATTTAATTTTTTTAATTCATATTCTAAAGCATCTTTATAAACAATTTCAGAAAAGCCTCCACCTAAATTTTTATGGATTTCAAAAAGAATTCCCATTAATTGAAAACTTTCTTCTTTGTGTATAATTTGTGTCATTAAACTTTTTTGTTTAAATGTAATTCGTGAATTCGTGGCTCATTAATTATTTTCTAATAATCATCACCTGAGAATCATTAGTCAACTTAATAATAGTTGACGGATTCTGGCAAATTTTTTCGCGATGTAAATTTACAACATAGTCTACACCTTTTATAATTTCGGGACTGATTTCTTTAAATGATTTTGGAGTAGGTTCTCCAGAAATATTAGCTGATGTAGAAACCAAAGGATTTTTCATTCGCTCCAATAACTTATAGCAAAAAGGTTCTTTTACCAATCGAACAGCTAAGGTGTCGTCTGCGGCAATGATGTTTTTAGCAACATTTCGAGGATGATCCAAGATTAAGGTAGTTGGCTTTTCAGATAGATCAATAATTTGCCAGGCGACTTCTGGAATTTCTTTAAAAACATTGTAAATCATTCTTTCACCATTTACTAAAACAATCATGCTTTTTGTTTCTTCACGTTGTTTTAATTTGTAAATCTTGGCAATTGCTTCGGGGTTTGTGGCGTCACATCCAATTCCCCAAACGGTATCAGTAGGGTATAGGATAATACCTCCTTCTTTAATGATTTCGTAGGCTTTGTGTACTTCGGTATTAATATCTTGCATGGAATCTAAATAAAAGCAAAGGTATTCAATACAAGTTGTTTTAAGAAATTTGTTTGTTGTTTTTAATGTAAAAAAAAAAGCTTTAGGAATTGTTTTTTTTAAGTATAATACCCTTCTTTTTTGTGTTTACACATCAGTAATTTTATAAATAGGAACTGACTTTATTTTTAGTTTATTGTGATAAATATACATGTTAATTAGTCGTTCTGAAATAAAACCAAAAACTCTTGCTTGGTATTGGTCAGTAGGGATCGTAATTCTTTTTTCTAACTCAAAAAGAATAGAGAAAATCCATGTATGGTATTCGTCAAATATTTTTTTTGAGCATAACATCATATTACCCATATGGAATAATTTTCCATTGTCAAGATGAATATTAATGCTTTCTTCGTATTCTGGAAATTTTTCAAGAATTATTTTTTTTGTTTCATCCCAGTCTTCTTTTCTATGATCTTTACAGTAATTAATTCCTAAAGTGTATTTCTTTAGTTTATAGGGGATACCAACAATTACGTCATACTCTCGCAAAATAGAAGCGATTTTTTTAGTAGTTTTTTTGGGATCAGATTTGAAAAGTTTGGTTTTTTTAAATTCCTCTCCTGTTATTTTTTTTTGTTTTGATGGTTTTAAATTATAGAAAGGATTGTAAAAATTAAAATACCTTCTGTAATGGCATATTCCAACATATTCAGCCTCCGTATAATTTTTCCATATCCAATATGTAGCGGTTAGTTCGCAAAAATTTGGGTTTTTAGAAGCTATATTATCTAGAGTATTATCTTTTAATATGTTATCCGAAATAGTAGGGTTTGTACCTACTTGGATGGGTATAAATAAATCGTTTTGTAAAAGAGGAGATTCTTTGTGAGTAACTACAAAAATTTTAACCATTATTAGTTGTTTTTTTTACTGTATTTAATGCTGATGCAATGATTTGGTGCATGTCGTAATACTTATATTCGGCTAATCGCCCACCAAAGATAACATTTGTTTGTTCTGACTTTTGTTTGTATTGTTGATATATTTTTTGATTTTTTGGGTCATTAACAGGATAAAAAGCTTCTTTTTCAGAAGTCCAATTTTCAGGATATTCTCTTGTAATGATGGTTTTTTTTTGTTTGCCAAACTCAAAGTGTTTGTGTTCTATTATTCGGGTGAAAGGAATTTCTAGATCATTGTAATTGATGACTGCGTTTCCTTGGAAATTTTCGATATCTAGAACTTCTGTTTCAAAACGCAACGAACGATATTCTAATTGTCCAAATTCGAAATTAAAATATTCGTCAATTTTTCCAGTAAATACTATTTTGTCAGCAAGAGATTCATAATAGTCTCTGTTTTCGAAAAAATTAGTATTTAATTGTAGTTCTATACCTTTTAACAAGCCTTCCGTGATTTTATTGTAACCTCCAATAGGGATTCCCTGGTATTTATCGTTGAAATAATTATTGTCAAAAGTAAATCGAACAGGAAGTCTTTTTATGATAAATGCAGGAAGTTTTGTTGCTTTTCTTCCCCATTGTTTTTCAGTGTATTCTTTAATGAGAGTTTCGTAAATATCTTTACCTACTAATGAAAGTGCTTGCTCTTCGAGGTTTTTAGGTTCTTTAAAACCATAATTTTCAATCTGCGATTCGATTATGTTTTTAGCCTCTTGAGGTGTTTTGGTTCCCCATAGTTGATAAAAAGTATTCATATTGAAAGGAAGGTTGTAAAGTTTTCCTTTTGAGAGTGATAAAGGAGAATTAATGTAATTGTTAAATTCGGCAAATTGATTTACGTACTCCCAAATCAATTTATCATTGGTGTGAAATATATGTGCTCCGTATTTATGGACATTAATATCTTCGGTGTTTTCACAATATATATTCCCTCCACTGTGGTTCCTTTTGTCAATAACTAGACATTTTTTTCCCAATTTGGTCATTTCATGTGCAAAAACACTACCAAATAAACCAGATCCAACAATTAAATAGTCATATTTTTTCTCCATTACGCAAAATTAAATATTAAATAGTAAATTGCAAGAAATTTATATTAAAGTTTATGAGGGGTAAAATTCAGGTAGGTTATTTAGTTTCGTACGATTATGAAATGTTAAAAAACTCTTTGCCATCTGTTTATGATGAGGCGGATACTGTGTTTTTAGCAATTGATAAAAATAGAAAAACCTGGAAAGGAGAGTCTTTTAATATAGAGGATTCATTTTTTGAATGGCTTACTACTTTTGATTCAGATAATAAGGTAGAACTTTTTGAAGAAAATTTTTACGTACCAGAATTGAGCGCCATGGAATGTGAAGTGAGAGAACGAAAAATGCTTTCGGAAAAAATGGGAATAGGGAATTGGTTGATTCAAGTTGATTCGGATGAGTATTTTGTAGATTTTAAGAAGTTCATTGCTGATTTGAGAAAATATGATTCATACTTGATAAATCCCGAAAAAAGACCAATACAAATTGGTGCTTTTTGGTTAAATTTATATAAGTACACTACTAATGGGATTTTATATGTGGATAAACCTCACAAGTTAGTAGTAGCGACTAATTTCCCTAATTATAAATGGGGAAGACAAACTAAACAACGTGTAATCTATACAAATACCATATTATTACATGAAACTCTGTCTCGAACCGAGGAGGGTATTAAGTTCAAAATTGAAAATTGGGGGCATAGTCATGAGGTAAATAATGATTTTCTAGATAAATGGAAAAAAGTGAATGAAAATAATTATAAAGAGTTTAGCAATTTTTATTATATAGAACCTGAGCGTTGGAAAAAATTAGGGTATTTCCCAACTAAAACCTTAAATGAAATAAAACAGTATATGGGTCAAAATAGTCATTTGAGGCTTTCTAAATCTCAGCTCTTTTTTAAAAATTTCGGGCAATGGTTTAAGCATTTGTTTAAATAAAAAAAGGTAAATTTTTTTTACCTTTTTTTCTCCAATATTATTCTTGCTTTTGTTGAAAAGTTTTTAGTTTTTTATTTAGAATCAATTTCTTTAGCTATTTTTAGTAGTGTTTTTACAACTTCTTTTACATAGGAAATCATTTTCCATGAAAGTGAGTGCTACTCTAAAAGTAGTGCTTAAATTGTATTAATAAAATAAAATGGTTACTTTTGAAAGCATTTTATATATACATATGAAGTTTAAAACTCATCCTGATTTTGTTGAAAAAGAGTCGTCTTTAGTTAATGTTATTAAGGGGTTTAATTGTTCAGGAGAAGTTTTTGGAAATGGTGATAGAAATAAAATCAAGCTTTTTGACTTAGATGGCATAACTATTAATATCAAATCGTTTAAGATTCCACATTTTATCAATAAAATAGCATATCGTTATTTTAGAAAATCAAAAGCCAAACGTTCTTTTGAATTTGCTACTCAATTAATGGAAATGCAAATAGGGACACCTAAACCTATTGCTTTTTATGAAAACTATGATGCGATAGGACTAAAGGAAAGTTATTATGCTTGCGAACATCTTGGGGATGTTTTTGAATTTAGAGCCCTTGTTGATGACAAAACTTTTGTCGATAGAGAAGTAATCATCCGTCAGTTTACACAGTTTACTTTTGAGATGCACCAAAAAGGAATTGAATTTCTAGACCATTCTCCAGGGAATACCTTGATTAAAAAAGGCACTGAAAATAAGTGTCAATTTTTTCTAGTCGATTTAAACCGAATGAATTTTCATACCGTTATGGATTTTAATTTACGGATGAAAAATTTTAATCGTCTTACTCCGCATAAAGAAATGATTGCAATCATGAGTAATGAATATGCAAAACTTTACACCGCTAAAACAGAAGCTGAAATTTTTGAGAAAATGTGGGGGGAAACTCAGGCATTTCAGGAAAAATTTGCCCGTAAAAAGCGATTGAAAAAGAAAATTAAATTTTGGAAAAAATAAAATCACCATCAGTAATATTATGAAAGCATCTGTAATAATGAGTACTTATAATGCCGAAGAGTGGCTAGAAAAGGTGCTTTTTGGATTTAGCGTACAAACCACTACTGACTTTGAAATTATTATAGCCGATGATGGTTCAAATTACAAAACAAAGGAAAAAATAGAAGAACTTAAAAAATTAGTTTCTATTCCTATTGTTCATGTTTGGCATGAAGACAATGGTTTTCAGAAAACTAAAATTCTAAACAAAGCTATTCTCGCTTCTAGTACAGACTATTTAATTTTTACAGATGGGGATTGTATTCCTCGAAATGACTTTGTTGCTACACATTTGAAGTGTAGGCAGAAAGGATTTTTTCTTTCTGGAGGTTATTTCAAGCTTCCAATGGAAACTTCAAAAATAATTTCAAAAGAAGCAATTTTTAGCCAAAAATGTTTTGATGTAAAATGGTTATTGCAAAATGGAGTAACTAAATCATTTAAAAACTCAAAACTAAAAGTTCGAGGTGCTTGGTCAAGGTTGTTAAATTTTGTGACTCCTACAAATGCCAGTTGGAATGGACATAATTCTTCTGGTTGGAAGGAGGATTTGATCGCTGTAAACGGATTTAACAATGAGATGCAATATGGAGGAGAAGACCGAGAGTTGGGTGAGCGTTTGTTTAATTATGGATTGAAATCCAAACAAATACGGTATAGTGCTATTTGTATTCATTTAGATCATGCTAGAGGATACGTTAGTGATGAAGCCTGGAAGAAAAATAATGAAATACGCGATTATACAAAAAAAAACAAATTGACTAGAACTGATAAAGGGATTGATTCTAATTAAGTTTTAGGTATTTTGTTAAAGAAGGAATAATTAAATCCGGTGTAAAATGATTGTATAAATCTAATGCTTGGTTTTTCATTTCTTTGGCATTTTTAGCTCCATATAATTCTGGTTTGAAATCTTTTAAGTGTACTGATACTGTTTTTTGATTGTCATCAAATGAGTTCCAGGCTTCTTTTATAATCCAAGTTGAGAAAATGGTAAACGTAGGTTTGTTTAATGCTTTTGCCATATTTACAGCTCCTCCTTCGTTACCAATGAGTGCGTCACAATGATGGGTAAGAGATAAAAACTCTCTTATCGTTTTTGGAATAATGTTGATTTTTATGTTTTGCTGTGTTTTAGAATTGCATAAATTAAATATTTCTTGAGCTTCGTTTATTTGTGAGGGAATATAATTAAAAAGTAATGTGGCATTTGTTTCTGCTACAATGAAATCTAGTAGAGTAGCCATATAAGTACTTGGGTAAGTTTTGGTTTTTCCACTTCCTAAAACACCTATCATATAGATTTTATTAGTTAAATCAATTTTATTTTCAACTAATATTTGTTTTCCTTTTTCGATTTCGGTGTCTGTTAGGAAAATTTCAGGTTTAATTTTTAAAGTTTTTTTTAGGTTTAAAGGTTGTAATAAGAGCATTCTATTTTCAAGTGCTAATCCTGCGGTAGTTTTAGGCACAGAAAGTTCTATTACGGTATCAGTATAGATGAAGCTGGTGTAATATTTGTAAAACCCAATTTTAGTCTTTGCTCCCGAAAAAGCAACAATTAAATTACTTTCTAGTTTACCATAAGCGTCGATAACAATGTCATATTTCATTTTTCTGATTTTAAAGCAAAACTTTAGAAGTTCAAGTTTATTTTTTTTTTCTTCATCAGTAAAAAGTATTAGGTTGTCAATATTTGGATTGTTTTCTACAACAGGATTTGTAAAAGGATAAATGAGATAATCAATTTGTGCGTTTGGAAATTCATTTTTTAATGTATTACATAGAGTTGAACTAGCAAGTCCATCGCCAATCATTTTGTTTTGAATTACAAGTATTTTCATTTTCTAGAAAATCAAATGATTATATAAATTGGAGCAAATAAAAATTCCAAATCCCAATTTAATGTTTCTATTGGAATTTGGAATTTAAAATATTAGTTTTTTGTTAAACTGCTACATCGTACTCTCTTAACGCATTGTTTAGAGATGTTTTTAAGTCAGTTGATGGTTTACGAGTACCAATAATTAATGCACATGGAACTTGGTATTCACCAGCGGCGAATTTTTTAGTGTAACTTCCAGGAATAACCACTGAACGAGCAGGAACAAAACCTTTCATTTCAACTGGTTCGTCACCAGTTATGTCAATAATTTTTGTAGAAGCAGTCAAACAAACATTAGCACCAAGAACTGCTTCTTTACCTACGTGAACACCTTCTACAACGATACAACGAGAACCAATAAAAGCACCGTCCTCGATGATCACAGGGGCAGCTTGTAATGGTTCTAAAACACCACCAATTCCAACACCTCCACTTAAGTGAACGTCTTTTCCAATTTGAGCACAACTACCTACAGTAGCCCAAGTGTCAACCATCGTTCCCGCGTCAACATAAGCACCAATGTTTACATAACTTGGCATCATGATAACTCCACTAGAAATAAACGAACCGTAACGAGCAGAAGCACCAGGAACAACACGAACACCTTTTTCAGCATAGTCTTTTTTCAATTCCATTTTATCGTGGTATTCGAAAATTCCAGCTTCCCAAGTTTCCATTTTTTGAATAGGGAAGTACATTACTACAGCTTTCTTAACCCATTCGTTTACTTGCCATCCGTCACCTTTTGGTTCAGCAACACGTAATTTTCCTGAATCTAATAATTCGATTACTTCTCTAATAGCATTAGTAGTTGTTTCTTCTTGCAACAAAGCTCTGTTTTCCCAGGCTTGTTCTATAATTGTTTGTAAATTGCTCATCGTTTAATTTTATTTTTTGGCAAATATAGGCTTTTTAAGTAAAAGCAAAAAAGGAAAGTTTTTTCATTAGTTTGCTTTTTGGGAGGTTCTTATTTGAGTTATTAATTCAGTATCTTTGGAAAAAAATATAATGCCAAGAATTCTCGCTATAGATTACGGACAAAAACGAACAGGGATTGCTGTTACCGATGAGCTTCAAATCATCGCTTCGGGCTTAACAACGATTCCTTCGGCTACCACTATCGATTTTTTAAAAGATTATTTTTCAAAAGAAAAAGTAGAATTGGTATTGATTGGAGAACCCAAACAAATGAATGGAGAACCATCTCAAAGTGCTTCGATAATTAAGGGTTTTGTTACTCATTTTACCAATCATTTTCCTGAAATGAAAGTAGTTCGTGTGGATGAACGATTTACATCCAAAATGGCTTTTCAAACCATGATAGATAGTGGTTTAAAAAAGAAACAACGTCAAAATAAAGCATTGATTGATGAGATTTCGGCTACTATAATGTTGCAAGATTATTTATCTCGAAAAATGTTTTAATAATTCTTTGTTAAAACGATAAAATTTAGTGATAAATGTAACTTTTTCAATCCAAATCACTCTTTTAATTACAATAATATTAGAGTATCTTTGCGCCGATTAAAAATAATATTATGTCTGATACAACCATACGATCACAAAGTGATGTAGTTCTTATTGGGGCTGGAATAATGAGTGCAACTCTAGGCTTGATTCTAAAAGAATTACAACCTGATTTAACTATTGATATTTACGAAAGATTAGATAATGCTGCTGCCGAAAGTTCAGATGCGTGGAATAATGCAGGGACAGGTCATTCAGCGTTTTGTGAGTTGAATTATACTCCTGAGGGACCAGATGGGAGCATTAATCCTAATAAAGCGATTAGCATAGCAGAGTCTTTTGAGGTTTCTCGTCAATTTTGGGCTTATTTAGTACAGCAAGGAAAAGTATCTTCACCAGAGAATTTTATCAAGAGAATTCCACATATCAGTTTTGTTTGGGGAGATGAAAATGTAGAATACTTAACTAAACGATTCAAAGTATTACAAGCAAATCCACTTTTTGAAGAAATGCAATTCAGCACCGATTTTGCGGAATTAAAAAAATGGATGCCTCTAGTAATGGAAGGTAGAAAAGAATCAGGTAAGGTTGCTGGTACTACAATGGCTATTGGTACAGATGTGAATTTTGGTGAATTGACTCGAAATATGTTTAGTCATTTAACTAAAATGGAAGGAGTAAACATGTACTTTCACCATGAAGTTAAAAAATTAAGACAACGTGAAGATAAGTCTTGGAGAATCAAAATAAACAATTTGACTGACGGAAGTGTTAGAAAAGCCTACACAAAATTTGTTTTTATTGGAGCTGGGGGAGGATCGTTACCATTGTTAGAAAAAGCAGATATTCCAGAAGGAAAAGGTTTTGGAGGATTTCCAGTAAGTGGGCAATGGTTGCGTTGTACCAATCCAGATGTAATTGCGCAACATGAATCTAAAGTTTATGGTAAAGCAAGTGTAGGAGCACCACCTATGTCGGTTCCACATATTGATTCAAGAATGATTAATGGGGAAAAACAATTGCTTTTTGGTCCATTTGCAGGATTCTCTACCCGATTTTTGAAAAATGGTAAATATTCGGATTTGCCAAAATCCATTCAATTGGATAACATTGTACCAATGGTGATGGCTGGAATTAAAAACATCCCATTAACAAAATATTTAATTGAACAAGTACGTCAATCGCCTGCAGATAGAATAAAAGCTTTACGAGAATATGTTCCATCAGCTCGATCTAAAGATTGGGTTTTAGAGCGTGCAGGACAACGTGTACAAGTCATTAAAAAAGACGAAAAAGAAGGTGGTAAGTTAGAGTTTGGAACAGAAGTTATTACTTCTGCAGATGGTACTTTATCCGTTTTACTAGGAGCGTCACCTGGTGCATCTACAGCTGTTTCTATTATGATTGATGTTATTAGCAGATGTTATAAAGACGAAATGAAAACTCCTGAATGGCAGGCTAAGTTTAAAGAAATGATTCCTTCTTACGGACAAAAATTAAACGAAAATCCAGAGTTGTTAAAACAAGTTAGAGAGCATACAGCAACTGTTTTAAAATTACAATAAGCTAATTTTTATAGAAATCAAAGAGAATCCCAACTTATTGTTGGGATTCTCTTTTTACAGTTGTAAGTAACTGTGTGGTTTTTAATATGTTTTCGGACAATCCAGTCATCCAAATTAATTGTTCGATGACCAATTGCGCTTCTTGCATTTTTATTTGGTAAGCTTCTTCGTCAATTAATTGAATTTGTTGGAGTTCTTTTGCTCTAATTTTTTTCAATTCAGTAAGTCTTTGATCTAAATCTTCGTTGGACACGAAAGTTTTGGCATCTGGATTTGGATTTTTTAATAATTCCATCGCTATTTCTAAATTAGAAATCACTTTGTTTACAACAACATTGAAAGCTTTAGACGCTTCAGTTGTTTTATGCGATTGAATATAGGTTCCCAATGAAGCTAGTGAAGAAAGTAACGAATGGTTTAAAACAGTTAGCTTGTAAACCTGTGGCAATTTGTTTTGTTTAGACTTGGGTTCTTGTAGCATTCGTTGGAACGAAGCCATAAGATTTCCTATTTCAATGAAGGCTTGTTTTCTAGCCAGTCGGTATTCTGTTGATACATCCACTTTTGTGTTGTATATTACAGAAATTTCTTTTAAGTAGTTTCGATTTGCCTCAATAGCACTTTGAATATAGGAAGGAAGATTTAAAAACTCCCAAGATGGCCATAAAAAATAATTAGCTAATAAGCATAAACAAGCGCCTACAATAGTGTCTAAAATTCGGTATTCTAATACATTGCCGTTGTCTGGTGATAATACACCGTAAATTAAAACTACATAAATAGTAATAAAAGTAGAACCAATCTTGTAATTGGTTGGATTAAAGGTAAAACCCAGTAACATGGCAATGATAGCTATTGTGCTAATAATATAAGAATCCTTGACAATATATAGAATACCAAAAGCAATAAGACCTCCAATAAGTGTTCCTATTATTCGATGATAGGTTCGTTCATTTGTGATTCCAAAACCTTGTTTCATAATAACCACAATCGTCAAAATAATCCAGTATACATTTTCTAAAGGGAGTATTTTTCCAATCATATATCCCAAAAGAATAGTAATAGTTATTCGTAGTGAATGTCTAAAAACAGTCGATTTGAAACTTAGGTTTTCTACAAAAGTACTAAGCGGATAATACTGTGGTTTGATAAATTTTTCAATGTCTTTATCTCTTCCTTTTATTAAATCTTTAGTATTATTATTTGTTGAATATGCACGCTCAAGTGTAATGATTTTCTCCACCTGTTTTTCTGCATAATGGAGCATGGTAATGAGCATCAAAACCTCTTCTGAGGAAGATTCGTTTTGGATATTTTTCTTATAATCGTTTATCGCTAATTCAAATTGTTGTAAGTTTTCAATTAAGTTGTGTTCAGCCAAATACGGTTTGTGGTTTTCAATACTTCTCGACAAGGCTTTCATGTTTTTAGCTAAGCTGTAGGCTAAATTTTGATAGGATTCGAGTGCTTTTGGATAACCATCAAATTTTTGGTGAAATTTATTATGATCAAAAGAAGTTGAAATAGCTAATTCCAAGATTTCAACCAAAGAGATAAAACTCAATAATAAATTTCGGTTTTGTCCTGATGAACCCGATTTGGTTCGGTTAGTAATAAGTATTTCTCGGATATTTTCATGCAAAACATTTAGTTCAACCTGAAGATGCAACTGTTTTTTAGTAATCGCTTTTCGATTAGAGTTCAGTTCCCAAAGATCACCACGTAATTTTAGATATTTTGCGGTAAGTCGGATGCATTCAGCCAATTGTAATTCGACATAGCGATTGGGTTTAATATGAAAAAAAATCACTGAAATGAGAGTGTAAAATAAACCACCCGCTAATAGTAGTCCTGAATATTCTAGCATTTCCCATCCTGTATTCAAGTGTGCAAAAGCAAGAGATAAAGATAATAATGCCGAAAATGAAACCATGGTTGCACGCTGTCCATACACTAAAATCATCGATACACAAAAGATTAATACAATCAATGTGGGATAAAATAACCAGGGTAATGGGTAAGTCAGATTTATAATCAGATTTACTCCAGCAATAATAAATGAAGTAACTAATAAACCATTTATTTTATGTTTTAAATTGCTCGGAATGTCACTATGGAAAGTAAAGAAAGCGCCTAAAGCAATAGTAAAACCAATCGCAAAATTATCTAGATAGGAAAATAACAAAACAGGTGAAACAGCGGAAATTGTTATTTTGAGAGCATTAGTAAACTCAGTACTTGAAACAAATTTCTGAATTCTTGAAATCATACTTTTTTAGATAATATACAAAGGTATGAATTGTGAGGTGGATTAACAGGCAAAAAAGGACTCTTTTTTAAGGGGTAAATTTTAAATGACTATTTATTGTTAATCCTTTAAGCATTGTTTTAAATTTACTATTTTTGGCAATCCTAATCTAAGGGATTATAGCTTTAAATAGCCTAATAAATTTTTAATACAATAACAATGATTTTACCAATTGTAGGATATGGTGATCCGGTTTTAAGAAAGGTAGGAGAGAATATAACTCCTGAGTATCCTAATTTGAAAGAAACGATCGCAAACATGTACGAAACAATGTATAACGCTTCAGGAGTGGGATTAGCGGCTCCTCAAGTAGGATTAGCGATACGTTTATTTGTTATAGATGCAACACCATTTAGTGACGACGAAGATTTAAAAGCCGATGAACAAAATCAATTAAAAGGTTTTAAACGTACTTTTATTAATGCTAAAATTATAAAAGAAGAAGGTGAAGAGTGGGCGTTTAATGAAGGCTGTTTGAGCATTCCAGATGTTCGTGAGGATGTATATCGTAAAGAAAAAGTTACTATTGAATATTGTGAAGAAGATTTTGTAATGAAAACAGAAGTTTTCGACGGTTTGATTGCTCGTGTAATCCAACACGAATACGATCATATCGAAGGTATTTTGTTTACCGACAAAATTTCTTCTTTGAAAAAACGATTAATCAAAGGAAAGCTGAAAAATATCATGGAAGGAAAAACATTCCAAGATTATAGAATGCGTTTTTTTGGTAAAAAATCAAGATAACAACTTGTTTTGGTATCGTTTTTGACAAAATTTTGACACATAATAAAAAAATCAATTCTTAATAATAATTAATAAAGCATGAATTTAGAAAAAATATTAGCGATTTCAGGAAAACCAGGTTTATATGTTTTAAAAGTGCAAACACGTACTGGTTTTGTTGCTGAATCATTAGTTGACGGAAAGAAAATCACGGTAAATTTAAAAAGTAATGTGAGTTTGTTATCTGAAATTTCAGTGTACACTTATGAAGGTGAAAAACCACTAAAAGAAGTTATTGCTAGCATTGCTACTAAAGAAAACAACGGTCCTGCAATTTCTCACAAAGAAGATAATGCAACTTTGGCTGCTTACTTTAAAGAAATTTTACCTAATTATGACGATGAAAGAGTATATGCTTCTGATATTAAGAAAATAATAAACTGGTACAATACATTGCAGTCTAAGGGATTCATTGAAGCTGAAGCTGCATCAGAAGAAGTAGCTGATACCGTAGCTGTAGAAGCAGAAGCACCAGCAGAAAAACCAAAAAAAGCTAAAAAAGTAACGGAATAATTACTTCTAAACAGTATAAAAATCCTGTGCTCTAATCATCTTAGAACACAGGGTTTCTTATTTTTACACAAAACTATTCATAATGAACGCAAGACAAATACAACTACAAGCTTTTGAACGATTATTAGATATTATGGACGATTTGCGTGCAAAATGTCCTTGGGATAAAAAGCAAACCTTGCAAAGTTTACGTCATTTAACAATTGAAGAAACTTACGAATTGGGTGATGCCATTTTGGATAATGATTTAAATGAAGTCAAAAAGGAGCTAGGCGATTTGTTATTGCATATTGTTTTTTATGCAAAAATTGGTAGTGAAACTCAGGATTTTGATATTGCCGATGTTTGTAATGATATTTGCGAAAAATTGATTCATCGTCATCCCCATATTTACGGTGATGTCTCTGTGAAAGATGAAGAAGAGGTGAAGCAAAATTGGGAAAAACTCAAACTTAAAGAAGGAAAAAAATCTGTACTAGAGGGAGTTCCAAGAAGTTTGCCTGCCTTAGTCAAAGCGAGTCGTATTCAGGATAAGGTAAAAGGTGTAGGCTTTGATTGGGAAGAATCGCATCAGGTTTGGGATAAGGTGCAAGAAGAATTAGAAGAATTGCAAGTCGAAGTACAATCAGGAAATCAGGATAAAATAGAAGCCGAATTTGGCGATGTTTTATTTTCAATGATTAATTATGCCCGTTTTTTAAATGTTAATCCCGAAGACGCTTTAGAACGTACCAATAAAAAGTTCATTAAAAGATTCCAATATCTGGAAAGCAAAGCAGGGGAATTAGGTAAATCCCTAAAAGATATGACTCTCGCTGAAATGGATGTTTTTTGGGAGGAAGCGAAGCGGCTTCCAAAATAACAGGAATTG
>DKIJ01000023.1 GCA_002454195.1 Flavobacterium sp. UBA6721
TTCGAGCCCCAGTCGGGTCACAAAAGGTTAAGTATATTTTACTTAACCTTTTTTACTTTTAGGCCACGTGGAGAAACGGTAGACTCGCCATCTTGAGGGGGTGGTGCTCGCAAGGGCGTGTGGGTTCAAATCCCACCGTGGTCACTAAAAAAATCAGCTGTTCAATTTTTCAAAAAAGGTACTTCCACCAACTCATTTTGAACACTCTTTCCTTCGATTTTTATTTAAATTAGCGCACTACCCCATAACTGGATAGATTACACATACCATTATATTTTTTATTTCCAAAATATTTAACAACCAACACAACTTTGTTTATTACATTACGTTATCATTTGTAAATAAAAAATATAATTTATTATGAAAAACCTCCTACTCTACTCATTACTTCTAATCTCATTTGTAGGTTGGACACAAACTGCTGCTGAAAATTATTTTGACCAAGCAATGAAAAAATCAAAAGCAGGCAATACCAAAGGTGCCATTCAAGATTACGATAAAGCTATAAAAATTCAACCTGATTTTGTTCCTGCCTATTTGAATAGAAGTATGGAAAAAATCAAAATAAACGATTTACAGGGAGCATTAGTAGATGTGAACAAAACGCTAGAAATGCATAATGACAATATTTATGCCTATACAACCAGAGCTAATATTTATTACAAACTCAAAGATTACAAATCTTCGTTAAAAGATTGCGATTATGCACTTCAATACAACAAAGAAGATTATCTTACATACAACCTTAGAGGACTCACCTATATTCACCTTGGAGAGAAAAAAAAGGCCTGTGCTGATTTTTCAAAAGCCTTGAAATTAGGCAGTAAAAGCGCTTCTCAAAATCTAAAAACCTATTGCAAATAAACACTTCAAGAGGACATAAAACAACAAACGCTGTTTCATAATGAAACAGCGTTTGTTGTTTTTACAAATACTATCGCTTACTTTTGAGTAAGCTTTTTCAATTCGGTTCCGCCTGGAATTTGCATCTTATCAGTCAAAATTGAAATATCTTCCAGATTAAAAACACCTGTCAAAGACATTAAAACTGTTCGACTCATACCATTTGTATCATCCTGAATAAACATTACAAACTCATTCATCACATTTGAATTTCCTGTTCTTTTAACATCAATTGTTATCTGTTTACCATTTTCATTTACCTTTTTTAACTCCTCCATTGCCGAAGTCTTAATGTAGCCATCTGCAACTTCCTTCATTTTCTGAGCTGCTGCTTTGTTCGTAGTTGAAAAAACCCTTAAATCATTCAAATTTTGAATCAACTTTAAATATTGTTGCGTCTCTTTATCAGAAGCATCAACTTTAACTTTACTCATTAATTCAAACATTTTTTTATTCACTACTACCGAAACAACTTCATCTTTACCATTAAACTGATCAAAAACGGCTTGTCCGTAAAACGAAGTTGAAGCAAATGCAACTAACATCGTTAGTATTACTTTTTTCATATCTATATTTTTATTTAAATAGTTTCTAAATTATTAAATAGGTATAACCATTTCCATGCCAAAAAACGACTTTTTATTTTATTCTCCCAATACATTTAACTAGTTTTATAGAGTATTTCGAAATGAAAGCCCTAAAAACAAAACTAAAGATAGTATTTTTACGTAAATAGCCTAAAAGTTATTCCAAATGAAACTTAAATATAAACGCCTATTATTTCTTTTTATTTCATTATGTTCCTTACAAAGCTGTCAGGATAATGATGACTCATTACCAGAAAACACTGATTTAGTCGTCCAAAAATTTATTTGGAGAGGATTAAATGAAATGTATCTGTGGCAGGAAAAAGTTCCAGATTTAGCAGACAACCGATTTACTAACAATTCCGAATATGAAAATTTTTTAAAACCATTTTCTCCTGAAAATTTATTTGAAAAATTACTATACAGAGCACCCGATTCTGATGCTGCTAATCAATATGGTGTTGTAGACCAATTTAGTTGGATAGTAAGTGATTACACCACTTTGGAACAACAATTACAAGGAACTTCAAAAAGCAATGGTGTAGAATTTGGCTTTAGTCGTATTTCACAAAACAGCAATCAGGTAATTGCCTACATTCGCTACATCATCCCTAATTCGGATGCAGCTGTTAAAGACATTAAGCGTGGTGAAGTCATTTATGGTATTAACGGAACAAGTCTTAATCTAAACAATTATGCCAATTTGTTTTTTAGCAATGCCGAAAGTTACACTTTAAATTTTGCTGATTTAACATACGACTCTAACAACAACCCTGTAATTACTCCAAATGGAAAAAATCTCAGTCTGACCAAAACAACCTTAGCCGAAAATCCAATATTAATTAAAAAAGTAATTACTAGCGGAGCACACAAAATTGGTTATTTAATGTACAATGGTTTTTATCCAAGTTACGATTCCCAACTAAATGATGCCTTTGGTTTTTTCAACTCAGAGGGAATTACAGAACTGGTTTTAGATTTGCGATACAACAGTGGTGGTTCTGTAAATAGTTCGATACGATTAGCCAGTATGATTACAGGACAATTTACAGGAAAAATTTTCAATGAATTAGCCTATAATACTAAAAAATCTTTTCTCAATAAAAAATACCTTTTCGTTAGTACAATTGATGGAAACGCTTTAAATAGTTTAAATCTCACCAAAGTTTATGTGTTAACAACCAAAAGCACCGCATCGGCAAGCGAGTTAATCATTAACGGATTAGACCCCTATATTAACGTTGTACAAATAGGAGATTATACTTATGGAAAAAATGTAGCCTCAGTTACACTTTACGACTCTCCTAGTTTGACAAAAACCGGATTAAATAAAAATCACCGCTACGCTATGCAACCTATTGTTGCGCAGTCTCAAAATTCAGTTGGTTTTAGTGATTATTTAGATGGATTAGTGCCTGATCACCTAGTAACAGAAAGAATAAATACTTTAGGAATATTAGGTGAACCTAACGAGCCCTTATTAAGTACAGCAATTGGAAAGATCACTGGAACCGCTAAATACACCCTACCAGAAAAAACTACCACCAACTTTATTCATCTTAACGACTCTAAAACATTAAGAGGAATGAATTTGATGTATTTTGATGAGAAATCAGGCTTATAAAAAGTAAAAAACATTTTACACATATACAATAATTTGCTGTTTTTAAAGTTGTTAGTTACTAGTAACCATTAAAAACCAACCTCATGAAAAAAATCACACAATTATTATTAATTACTACAGCATTAATTTTATTGGGCTTTGACAAACCCAAAAAAACAACAATTTCTCCAATACAAGTAGTAATTGATGTAAGCCATGGTGGTACTGACGCCGGAGCTATAAAAAACGGAATTAGCGAAAAACAACTGGTAGAAGCACTTGCTAAGAAAATCAAATCTACAAACAACGATGTTCGCATTCATTTTACGAGAAATGAAGACAAGACACTAACACTCCAAGAAAGAACGGAATATATTAATTCGCTTAAACCTGATTTTGTTTTATCCATTCATATAAACGCAAACAAAGACAATACGAAATCAGGATTAGAACTTTATACCTCACAGGAAAATAAATTCTCAGATAAATCAGTTGAAAAAGCAAACGAACTAAGACAAAAACTTTTAAAACATGACTTTTTCAAATCAAGTTCCGTTAAAACAGCACCATTTTATATCCTTAAAAACAGTAATGCACCAGCAGTAATTGTCGAATTAGGATTTCTTACCAATGAAAATGACTATAAATATTTAACAGATAGCAATTCTCAAGACAAAATTGCGACAACTATTTCAGAATACCTATCGGAATTAAAGTAACAAATAAAAAAAATGCCGCTTTGAGAGCGGCATTTTTATTTGATAAATCAATTGTTAAAAATTGATATTCAACCCCAATTTAAAGTTTCTTCCACGGGTACTATATCCAATTACTTCGTAAAAATCTTTGTTCAAAATATTTGTAGCCGAAGCAAAAACATTCATTCTTCCTTTTATCAACTCATATTTTGCTGTAGCATTCAACAATTGATAAGAATCTAAGACCACAGGAAGAGGATCATAAGTTATAGGATCAAATAAAGCATCTGCTCTTTGATCAACGTATTGGTAACTTACATTAAAAAATGTTCTGGCTGTAGGCTGATAATCAACAGCAGCATTAACTTTATGTTTTGGAACATATAAACTCAAAGCTTCTTCTACTTGTGTAAAAGTATAATTTCCTCTAAAAGTTAATTTCTCATTCAATGTATATGAAAGCATTGCTTCTACTCCTTTTGCATTAAATTTCCCTTCAATATTATAATATCCACTAGAAGCAAAAGCTATTGAATTATCTTCTTGTCTATAAAAAGTTACCGCATTCAAATTCATCTTTTTATTCAATAAAGTCAATTCAAAACCAGCTTCAACAGTACTGTTTTTTTCAGGATTCAAATCCAAATTACCATATGTCATATCGTACAATTGAAATAAACTTGGCGTGATATAAGCTGTACTATAAGAACTAACTATTTTTAGAGGAATTTCTTTGAATGAAAATGACGGATTGATATTATAAACCAAATTATTTCCATATCTACTATGAACATTTAATCTTGCTCCAACATTAATGTTTAATCCAAAATCAGAATTGTATACAGCAGTTACATAAGGATCAATCAAATTAAAAGTAGCCAATTTATTAGAAAGACTTGACCAAGGTTGATTAGCTGACATATCAAAAAACTGATATTGTGCCCCCCCAATAAAAAATAATTCAGAATTGATTTGGTATTTATTAAAAGCATCAACACTTACATTTCGAGATTTATATCGAGATAAACTTCCGTAGCTAAAAGACCCTCTTTCCATTAAATTTGCAGCAGTATTAACAACCAATTCTCCTTTGTCGTATTTGTATTTAGGTGAAAAACCTACACGATATTGCTCTGATTTACCATAATTATTTGCATCATCAACATACGAATCAGCATCAAAAGAATTTTTTAATCGATCATAATTGGCAAAAAAATCAAAACTCAATTTTTTAGTTGGTGTAAAGCCTAATTTAACCAAAGCATTCACTCTCGAAAAATTATCCTTTTCAAAATCCTCTAAATCATTAGTTGGACGAGCTTCTGAAATTCCGGTTGTTTCAGTACTATTCAAGGAAGCAAAATAATTGAACTTTTCTGTTTTTCCATTAAATGAAAATCCCTGATTATAATCCTGAGCGGAATAATCTTTATCTTGAGATGTTGTTTGTGAGCCTACATTCATATACACATTACCAGCAATCTGTTTTTTAGCTGCTTTTTTTAATGTAATATTAATTACCCCTGTTGCCGCACCTGTACCATACAATGTACTTGCAGCTCCTTTCATAACCTCAATACTCTCAACTTGGTCAACTGGAAGCAGACGCAAATCATATTCTAAATTAATTCCTGAAGCATCCGTAACTGGAACTCCGTCAATCAAAATTAAGGTTTGACGATTTCTACCTCCACGAATAGAATATTTCAAATCCTTTCCAGCGCTACTCTGATTACCGTTAATTTCAACCCCTACTACTGAACTCAAAATAGTAGCTACTGACTGTCCTGGTCTTTTTTTTAAATCATCAGCTGTAATTTTCACAATTACCTTACCTGATTTTTCTTTTGGTAAAGCAAACTTAGAATCAGAAATAACCACCTCTTCTAATTCATTTGCCCCTGTTTGAATAACTCCTTTTTTTTGTGCAAAAGCACATGCACTTACTAACACGAATAACGCACTAATACGAACGATTTTTTTGTTCATTTTAAAAAAATTTAATAACAGTAATTACTGTTACATGACTAATAAATGGGAGAAAAGCATAGAATTACCCATACCCAAACCTTTTTTCCCGAAAGTTTGATACTCGATGTAAAAAGGCAGGTCTCCTGGCTTGCGTCTTGTTGTTGACCTTCTCATCCGCCGTGGCGGACAATGGTTTTGTAGAAACAACAAGCTTGATAGCATACAGTTGCGGGTACAGCTCGGGATTTAAGATTTTAGAATAAAGATTTAAGATTTCTGATTTTACATCCTGAAATCTAACTTCCGTTTCTAAACGCTTTCACCTGATTCCCTTTTAAGGCTATTTCTTAAATTGAAAAAGCCACCTCAATACGGCGGCAAAGATAAAACTTAATTTTACAAAAAATAAAATTAAACCTGAATTAATCATTGGAAGATATGATAATAAGACAATAATGATTCTATTAGCGTTAACCCGATATAGGAAATCTTCAATGTTTCACTAAAAACATTGATTAAATTTAATTTATCGACTCCGCTTTTTCTAATGCGGAATTTGAATTAAATCCAATTTCCCACAAACCCATACAAAAACACTGTATTTTAAAGGATTAAAACCCAAAAACTAAACTATACTTTTACTTTAATTACCATCCCAAAATCAACTTTGTTAGCAAAAGCATCTTTTAAATCAAGGTTTGATAAAGCGCATAGTATACTTCGAATTACACCTGCATGAGTAACAATAACAATCCTTTTAGCCGTGTTTTGTTGAATATTTACTTTCCAAAAATCTATCACCCGATTATGCAATTCAACAAAAGATTCCCCATTAGGAACAGTCACATTCACAAAATCAGTCATCCAGGGCGTAAAATCAGCTTCAGGAATTACATCCCATTTTTTTAATTCCCATTCTCCAAAATTCATTTCCATCAAACGAGAATCGGTGATTACTTCTGAAGATAAATAATTTGCCAATTGAGTACAACGGGACAAAGGACTGGAATACACAATTGCGTCAGTTGGGATTTGCTGTTTAATTAATTCAAATTGCTCTATAAAAGGTACTTTCAAATCCACATCAGTTTGTCCATAGCAAATTCCTTTCTCACAAACTGTTTCGGTATGTCTAACTAAATAAACTTCCATAATGCAATTGCAGAAAGGTAAAAGACTACTTCACAAACTTGCTGAGTGGCACCAAGGCAATCTCCAGTGTAACCGCCAATCCACTTTTGGAAATAACGAGCCAGAAAAAATCGAAATAAGAAAACTGAAATTAGAGAAAATGCCATTTGCCAAAAAAAGAAGGACATTATAACAAGTGGAACTAATCCAAAAAAGAAAGCCCCCAATACTTCTCTCCAAGAATTTTGTTGAGCAATAGGCTTACTTTTACTGCTAGCGTCCTCGCGAGAATATTCATGAGTAAAAACTATCGAAATGGCTGCTAATCGACTCAACGAATGAGCAATTATAAAAAGAAGAACGATTCCAAAATGGAAATTCCAGAATCCAAAACCAAAATCTGGAACTCTTGCACTGTTTATCATTTGAACCAAACTCTGATACTTTAACAAAAAAAGTAAAACCAAACCAATAGCACCAAAAGCACCAATAGCACTATCTTTCATAATTAAGAGAATCTTCTCTTTTGTCCATCCTCCTCCAAATCCATCACATACATCGGCAAAACCGTCCTCATGAAAAGCCCCTGTGGTCAGTATACTAGATATGATTGCAAGAATGACAGCTATTTCCACTGAAAAAACCAAAGAAGACAAATAAAATACTACAAATGAAATTCCGCCCACAATCCACCCTATTAAAGGAAAATATCTGGAAGCTTTATTTAAGTAATCAGGGTGATGATTGATGTTTTTAGGACAAGGAATTCGGGTATAAAATAATAGCGCTGTAAAAAATATATGGAGTTCTTTTTTCATTTTAATATAAATAATTTAAATCTAAAATCTGCATTCTGCAATTTACTTCTCACTCACACCAGCACTTTCAAAACTACTCATTTCATTTAAAAATGCAACTGCTGATTGAACAATTGGAAAAACTAATGCACAACCCGTTCCTTCACCTAAACGCAAATCCAATTGTAATAAAGGGAAAACACCCAAATACTTTAATAATTTTTTATGTGCTTTTTCAGCCGATTGATGACTAAAAATAGCATTCTTAATTACATCAGGATTCTTTTTAAAAGCCACTAAAAAAGCAACACTACAAATAAAACCATCCACAAGGATAATACTATTTTGCTCACGTGCTTCAAGCATACCTCCAGCTATCTGCAAAATTTCGAAACCTCCAAAATAAGCCAAATACGAGTCTAACTCTTTTGCCCCTTGATAATTCTCGATTGCCTTCCTAAGAATAGCTATTTTAAATTCTAATTTTTCATCAGTAACACCAGTTCCTTTACCCACACAATCTTCAATAGAAAAATCGCAAAGTACACTCATTAAAACCGAAGCAGTGGCTGTATTTCCAATGCCCATTTCACCAAAACCAATACAATTAGAACCTTTTTGAGCAATAACATTAACGATTTCTTTTCCTTTTCTAAAACACATTTCCATTTGCTTCATGGACATTGCTGGACCATTTAAAAAAGACTGAGTTCCTTTGTCTATTTTGGCTGAAATCAAAGCAGTATTACTTGGAAAATCATAATTAACACCTGCATCTACAACCGATAAAGAAATTTTATTTTGCTTACAAAACACATTAATGGCCGCTCCACCTTCTAAAAAGTTAGTCACCATTTGTCTGGTTACATCTTGTGGATAAGCACTAACTCCATGTTGGGCAATTCCATGATCAGCAGCAAAGACCACTAAATGAGGTTGGGTAATTTCGGGCGATATGGTTTGAAAAACAGTTCCTATTTGCAAAGCTATTTTTTCAAGCAAACCTAATGAGCCTATTGGTTTTGTCTTTTGATCTATTTTTTGGTGCAGCATCTCCACAGAAAACATACCCTCATTTTTCAAGACCTTATAATTTGCTTGAGAAGAATCTTCTACAGAAGTCAAAGTAGTAATTTCGTTAACAATAGGAACTTCTGATTTTTGTTTCCATTGCAATTGTTGCAACATCGGTTGATTATCATAATTGGTGGCAGGTTTGCCTACACAAAAATAGCCCAGTGGTTCTATATTTTCAGGCAATCCTAAAATTTTCTTGAATTGGTAATAATTTAAAATTGAAACCCATCCCATTGAGTATCCTTGTTCAGTTAATGATAACCAAATATTTTGAGCAGCACAAACAGCACTAAATTTAATTGCTTCATTACTTCCCACAGTTCCTATAGTAAATTGATTCAATACTGATCGATCATAAGCAATTATCAATCCTAATGGCGCTTCTTCGATAGCTTCCAATTTAAGCGCTTGATACTGTAGTTTTTGTGATTCGTTATCAGTGCTTTCAGCAGCCTTTTTATCGTATTCCAAAAACAACTCTTTAATCGCTTTTTTAACTTCAACTGAATGAATGAGATAGTATCGTGTAGCTTCTGTCAAACCCACAGAAGGTGCCCAATGCCCTGCTTGCAATGCTTTTTCAATGACCTCATCAGGAACTGCATCATTAGTAAAATGTCGGGTATCACGTCGGGATTTTAGTATTTCATCTAATGTTGACATAGGATTTTAAATTGAGCAAAACTACTCTTTTATTATTACTGGAATTCCAGAGACCATTAATATTACTTTATTGGCCTTTTTAGCCAAATATTGATTCATCCATCCCTGCAATTCAGTGAATTTTCGACCTATGTGAGTATCTGCATGAACGCCCATTCCTATTTCGTTAGAAATGATAATAATGGTTGCATCCAGTTGATTAGCCACTAATTCAAATTCAGTTTTAGCTTGATTCAGGCTCATTTCGACATCATTTTGAGTATCCACAAAAAAATTAGTCAACCATAAAGTTACGCAATCTATTACAGCGACTTGTCCAGAGAAATCAATTTCGCTTAAAAATTTTTCTTTTTCGATATTTATCCAATGTTCGTCTCTGTCTTTTTGATGGCGGTCAATTCGTTTTTGAAAATCTTCATCCCATTTTCGAGCCGTAGCCACATACATTGGTTTAGATGATAACTCTTTGGCTAAATTCTCAGCATAACTACTTTTTCCGGAACGTTCTCCGCCTGTTATGAAATAAATCATCCTTTAATTTTTAATTATAAATAGTTAATTATTCAATACGGACAATGACGACAGCCATTTCCACAACAACTTCCTCTTTTTAAATGAAACCAAGCTTTGAAAACATAATTTCCATTCTCTAAATAATAATCTATTCCTTCTATTATTTTTTGAGTCTTAGGCAACTCTTTTGCTTTATTCGTCAAAGCGGTTTGAGGAGTTATAGTTGAGACATACTCCTCAATTTTTATGGAGCAACAATCTTTAAAACAGTTTGAACATAAACAATCTCCGTTTTCAGAAATTGTAAAAATAGGAGGAAAATCATTGCACCAACATTTTTTATCTGGAGCACTATCGCCACAATCAAAGCTGCCCCCACAATTGGAACATTGTTTCACTTTTAGAGTATTCATGAGGTAAAGATAGTACTTGTCTATTTTTTTATCCTAAAAAACGGACTCTTTTTTTTACAAATTCCTATACCTTTGCCCAAATTTAAAATTTAATTAATGAATTTATTTTTCAAAAAAATCATATTTCTGATCGTATTAGTCAACTTTGTTTCTTGCAAAAAGAACGAACATTCAACTACAACTTCTGATACATCACAAAAAAATGAAATTGAATATTCAACTAATCTTTCTATTTATAAATACAAGAGCTATTCTATCGTAAAAATTAGTAATCCTTGGCCAGATGCTAATAAAGATTTCACCTATATTTTGAAAGAAAAAAATGCCACAATACCTGATAGTCTTTCTAAATACACCTCAATTACTATCCCATTACAATCTATTGTAGTGACTTCTACCACCAATATTCCTTTTATCGAAATGTTGAATGAAGAAAGAAAATTATTAGGATTCCCTCATACCGATTATATTTCATCCCAAAAAACAAGACAATTAATTGATGAGGGGATTGTTAAAAATATAGGTCAAAATGAACGTTTAGATATTGAAAAACTGATTGATTTAGCACCAGAAGTAATTGTGGCTTTTGGGATTGACAACAATAACCCTATGATTGCCAACTTAGAAAAAAGCGGATTAAAAGTCCTGATTCAAGCTGACTGGATGGAACAATCACCATTAGGAAAAGCCGAATGGATAAAATTATACGCAGCATTGTTTGGGAAAGAAAAAGAAGGAAAAAAACTTTTTGATGCCATTGTAAAAAACTACAACGACGCACTGAAATTAGTAACGAATCAAAAAGCCGAAGCTACTGTTTTATATGGTTCCATGTATCAAAATCAATGGTTTGTTGCCAAAGGAAACAGCTGGGTTGCACAGTTTATGAAAGATGCTAAATCCAATTATTTATGGGCCAATACTGAAGGAAGCGGAAGCCTTGGATTGCCTTTCGAAAAAATTTTAGAAAAAGCAAAAACGGCTCAAGTTTGGATTGTAACTGGTTCTTTTAAAAACTTAAAAGAACTAGGTAATAGCAATCCTCATTACAACCAATTCAATGCTTTTACTCAAAAAAACGTATATACTTTTGAAAGTAAATTAGGAGCCACTGGCGGAACTATTTATTACGAACTTGCCCCTAGCCGCCCTGACTTAGTTTTAAAAGATTATATCAAAATTTTTCATCCTGAATTACTTCCGGATTATAATTTTACTTTTGTACAAAAACTAAATTAGTCGAAGTGAAAAAACAAAAGCAACATAGTCTTATTTTTTTCTTTATTGTAATAGGACTGCTATTTTTATTTTTCACCAATATTAGTTTGGGTTCTATCAATATTCCATTCAAGGAAATATATCATAGTTTGACAGGTGGAATAGCCAGTAAATCTAGCTGGGAATACATCATCATTAATTACCGATTACCAAAAGCAATTACAGTAGTTTTAGTGGGTTTTGGACTTAGTACCAGCGGTTTATTAATGCAAACCCTTTTTAGAAATCCCTTAGCAGGTCCCTATGTGCTAGGCTTAAGTTCGGGGGCGAGTTTAGGTGTCGCTTTTGTAATTTTAGGTGCTAGTTTACTCCCGGGTTTTTTACAAAAAATAGTATTATCTCCTTATGGAATCGTATTGGCTTCTACTTTAGGAAGCACAACCGTTTTATTGGCTGTCATAGTAGTTTCCATTCGTTTACGTGATACCATGACCATCTTAATTGTGGGACTAATGTTTGGTAGTTTAAGCTCCGCCATTGTGGGAACTTTAAGTTTTTTTAGTACTGCCGAACAATTACAAAAATTCACCTTTTGGTCACTAGGAAATTTAGGAAATCTTTCATGGAATTCTATTATTATACTCGCCATTTGTGTTAGTTTAGGATTACTATTAAGTTTGGCTAGTATTAAAGCTTTAAATGCTTTACTTCTGGGTGAAAATTACGCTCGAAGTCTGGGGCTAAATTATCAAAAATCGAGATTAATAATTATTTTGGCAACGAGTATCTTAGCTGGAAGTATTACAGCATTTGCAGGACCAATTGCTTTTATCGGATTAGCAGTACCGCATATCGCAAAATTGGTTTTTCAAACCAGCAATCATACCATTTTGTTTTGGAGTACCTTGCTTTTTGGCGCAATGATTATGCTTGTTTGCGATACAATATCACAGGTTCCTGGTGGAGAAATAACCTTACCAATCAACGCGGTAACTTCTATTTTTGGGGCTCCAATTGTGATTTGGTTATTAGTTAGAAAACAAAAAATGATTGGATAATAAGTTCTATTTTTTCTTTATCAAAATCAGTGATGAAGCGATTTTTGATTTGTCAACCAAACCCAGTAAAACCATAAATTTTCTAAATCCTTAAATT
Source organism: Flavobacterium sp. UBA6721 (assembly GCA_002454195.1). Classification (GTDB taxonomy): domain Bacteria; phylum Bacteroidota; class Bacteroidia; order Flavobacteriales; family Flavobacteriaceae; genus Flavobacterium; species Flavobacterium nitratireducens. Next base: position 12,730 of record DKIJ01000023.1, read on the forward strand.
TATTTAAAAAACAAACTTCATTTTGTTAAATTTCAAATAATCGAGGGTAATAAACAGTATTCTGTTAAAACTTTATCCAATAGGGACTTTCAAAAACAGAAATATTCCTTAAATTCGCAATCTCAATTGATTTTAAGTGAAAGCTGCTTTGGCAAACTTCATTTTTACAACTAAATAAAATAAAAAAACATAGAAATGATTTGAGCTTGCTCATCGCATTTCACCATTAAAAAACAAATAAATACAAAGAAATGACTTGAGCTTGCTCATGCATTTCACCAATAAAAAACAAATAAATAGATAGAAATGAAATACGACGTAATTGTTTTAGGAAGTGGTCCTGGCGGATATGTAACTGCTATTAGAGCATCACAATTAGGCTTTAAAGTAGCCGTAGTTGAAAAAGAAAACTTAGGTGGAGTTTGTTTGAACTGGGGATGTATCCCAACGAAAGCATTATTGAAATCTGCTCAGGTTTTTGATTATCTAAAACACGCTTCCGATTACGGATTGACAGTTTCTGAATTTGACAAAGATTTCCCTGCGGTTATCAAACGTAGCCGAAATGTTGCTGACGGAATGAGCAAAGGAATTACTTTCCTAATGAAAAAAAACAAAATTGACGTTATCGAAGGTTTTGGAAAATTAAAACCAGGAAAAAAATTAGACGTTACTGCTAAGGATGGTAATGTTACTGAATATAGTGCCGATCATATCATTATTGCAACAGGAGCTCGCTCTCGTGAGTTACCAAACTTACCACAAGATGGTGTAAAAGTTATCGGATACCGTCAAGCAATGACTTTGCCTGAACAACCAAAAAAGATGATTATCGTAGGATCAGGAGCAATCGGAGTAGAATTTGCTCACTTCTACAACTCTATGGGAACTGAAGTTACAATAGTTGAATTTATGCCAAATGTAGTTCCTGTTGAAGATGAAGACATCTCAAAAGAATTTGAAAAAGCATTGAAAAAATCAGGAATTACTGTGATGACTAATTCTTCTGTAGAGCGAATCGATACAACAGGAAAAGGAGTTAAAGCATTCGTTAAAACAGCAAAAGGAGAAGAAGTTTTAGAAGCGGATATTTTACTTTCTGCTGTTGGTATCAAAACTAACATTGAAAATATCGGTTTAGAAGAAGTAGGTATCGCTACTGACAGAGATAAAATCTTAGTTGATGCGTACAACGCTACCAATATTCCAGGTTACTATGCTATTGGTGATGTAACTCCAGGACAGGCTTTAGCTCACGTAGCTTCGGCTGAAGGAATTAACTGTGTGGAGAAAATTGCTGGTATGCACGTTCAACCTATCGATTACGGAAATGTTCCTGGTTGTACTTATGCTACTCCGGAAATTGCTTCTGTAGGTTTAACAGAAAAAGCGGCAAGAGAAAAAGGATACGATTTGAAAATTGGAAAATTCCCATTCGTAGCTTCTGGAAAAGCCAAAGCATCTGGAAATGCTGACGGATTTGTGAAAGTAATCTTCGACGCTAAATACGGTGAGTGGTTAGGTTGCCACATGATTGGAGCTGGTGTAACTGATATGATTGCTGAGGCAGTTGTGGCTCGTAAACTAGAAACTACAGGTCACGAAATCCTTAAAGCTATCCACCCACACCCAACAATGAGTGAGGCCGTTATGGAAGCTGTAGCAGCTGCTTACGGTGAAGTGATTCACATATAATCCTCAAAATAAATTTCAAAATAATAAAATCCGATTGGTGTTTCTACTAATCGGATTTTTTTTGCTCAAGTAAACTTGGATACTTAAAAAGAAGAAATTGTTTTTCTCATTATTTCTTAACTATCTTTCATTTTTCAAAAAAACAAAAAAAATCCTACGTAATATTTTTATTTACTATATTTGATATTAGCCATTTTTTGACAAAAACTCTTTTGTTGTTAAAATAATGAAGTAAAATTCAATCGAAAAATACCTTAAAATCATATAGTAATGAAGCAAAACGCTATCACAATCCATAACAAAATAATTTATATGTTTTTGTGCATGCTGTTTTTAGCTATTCCAAAAATCAAAGCACAAGAAAACAGTATAAAAGTAGATAACAGCGCATTTGCCGAAAAAATATACCTGCAACTTGACCGAAAAGTTTACACTAATGGAGACACTGTTTGGTTCAAATGTATTATTATTAATGCCTCTGAAAACATCCCTTCTGTATTAAGTAATGTGTTATATGTAGAATTAATTAATGCGGATAAAAAGCTAATTCAAAAAAAGTCAATCAAAATAGAAAACGGAATTGGACAAGGGAATTTTGATTTGGATAAAAAAATCACAAAAGGCAATTACCTTATCAGAGCCTATACTAGATGGAATGAAAATTTCGATACTGACTTCATTTTTGAAGAATATATTCAGGTATTCCCCAATGATTTAAATGGAATAGATGCCATTCAAAACATCAAATTAATTCAAGAAGAAAATGGGAATGACCATTTGGAAATACAATTCAATCCACAAGTAATTGATTCGTTACAAAAGAATAAACTGGCTGTATTTCTTACTATTGACGATAAAAAAGATAGTTTGCTCATCAAAAAAAACAAAGACAAATACATTCTAGAGTACAAAATTAGCAAAGGAAGTCAATTTGCTAACATAAAAATTCAAACCGAAAACCAAAAAACTTACAGCAAAAATATTGTATTAAACAAAGATTATCTTGATTTACAGTTTTTTCCAGAAAGCGGTGAACTCGTAGAGGGGCTCTCTTCAAAAATTGGCTTTAAAGCGCTGGAAGCAAATGGCAAAGGCAAAGTAATTGAAGGCGAAATCATTGATGAAAAAGACAACCTTATTACTTCATTCAAAAGCAACCCTCTTGGAATGGGAATATTTTATTTGGCAAAAGTTGATCCTAACAAAAAGTATTTTGCCAAAATCAAATCAAATTCGGTAAAATACCCATTGCCTAAAGTAGCTACTACAGGAACTATTTTATCTCTTAACAAACAAGGAAACAAAATACTCCTGAATATTGGGTCTAACCATATCATCAACGATAGTGTCTTTTTAAAAATTTCTTTCAGAGGAATTGAATTACATCAAAAAGGAATAACTTTAAAAGAAGGAAATTATAGTTCCTACATAACAACTGACTTCATACCCGAAGGAATAGTCGCTTTTACCCTATTAGATTCAAGCAAAAAACCTATCGCAGAAAGACTCTATTTCAATGAAAAACCACAAAGTCGATTAAAAATTGACCTCAGCACTGACAAAGAGAAATATGATAAACGAAATCAAACTACGCTTAGCATTCAAACCAAAAATGAAAACAACGAACCAATTAAAGCCAACACTTCTGTTCTTGTGATTCGAAAAGACGAATTAGGAAAGATGCAAAATTTACGTCAAAACATTCTCTCCTATTTTTTAATTGACTCTGAATTAAAAGGAAATATAGAAAATCCAGGTTATTATTTTGAAAACAAAAGCAATAAGCATTTTGACTTGGAGGCACTTATGCTCACTCAGGGATGGAGCAAATACAACTATTCAAAAAACTACCAAAACATTGCTTTTGCTCCCGAAAAATCACTAACTATTTCAGGTAAAGTAAATAGTCTTTTTTCCGAAAAAAAAGGAAAACAAGGATTAGACTTAACCATGATGACTTCTGGAAAAAGCAAAGGCTTTTACAAACAAGTAACAGATAGATTAGGAAAATTCAGTTTCAATTTAGATGATGAATATGGTAGCGAAATGGAAGTACTTATTCAAACCTCTAAAAGTTCTAACAAAAATACCAATAATCCTGTAGTTATTGATTATAAAAAACCGCCTACGATTTCATTTGAAAATAAACTTTCAATTGAACAAGTAGATAGTATTGTGGCTCCATTCATTCAAAGAAATAAAATGCAAAAGGAATGGAATGAAAAATTAGATATGCAGTTTGGTAGTATTCTTTTAAATCAGGTAAACATTATTAATGAAAGTAATCCCAACCGAAAAAAAGTCACCGAAAGATATGGCAAACCCGAAACCATCATTAGTGGTAAGGAAATACAATCAAAAGAACAAAAATGGTCGTATGGATTATACAATATACTTCTATTTAACTATCTCGACAAAGTGACTATACAAAGAAATTCAGAACAATTTTTAGAAGCTATTGTCAACAATATGCCTACAGTGGTACTTATTGATGGAATTCCTGTTATGTATCATGATTATGTACACATTCCAAATATCCCCCTAAGTGAAGTAAAAAGCTTTGAAATTATTGAATATGCAAATGGTTTTGCACAATTGTACTGCGAGGTTCACCCAGAAATTAGCCCCTGTCCTCCACCTGGTCTTATTTGGGGAAATGTAATTGCTATCTATACCCACGCAGGAATAGTGCTATTTGGTGCCTACAAACCAAAAGGAATAACCAAAACAAGTATTCCTGTTTTTGCTGCAGCTAAAGAATTTTATGCTCCTAAATATAATACTATTCAACCAGATGATTGGAAAACTCCTGATTTGAGAACATTAGTACATTGGCAACCCATCCTAAAAACCGATGATTCAGGGAAAGCAACTGCCTCTTTTTACAATACAGATAGTAAAGGAGAAAATACAGTAATCATCGAAGCCATTTCTGAAAACGGAGATATTGGTTATCAAATTCTTGATTATGAAATAAAATAGCTTAATCTTTTTTTAAGCAAAAACACCAACAAATAAAACATTTTCCTTCTTAAAAAGATAAATTTTTAATTCTTAACTAAACTGAATAAAAATTATTTCAAAACACCTTAGGATTTTACTTACTAATTTCATAATTTAATAGTTGTAAAAATAATACCACATTCGCATACGATTTAACTGAATTTCTTAACCATTAAATCTATAAGTTATGTCTAAACTAAGCCTCTATGAAAACAACTGGATTAACCTAGTTTTCGAAAACCGAAACATAGAGTACGGTGCGTTTCAATTACGCCAAGAAACAACCAAAACTTCTTTTCGAGCCCTTACGCTGGGAATTGTATTATGCACTTCGTTAATCGTTTTGCCCAACCTCTTACATCTCATTAATGGTAAAGTTGTCTCACCTCCACCGACAATAAATTGGGACGAAACAATAATTCAATTAAAGGATATTTATACTCCAGAACAAAAAAAAGAAGCAACACCACCTGCGGCACCTCCAGCTCAGAGTCAAAAAGTGACGGATGCAATTGAAAAAACAAAGCAACTGATTAATCCAACGGTAGTAAAACCAATTGAGGCAACTCCTGCAGAAAAATATACTTTAGACAAAACTGAACCTACAGATAAACCAGCAGATGGACTAACTGTTAGCGGAACAAGTTCTGAAATAGAAGGAGGTGTAATTGGAGGGACTGGAACTGAAAGTAGTACGGGTACAGCCGAAGGAACCAACACTGAAGTCATGATCGATGCCGTATTAGACAAAAAACCACAATTTCCAGGTGGAATCGAAAAATTCTACCGTTATGTAGGAACACATTTTAACAGCCCTACTATGGATGAAAGCAAAACGGTTCGTATTTTAGTTTCATTTGTAGTTGAAAAAGATGGAAGCATGACTAGTATTAAAGTGACTCATAAACCTGGTGCTGCCTTAGAAAAAGAAGCCATTCGAGTATTGAATTCGATTAAAATGAAATGGTCTCCAGGAATCTACAATGCAAAACCTGTTAGAACAGCCTACAACTTACCTATTGTTGTTCAGGTAGAATAAGTAATATTCGACAAAAATCTCAAAAGCATTCGACAAAAATCGAATGCTTTTTTGTTTTGCAATAACAACTATAAAATATTGTAGATATTTAAGCATTTTATAACAAAACTCTCTATAAGCTTGAACATATAAACAGCACATTTTACAACTAGATTACGTATCTTTGAAGCCTTAAATTTGATTTATGGAAACTACTTTAAATACTTCCACAGCAGTTGGAACCCAAGGTACCGCCGAACCAAATGGTACTAAACCAAAATGGCTAAAAGTGAAACTTCCAATAGGAAAAAAATATACTGAACTTCGTGGACTAGTTGACAAATACAGTTTAAACACCATTTGTACATCCGGAAGCTGCCCTAACATGGGAGAATGCTGGGGTGAAGGAACTGCGACATTTATGATATTAGGAAATACTTGTACACGCTCTTGCGGTTTTTGCGGTGTAAAAACAGGTCGTCCGGAAACAGTAGACTGGGATGAACCAGAAAAAGTAGCCCGTTCTATTAAAATCATGAATATTAAACATGCAGTAATTACCAGTGTTGACCGTGACGATTTGAAAGACGGTGGTTCTATCATCTGGATGGAAACAGTAAGAGCTATCCGCAGAATGAACCCAAATACAACTCTTGAAACTTTAATTCCGGACTTTCAGGGAATCGAAAGAAATATTGATCGAATTGTGGAAGCAAATCCTGAAGTAGTTTCTCATAATATGGAAACGGTGCGCAGACTAACCCGAGAGGTACGTATTCAAGCGAAATACGATCGTAGCTTAGAAGTTTTACGATACTTAAAAGAAAAAGGAATCAACAGAACCAAATCAGGAATAATGTTAGGACTTGGTGAAGAAGAAGAAGAAGTATTCCAAACTATGCGTGATTTACGTGCCGCAAACGTTGATGTAGTAACCATTGGGCAATATTTACAACCAAGTAAAAAACATTTACCAGTAAAAGAATTCATCACTCCTGAGCAATTTGCCCGATACGAACAATTTGGTTTAGAATTAGGTTTCCGTCATGTAGAAAGCGGTCCTTTGGTACGTTCTTCTTATAAAGCTCAAAAACATATTTTATAATAAAGTCAATTTGGTTATTCGGTTATTTTCATAACACTTAACCAAATAACCCAATATACGAATAAACACTACAATTGAAAACAAGAATTGCCATCAATGGTTTTGGTCGTATAGGCCGAAATTTATTCCGTCTACTTTTAAATCATCCAGAAATAGAAGTAGTTGCCATTAATGATATTGCCGATACCCAAACAATGGCTCATCTTATCAAATACGACAGTATACATGGCGTTTTACCACATAGGGTAATTGCTAACGAAAATGGCTTTTCTATTGATGGACAAGACTTTTTATTTTTTCACGAAAAAAATATCTCTGACCTAAATTGGAAAGAATTAAATATTGACTTTGTCATAGAGTCAACTGGAAAACATAAATCCTACGAAGTTTTAAACCAGCATATAATTGCTGGTGCTAAAAAAGTGATTCTTTCTGCTCCTTCTGAAGTAGACAACATCAAAACAGTCGTTTTAGGAGTAAATGAACATATTTTAGACGGTAGCGAAACAATTATTTCAAATGCAAGTTGTACCACAAACAATGCTGCACCAATGATTAAAATAATTGATGCGCTGTGTGGTATTGAACAAGCATATATTACAACCATCCACTCATTTACTACCGATCAAAGTTTGCACGATCAACCTCATAAAGATTTACGAAGAGCTAGAGGTGCAAGCCAGTCAATTGTTCCTACGACAACAGGTGCCGCAAAAGCACTAACAAAAATTTTTCCTATATTAGACGGCAAAATTGGAGGTTGTGGTATTCGAGTACCTGTTCCTGATGGTTCGCTTACTGATATTACTTTTAATGTAAAAAAAGCAGTATCCATAGCTGAAATCAATGAAGCATTCAAAATGGCATCACAAAATGAACTAAAAGGCATTTTAGATTACACCGAAGACCCAATAGTTTCTGTCGATATAATAGGAAATAAAAATTCCTGCTTATTTGATGCCCAACTTACCTCTGTCATTGACAAAATGGTAAAAGTTGTTGGTTGGTATGATAACGAAATTGGGTATTCATCACGATTAATTGATTTAATACTTTTGACCAAATCAAACTAACTAAATGAAATTACAAATCAAATTTCTACTGATTTTAGTTTTTTTATTTAATTTCTCTCTGTATTCTCAAAAAAAAGAAACAGACAGCATAAGCTATTACAAAAGTTTAGCTTATACGAATAGTAAGACAAACAAATACAAAGAAGTCTTTTTGTTTACACAAAAAGCAATTGATTACGCTCGAGAGCATGCCAACCTAAAAGAACAGGCTATACAAACCGCTCAAATGGGTAAAATCTATTATGGTTTGAAAAAGTATGAAGATGCCGTTGAAAAATTAACAGAAAGTATCCATCTTTTCAAAACACTTAAACCAACACCAGAATACGCTAAAGCATTTTATTATCTAGGATTAAGCCAAATTCAGGATTCCAATTTTATCGCAGCAAAAATCAGTATAAACAAAGCGGCTACAATTTCAAAGTCCTTAGAAATAAAAGAAAATGAGGACTTAATTTCACTTCAAACAGCCATTATTAATAGGGCAACCAACAACATTGAAGAAGCAACAACGCTTTTCAATAACATTATTATCAAACCAGAATCGCCAAACAACCTATATACAAAAGCGGAAGCTTTGTACCAAATGGGGCTCATCGAAAAACAAAACAATCGAAATAATTTAGCCTTGAATTATTTCAATAAGGCATTAAATCTAAATGCTAAAAATCAAAATTTAGATCAAAAGTCAAATATTTTATTAGCTATTAGTCAAGTATATGACAAAATGCTGGATAAAAGCAACGCTTACTCTTTCCTAAAATTGCACCTTAATTTAAAAGAAAGCATTGCCATCTCAAATAATAAAAAATTAGGCATAAACGATTATGAAGCGTTCAAAGAAAATCAAAAAAAACTAGCTCTTGCTCGATTAGAGAAAAAGAAAAAAGAACAAGAACGTGATGAAAATTTTTCACGTTTGATTAATTATTTATCTATTGCTTTAATCACAATTCTTTCGCTATGGTGTTTCTGCTTGTACAAAAACAACAACATAAAGAAAAAAACAAACTTACTGCTTCAAGAAAAAAACAAAGAACTACGAATAGCTAAAGAAATAGCCGAAAAAGCCTCAAATGCCAGAGCTGAATTTCTTTCGACTGTAAGTCATGAATTAAGAACACCACTCAATGCTATCAATGGTATTACTCATCTTTTGCTAGAAGAAAAGCCAAAACAATCCCAATTACACTACCTAAGTTCATTACAATATTCAGGTAATTATTTGACAGCTTTTATAAATGACATCTTAGATATTAATAAAATTGATTCGAATAAAATCGAATTAGAAAAGATCAATTTTGACTTACGAAAATTACTCAACGATATCCAAAACTCGTTAATTGAAGTAGCCACAAAAAACAGAAATGAGTTAATTCTTGATTTTGACCACCAAATTCCCAATAATTTAATTGGTGATCCTATTCGTCTATCTCAAATCTTTATGAACTTAATCAACAATGCCCTTAAATTTACTAAGAACGGAAAAGTAAGCATTGTGGCTCAATTACTAACTCTGGAAAATCAAATAGCAACTATTTCCTTTGAAATAAAAGATACTGGAATTGGTATTCCTGAAGAAAAACTAGAAAGCGTTTTTGAAAGTTTTTCGCAAGGTTCTATCGAAATCAACAGAAAATATGGTGGTACAGGACTTGGTTTAACCATTGTAAAAAAATTACTTCATCTTTTAGACAGTAAAATCCATGTAAAAAGTATTGTAGGTGTAGGCTCAACTTTCTCGTTCAACTTAGCCCTAAAAGTGGCTAAAGACCAAATGGAATTAAAACCCGAAAAAGAAATTACTTTCGACCTTTCGAAAATAAATGGCAAAAACATTTTAGTGGTTGAAGACAATAAAATCAACCAAATGATTACGAAGCGAATGCTGGAAAATAGAGATATTAACTGTGAAGTAATTGATAATGGTGAAGAAGCCATTGAAGCAATAAAGAACAATAAATACGATTTGGTTTTAATGGATGTGCATTTACCAGGAATCAATGGAACTATTGCCACGCAAGAAGTTCGAAAATTTGATAACAAAACACCGATTATTGCGATGACTGCTATTTCATTGAACGAAAATAGAGAAATGCTCTTGTCTTTTGGAATGAACGATGTAATCACTAAACCATTTATTCCAAATGATTTTTATCTAATGCTAATTAAATTTCTTTCCTAATTTTAGTAATTTAAAATCAATTCTTGAATTAACTTTCGCACCTTAGGTTCGGCTTTTCGGGCGGCTTCTAAAACTTCATCGTGAGAAATTGTTTCAATACTTTCTTCATTCCCCATATCGGTAATAACCGAAACCCCAAAAGTTTCTAGATCCATATGACGCGCGACAATAACTTCGGGAACGGTTGACATTCCTACACAATCAGCTCCTAGAATTTTAACCATTTTATATTCGGCCAACGTTTCGAATGTAGGCCCTTGCAAACCCAAATAAATTCCGTCTTTGACTTCAATATTATTTTTTTGAGCTAACTCTTTTGCAAGAGAAATCATCTTTTTAGAATAAGGTTCGCTCATATTAACGAATCTTGGTCCAAAACGTTCCTCATTTTTTCCACGCAAAGGATGTTCCGGAACCAAATTGATATGATCATAAATTAGCACAATATCACCTACTCTATAATTCGGATTTACTCCTCCCGAAGCATTCGAAACAATCAATTTTTGAACACCTAAATACTTCATGACACGAACTGGAAAAGTCACTTCCTGCATCGAATAACCCTCATAATAATGAAAGCGACCTTGCATAGCGACCACTTTTTTTGTACCAACGGTTCCAATAACCAATGCTCCTTTGTGACCTTCAACAGTAGAAACTGGAAAATTAGGAATTTCGGAGTAAGGCAGGGTAAATTCGATGGAAATATCATCCGTAAAACTTCCTAATCCTGAACCTAAAATCACTCCATAATCTGGTGTAAAATTGGTTTTATTTTTAATATAACTAACGGTTTCCTGTACAAGTTCCCACATAATCGTTTATTATTTTATCAAACAAATCGGCATTAGAAAGCAATTTACTTTGGATTGGCAAGTAAAATAATTGTTCGCTTGGCAAACTTCCTTTTAATCGCACATAATCTTTTTCGGTAGTAATAATGATAGCATCCTGTGCTTTGCCTCTAATTTCCTGAATATCATTTTCAGAAAAATGATGATGATCCGGATAGGTCAAACACACATCTTTTGAATTTTTTAAATAAGCGAAAAAAGGCTCTGGTTTAGCAATTCCGGCCAAAAGCAATTTGGTTTCTTCCTTTATATCGGCTACTGCTAGTTTCTTGTTTTCAGAATAGATGTACTCATCGTAAGCAATACAACTAAAAAACAATTCCTGATGAGTGGCTAAATTTAATTTCTTTTTTATCAAAAGTTGTTCTGCTTCCGGAAGATCCGGAGGACATTTAGTAACCACTACTACATCGGCACGTTCAGAACCACTGCTGCTTTCACGCAAATTCCCAGTTGGCAACATAAAATCATCTGCATAAATATCTCCGTAAGCCGTTAGTAATATATAAAATCCTGCTTTTACTTTTCGGTGCTGATAGGCATCATCCAATAAAATCACCTCGGGTTTTGAAGTTTGAGAAAGTAATTGCTCTATTCCATTTTTTCTATTGGCATCAACAGCCACCTGAATCTGGGGAAACTTTTGAAAAAACTGAAAAGGTTCATCACCCAAAATTGTGGCATTCGCATTGGCATCAGCTAAAACAAAACCTTCGGATTTTCTTTTATATCCACGGCTTAAAGTAGCCACTTTATAATCTTTAGAAAGCAAACGAATCAAATATTCAATCTGAGGCGTTTTACCCGTTCCTCCTACCGACAAATTTCCAACAGCAATCATAGGCAAATCAAAACTATAGGATTTTAAGATGCCTTTATCAAAAAGAAAATTACGAATACTGGTTATCAAACCATACAAAATGGCGAAAGGAAAGAGTATTTTTCTAAGTAAAATCATAAGTACGAAAATATAATATTTTATCTTTGAAATATAATTTTTGTTCTTTTTGTTTAATTTCTAGAGCTGCAAAACTTTAAACTTTAAACCTTGAACTTTAAACCACTAAAAATGACAATCAAAGAAATAATTTCCGTACTCGAAGAAATGGCTCCATTAGCCTACGCCGAAGATTTTGACAATGTAGGTTTACTGGTTGGTGATCAAAGTGCCGAAGCCACTGGCGTTTTAGTTTGTCATGATGCCTTAGAAAATGTAATTGACGAAGCTATCGACAAAAACTGCAATTTAGTGGTTTGCTTCCACCCTATTTTATTTTCGGGTATCAAAAAAATTACGGGTAAGAATTATGTAGAACGTGCCATTTTGAAAGCCATTAAAAATGATATTGCCATTTATGCCGTTCACACTGCTTTAGACAATCATCAACAAGGTGTGAATAAAATTTTCTGCGATGCTCTAGGATTAACTAAAACGAAAATATTAATTCCGAAACAAAATTTTATTCGAAAATTAATTACCTATACCATTCCTGAAAATGCCGAAAAACTGCGCAATGCTCTATTTAACGCAGGTGCAGGGAAAATTGGCAACTACGAAGATTGTAGTTTTAATTCGAAAGGAATTGGAACTTATATGGGTAATGAAGATAGTAATCCAGAAATCGGAGAACGATTTGAATTTGTAGAAACCGATGAAATCAAGATTGAAGTTACGTTTGAAAAATATTTAGAATCTAAAATTCTAAAAGCCCTTTTTAAAAACCATGTGTACGAAGAAGTCGCTTATGAAATTTATGATTTGCAAAACCAACATCAAAATATTGGTTTGGGAATGATTGGCGAATTAGAAAATCCAATGGACGAAACTGCTTTTTTAAACATGGTAAAAGACAAAATGCAGTCCGATGGGATTCGTCATTCCGCCTTTTTAGGAAAACCAATTAAAAAAGTTGCAGTTTTAGGTGGCTCCGGAAGTTTTGCAATCAAAAATGCCATTCAGTCTGGAGCTGATGCTTTTTTGACTGCCGATTTGAAATATCACCAGTTTTACGAAGCCGAAAATCGACTAATTTTAGCCGATATTGGACATTTTGAAAGTGAACGCTATACAAAAAATTATATTGTTGATTATCTTCGAAAAAAAATCCTTAATTTTGCCATCATTTTATCAGAAGAAAATACAAATCCAGTTAAGTACTTATAGAATATAGAAATATGACTAATACGAAAGAATTAAGTGTTGAGGACAAGTTAAGAGCCATCTACGATTTACAATTGATTGACTCTAGAATTGACGAAATTAGAAATGTAAGAGGGGAACTTCCTCTTGAAGTGGAAGATTTAGAAGATGAAGTTGCTGGTTTAAGCACTCGTTCTGAGAAACTAAAAGCAGAGCTTGAAGTAATTGAAGAGCAAATTAAAGCTAAAAAGAATAGCATCGATGAGCACAAAGAAGCTATCAAAAAATATACTAAACAACAAGAAAGTGTTCGTAACAATAGAGAATTCAACTCTTTAAGTAAAGAAATTGAATTCCAAGAACTTGAAATCCAATTAGCTGAAAAGCAAATGAAGGAAATGAAAGCTTCTATCGAGCACAAAAAAGAAATCATTGCTCAATCTAAAGAGAAATTAGAATTAAAATCGAATCACCTAAAACACAAAAAATTAGAGTTAGATGATATCATGGCAGAAACTGCTAAAGAAGAAGAATTCTTAACTCAAAAATCGCAAGAATTCCAAGAGCAAATCGAGGAAAGATTGTTAGCCGCTTACAAAAGAATTCGTTCTAGCGTACGTAACGGATTAGCAGTAGTTTCGATTGAAAGAGGTGCTTCTGCAGGATCATTTTTCACTATTCCACCACAAACTCAGGTAGAAATTGCTTCTAGAAAGAAAATCATCATTGATGAGCATTCAGGAAGAATTTTAGTTGACAGTAGTTTAGCTGAAGAAGAAAAACAAAAAATGGAAAACTTATTCGCAAGTATTTAAGTATATTTAAGTCCCGATTAATCATCGGGACTTTTTTATTATGAAGAAAGCTGTTTACTTCCTCCTCACAAAATCGATTGGGATCTATATCAATCTCCTGAGTTTTATTGTCCCAGACAAGGCAACCCAAATGGCGCATGGTTATTTTAGCATGCCTAGAAAAGGAAAATTCAAAAAAAACAAATTACCTAAATTCCTAGAAGAAGCCCAACTTGAAACGGTTTCACACAATGAGGATTCCATTCAAACCTACATTTGGAAAGGTAACGAAACCATTATTTTACTCGTTCATGGCTGGGAAAGCAATTCTTCCCGCTGGAAAAAAATGCTGCCTTACTTAAAACAATCGGGTAGCACCATTATAGCTATTGATGGTCCCGCGCAAGGACTCTCTAGTGGAACCGAATTTACAGTGCCTAAATATGCCGAATTTATTGATATTGTAGCCAAAAAACACCAAGCCAACTACATTATAGGACATTCTTTAGGTGGAAAAACAAGCTTGTATTACCAATACAAATACCAAAATCCTACGGTTCAAAAAATGGTCATTTTAGGAGCACCTAGTGATTTCAATGTTATTTTCAATAATTTTATTCGGTTGCTCAGCTTAAATGATAAGATTGTAAAAGCCTTAGAAGATAAATACACCTCTATTTTAGAACAAAATCTGCACCAATTTAGCGCTCATGAATTTGCATCAAACATTAATGTCAAGGGATTTTTAGCCCATGACATTGATGATATCATTGTCCTTTTTAAAGAAGGAAAAAAAATAGCGCAATCCTGGAAAGATGTCCAATTTGTGGAAACAAAAGGTTTAGGGCATAAACTTCATGACGAAGAACTGTATCAAAAAGTATATCAGTTTCTTTTTGAATAAGCTTTTATTTCACAGAGTTTAGCAGAGAAGACACAAAGATTGCTAAGTTTTTTATTAGAAACAGAGATTATCTGTTTAATCTGTGGTCAATAATATTTACACAAATATTCCCATCGAAATTGCTTAGTTTTGCACTATGGAAGAAAATCTAAAACGTCTAAATAAATTCATTGCCGAAACCGGCTTTTGTTCCCGCCGTGAAGCTGATAAATTCATCGAAGAGGGTCGTGTAACCATCAATGGTTTCGTTCCTGAATTAGGAACTAAAGTAGGGCCAAATGACGAAGTGCGCATTGACGGTAAATTAATTCACGAAAAAAACGAAAAACCAGTTTATTTGGCCTTCAACAAACCGGTAGGAATTGAATGCACAACCAATCTGGAAGTACGTAACAACATTGTGGATTACATTAATTATCCAAAACGTATTTTCCCTATCGGCCGTTTAGACAAGGCTTCGGAAGGATTGATTTTTATGACAAATGACGGAGATATTGTCAACAAAATTCTTCGTGCACGTAACAACCACGAAAAAGAATATACCGTAACGGTAAACAAACCGATTACCGATCGTTTTATTCAACGCATGGGGAACGGAGTACCTATTTTGGACACTGTCACCCGAAAATGTAAGGTGGAACAAATCAGTAAAAACACTTTCAAAATTATTCTGACACAAGGTTTAAACCGTCAGATTCGTAGAATGTGTGAATATTTAGGTTATGAAGTGACGGCTTTGAAACGCATCCGAATTATTAATATTTCGCTAGATGTTCCAGTGGGAAGATACCGTGAACTGACCGATGCCGAAATCAAAGAATTGAACCAATTAATAGCCCCTTCTAGCAAAACCGAAGAAGCCAGTTTACCTAAAACAGAAGTTCCCAAAAGAAAAACCGAATTCATAAAAAAAGATGATCCGAGGTTTAAAAGAAGAGGGGATTATTAAAAAACAAACAGCCCATCATTTTAAAAGGATGGGCTGTTTGTTTTTGACTATTTTTTAACCTCTACAAACTCATAATAGAGTGCTTTTGACAGAAAAGTATTTTTTTGATGATTTAAAATTGCATCCTCTTTTGAAAAATACAAATCCTTAACTTTTTCAGGATGGCTTTTAAAATATTCCATAAATAGACTATCATTGAAATTCAAATCTATTAAAAATTCATAATCCAATCCTTTATTTACCGCTAGATTATAACGAGTAATTAAATTCCCCCAATTGATAAAACTGCATAATAAAATCGTTGCATAAAAACACCAAAACATTTTATTGAAAAGAAAAGCATTTGTTTTTTGCTTATTGATTTTCATAAATGAAATAATCAAACCAATTACGGCTAAAATCAAGAACGCATAAACACCTAAACGTTTATAAGTCAACCCATAAAAAGACACATATTCTGAGTTTTTAACCAGCGTGCTAAGAATCAAAACGCTATTTAAAACAATCCAAACTTTAGCTAAATTTTTAAGCGATTTTGCTTTTTGGACGTGCTAACTTAGCCAT
>DKIJ01000012.1 GCA_002454195.1 Flavobacterium sp. UBA6721
GAACTCTTTACGCCATTTATACAACTGTGGTGCTGTGATTCCCAACTCTCTGGCGAGTTCTGATACATTTGTTCTCTCATAACTCAATTGAACGGCTTTTTCTTTAAAAGCTTTGTCATAAATTTTGCCTACTTGTTTCATAGGTTAAAATTAAGATTATTTCTTAACTTTATGTGATGGCTAAGTTAGCACGTCCACAATTCTACTTAGCAAGTAAATCCAACTTTCAGTTAAAGGGAAACTCAAAAAAATACTTTCAGAAACCATACCACTATATACCGGTTATTTTTAATATATTTATTGCCTTAAAATTTTCTCATGAAAATAATCGCCATCAACAAAAGACAAAATCTTCCTAAATACAAACAGATTATTGTATCTGTCGAAATTTCAATTGCAGAAAAACGATTAAAAAGAGGTGATAAACTTCCCTCTGTAAACAAAGTATCGCTTGAATTCGGAATTTCGAGAGATACTGTTTTATTAGCTTATGACGAACTTAAAAAAAGAGGAATTATTTATGCTATATTAGGCAAAGGCTATTATGTAAAAAGTGAAGATTTTAGTTTTGAACAACGCATTTTCTTATTATTCGACGAATTAAACGCCTTTAAGGAAGATCTTTACAATTCCTTTATGGAAACGATGAATCGCAATGCCGAAATCGATATTTTTTTCCATTATTTTAACCCTGAAGTCTTTAAGAAACTCATTCAAGATAATAATGGAAATTACTCTAAATACATTATTATGCCCACCAATTTGGTCAATGCCGCATCGGTAATCAAAACATTACCCGAAGAAGATGTATTTATTCTGGACCAAACTAATTTGGAACTAAAAGATTATCCTTCGGTACATCAAAACCACTTTAAAGACACCTATAACGCCTTAGAATCGGGCAAAAACAAAATTGAGAAATACAAAAAACTAATCTTGATTTTCTCCAGTTACAAACAACCTATCGGGATGAGGGATGGCTTTATCGAGTTTTGCAAAAAGCATCAATTGCATTACGACATCATCTCTAATTTTGAAAATAACGAAATCCAAAAAGGAGATCTATACATCATCCCCGATGATCGCCATCTGGTAAATGTGATTGAGCAGTCTAAAAAACAAAAATTACTCATCGGTCAGGACGTAGGCATCATCTCTTACAATGATACCCCGCTAAAAAAAGTGGTTGCCGAAGGAATCACAACCATATCTACCGATTTTAACGAAATGGGACGCATCCTGGCCGAATTAATCCTCAATCACAAAAAGGAACAAATAGAAAATAAAAGCAGTCTTATAGTGAGGGGGTCTTTGTAATTCTCTAAAGAATTGTACCCCGAGCATACAGGTCATTACAGGATAGACAGAAAATCAAAACCACTTAAATTTGTTGCAATACACATTTTACTGTTTTTTTTGGTAAAATGCAAAACCCGCATATTTATACCTTTAAACAAATATTACAAGAAACAAGTTACAGGATTATTTTATTAAAAAAGTTTTTACTTTTAATGCAAAAACGAATTCAAAAAAATATAAAATGAGAATACAAAACATGAATGTAAAAAATGCAACAATACTTTTTTTTTACAGGATTTTTATCATTAAGCGCTTTAGCGCAAAAAACATTCAAAAATAGCCGTAATACAATACTACTTACTGAGAATTGGAAATTTACTAAGGATATACAAGAAGATGCCTCCTCAATTAACTTCAATGACTCTCAATGGGAAACCGTTAGCGTACCCCACGATTGGGCTATTTACGGTCCCTTTGACAAAAAATGGGACATACAAGTTACAGCCATAGAACAAAATGGAGAAAAAATTGCCACAGAAAAAACCGGTCGTACCGGTGCATTACCGCATATAGGTTCGGGCTGGTATCGTAAAACATTTACACTCCCTCAATTCCAACAAAGGAAGAAAGCGCTTCTTGTTTTCGATGGTGCCATGAGTGAACCTGAAATTTATTTAAACGGAAAAAAAATAGGCCAATGGGGCTATGGCTACAGCTATTTTTATATAGATATTACAAATGAAATCAAAATTGGTTCAGAAAATGTTTTAGCCGTAAAACTGACTAACCAGCCTTATTCTTCAAGATGGTATCCGGGTGCCGGACTTTACAGAAAAGTAAGCATCATTGTAAAAGATACTGAAAGTTTTGAACAATGGAGCACTTTTATCACTACACCTTTAGTAAATAACAACTTAGCAACTGTAAATATTAAAACCAATGCGAATGGAACAAATTGTTCTATGGTAACAATTATAAAAGACGCTAAAAACAATATAGTAGCAACAGCTAAAAGTCCACAATCTATCGATGGAAAATTTGAGCAAACGATTAATGTCAATAATCCACATTTATGGAGTCCTGAAAGCCCTTATATTTACACCGCCGTTACCCAATTAATTTCTAGTGATGGAAAGCTAAAAGACGAAGAAATTACAAAATTTGGTATCCGTTCCATTAAATACGAACCAAAAGTCGGTTTTAGTTTGAATGGAAAGCCAATGAAATTCAAAGGCGTTTGTCTTCATCATGACTTAGGACCACTTGGTGCAGCAGTTAATAAAGCAGCCTTAAAAAGACAGCTAACCATCTTAAAAGATATGGGCTGTAATGCGATTCGCAGTTCGCACAATACGCCTTCTTTTGAACAATTAGAACTAGCCGATGAAATGGGATTTCTATTCTTGGCTGAAAGTTTTGACGAATGGGCAAAGCCAAAAGTAAAAAATGGATACCACCGTTTCTTTGAAGAATATGCAGAAAAGGACATTGTTAATTTAGTACGAGCTACCCGAAATCATCCATGTATTGTCATGTGGAGTTCTGGAAATGAAGTTCCAGATCAATATGGTGCCGAAGGACTAAAAAGAGTAAAATTTTTACAAGATATTTTTCATAGAGAAGACCCAACACGTCCTGTAACAGTAGGAATGGATCAAGTTAAGCAAACTATGGCCTCAGGATTTGGCTCTTTACTTGATATACCTGGGCTAAATTATAGAGTTCATCTATACGAGGACGCTCATAAGGCTTTCCCACAAGGTTTCATTTTAGGATCAGAAACCGCTTCTACAGTTAGTTCGAGAGGCATATATAAATTTCCGGTAAAACAATATAAAAACAAACAATATGATGACTTACAATGCTCATCATATGATTTGGAAGCTTGTAGCTGGTCTAATGTACCCGATGAGTATTTTGTATTACAGGATGACAAACCTTGGGTTATTGGTGAATTTGTATGGACTGGGTTTGATTACTTAGGAGAACCTACTCCTTATGATGAAAAATGGCCCTCCAGAAGTTCTTATTTTGGAATTTCGGACTTAGCTGGTCTTCCAAAAGATCGCTTTTACCTGTACAGAAGCAGGTGGAATACAACCGATAAAACAGTACATATTTTACCCCATTGGAACTGGAAAGGAAGAGAAGGCGAAATCACTCCTGTTTTTGTCTATACCAGCTATGATAGCGCCGAACTTTTTGTGAATGGTAAAAGTATGGGCATCCAAAAAAAGAACAATGCAACTCCACAAAACAGATATCGTTTGATGTGGAATGATGTAAAATATGAACCGGGTACTATAAAAGTAGTAGCTTTTGATTCTAATGGTAAATCTGCTGCCCAAAGTGAAATTCGCACTGCTGGTACTCCTTACAAAATCGTTCTTACTCCAGACCGTAAAACCATAAAAGCAGATGGAGAAGATATTTCATTTGTTACTGTTTCTGTTGTGGATAAAAATGGTATTCCTTGTCCTCTTGCGGATAACCAATTGAAGTTTGAAGTAACTGGTGCTGGTACTTACCGAGCCGCTTGTAATGGAGATGCAACCTCAACAGAAATGTTTCATAAAGACAGCATGAAACTTTTCAGCGGAAAACTGGTTGTATTAGTAAAAGCTACTAATAAAGCAGGAGCCATAAGCTTAAAAGTTACTGGTGACGGGCTAGAATCTGCAATTGTAAAGTTGCAATCAATGAAGTAAATAAATATAGAAATCAAATAAAAAAGAAGCCGTCTCAATACTA
>DKIJ01000020.1:0-30814 GCA_002454195.1 Flavobacterium sp. UBA6721
CCATTTTTGACCACATTACCAAAATTAAAAACTAATTAATACTCGTTAAAGGTATAAAAAAATCCATAACAGTAGATTTTTAGCAAAAAGAAGCTTTAATTAAGTTGTTTTTTTAAATAATAATACTTCTAATTATAAATATTTTTGGAGTAGTATTTTTGTAGCGAACTATTGCTATAGCCCATGAAGTTCAATAAATGAATTACTAAAAAATGGAATTGTAATTTGCAAACACCGTTTTTATGGTATTTTCTAGCCGAAGTCACAACCGTTTTTTGGATTATAGTAAATATTGAATTTTTGTATAATCTAGAAATGAATTCGTTGTCTTCATAAATGGTTAAATTTTCATTGAAACCATTTAGTTTTTCGAATAAATTTCGTTCAACAAATAATGATTGATCTCCACCACGACATGATTTATGATTGAATTGCGTAAACCACTGCGACACTTTTAAAACAATATGATTACTATCAAATTTCATTTTGAAACATCCCGAATGATTTCTATTTTGAACTTTGGTATTAATTTCAGAATCAAAATCTTTAGGTGGAAAAGTATCGCAATGCAAAAAGTATAAAATATCGGAAGTGGAAAATTTTGCACCAGCATTCATTTGAATTGCTCTTCCTTTTTGTGAATGAATCACTTTTATTCTAGGATAGGTTTTTAAAACTTCTAAAGTTGCATCAGTACTGCCGCCATCAACGACAATGATTTCTTTTGTAAATTTTGGGTTTTGAATTTCAAGTAAATACTCCAGCAATTTGGCTATGCTATTTTCTTCATTGAGAACTGGAATTATAACAGAAATCGTCATTAATTGTTCAAACTCCAATTGTAATCTAAATATTTTACTTTCGCTTTTTTATCAATTTTTACCGTCGAATATTTATTGATAAAATCGATAAGAGATGTTTTTTTTGTTTTAAAATCTCCGCCAAACCAATTGAAAATTTCAGATATTTTTATTTCCGATGTTGTAATGTTATTTTTAGTTTTGTCATTTACAAATGACTTTGCTGCTGTTTCTAATTGTTTATTTAAAGTTTGTGGCAAATAAGCTTCATTCAATAAATTTGGACACGAATAGGAAGCACAATTAATGGCAAAATGAATGCGAGGTTCGTTCATTTTTCGCAGAATTTTATGTTCAATATCACCTAAAGAAATTTTTTCTTTACCAGACGCAATAAATTTTTTATCCCAAACACTAGGTATGTCTTTAATGCTTTTTACTGGATAATTATCAGTTACAATTTTTAGTGTATAGATATTGTAAGAATTAATAAAGTAAGCAATTTTTTCGTCACTAGACCATTGATCATTGGGTTGTGTTTTTTCAAATTGTTTGATAATTGCATCCAATTCAGATCTATTTTTTTTGATTTTATCGTAATTTACATTTCCTTTTTCAGAAACATAGTTACCTAAAAACTTGTTATAGCTTTTATAATCAAAATTTTGTGCAAAGCTTGAAGCAGATAGGAATAACAAAAGAACTATTTTTTTCATTTTTAAAATTTTAAAGGATACGCTTCTTGATGTATAAAATCTTTAGGGAATTTTTCATCCTCTTCAAATCCAAGTTCTATATCGCGTCCATTACTTGGGACATAACTGGTTTTAAAAATATAATCCCAAACACTGAGCGTGATTCCAAAATTCATACCATATTTATTTGGCATTTGTTTACTGTGATGCCAAATGTGCATCTTTGGATTGTTGAAAATGTATTTTAAAAATCCGTAATCCCAACCCAAATTAGCATGATTTAAATGTCCGATGGATATTGCAAAAAAGTGAACTATAAATACATCTTGAACGTTAAAACCACCAATAATGGCAAGCGGAATATACAACATCGATTTATAAATTACGGGTTCCATCCAATGGTAACGTAAATGTGCAGCAAATCCCATTTGTTTTACCGAATGATGCACTTTGTGAAAATTCCATAATAGTGGAACGCGATGCAGCATGCGATGTGTTATCCATTGTATAAAATCAGAAACTAGAAAAAAGAGTATAAGCGAAACTACTTTTGGATAATATGATAAATTGAGTAGTTGAAATGAAGTAGTTTGTAAATTAAATTGTGATAGAAAATCGTTGAATAATTGTTCAGTTACATTGGAAAGCGCTATTAGAACAATCAGATTTAATAAAAAGAAATTGAAAAACATATAAAAAATGTCTAGCCAAAAATCTTTTCTAATAATGGGTTGGTTTTTTCGCCAAGGAAATACAATTTCAAGAATAAAAACAGCTAAAGAAATAAATATCAATCCATAAAAATAGTTTTCAATGTGCAATGAAACGATTTCATTTTTCAGATAATTAAAATAATCTGAATAGGATTTAATTACTATTTCTTTATAAATATTCATTTTTACAACTTTGTATATAAACCAAAATTTAATGTTGGCGCTAATGGAGCATTATCAATTCCAGTAGCTCCAATAATAGCAAAATTGGCACCAAATTTATCTTTTTTAAACTCGTAGTTTCCTTTAATTCCAACTGCATTATAGGTTTGTCTGTCTAAGTTAGATGGCCATTGGAATGCATCGTTGTCATAAGCATCTTCTTTTGAAACTATATTTCGGGTATCAAAAACAAATATCAAATGACCTTTTTTGATTATTTCATATCCCACTTCAAAAGTGGCTTTAAAATAATCAGAATAATCGTTATCCATATAACCATAACCAAGGTTCGCAAAATAATACCATTTACCTGAACTAGAACCTGCAACTAAATAGGGTAAAAAAGTATTCGCATTAAATCCAGTTGTCAATCCAATATCAGCATCTTTGGTAATTGAATTGGCAGTATACATAAGTCCTGAACTAATTTTCCATTTTTTATCGTAGAGTTTGTATTTTAAACCCAACGAAACATTACCCAAACCCGATAAACTTTCAGAAACAGAGCCAAGTTTGCTTTCATAACTTACTGATTTGAAAGGAACAATTAATTGTGCTTCTAATTTATTGGTAATTCCATATTCTGCATACCCTTGAAGTGTTACATCACTGTAATCATTTGGCAAAATGACATTTTTGCCATCCAATTTAATTTCGTCGTAAAACAATCCTGTAAAGCCAAGTTGAACATACGCTTTACCTTTTTCTCGTGTCCAAGGACTTTGAGCACTTGCCAATTGCGTAAATACCAATGTTACAATACTAATTAGAATAACTTTTTTCATACTATTTGATTTTTATTTTTTTTACTATTTTTAACAACATCCGCCACCATTATAATGAAAGGTACTTTCGCTAATAAAAATATCATTTCTATCTAATGAAGCAATGGCGGCGGCAGTTTTGTCACAAATTGCTAACGGCTGATTTCTCATTAAAACATGTCCTTTATTATCATCAAAATAATCATCTGAACCATAATAAATGGCAGACTTTCCGGAAAAAACACAAGGCCCATCAATTGGCATAGGATCTTTTATAGCACAAACTTCAATGCTTTCGATGTAAATTAATTCGTCTGTTGGATAATTTACAGTATCTAAAATTCGGTATGGACGACGGCCACGAATTTCGATAGTTCCAAAGCCAACATCGGTCAAGGCTTTTATATAATCAGCAATAGGAATACTTCCACTAAGACATAAAGCACGTAAGTGATCATCATTTCGCAACGTTTCATTCATTGGTTGTTCGCAAGTTGGATCGCTCATTACTAAACGTCCGTGAGGTTTTAATACGCGATACATTTCTTGCAATGCCTTTTTTAAATCTTCCGCTTTAAAGATGTTGAATAAGCAATTTTGTGCAGCAATATCAACGCTTTCATCCTCAATTGGAAGATTTAATGCATCACCTTTTCTAAGTTCCACAAAGTCACTTTTAAACCAGTCGTTTTGTTTTTCTGCTTCGATGAAATTTTTACGAGAAGCTTCTAGCATTTCATCAACAACATCCACTCCAATTACGCCGCCTTTTTGACGTGAGAAATATGAGAATTGTAATAATTCCATTCCGCCTCCAACACCAACGTATAGAACTTTAGGATTATTGATTAAATCTTGAGCCGAAATAGTGCTTCCACAACCATAATTCATTTCTTGCATAATTATTGGAATTTCCAAACCAGGGAATTTCCATATTGGTGTTGTCGTACAGCAAAGTCCAACATCTGGAGTTAAAGCTGCTTGTTTGTATAGATCGTTCGTTGCTTCTAAATAATTTTCCATAATTTTATTTTAAATCTTTTATTAAATATTTCCACAATACAACTGAAGAGCATGCTCCTAATATTGGTGCAATTAGGTAAAGCCATAGATGCTCTAAATGATTTGAGACTAATGCAGGAGCAAATGATCTCGCTGGATTCATCGATGCTCCACAAATTGGTCCGGCAAATAAAGCCAATAATAATACAGTTGATCCAATTGAAATTCCAGCAAACAAACCTTGTTCTTTTGAGCCATGAGCAACATTTACAATTACAAACATTAAAATAAAAGTGATAATAAACTCTAAAACAAATGCTTAAAAATCGTTGTTTATAGGCATCGTTGCGCCTAAAAAAACATTTTTAGGAAACAACAAACGTAATGTTGCACTAGCTAATAAAGCCCCAATTAATTGACTAATTATATAAGGTAGCACCTCTTTTACTTCAAACTTTTTAGCAACTGCAAAGGCTATGGTAACTGCTGGATTAAAATGTGCGCCTGAAATACTTCCTAAAGAATGAATCATAGCCATTACAATTAAACCAAAGGTTATAGCAATTCCCAAATGTGTTATAGAACCATTTGTTTCTTGATTAATTACAATGGCTCCTGTACCACAAAAAATCATCGCAAATGTTCCTACTATTTCAGAGATATACTTTCTCATTTTAAAGTTTAATTAATTCTTTAAAAAGCGTAATCATTTTGGGTTCCGCTTCACCAGCAAGAGCAATAATTTCTGCTATATTAACTGGTTTTAAATCATCAGGATTACATTCATCTGTTAAAACAGAAATTGCTAAAACAGGAAGTTGTAAATGGTTGGCAACAATCACTTCTGGCACAGTACTCATTCCGACAGCATCAGCTCCAATAATTTTAAGCATTCGATATTCGGCTTTGGTTTCTAATTGCGGACCAACTACAGCGGCATAAACTCCTTTGTTTAAATTAATGCTATTTTCTCTAGCAATTGCAATAGCTTGATTTCTTAGGTTAACATTATAAGGTTCACTCATATCGGTAAATCGTTCACCAAAATCGGAAACAGTTGCGAATGCTAGCGGAGAACTTCCTTGTAAATTAATATGGTCTTCTAATAGCATTAATTCGCCTTTTTTGAAGCTTAAATTAATGGCTCCAGCTGCATTTGATATTAATAGTTTTTGTATTCCTAATGCTTTTAAAGTTCGAATTGGAAACGTTACTTCTTGCAACGAATAGCCTTCATATAAATGAAAACGTCCTTGCATTACGATTACTTTTTTGTTTTCTAGTGTTCCGAAAATTAATTTGCCTGAATGAAATTCAACAGTAGATACTGGAAAATTGGGAATGTCACTATAATTTATTTCGTGCTCAATTTGAATATGATTGACCAATTTACCTAATCCTGTTCCGAGTACAATACCAATTTCGGGATTTAAGAATCCTTTTTGTTGAAGAAAACTAGTTGTTTGGTTGATGCTATTAATCATTGAATTGTTTTATCTTTCGTTGTATTTCTGTATTGTTTTTATAAAAATCAGATGCAATTAAGTCTTCATAAGTATCAATATCATTTAAGGTTTTTAGTATTGAAAAATTGGTGTCATTTTGCTTTAATTCAGATAAAGTAACATTTAATAAACTGGGATGGCTCCAGGGTTTATTTTTAAAAATATCATTAAATTGTTGATTCATTCCTATTAAATAATATCCACCATCTTCTGCTGGACCAAAAACAACATCATTTTTTTCCAATTCATCAAATCCATCGATGATTAATTCTTTAGAAATTTCTGGCAAGTCGGAACCTATTAAAACAATCGAATCATAACCTAATGCAAAACCATCAGCAAAAGCATTTCGCATCTTTGCACCTAAATCTGCACCAAATTGAATTCTTTTTTCTGAAGCTATCCATTGCGATTCTGAAATACTATCTGAAAAATAAATCATTTTATCAAAATCTATTTTTGAAGTCACATTCTCAGTAATTGCAACCAATTCTTTATAAATTTCAAATGCACCTTCATCACCAATGGTTTTAGCCAATCGGGTTTTCACATTACCTAATTCTAAATTTTTTACAAAAACGATAAGTAATCTTTTTTTCATATTAAACTACTGAACCTTGACAACTACTACCTGCACCAGCAGTACATCCGTAGCAATGTTGTGAAATAATTATATTTCTGTTATTCAATTTTTCTTCATTAAACTGTGAAATATGTTTTTCTGTAGAAGCTACTTTTAAACCAAGCATTTGATTAAAATCGCAATCGTATAAAAAACCATCCCAACTTACTGAAATTGTATTTCTGCACATAACATTTTCGACCGCCTTTGGATTGTAAGCTTCGACCAAAGCATACATATAATCTTCATAATTATCGGAATTGATGAGATAATCTAAAAAGCGAGATATTGGTAAATTTGTAATGGCAAAAAGCGAATTAAAATCGATATCGAAATCTTCTTTCAATGCTTTCTTAAAATCGTGTTGCAAAGCCATTTGATCTGTTGGTAAAAATGCTCCTGACGGATTGTAAACCAAATCGAGTTTTAGATTACTATTTTCTTTACCATAACCCACTTTGTTGAGCATTTGTAATGCTTGTATTGATTTATCGAAAACGCCATCGCCACGTTGCTTATCGGTTTTTTCTCTTTTGTAGTAAGGCAATGAAGAGATTACATGAATGTTGTGTTTTGCGAAAAACTCTGGTAAATCGTGGTATTTTTTGTTAGCAAGAATAATAGTTAGGTTAGAACGAACAATAAAATCTTTAACTCCAATTTTTGAAGCTTCCTCTACAAACCAACGAAAATTAGGATTCATTTCTGGTGCGCCACCTGTCAAATCCAATGTGTTAATTTCAGTAGTTTTTAGTACTTCTAAAATTTGTTGCATTGTTTCGACAGTCATGATTTCTTTCCGGTCTGGACCAGCATCAACATGGCAATGTGCGCAAACCTGATTGCACATATAGCCCACATTTATTTGAAGAATTTCAATTTTTGAAGGACGTAATGGAAATTGATTTGTTTGGTTTATTTTATCTGCAAAAGTAGGTGCATCACCACTTGCAAAAATTCCGTTAGATAGAATTTCTAATTGTCTTTCCGTTTTAGAAAGTGGATTATGTGTAGCTTGAAGTGATTTTAAAGTCATCGCAATTTTATGAAATCAAATTTCGTATTAAGTAATCAATTTTTTCTCAATGATTATCAATTTTCATTTATTACATCGAAAGTTTATCATATTTATTCATCATTTGAACACTATGAACTAAAGAAGCTCCACCACGAATTGCTGCTGCAACATGAACGGCTTCCATCATTTCTTCTTTCGAAATTCCGCGTTGTAAACCATCACCTGTATACGCATCAATGCAATACGGACATTGAACGGTATGAGAAACCGCTAATGCAATTAACGATTTTTCACGGGCAGTTAAACTTCCTTCATCAAACACTTTTCCATAATATTCAAAAAAGCTTGCGGCTAACTCGCTATTCCAATCTGCAATTTTACCAAATTTTTTTAAATCGGCTGGGTCATAATATGTTTTTTCCATTTTAGTATATCTTTTTTCCTCTTAATAAATACTCGCTCCACTCTTTTGAGAAAACGTGAACATTATCAGTAGACTTTTGATTATTATCAACTACTGTCTGATTATTATTTTTCCATTCAAAGATTCCTCCATATAGATTATAGACATTTTTGTAACCTAATTTTTTTATTTTAGTTCCTATAATCTCACTGCGAATTCCAACAGAACAATATACGATAATTGTGTCATTTACGTTTTTAAATTTTTCTTTAACAATTTTTGAATTAAATTTATCGTAGCCAACACAATAGGCATTTTCTATGTGACTTACATTGAACTCTTTTTGCTCTCTAGTGTCAAGAATAATTGGGTTTTTTAGTTCCTTAAACTCTTTAATAGTTATGTAAGAAACTGATTTTTTATTATACTTAGTTAAAAGACTATCAATTGGAGTTTGAGCAAAAATACCTGTAGAAAATAAAAGATATAGGAGATACTTCATTATTTATTAATTTAATATAAGTTAAAACTAATCATAGTTTAGAATACAACTCAAAATAAAAATGTAAATGTAATTTTCACAATGTTTTGTAAAAACTTCAAATTAATTAGGACATTTAATTATTTTTTTTGTCAATTTCTAGAATTCCAGAAACATAATCTTCTACAATTTTTTTTGCCTTTTCAAAGTCTACATCATTAACTTTCAACGTAACCGGGTTAAAACCTCCTGCTGTTAATGCCCAGGGTTCAATACTAGACATATATTGATTAACAGCAAAGACTTCTATGTTTTCACTCTCTAATAAATTTTGAATATTTTTTGATTCAATTAAATCACCACTAAAGACATTTATCATACTCTTACTTTTTCATAATTATAAAGCAAAGTTGCTATTAAAAATGTTTTGTAAATGTCTTCTACTTGACATTTGAGTAAAAATTATTTTTTTAATTGAATTTTGAAATATCTTCAATAATTAATTCTTTCCTGTTGTAGTGAATTAATCCCTCATGTTCCAGGTCGTTCAATAAAATAGTTGCGGTTTGTCTTGAGGTACAGATAATTTGAGCGATGTCTGTTTGAGTAAGGTAATTTTCGACCGTGTACTTATTTTCCGTTTTAACGCCCTCATTTTCAGCCCAATCCTTAAAAAATACGACTAGTCTAGTTCTGGCATCTTTAGAAATTAAATTAGAATAGCTGTTTTTAATACGTTTCATTTTTAAACCTACAAATTTGGTATATGAAAGTGCTAAACTTGGGTTCTGTAGCAATAAATTCTCAAAATCGGACATTAAAAAACTACAGATGCTTACTTCATTAGTAAGTGCTACTGCTTGTTCGTTAGAATTAGTATCGTTTGCTAAATCCAGCTCACCAAACAAATCTCCTCTTTGAATAATGTCTTTAATGGTTTCATTTCCATCTTCATCAATAGAAACAATCTTAATGTTTCCTGTTTTTAGGAAAAAAATTCTTGGAACTTCTGAGGAAGAAAAGTAAATAACTTCTCCTTTTTTGGCTTTCTTAAAACCAACAATTATGCAGAGTTGTTTAATTTGTGATGAATTTAAAGCACTAAATAGTTTGTGATCTCTTAAATACCAATATTTTAATTCGTCGTACATGATAAGTTGGTTTAGGTTGGTTGTTACTTTGTTTTTGCTTAATTATTTTTGTTTGTGAGATTATTAAAATTTTAGGTTTATATCATAATAGTAATTTTTAAAACAACTAAATAACTTTAATTCAATACAGCTAACTGAAATTCAACTTTCTTTTTAAGTTCTTCACTTGCGGGATAAATTCTCCTACTAATGTTTAGTCCGTTCCACAGGTTTAGTAAATAGTTTCCAATAAATTCTGAATTTAAATTTGGGTTCACCTTGTTATTTGCTTTTGCTAATTCTATTTGTTCAATAAAAATTTGTTCTAGTTGAATTAAATGCAATTTTGCTTGATTTGTTAGTTCTTTGTCTATACAATCTAGTTCAACAATTGTATTTCCTGTAAAACATCCATTTATTGCTTTATTTGGAGTATCGCATGCCAATTTCAAAAAAATTGATTTTATTAATTCTATTGGATTATCTGTTTCGTTTAATGCTTTTCTAAAATTATTTAAGGACTTGTTATCGTAAACTTTAATAATTTCAAGAAATAAATCTTTTTTACTACCAAAAGTGTTATAAAAACTTCCTTTTTGAATTTGCATAACATTAATTAAATCTTCCAAACTAGTAGATTTATAACCTTTTAATCGAAAAAGTTCAGATGCTTTTTCCATGGCTAATTCTTGGTCAAATATTTTATGCCTTCCTGCCATAATCTTTTTTTTTGTTAAAGTACAAAATTGTACCGATTAGTCAAAAATAGAAAATATTTTAATACTTGCTACTATTTTTGATAATATTATGAACATACAAATCTTAAAAAAAATAAATGTCTCTGATTTTATTACTTACTTGTCTTTTCAATGTTTTACAAAACTGAACTAACTGTAGTGATTTTTGCTTACTATTTTCGAACTTTAAAATGGAATGAACTGTTGCTTTTCCAATGCCTTTTGTACCACTGGTAATTAAGACTTTATAGTTTTGTAGTGTAAACATTTTCTATGATTTTATTTTATTGAATTATCTATTTGATTTACTTTAGATAATAGTTGATGAACTGGACATTTCTTAGCAATAATAAGTAGACGTTTTTTTTGATCCTCAGAAATGTTTCCTTTTACTTCAATGGTTGTTTTGATCTCCTGAGTATTACCTTGCTCTAGTAAGGTCAGCGAAATATTTAAAGTAAAAATTTCCCAACCTTTTCTATCCGCATACATTTTCAACGTAGCAGTTGTGCATGTCGCTAAGGCCGCTAGTATCAGTTCAAAAGGATTAAAACCTTGGTCTTGACCACCATCAGTAGTAGGTTCATCGCTAATAATTTGATGATTACCATTGCTTATTTCAGTAGTATAATTGCTACCTTGAAATACCGATTTTATGTTTGTAGTTTCCACTTTTAATTTTTTTTTGAAATTTGTTTCTTAGGAAAATTCTAGAATTTAATTAAGATTTTCTATTTGATTATTTGTTACTTATTGGTTATTTGAAAACCTTCCAAAATAGCAAAACCTTTAAGTTGTTTTATGATATTAACTCATTATTTTAGTAAGATATAATTGTTTCTTTCTTACTCTTTCATATACGTTAATTTATCTAACAGCAACAAAAGGACTTTCAATATCAAAATAGAATTCACTATCTGAAAAATAATCTTGATTTGAATTCAACATGTTTTTGTTCAATCTTTTATTAAAAAAGCAAATAATTTTTATTAGTGTTTTCATATCTATTTAATTTTAAAAGCCATTAAATTTTTATAGTATTCAATGGCTTTTAGATTAGTTTATTTAAACAATTCGTTTAATGGAACGCTCACTACTTTGAAAGGCAATACTGGAGGTGTATTTAATTTTCCGTCTTTATCATTAATAATATGGTTCAATTGACTATTTACAGTATATAGTCGACCATTTCGTATTGAAGAAGCTGTTGGTCTGTCATAAACCGATTGGAATTTGTCATGAATAGTCAAGGTAGCTAATGAATAGTCTTTATTGAATTTGGCTGAAAAAATAGCACCAGCTTGAGAATATACATTCACCATTAAAAGCTGTCCGTTATGAAAAAACATTCCATCTGAACCAGAAAATGATTTGGTTGCATCATCCTCTTTCAATTGAATGGACTTCTTTTTATAATTTTAAAGTTTGTGATTAATTGTGTGTTTGTTAGTAATTAAATTTGTTCCGCTAAAGGCCAGTCAATTTCCAAGCCTGTTATGTTGTGCAGATAGTTACTGATGGTTTTGTCACCTATAATTATTACGGTATCTATCAAGTTTCCTTCAGAATATCCTGCATTTAAGAAAGTTTCTTTAGCATCAATAGATACTTTACCTCTGTTTTCGACAACTGCTGTTGTAAATTGTACTAACGCATCTAATTTTGCGTCAAATGATGCTGAACCTTTTCTGATTTCAAGGATTTGCTCTTCCGTTAGGCCACTGAATTTTCCAAAAACGGAGTGAGCCGATTGGCAATAACGACAACCATTAATTTCACTGGTTACTAAATTGATGATTTCTCTTTGTTTACCATTTAATGTGCTTTTACGGTTTTGTAAGGCCAAGTAGTCGCCAAGTGCTGTTTCGCTTTTTGCATAGTAGGCATAAAGGTTTGGAACAAATCCAATCATTTTGTGTAAACTATCAAAAATTTGTTGATTGTTTGAAGAAACTTCTTCACGTGTTGGAACTGTAAAAGTTCTGTTTGCTGTTGTATTCATAATACTTTTTTATTTAAAGTTGTTTGTCATTATTGACATTACAAAGATGCGACAGCAAGCAAGCGTTTTCCAATCAACTAGATTAGGAAAGAACAGGAAACTGGATGAATAAAAGAAGTGAAACTAGATTAACTTTATTTATGAACTCTAGTGTTTCTAAGCTTAGACATGTATTGGGTTGTCATACCAAGAAAAGATGCCAATGCATATTGAGGAACGCGATTGGCGATTTTAGGATAATTTTGTTCAAATTCAGTAAAGCGCTCTTCGGCAGTTTTGGTGAGATTACTAATGAGTCGTTTTTGTATTCCTGCGAAGGATCTTTCAGCCATAATTCTGAAAAACGTTTCAAATTTATGATTGCTTGCTTTTAACTTTTGTTCGCTTTCATAATCTATCTGTAGTACGATACTATCTTCAAGTGCAATCACAAACATTGAGGCTGGTTGTTGATAAATAAAACTACTATAATCGGATATCCACCAGTCTTCGACAACAAACTGAATGGTGTGCTCTTCTCCTTCATCGGCTACAACATAAGCTCTAAATGCACCTTGAATTACATAGTTTCGGTATTTTGCAACAAAATCAGGTTGGATAATAAATTGTCTTTTTTTTACTTTAGTAATTTTAAAACAAGAAACAAACTCCTGAATTTCGTCTTCATTTAAAGAAACTCTCTTTGATATATGATCAATTAGGGCTTGATGATGTTCCATAATTTTTTTTTAAGTAATTGTTGTTCGCTAAAATAAATTTTAGGTTTAAAAAAGTCAAATTTAGGAAAACTAAATTTGACTACCAATTGATTAAATATTATAGCGTTGTATCACATTTGTTTTCTAGTTTCAGAACTGTAAATAGACTGAGATAATTTCTTAAATTTTTCTCTCAAAATCATCATATCATCACTTACTTTTTTATCCAAAACCTTTGCATAATGTTGAGTTGTTCTTAAATTTTTATGCCCAAGCATTTTGCTTACGCTTTCAATAGGAACGCCATTGGTAAGTGTTACTGTAGTTGCAAAAGTATGTCGAGCAATGTGAAATGTTAGTTCTTTTTCGATTTCACAAACACCGGCAATTTCTTTGAGGTAAGCATTCATCTTTTGGTTGGATAGAATAGGTAGAAGTTTGTCTTCATTCAAACATTGTGGATGATTTTCGTATTTATCGATTATCATTTGCGTAACTGGAAGGATAGGAATTTTGGAAGCGCTTTCAGTTTTTTGTCTGTGAGTAAATATCCATTTTTCGCCATCTATACCATAGCTCATATGAGACTTTGTTAAGTTTTTGACATCAATATATGCTAAACCTGTAAAGCAGCTAAAAAGAAAAATATCGCGAACTAATGAAAGTCTTTCTGTTTTGAAATCTTTTTCGATTATATTTTGAATTTCAGCTTCAGTTAAATAAACTCGTTCTACTTCTTTGACTTTTGATTTGTAGTTTGCAAATGGGTTTTTATCTAGCCAGTCATTGGCCAAACAAAGTTTGATTATTTTATTGAAGTTTTTTAGGTATTTGACAGCTGTATTATTAGCACAGTTTCTAACGCTTCGTAACCAAAACTCGTAATCGGTTATAAAAGCATGATCAATCTTTGTAATATCTATATCGGAAATATTGTATTTCCATTGCATGAATTCAATAGTATGCTTGAGTGAAGTAGTGTAGCGTTCTAATGTTCCTGGAGCATATTCTTTCCCCACCAGTTCTTTAATTTTGTTATTGTGGTCTTCGAAAATGGGAACAAGCATTCTTTTACGCTCTTCGTTACCAAACAGCTTATTTTTAAAGTTTTCAATTGATAAAACTTCGTTTCGGTGGAGTAGTTCCATTTGAGCATCTAAAACCTTCGACTTCATTAAATCAAGATAGCTGTTGATTGAACGAGCTTCTTCTGTTGCACCTTTCATTTTAGAGAGTTCATTTGACCATCTGGTTTTTTCTACAAACTTTTTGGTACTGAATTCCAGTCGTTTTCCATCAACTGTTAGTCTAACATAAATTGGAAGTAATCCGTTTGCGTTGGCTTTTGTGCTCTTTGCATAAAAGTGAAGTGTGATTTTTGTTTTCATTGTGGTGACCAATTAATTATTATTCAAGTTAAATTTCAATATTAAAACAAACAAGATGTTTATTGATTGAACTTGTTGTTGAACAAGTCTTTGAACCTAATGTTTGTTAAGGTTGAGGTAATTTATCGAGACCCTAATTTGTCATTTTTTTAGGGTCTCGATTTTATCTCGATTGTAATAAGATTGAATGAATAATTTGGTATGTCTGGAAAAGCAAAAACCCCGTAAATCATAAGATTTACAGGGTTTTGATACCATTTAGGATTTTTTAAGCGGAGAAAGAGGGATTCGAACCCCCGGACCTGTTACAGTCAACAGTTTTCAAGACTGCCGCATTCGACCGCTCTGCCATTTCTCCAATAAGGCACAATCGTTTTGCGATTGCGAGTGCAAATATAGAATGTTTTTCCCGATAAAAAAACATTTTAGAGAAACTAAAAAGAAAAAAAATTAACTAAAAAAACAAAAAGCCGAACACCAAAACACAAACAACTGAATGTAAAATATTTACAGATTTGAAATATTAAACCAATAAATAATTTTTAGCTGTATTTTTAAAAAACAATAGCTGTTCTTCTTCCCAAATTGCATCTTTTCCTAATTCAAAAGCTAAAATTCGAGCTACCATTGGTGCAGCTTCTATCGCTGCCCTGGCATCTAAAAACAATAAACGTACTCTCCTTGCCAATACATCTTCTACAGTCATAGCCATTTCCTTTCGAACAGCCCAAACCACCTCAGCTTTCGTATAGGGATACTTAGGATGGATTTTTTCTGATATCGAAATATCATCAGCTATCATATTTTCAATCGCAATTGCATCAGCACCGTAGATGGCTAAATGAGAAATAGATTTTGCATTAGCGTAACCATGAATCTTTAGATGACGCGTTTTTGAACGAATAAAATCCAAACCCGAAAGCGGTATCGCTTTATTTATCGATTGTTCAGCCATAGTTCTATAAGTAGTCCACTTTCCTCCTATAATAGTCAACAAACCAGATGGAAACACCTTAAGCAAATGCTCTCTAGACAAAATAGCAGTGTTTTTTACAGAAGCTGTTTTCACCAATGGCCTCAAACCTACAAATACACTATCTACATCACTTTTTTGAATTGTCTTAAGCGCATATTTATTAAAATGATTAATGATGAAATTTATTTCTTCTTCAAATGCTTTTGGCTCCAATGCGACATTTTTTACTGGTGTATCAGTCGTACCCAATAATAATTTATTATGCCAAGGAATTAAGAATAAAACCCTGCCATCTGAGGTTTTCGGAATTAACATTGCAGATGAACTATGAAAAAAGGAACTATCTACAACTAAATGTATGCCTTGAGATGGAGCTACAATAGGTTCTAAATTCACTTCTGATTTTTGCAAAACAGCATCCGAAAAAACTCCAGTAGCATTAATTACCACCTTAGATTTAACTAAAAAATCCGCATTAGTCAATTCATCTTGAAGATGGACTCCAATAATTTTTCCATTTTCTTTTATAAATTTTGAAACGCCGCAATAATTCAATACTAAAGCACCTTGTTCCGATGCTGTTTGAGCTAAATTAATTGCCAACCTACTATCATCAAATTGACCATCATAATATAGAATACCGCCTTTTAATTGAGTCGCATCTAAATCAGGCAGATGTTCTAAGGTTTCTTCTTTTGAAAGTAATTTGGTTTTACCCAAACTAAATTTTGCTGATAAAAAATCATACATCCACAAACCAAAACCATAATAGAATTTATCCCAATAATTATACACTGGAACCACAAATCCTAAAGCATGACAAACATGTGGCGCATTACGCAACATTCGACCACGTTCCAATAAGGCTTCTCGAACAAGATGAATATTTCCCTGAGCCAAATACCTTACCCCTCCATGAACCAACTTGGTTGATCGACTTGAAGTCCCTTTTGCAAAATCATATTTCTCTACAAGCAATGTTTTATAACCTCGGCTAGCCGCATCCACAGCACAACCTAAACCTGTTGCCCCTCCCCCAATTATAACAAAATCAAATTCAGAAGTAGTACGAAGCTGATTAAACTTTTCTGTTCTATCCATCAAAATAAAAAAACTTTAGACTTGTAGTTGTTTCAACAACTCAAATCTAAAGTTAACTTTTTATATTAGAAAACAGTTATAATTCTATTTCAAAATTAAACTCGGTTTCCTTAAATTATTTGATAAAATCCAAAGTACGTTCCAAAGCCATTCCTCTAGAACCTTTGATTAAAATAGTATTATTTGCAAAAGCAACTGAAGTTAAAGCTGCAGAAAACAATTCGAATGTTTCATAAAAATGAAAATTAGCTTTTTCCCTAGCGCATTCATTAAAAGCTTTACCCACAAAATAACATTGCACTCTATCTTCATTTTTCAAAGAATCGACTAAAGCTTCATGTTCTTTTTGGCTCTCTTCTCCAAGTTCAAACATATCACCTAAAACCATGATTTTATTAGGCTTTTCAAGCTGTAAAAAATTAGTAATAGCCACCGCCATACTACTAGGATTAGCATTATAAGCATCTAATATAATTTCATTAGACCCTTTTTGCAGAATCTGCGATCGATTATTTGCAGGCACATAACTTTCCAATGCTTCTTTAATCGCTACAGCATCTATTTCGAAAAACCTTCCAATAGTTAGAGCTGCATTAATATTATTAGCGTTATACAAACCAATCAAATGCGTTTTTATATCCAAACCATCAAAACTAATTTCAACAAAAGGGTTAGCTCTAATTCCAGCTATTTGTACATCTGCTTCCTCCTTATTTACACCAAAAGAATAATGATTTAAAACTTTTGATTTTTCAACCTGAATAGCATCATCAAGATTAATAAAAGCCAATTTATCATTTTTTGAAATATAATGATACATCTCGCTTTTTCCTTTTATAACGCCTTGAACACCACCAAAACCCTCTAAATGCGCCTTACCAAAATTAGTTATATACCCATAATCTGGCTGAGCAATTTCGCAAAGAAATTCAATTTCTTTTTGATGATTAGCACCCATTTCAACAATACCCATTTCAGTATTTTCATCAAAAGACAATAAAGTCAAAGGCACACCAATATGATTATTTAAATTACCAACAGTTGCCTTAGTCTTGAATTTTTTAGATAAAACAACATTAATCAATTCTTTTGTTGTTGTCTTACCATTACTCCCTGTTAATGCAACAATAGGAACTTTTAAATAATTTCTATGAAACTTAGCTAATTCTTGTAGCGCAAGCAAACTATCTTCAACTAAAACTGTTCGCTCATCAATATAATAATTTTGATTGTCAATTAGCACAGAAGAAGCACCTTTTTCTAGGGCCTCTTTAGCAAAAGTATTAGCATCAAAACGCTCGCCTTTAATAGCAACAAACATTGATCCTTTTTCAATTTTACGAGTATCTATAGACACTCCTGAAGATTTTAAAAATAAATTATGAATGTAATTGATATCCATATTAAAATGATTAAAAAACAAAAGCCCTAATCAAAGGGCTTTTAGTTATTATGTTTTAGAAATTAATTTCTTGGTGATTTTCTTTTATCTGATTTAGATCCTACTCTTGACATCGCGCATCTAAATCCTATATAATCAGTTGCCATGTCTTGAGGAAAATACCTTCTTTGAGCTGGATCTAACCAATAGGCTCTATCTCTCCAAGAACCACCTTTGTACACTCTAATTTTATCATTGATTAAAGTAGTTCTCTTGCTTGATTTATCGTATCTTCTTACCATATTCCCTAAACTATCTGTTGTTACATTATGTTTAGGCGAGTTATACATTGTAGCAATCTCTTTTTCTTTAGCATTATCAGCTTCAGACGAACCAAAGTTATAATATCTTGAAGATTGCTTATCTCCATCTCTATAACTGATATTATTACTCTTATCGAAATTTTGCCTTAAGTAAGTTTCCTTTTCATCAACTGCCACCTGTGCAATTTGACCTGGAAAACTTCTAGCTATAACTTTACCGTTACTTAAGGTATCATATTTCATATTTTCTTTAGTCACCACTTCAATTTTTCCATCAGCACCAATTTTATTTTTATAATAAACGTTACCTCTAAAATAATTGAAATCATTCATTTCGTTATCTACAATAGGACGGTAAACATCAGCAACCCATTCAGCAACGTTACCTGCCATATCGTATAATCCAAAATCATTAGGCGCATAAGATTTCACTGCGTTTGTAATATCAGCACCATCATCAGACCAACCTGCAATTCCACCATAATCTCCATTTCCTTGCTTAAAGTTTGCTAATTGATCCCCTTTACTTTGTCTTTTTCCAGAACGTGTATATTCACCAGACCAAGGATATTTCTTTTGACCTTTATAAATATTATACTCTCTTTGACCTACATCGGCAGCTGCTGCATATTCCCATTCAGCCTCTGTTGGAAGTCTATATTCTGGCATAATAATTCCTGAAGAACGTTGTGCGTACACATTTTTTTGACCTGAAGTACTTCCATCTTTACCTTTTACAGCTCTTCCTTTTGTTTTTTGCAATACAATTTCTGAACTACCACCACGAGCAGTTGATGGCGACATCAAATAAGCTTCGGTATTAAAAGCATTCTCAGCTGTTACATCTTCTGTTTTTGCATTCTTTTTCAAATAACCATTTTGTTCCAAAACAGCCTCATTAACACGATCTGTTCTCCATTTAGCAAAATCAACTGCTTGGATCCAATTAACACCTACTACAGGATATTCTGCATAAGCAGGATGCCTTAAGTAGTTATTTGTCATCGTTT
Source organism: Flavobacterium sp. UBA6721 (assembly GCA_002454195.1). Classification (GTDB taxonomy): domain Bacteria; phylum Bacteroidota; class Bacteroidia; order Flavobacteriales; family Flavobacteriaceae; genus Flavobacterium; species Flavobacterium nitratireducens. The sequence continues at coordinate 18,972 of DKIJ01000020.1, forward strand.
CGTTATATCCTAATCGATTTCTCCAAACTAATGTATCTGGTACCGCACCATCATAAACCTCTTTGTATTCATCTGGTGGAAATACTAACTTTACCCAGTCCAAATATTCTAAATACATAAAATTAGTAACCTCAGTTTCATCCATATAGAAGGATTGAACATGTTGCTGAGTGGCAGTATTATTCCAATCATGCATTACATCGTCCTGTACTTTACCCATGGTAAATGTTCCTCCTTCGACAAAAACTAAACCTGGACCAGCTTCTTGTTTTTTAGCAGCTGTTTTATTGTCCACATTCCAACCTGTAGCTCTAGAAGAACCTTTAGAACTAGATTTTTTACTACAACTAGCAAAACCTAAAGTTACTATCACTGACAACAGTAATCGAAAAACTATAATTTTATTTACTTTCATACTCTTTTCAAGGTGTCTTTAACGGCTGCAATATAATAATTAACGATTAACCAACAAGCACACTGTAAATTATTATATCAAAATTTTAAATTTAACGCAAATTTATACTTTTTATTATTCAAACGCATACTTAATACCTTTTTTTTAGAATTTTGGTTTTTTTAATAAAAATGCCTTTATACAATCCGATTATCTACAATTATTGTTTCATTAATTAATTCAAGTTGCTAGTTTATTGATTTATTTAATTGCAATCCGAATACAAACAAAGTTAGCTTTATTAAAAAACCCTCCAAAGTCACTGCATGTATAGTTCTTGGGAAAAGTTTTTTAATATCGCTAATTGTAGTTTCTACTCTTTTTCTCATTTTTAATTTTTCGTTTTTTTGTTCTAAAGTGTCTATCCTTTTAGAATTTGACTTTCTTTGGATCTTTAGTAAAATACATTTTCTCTCAAAGGCGCTGTCTTCCAAGCCATAATCTAAGTAAGCACTATCTCCATAAATAGAGGCTTCTGCGGGTAATTTATCTATCATTTTTCCAAGTGCTTTTGCATCGGCTGTTTTCCCAGGGGTAAAGTGAAAAGCTATTGGAATACCGTCCTTTGTAGTAATCAGTTGTACTTTAATCCCATAAAAATAGTTCCGCATACTAGCGGTGTAACCTCTCCATTTTTTATCCTTAAGAATTTTACAATTATGGATTCTCATATTGTTACATACTGCAACAGGAAAGGAATCAATAATATATTGCATTTCACAGCAAAAGCTTTTAAAATAAGAACTTACAATTTCAAATAGCTCATAAAGTAGCTTGCCAACTTTATGAAGTCGTCGGTTAAATCGGCTTTCTTCCAGCATATTGGGAATAAAACCGTATTGTTTCATAAAACGAATCGCGGAGGCATGATTCCCATAAAAACTTGTTGATGATACTATTGCTGTCAATATGATTTCACTATCACTTACTTGTCGTCTTTTGTCTTCTTTGTGTTCAATTCCTTGTAATATATCATCGATTAAACAAAAATTGAGATAATTTTGTCTTTGCAAAGCATTGGTAGAGTTTTTATGTCGGCAAAACAAATTTACTTATCCTTTGCTTTGCTTTTTTATCTACTTTAAACTAGCAACTTGAATTAATTATTGAATTTTAAAAAAAACAACATCCATCAATATCTTTGAAACACCTATACAATATAAATCAGTTTTTGCAGTTATAGAGAAAACATTCACTAAGAAACAACCAAACTATCTAACCATCAAAACAATGCATACTTTAAAGAAAGAAGCATTCAAAATAAAAAGCTTGCCTCTTTTTAATAAAGTACTATATTTGTTTTAAAATTTTTTATTCGACGATGAAAAAAACAATACTTTTAACCCTCTCTTTGTTATCTTTCTCACTAATTAAAGCGCAAGAACAAAGAACAATAACGACAGCTGTTCCATTTTTATCAGTAAGTGCCGATGCTCGATCAGCAGGTATGGCTGATATAGGTGTGGCGACTTCATCGGATGTGTTTTCACAACAATGGAACCCAGCAAAATATGCTTTCGCAATAGATAAACAAGGTTTTAGTGTGAGTTACACTCCATATTTAACGGGTCTTGCAAATGATATTTCTTTAGGGCAAGCTACTTACTATAATAAAATTTCAGACCGAAGTGCATTTGGCGCTAGTATTCGCTATTTTGGTTTTGGAGATATTGAATTAAGACAGTCAGCTGAACAGACCAACCCTCCAATAGTTGCCCCAAATGAATTTGCAATAGACGGATCTTATTCTCTTAAACTAAGCGAGAAATTCGCAATGGCCGTGGGAGCTAGATTCATCCGTTCAAATTTGAAAGTAGCTGTTGATAATAATGATGCTACAGCAGCAAGTTCGTTCGCAATTGATGTAGCTGGTTTTTACCAATCGGAAGAAATCGCCTATAACAGCTTTAACGGAAGATGGAGAGCTGGTTTTAATTTTCAAAACTTAGGCCCAAAACTAAGTTATGATAACGATGAAATTAGCGCAAATTTTCTTCCAGCTAACTTAAAGTTCGGAACTGGATTTGATTTCATTCTTGACGACTACAACAAATTTGGATTAAACTTAGAACTAAATAAACTATTAGTTCCTACCCCTCAAAATCCAGATTTAAATGGAGATGGAACAATTACAAGTGAAGAAAGAAGTAAAAATCTAAATGATTACCGCTCTATAGGATGGGTTCCTGGAATTTTTAAATCATTTGGTGACGCACCTGATGGATTCAAAGAAGAACTCAAAGAGGTAATTTATTCTTTAGGTGCTGAATACTCTTATCAAGATGCATTTGCAATGCGTTTAGGATACCACCACGAGAACGTTAGCAAAAGTGGTTTACGATATTTCTCTTTAGGAGCAGGCTTTAAATACACCTCTGTAAAAGTTGATGTATCGTATTTATTCTCTGCTTCAAAAATCCCAAATCCATTAGAAAACACTTTACGTTTTTCATTGACATTTAATTTTGGAGACAAATACGAACAATATTAATTTCAAATTACCAACAAAATATAAAATCCAAATTTCCTCTTTCCGAAATTTGGATTTTTTTTACCCTAAAACAAAATGGAAGAAATCATTATCACAAACAGATTCTTCACTTATGATACTATTGAAGAATTACCTAGTAACATCCAAAATCTTTTCAAAAAAGCTACATCAGCACAAAAAAATGCTTATGCGCCTTATTCGAAATTTAGAGTTGGAGCAGCTATCGAACTAGATAATGGAGAAATTATTTTGGGGACCAACCAAGAAAACGCCGCTTTTCCATCAGGACTTTGCGCCGAGAGAGTAGCATTATACCAAGCTGTTTCCAATTTTCCTGATGCAAAAATTGTATCCATCATCATTACGGCATCTCCAGAATCTACAGGATTATCTGTCCCAATAACACCTTGCGGTTCTTGCAGACAATCTATTGCTGAATACGAATCCAAACAAGACAGTCCAATTGCAATCTATTTTAAAGGAGAATCAGGTAAAATATACAAATCAGCATCTTTAAACAATCTACTCCCCTTAATATTTAACAAAAAACTGCTCTAACAAAACTAAAAATTAGCTTTATAATTTTAGTACTTAGTTGGAATGTTCTATTTTTGCATTTCGCAAATTCGACCTAAATTGAAGAATTTGCAAAAAATACTAATTTACAACACAATAAAAACTTTAGTAAAAGAACACTTGAGATGAAAGAAGTTACAAAAGAAGTATATTTAAAGTGGTATGAAGACATGCTACTTTGGAGAAAGTTTGAGGATAAACTAGCTGCGTTATACATCCAACAAAAAATTAGAGGATTTCTGCATTTATACAATGGTCAGGAAGCTGTACTTGCAGGAGCATTGCACGCAATGGATTTAACCAAAGACAAAATGATTACTGCTTACAGAAACCACGTTCAGCCAATTGGAATGGGAACTGACCCAAGAAGAGTTATGGCGGAATTACTAGGTAAAGCAACTGGAACTTCTAAGGGAATGGGTGGTTCAATGCACATCTTTTCAAAAGAGCACGGTTTTTATGGTGGTCACGGAATTGTGGGTGCACAAATTCCTGTAGGAGCTGGAATCGCTTTTGGAGATAAATACAACAATACAGGAGGTGTTACCTTAACTTATTTTGGTGATGGTGCTGCTCGTCAAGGTTCTTTACACGAAGCTTTCAACATGGCTATGTTATGGAAATTACCAGTAGTATTTATTGTTGAGAACAATGGATATGCAATGGGAACTTCTGTTGAAAGAACAGCTAACCATACTGATATTTGGAAATTAGGTTTAGGATACGAAATGCCTTGCGGACCAGTAGACGGAATGAACCCTGTAAAAGTTGCGGAAGCAATGACAGAAGCTATCGAAAGAGCGCGTCGTGGTGACGGACCAACTTTCTTAGAAATGAAAACATACCGTTATAGAGGTCACTCTATGTCGGATGCTCAATTGTATCGTACTAAAGAAGAAGTTGAAGAATACAAAAAGATAGATCCAATCACTCAGGTTTTGGATATTATCAAAGAAAAAAAATACGCTACAGATGCTGAAATCGAAGCTATCGATGAAAGAGTAAAAGATTTAGTTCAAGAATGTGTTGATTTTGCCGAATCATCTCCATATCCTGAATTAGAGCAATTATACGATGTAGTATACGCACAAGAAGATTATCCATTTACACCTCATAAACTATAATATCAATATGGCAACAATTATTACAATGCCTCGTTTGAGCGATACAATGACGGAAGGAACGGTAGCGACTTGGCTAAAAAAAGTAGGAGACAAAATAAGCGAAGGAGATATCCTTGCAGAAATTGAAACTGACAAAGCTACTATGGAATTTGAGTCTTTCAACGAAGGAACTCTTTTACACATTGGTATTCCTGAAGGAGAAACTGCTCCAGTTGACTCATTATTAGCAATCATAGGAAACGAAGGTGAAGATATTTCAGCTTTATTAGCCGGAGGTGCTGCTCCAGCAGCTGCTGCTCCAGCTGTAGCTGAAAATAAAAAAGAAGAAGCAGCTGCTCCAGCTGCCACTAAACCAGCTGCTGCATTACCAGCTGGAGTAATCGTGGTTACAATGCCTCGTTTGAGCGACACCATGACTGAAGGAACTGTAGCTACCTGGTTGAAAAAAGTAGGTGACTCAGTTGCCGAAGGAGACATTCTTGCTGAAATCGAAACCGATAAAGCAACAATGGAATTTGAATCTTTCAACGAAGGAACATTATTATACATTGGAATCCAAGAAGGAAACACAGCTCCAGTTGATAGCCTTTTAGCTATTATCGGACCTGCTGGAACTGACATCAGCGGAATTGCTGACGGTTTCGTTGCTGGTGCTGCTCCACAAGCAGCTGCTCCTGCAGAAGAAACTAAAGCTGCTGCTCCAGCTGCTGCTGCAGAACCAGTTGTTCAGGAAGCTGCTGCTGACGGAAAAAGAATCCTTGCTTCTCCATTAGCTAAGAAAATTGCTTCTGACAAAGGAATCCAATTGAACCAAGTAAAAGGGTCTGGAGAAAACGGACGTATTGTAAAAAGCGATATCGAAAACTTTACTCCTGCTGCTGCCGCTCCTCAGGCTGCTGCATCATCTACTGCTCCTGCAAAAGCAGAAGCTGCTGCTCCAAAAGTATTTGTACCTGCCGGAGAAGTGTACACAGAAGAAATCAAAAATTCGCAAATGCGTAAAATCATTGCGAAACGTTTATCGGAATCTTTATTCACTGCACCTCACTACAACTTAGTTATCGAGGTAAGCATGGACGAAGCAATGAAATCAAGAGCTACTATCAATACCGTTCCTGATACAAAAGTATCTTTTAACGATATGGTAATCAAAGCTTGTGCATTAGCATTGAAAAAACACCCAAAAATCAACTCTACTTGGAAAGAAGATGCTATCATCATCAATCACCACGTAAACATTGGAGTTGCTGTAGCTGTTGAAGACGGATTAGTGGTACCTGTATTACGATTCACTGACGCTATGAGTTTATCTCAAATTGGTGCTAGTGTAAGAGACTTAGCAGGAAGAGCTAAAAACAAAAAATTAGGACCACAGGAAATGGAAGGAAGCACATTTACAGTTTCTAACCTTGGAATGTTTGGAATCACTGAATTCAACTCTATCATCAACCAACCTAACTCAGCTATCCTTTCTGTAGGAGCTATCGTTGAGAAACCAGTGGTTAAAAACGGACAAATTGTTGTAGGTAACACCATGATGTTATCTCTAGCTTGCGACCACCGTACTATCGATGGAGCAACTGGAGCTCAGTTCTTACAAACATTAAAACAATACATTGAAAGCCCAGTAACAATGCTTGCATAATTACTGATTCAATATATAAAATAAAAAACCCGTCTTGTGTAAAACTTGACGGGTTTTTTATTTGGTTTTATTTGGGCATGCCCTCACTTCCGCTATGGCTGCAGTGCGGTCGGGCTGTCCGCTATATTCCCGAATATGAAAAACTACGGTTAAAAAACCTTGATTTTCTATTTCGGGAGATGCCGCTTCCATCCCTTATGCGAAACAACGCACTTTTAATAATTTACCAATTTTGTTTAAATCTAATTCTCATTTATTTACTCAATAACAAAGATTTAAATTCTTCATAAAAATTAAAACATAAAAAAGCTATAACAAGAATTGTTATAATACCGACAATAAAAGCAAATGAAAATTATCAATACATTCATTTAAAGAACCTTTAAATCCTTTAAAAATCCAAATAACAAAACCTCCTATAATTCTAATATCACCTGTACCGCCCAACATAATACCGTTAATTATATATCATAAAGATAACTAATAAAAAAATAATTAATCCGAATATAATAACTCCGATCATATGAATCAATTCGGAATTCTCATCTCTCTTTTTTACACTAACTTTTGGCGACCATAATTGAGAAAACGGAATATAATTTACATTCTTAAAGAGACCTAATATATTAAAATAAACATATCTAAGTAATGCTCCCAAAAACTCTAACAAAAATCTCCCAATTATTATTTGTAATATATCCATTTATAAAATTCAACATCTAAATATAACTCATTTATTCTTCTCCTCAATCCATTTCGACATATACTTCGTACTTCGCAAAGTATGATGTTGCAACAACTCACCCATAAAATTATTCAAACGGTGCTGCTTTAAATTCGCAACTAAAAAATCAATTTGCTTAGCAAAATCATCTTCAAACGATTCTCTTAAATAACGTTGCTTAATAATTGCAACTCCGTTTTCCTGAGCTTGAAGCCAAATTTCTTTATCTTGATACAATTGCACTGCTTTTTCAGCAAATAATGCAGCATTATCTTCCACAAAGCCATTCCATTCTAAATCAGCCTGCATGGATTCGGCTCCAATTGCTGTAGTCACACTTGGAGTTCCGCATTGCATGGCTTCCAATAATTTTCCTTTTATTCCGGCACCAAAACGCAAAGGCGCTAAAACCACTCTCGCTTTCTGTACAACTTCAACAGCACTTTCGGCTCGCCCATGAATTAAAAAACCCTCTTTTGGATTATGCAATTGCAGTACTTTTTGCGTGGGATAAGCACCATAAACATTTAAAACGCCTTCCGGTAATTGTTTTTTTATCAAGGGCCAAATCGTTTCTTTCAAATATTGAACAGCATTCCAATTAGGCTCATGATAAAAATTCCCAATTATAACAAAATCTTTTCGTTCTTCATAAGAAAGCAATTTATCTAATTCGGGAACAGCATTCGATGCTAATAAAAGCGGTAAATAATACAACAAAGAACTATCAATCTTAAAAAAATTGGTCAATAATTCCATTTCGTACTCCGAAATCATTAGAGATAAATCACAACGCAAAATACTGGCAATTTCTCTTTTGGCAACTTCTTCAACTAATAAATCAGAAATTTGAAAGTCACGTTTTGCTTTCAAAGCTTTTTGTCTTGCTGTGCGTAAACAATGTAAATCTTCGGTATCTAAAATTCGTAAAGCATCCGGACAATTTTCGGCCACACGCCAGCCAAATTGCTCTTCAACCATAAATCGGTCAAACAAAACAATATCTGGATTTAATTCTTTTGCGAAAGCATCAAAACTGGAACAATTTAAAGCAATGTCTTTCTTCGTCACATTAAAGTCACTTAAATCCACCATAAACTCAGAATCCTGAGCTGGACTAGCAAAAGTAATGGCATAACCCTGATTTTGAAACAACGAGATTAACTGTATCATCCTTCCACCTGCTGCGGAAGAATTGGGTTCTGGCCAAACCGATCCAATAATTAAAAGCCTTCGATTATCATCCATAGTATCACAAAATTACCGTCACAAAATAATGCTAAATTTCTTAAAAAAGAGATTCAAGAAGAATAAACCTTTAAAATAAAGATTAATTTTGCATAAAATTAGAAAGATATGTTGGGATTAAAATTAGCCACTGACCCACGATGGGTAAATATAGTAGAATCTAATATCGAAGAAATTTTGACCGATCACGCCTGGTGCGAACAAAAAGCAGCTTCCAATGCTATTAGTCTTATCACACAAAACTCTGAAAAGCAAGAACTAGTTGACGAACTAATTCTAATTGCTCAGGAAGAAATGGAGCATTTCAAAATGGTTTATGACTTAATCAAAGAAAGAGGTTTGACTTTTGGTCGCGAACGCAAAGACAGCTACGTAAACGAACTCTTCAAATTTATGAAAAAGGACGGAAGCCGTAATGATGCTTTGTGCGAGCGATTATTGTTTTCAGCCATGATTGAAGCCAGAAGTTGTGAGCGTTTCAAAGTGCTATCAGAAAACATTAAAGACCCTGAATTATCCAAATTTTATCGCGATTTAATGATTAGTGAAGCGGGACATTATACTACTTTTTTAAAATTTGCAAAGAAATATGCTGATAATGTTGACGTAGACAAACGCTGGGCAGCGTGGATTGAATATGAAACAACTATCATTACCCATTATGGTAAAAGCGAAACCGTTCACGGATAGTGATAAAAACCATCATAAAATACACTCAATACAACTTCATTAATTATGTCTACAACAAAAGTGATTTTTATTAAAATCGGTAAATATATTGGTACCACAATAATTGCATTATTGGCCTTCATGTGTATAGCACCACTAATTTTTGAAGACAAATTTAATGAAGAAATAAAAAAAGTAGCCAATCAAAAACTGAATGCAAAATTGGATTATTCTAAATCTAACATTTCGTTTTTCACACATTTCCCATCATTAACTGTAAGTTTAGAAAACTTTAGTCTTAATGGATCTAAACCATTTGATAATGAAAAATTAATTACGGCTAAATAAGTTGCTTTTGGAATTAATGTTTATAGTTTAATTTTTGGAAAAGCAATTAATATTGATAAAATATTCCTATCGAATGCCGACATCAATGTTAAGGTAAACAAAGAAGGATTTGCTAACTACAATGTATACAAATCCAGCAAAACTCAAACCGAAGAAAAGGAATCAGACAATTCATTAAAACTGGAAAGTATTGAAATCAATAACAGTAAAATTGTTTATGATGATTTATCTACAAAATTACACTTTGACATTTTTGGTTTCGACTATTTGGGTAAAGGCGATTTAAGCAAGGCTATCTTTGATTTATCATCTAAGGCAAAAATTGCCAAACTCAATCTGTTATATGATAATGAACCTTATTTGATGAATAAAAAAGTGAATGCAGACCTTATCACAAAGGTCAATGTGAATTCGCTATCTTTTATTTTTCAGCAGAATGATTTAAAAATCAACAATCTTATTGTTGACTTTAAGGAAAAATTTGACTTCCTAAAAGAAGGTTACAACATGGATTTTATCCTAAAAACAACTAATAGTAATCTTCATGATTTCTTTACTGCTTTTCCTCCAAAATTCATTACTTGGCTCGATAAAACCCAATTAACTGGAAAAACCGACTTTAATTTGACCTTAAAAGGGAATTATATCGCCTCAAAAAATATTGCACCTAACCTTGAATTCGATTTTAAAATTAAAGAGAGTAGCTTAAATTATAATCAAAGCCCAGCCACAATAAGCAATTTAAATATGGATTTTGATACCCAATTGCCATCTTTAAATCCTGATTCGTTAATTATAGACCTAAGAAACCTTTCGCTTTCGATAGGAAAAGAAACACTTCATGCCAAATTATACAGCACTGGAACAGAAGTTTTAGATATCAATGCAGCAATTAAAGCAAAAATAGATTTAGAAAAATTAAATCGTGCTATTGGAATTCCTGATTTAGAATTGAAAGGAATGCTTATTACAGATGGAACTGCTAAAGGAAAATTCGACAAGAAAAAAGGAACATTCCCTATCACTAATGCGGTTATTAATCTACAAAATGGGTATATTATAACACCGTATTATCCAAATCCAATAAGTAATATCGAAATAGTTTCGATCATTTCTAATCCAAAAGGTACGTTTGAAGATTTAAAAGTAGTCTTACAACCTGCTCCATTTACTTTTGAAAAAACCCGTTTTTGTAAAAGCCAATTTAAGCAACTTTGACAATCTTATTTATGATATCAATGCAAAAGGAACTTTAGATGTAGGAAAAATATATAAAGTGTTTTCTCAAAAAGGTTTGGATGTTGATGGCTTCATCAAAACTAATCTTGCATTAAAAGAAAAACAAAGCGATGCCGAAAGAGGCAATTATACGAAGCTTAGAAATTCTGGAACTCTGGAGATTAGAAATATTCAATTAACTTCAGAATAATTGCCAAAAAAAATCCTAATTAAAGAAGGTGTTTTCAAATTCAACAATGACAAAATGAGTTTCAATACTTTCTTAGCATCTTATGGACAATCTGATTTTAAACTAAATGGTTACTTACGAAATGTATTTAACTATATTACTTCAAAAGACGGTGTTTTAAAAGGGTCTTTTACCATGAGTTCTAAATTCATCAATGCTGATGAATTCATGTCACAAACAACAGTAAACACAAACGAAACAAAATCCACAACTGCCCCTGCATCTACAGCCAAAACAGAAACGGGAGTAATTGTAATTCCGACTAATTTAGATTTACAATTTATAGCCAATGCTCAAAATGTAAACTTTAACGGTTTGACATTGAAAAATGCAAAAGGAAGTTTACAAATGAAAAACGGTTTACTGACAATGCACAATACCGGATTTGATTTAATTGGTTGTAATGTTACCATGGATGCTACTTATAAAAGTGTTTCTCCTAAAAATACTCAATTTGGCTACCATATTAAAGCCAATGAATTCGATATTAAACGTGCTTATAATAAAGTTAAAATTTTTAGAGAAATGGCTAGTGCAGCCGAAAAAGCTCAAGGAATTATCTCTTTAGATTATACGCTAAAAGGACGATTGAACGAAAATATGGAGACTGTGTTTCCATCCTTAACAGGAAATGGAGTGATCTCAGTAAAAATGTCAAAATGTACGGCATGAAAATGTTTAGCAGTGTTGCTAAGAAAACAGATAAAGAAAGTATTAAAAATCCAGAATTAAACAAGGTTGATATTAAAACTTCTATCAAAAACAACATCATCACTGTAGAACGTTTTAAATTTAAATTTGCGGGATTCAGACCAAGAATTGAAGGAACAAGTAGTCTAGACGGAAGATTAAATCTTAAAATGAGACTTGGTTTACCTCCATTAGGAATACTGGGAATTCCACTAACTATTACAGGAAATAAAGACAATCCAAAAATAAAATTAGGAAGACAATCCGAAGATTTAGAAGAAACAAAAGATTCCATTCAATAATCTATATAAAAGAAAACCATCTCAATGATATGTTTTTCTTTTTATATAAGTTTTCAAAATTAAAACTTAATATCACTTATAAAGAAAAAAAAAAAAAAAAAAAA
>DKIJ01000020.1:30869-31097 GCA_002454195.1 Flavobacterium sp. UBA6721
AAAAAAAAAAAAAAAAAAAAAATAGAACTAAACTTTTCAATTAAAAAAAACAAGCCTTAAAACTCTTCCAAATAACTACAATTTAATTGAATACCTCTCTAAAAAAATATAATTGAACCAAATGAAATCAGATTTATATTTTAGATATTTCTAACAACATTAAATAAAGAGATTATAATTTTTTATATCTAGTTTATATATAACCATCAAACCCTATCCAAAAATGGA
>DKIJ01000022.1 GCA_002454195.1 Flavobacterium sp. UBA6721
TTACAAGAATAAGTCAAAAGTACAATATTATCAACGCATTAAATTATTGTCAACAACATAAGGGTTTAGAAATTTACGCTTATGTTATTATGGGCAGCCACATACATTTATTATGTAAGGCAACAAATGGGTTTGTATTGTCGGATGTTATAAGAGATTTTAAAAAGTTTACGTCAAAAAAAATAATCCAGACTTGTATTGACGAGCCAGAAAGCAGGAGGGAATGGATGATGACATATTTTCAAAAAGCCTGTGAACACCTTAAGAGAAATCAACAATACAAAGTTTGGCAATATGGTAATCATGCAGAACATATCTATAGTAATTTGTTTATTAAACAGAAAGTGGAATATATTCATAGCAATCCCGTGAAAGATAAAATTGTCACTTTGCCTGAGGATTATTATTTCAGCTCTGCCAGAAATTATGCAGGTTTAGAAAATGATTTAGAAGTTATTTTACTAGATTTGTTTTAGGAGTCTTTGATTGAGGGCACGGATTGCAAATCCGCGCAATCGGGATTCTTTTTTTAGGTTGCAGATTTTATTTCTTCTATTTTTTAACAAGCGTTATTTTCATATCCTCATTTTCTAGAACTATTTGGTCATCTGTAATCATGCAGTCATAAGGATAGGGAGTGCCTGTTTCATCTTTAATGGTCAGGTTTTTTCCTTTTTTGGTTAAGGCAAAAGTTCCATTATTGATTTCGCCTTCTAAAAAACCGTCTACATGGCCGTCTTTCGTAAAAGTTAGTGTCCCTTTAGTTAAGATTTCATTTTTAATAGAATCTGAAAGGGTTGTTTTAGCTTCTACGTTGGTTATTTTCCAGGAATCCACTAATTCATTTCTTTTTTCATGGCACGAAAACAAGATAAGCGCTGCTATTGTTGTTAAGCCTAGTGTATGTAAAATTGATTTTTTCATGACTTTATAAGTTTGGTTTAGTTACCTCCAAGTTACGATATTTTTTTGAAATTAGCTATATTTCAATGCGTTGTGTTGGACTTGGTCAAAAATTCAAATGATTATTTCCTCCAAATAACAGATTGCCATTTATCATTTTTTAAACTTTAAGTTAAGATTCCTGATAAAAGTGAAAAAGTTACTATTTTAGCTTTTTTCCAAAAAATCTTTCTGTAATAATGAGAAGCCGTAAACAAAAAATAGTCTTAGGTTTTAAAATAGTGTTTGTCATAATCGCGTTGGCTGCTATTGGGATTTTTAGTTTTAGAGAAGCGCTTTTGCAACAAATTATAGCCAAAACAGCTCATAAAATGGAAGTCGATTATGAGAGTCAATTTTTGGTTAAAGAAGCGGGTTTTGATGGACTATCCGGAGTTCATTTTACCGATGTGACTTTGGTTCCCAATCATGCGGATACTCTTTTTTCGATTCATAAAATCAAAACTTCGGTTAATCTTTGGAAATTATTGGTTGGAGATGTTCAATTAGGAACTTTGGAAATTAGTAAGGGTTATATCCAATTGACCAAAAAAGGAAAAGTCAAGAATTTTGAAGCCTTTTTAAAAAGAGATAAAGACGAAGAAAAATCAACGGATAAAAGAGATTATGCGGCTTTTGCTTACCGAATTATTTCTAGAGTATTGAATCTCATTCCAACGGATATGAATGTCGAGAACTTAAGCTTTAAACTGGATGATAACGGTAAAAAAGCCAGAATTGATATTCAGAAATTAGTGTTGTCTAATAAAGAATTAGAAACTTCTATTCAGGTTAAAACGAACACTTTTGCGCAACGCTGGAAAATAAAAGGTTTTGCTGATCCAAGAAACAAACGTGCCGATATTCGATTGTTTAATATAGATACTGGAGCAATCAAAGTGCCTTATTTTGATGAACGCTATAATCTCATTTCTAGTTTTGATTCCATTCGTTTAAATGTTGACAATATTGATAAAAGCATGGGGGAATTCCACATTGATGGTTTTGCCTCGATTGCTAATTTGAAAATCAATCATGCTAAAATTGCTAAAAAAGATGTGCTGATTAAGAATGCTCGTTTTGATTACCGATTCCTTTTAGGTTCCGATTTTATTTCAGTGGATAGTAGTTCGACAGTGCAATTTAATAAGGTGAAATTCCATCCGTATTTGGCTTATGAAACGGAAGAAGATACCATTTATAAACTCAAAATCAATATCCCAAAAACAAAAGCACAAGATTTAATCACATCGCTTCCTGATGGTTTGTTTACGCATTTTCAAGGAATGGAAGCCGAAGGAACTTTTGATTATAACTTAGATTTTGAGTACAATAAAAACAAACCCAATGCCTTGGTTTTCAATAGTAATCTAAGAAAAGAAAATCTTAGAATTACAAAGTATGGTGAAGCCAATTTGAATAAATTGAATGGCGAATTTATTTACCGTGCTATTATCAACGGAGTATTGCAGCGTCCTGTTTTAGTGGGTGCTGCCAATGTGAATTATACACCACTCGATCAGATTTCGCCCTATTTACAAAAATGTGTATTGACAACCGAAGATCCTTCTTTCTTTAATCATCATGGTTTTATCAATGAGGCTTTTAAGCAGTCTATTGTAAAAAACATTCGAACGAAGAAGTTTTCTCGTGGAGCGAGTACTATTAGCATGCAATTAATCAAGAATGTTTTTCTGACAAGAGAGAAAACTTTGTCTCGAAAATTAGAAGAAATTCTATTGGTTTACATCTTGGAAAACAACCGAATTGTTAGCAAAGAACGCATGCTGGAAGTCTATTTTAATATTATCGAATGGGGACCAAATGTGTATGGAATAGGCGAAGCAGCGCAGTATTATTTCCAGAAAACACCAGCCGATTTGACTTTTAACGAATGTTTGTTCTTAGCAAGAGTGATTCCAAGTCCGAAGAAATTCATGTATTTGTTTAATGACGAAGGAAATCTGAAAGATTCGGCGATGAATCAGGTTTCTTTTTTAACCAATCTGATGATTAAACGCGGATTGCTTACCGTGGATGATACTATCTACAAAACGCAGCAAACCGTTTTGTCTGGACCTGCTAAATCGCTACTTCGTATTAAAGTGAAAGATACTACGGTGGTAGATTCTTTGAAAATGAATGATGAATTTGAATTTTAGTTTAAACACTAAGGAGTTAAAGTTGAAAGTCTTATTGATAAAAAACCATTAAGAAGTTAAGGTTTAACTTAATGAAGCTTAACTTCTTAATGGTTTATTTGAAATTTATCTTAGTGTTCTTTGCGAAAAACTTAAATAAACTTTGCGGTTTAATAATTATGGTGCAGGATCAGGAATTACAGCGTGAACTGCATTGATTTCTGCGATAATTTCGTCGGATAAAACAAGATCAATGGAACCAATGTTTTCCTTTAATTGTTCCAAAGTAGTCGCTCCAATAATATTACTGGTTACAAAAGCCTGTTGGTTTACAAAAGCCAAAGCCATTTGTGCCAAAGAAATTCCGTGTTTTTTAGCAATTTCACTATAGCGTTGCGTTGCTTCGTTGCATTGAGCACTATTGTATCTTGAAAATTGAGGAAACAATTTGATACGTGCATTTGGGTGACTTTCGCCTGTTAAGAATTTCCCTGAAAGCACACCAAAAGCAAGTGGAGAATACGCAAATAGCCCCACGTTTTCACGCATACAAATTTCGGCAGAACCCACTTCAAACTGACGATTTAGTAATGAATAAGGATTTTGTATCGTACTAATTTTAGGTAAATGGTTGTATTTACTCTCGTTCAGAAAACGCATAATCCCCCAAGGCGTTTCATTTGAAAGCCCGATGTGTTTGATTTTACCTGCTTTGATAAAACTTTCTAAGGTTTCTAAAACTTCTTGAATGTTGTCTTCCCAGCCGTCTTCCTGACTTTCAAAACCTCTTTTTCCAAAGAAATTGGTTTTGCGTTCTGGCCAGTGGAGTTGGTACAAATCGATATAATCGGTTTGTAAACGTTGCAAACTTTGGTCTAAAGCAAATTTAATGCTGGCAGGAGAAAAGTCGTTTTTTTCACGCATATAGGTGAAATTCGGATTCGGTCCTGCAATTTTGGTAGCCAAAACAATTTCGTCTCTTTTACCAGTTTTTTTAAACCAGCTTCCCAAGATTTTCTCGGTACTTCCATAGGTTTCTTGACGGGCTGGAACCGAATACATTTCGGCTGTATCAAAAAAGTTGACACCGTTTGCCACAGCATAATCCATTTGGGCATGGCCCTCTGCTTCCGAGTTTTGTTCGCCAAAAGTCATTGTGCCAAGGCATATTTTACTCACTTTTATGTCAGTATTGGGTGGTGTAGTGTATTTCATTTTAGAATTTATAAAATTTAAAAGATAAAGTTACAAAGGATTTAAGGAAGAACTTTAATCAAAAAAGCTTCGAAGGTGTTCTTCGAAGCTTTTTAACTTTTATTTAATGTGTTTTAGTTGATTTCGTTCAACATTTCGGCAATTTCATCTAGTTTTGGTGTTAGAATAATTTCGATTCTGCGGTTTTTCGCTTTCCCTTCAGCAGTTTCATTCGTGGCTAATGGTAAAAACTCTCCACGACCGGCAGCAGTCAGATTCTTTTTGTTGATGGCTTTGTTTTCGCTCAAAATACCAACAATAGCAGTGGCTCTTTTAGTCGATAAATCCCAGTTGTCCGCAATTGGTCCTGAACCTCCGTAAGGATCATTGTCGGTGTGACCTTCAATAAGCACGGAAATATCTGGGTTCTCGCCTAATACTTTTCCAAGTTCTACTACTGCTTTTTTACCTTCAGAACTCACCGCCCAGCTTCCTGAGTTGAAAAGTAGTTTGTTTTCCATAGAAACATATACTTTTCCGTTTTTTTGTTCTACTTTCAAACCTTTGCCTTCAAAACCATTTAAAGCTTTAGATAAGGTTTCTTTTAATTTTCGCATTGCTGCTTCTTTGGCGGCAATCATATCCTCTAATTCATTTAAACGTTGCGCACTTTTGCTTAAACGTTCCTGTTCGATCGATAATGCTTTTTGTTTGGCTTCTAATTCGGCTAATAAGTCGCGATTCTTTTTCATGTTAGATTGCAAAGCATCATTGCTGTTTTTCTCTAAAGCATTGTAGGATTCTTGAAGGCGAGCAATTTTTTCATTTAATGCATTTTGATCGGCAGTTAGTTTGTCACGTTCTGATTTGATTTTGCTTAATTCATTTTTTAAAGCATCACGATCTAATTCCAATTGGTTTTTCGCTTTTAGCAAAGACTCGTTTTCATCGGATAAGTTACCGTTTTCTTTTTTAAGATCATTGTACTTGTTTTCTAAGTCGGTATATATTTTTTTAGAAACACAAGAGGTTGAAAGCGCTAGAACTAATAGCCCTATTGAAATTTTTTTTATCATGTTATTTAATTTTATTTGAACCTAAATATTTTTTTACTTTGTCATTGCAATTGCAATTGTTTTTTATTCTATATCTACAAGAACGGGGCAATGGTCAGAATGTTTTGCTTCTGGTAAAATTAGTGCTCTTTTGATCTTTTCTTTTAAAGGTTCACTAACCAAACAATAATCAATACGCCAACCTTTATTTTCGGCTCTTGCGGTTTTTACGCGTACCGTCCACCAAGAATAATTACCAGGTTCTTTGTTTAAAAATCGGAAACTGTCTATAAAACCATTTTTCAAGAACCCGTCTAGCCATGCACGTTCTTCAGGAAGAAAACCAGAAACTTTAGCGTTTCTTATTGGGTCGTGAATGTCGATGGCTTCGTGACAAATATTGTAATCACCACAAATGATGAGGTTAGGGATTTCCTTTTTCAAATCATTAATATAATTTTGGAAATCGTCCATATATTGGAATTTATGATTCAATCTTTCAATATTTGTTCCCGAAGGCAAATACAAACTCATCACTGAAAAATCCTCAAAATCGACACGAATATTTCGTCCTTCGAAGTCCATGTGCTCAATTCCTGTGCCATAAACTACATTTTTTGGTTTTGTTTTAGATAAAATAGCAACACCACTATAGCCTTTTTTGGTAGCAGGAAACCAATAATGGTATGGGTAACCCGCCATTTCAAAATCCATTAAAGGGAGTTGGTCGGGAGTTGCCTTAATTTCCTGAAGACAAACCACATCGGGTTTTGCTTTTTCTAACCAATTGATAAAACCTTTTGTAATAGCGGCTCGAATGCCATTGACATTATACGATAAAATCCTCATTTTTTTATTTTTTAGATTTCCAAAAATACTAAAAAATATAAGGGACTATTGGTAAATATTAAAATCAAATTCGGCATATAGTCGGATAATGGAGTTTTTTTCTATCTTTGTTTTTCGCTCAAAAAAGAAAAATATAAATGGGTTTAGTTACCGCTAAAGAAGTTGCAAAAGCAATAAATGTTGAGAAATACGGGGTCTTAGGGACTTTTTCCGGGTGGCTATTGATGAAAGTGCTCAAAATTTCTACACTAAATAAAGTGTATAATCGTAACAAACATTTAAAAGAAATCGATTTTTTAAATGGAATTGTAGATGATTTACAAATAAAATTTGAAATACCAGAAGAAGATTACAAGCGTTTGCCTAAAGATGGCGCTTACATTACCATATCGAATCATCCACTTGGAGGGATAGATGGGATTTTGTTGTTGAAATTAATGCTTGAAAAAGAGCCTAATTTTAAGATTATTGCTAATTTTCTATTGCATCGTATTGAGCCTTTAAAGCAATATATAATGCCAGTTAATCCTTTTGAAAATCATAAGGATAAGAAATCCAGTGTTTTAGGTATAAAAGAAACGTTACGTCATTTAAGTGATGGAAAGCCTCTTGGGATGTTTCCGGCAGGAGAAGTTTCTAGTTACAAAGATGGTCAGCTGATAGTGGATAAGCCTTGGGAAGAAGGGGCTATTAAGGTGATTCGAAAAGCCCAAGTGCCGGTTATTCCTATTTATTTCCATGCTAAAAACAGTAATCTGTTTTATTTGCTTTCTAAAATCAGTGGTACATTACGTACAGCCAAATTGCCTTCGGAATTGTTTAGTCAAAAGAACCGCGTGATTAAGGTTAGAATTGGTAAACCGATTTCGGTTGCTGAACAAAATGAATACGAAAATATTGATGCCTATTCGGAATTCTTGAGAAAGAAAACCTATATGTTAGCGAATCCGTTTGAAAAGGAAAGTAAATTGATTACGACTCCTAATCTAAAAATTACTAAGAATCCAAAAGAAATTGCTACGCCTGCAAATCAAGATAAGATTATTGCTGAAGTAAATGCCTTAAGAAATACCGATTGCCGATTGCTTCAGAGCAAGAATTATGAAGTCTTTTTTACAGAAGCAAATAGGATTCCTAGTATTTTACATGAGATAGGTCGCTTACGAGAAATTACTTTTAGAGAAGTAGGAGAAGGGACTAACGAATCTATTGATTTGGATAAATTTGATAAATACTATCACCATCTTTTCTTATGGGATGATGAGGCGCAAAAAATTGCTGGTGCTTATCGAATGGGATTAGGAGGAGAAATTTATCCTAAATATGGTATTGAAGGTTTTTATTTGAATGAATTGTTCCGTTTTGAATCAGAATTGTTTGAAACCATGCACCATTCTATCGAAATGGGACGTGCTTTTATTATCAAAGAATATCAGCAAAAACCAATGCCTTTGTTTTTACTCTGGAAAGGAATTATTCATACTACTTTGCGTTTTCCAGAACATAAATATCTAATTGGTGGAGTAAGTATAAGCAATCAATTTTCGGATTTTTCTAAATCATTGATGATTGAGTTTATGAAGTCCAATTATTATGATCCGTATATTGCGCAGTACATTCATCCTAAAAAAGCATATAAAGTTAAATTGAAGGATGCCGATAAGGATTTTATTTTCAATGAAACAGAAGCCGATTTGAATAAATTTGATAAGATTATTGATGAGTTAGAGCCTGGAGTACTTCGTTTGCCAGTATTAATTAAAAAATACATCAAACAAAACGCAAGAGTAGTGGCTTTCAATGTCGATCCGTTATTTAATAATGCTATTGATGGTTTAATGTATATCCGAATTGCAGATATTCCAGAAAGTACGATGAAGCCTGTTATGGAAGAATTTCAAGCGGAATTAGAAAAGAAATTAAGTGAAAAAGGGGAGTAAGTTTCCTTAATAATAATGGTTTAATAGTCAAAAATAGTTG
>DKIJ01000021.1:0-17405 GCA_002454195.1 Flavobacterium sp. UBA6721
TTTTATTTTTTATTCAGAGTACTTTTTTAAAATAAACTTCTTTACTAAACATATCAACTTAATCAAAATTCAATGTTAAGAAAAAAAAATTATCTTATTCTTATAAGTTTAGTTGCGCTACTCAATTCGTGCAACTCATCAGAAAGTGATAAAAGGAAAATATCTATTGGTTTTTCTCAAAGTATCAATAATGATATTTGGAGAAAATCAATGGATCATGCTATGGAAGTTGAGGCATCACTTCATCCTGAAGTTTCATTAACAATTTATAATGCAGATCGTAAAGCTAAAAATCAGATTAGAGATATTGATAGTATGATTGAACAAGGCATGGATGTAATTATAATTGCACCTTATGAGTCAGATTCAATTATTCCTGTTATTGATAAAGCGAATACACGTGGAATTCCTGTAATTATTGTAGACAGAAAAGTAAACACATCTAATTATACTGCATTTTTAGGAGCCGATAATGTCGAGGTAGGAAAAATTGCAGCTAAGCAAATAATCTCCTTATCAAAAGGACATGCTAATGTGGTTGAGATTAAAGGTGAATCCATAACATCTCCTGGTACTGAAAGAAGTTTCGGTTTTAAACAAATTATTGATCAATACCCAAATGTAAAAAAAATAAGTGTCAATGTTGATGATTTGAATTCTCCAAACAGTAAATATGTAAAAATTTTAGATAGTATACCGAATATTGATTATGTTTTCGCCTTTAATGATGTTATAGCTTATAATGCATGGAAAATTTCTAAAAAGAAATATCCAAATAATAAAATTAAATTTATAGGAGTTGATGGACTTAATGGACCAAATGCTGGCTTGCAATTTGTTAAAGATGGCATTTTATCGGGTACTGTATTGTATCCTACAGGGGGAGCTGAAGCAATTAAACTAGCATTAAGAATAAACAATAAAGAAATTGTGTCTAAAAACAATAAGCTTTACACAACCTTAATAGATTCTTTGAATGCGGAAATAATGAGCAGCCAATTTGATAAAATCACTTTACAGCAATCAGATATTGAAAAACAACAAAATTTTATTAAAGATCAAATTGAAAAATACAGTAGTCAAAGTAATCTTTTAAAAATTTCAATTACTTTAAGTGTACTATTATTTCTGTTGGCTGTATATAGTATTTATTCACGTATAATAATAAGTAGAAAAAAGAAAGAACTTGAAAAAACGAATGAGAAGGTTATTAGCCAAAGAAATGAAATAGAAAAATTTGCCGAAGAAATAAAACAAAGTAATGAGGTTAGACTTAATTTTTTCATGGGTATTTCTCACGAATTTAAAACGCCTTTAACTTTAATATTAGGTTCCATTCAATCTCTCAGTGATGATTTGAAAAACAAAGGGGTATCAGTTAATAATGAACTTCATTTAATGTATAATAATTCAAGAAGGCTATTGCGATTGATCAATCAATTATTAGATTTTAGAAAAGCAGAGAATAAAAATTTTACACTTAGAGCATCAAAAACTAATTTATTAGAATTTTCAAAAAGTATTTTTCAAGATTTTAATCAAGAAGCAAAGAAAAGAAATATTGATTTTACATTAGAGACCAATAATGAGGTGCTTGATGTTTATTTAGACAGAAATTTGATGGACAAGGTATATTTTAATTTATTGTCCAATGCATTTAAATTCACACCAAATAATGGCAAAATATCTATTACAATAATTGAAGACATAATTAATAATACTGTAGAAATTTGTTTTAAAGATTCAGGTATAGGAATTCCTGAAAACGAAATTCAAGAGGTTTTCAAAGAATTTTATCAAGGTTCAAATAATTACAGAAATAGTTCAGGAATAGGGCTACATTTAACTAAAAAACTTGTTGAATTACACCACGGGAGTATAAAAATTATTTCTAAAAGTGGAACTGAATTTATGATAAAGCTTCCTTTAGGAAAAGAACATCTGCAAAATAAATCAATAGTAGATGAGCCAGATTTAAATCTTGTTTATCAAACTGATTATTTAGATAAGGAAGTTACTTCAAAAAAAGAACCTAAGAATAATGAGGACAGTTATACTATTCTTTATATTGAAGACAACAAAGAATTAGTTGATTTTATTTCTAATAAACTAGCCGTAGATTATCTGGTTTACACTTCGGATGGAACCAATCCTATTGATATTGCTTTAGAGATTGTACCCGATATTATTATTTGTGATTTGAATTTACCTTATAAAAATGGATTTCAAATTTCTGAAATACTAAAAAAAGATTTGAGAACCTCACATATTCCTATAATAATGCTAACGGCATCAGATGATCAAAATTCTTATCTTAAAGCACTTGAAAGTGGTGCAGATATTTTCTTAACAAAACCATTTGATTTAAAAGTTTTGTTGCAATCCATAAAATCATTACTATTTAATAGAGAAAGACTACGTTATTATTATTCTAATAATATTAATAATATTATTAATAAAGATGAAGTAGGATTTGATATTTCTGAACTCAATTTATTAATAAAATTAAATGAATACATATCGCAAAATTTATATAAATCGGATTACACAGTAGAAGATTTAGCGAGTGATTTAAATATTTCCAGAGTACAATTGTACCGAAAAGTTAAAGCAATATTAGGGATAAGTATTAGCGATCATCTAAATAATATCAGATTAGAAAAATCTAAAGAATTGTTGTTAAAAACGAACCAAAATATATCAGAAATAGCTTTTTCAACAGGTTTTTCTTCACCATATTATTTTTCAAATGTCTTTAAGAAAAAATATGGCATATCTCCTAAAGATTTTAGAGCTTTAAAGTAATTAAAAGTCTTTTTTGAATGAAATATTAAGTCTAATTTACATTAGATTTAACACATTGATTGTAATCGTTAAAAACGTCATTTCAAGTATTTTTTGTGTAGTAAAATGGAACAAAAAATGTATTGAGGATCATTTTGTTTTAAATGATTTTTTTCTTGTTCTCAATACAATTTTCCATCGAAAATTACTCTAAATTGAAAATCTAGTCCTTGTTTCCTGCCAAAAATATCTTCAAACTCTACTTTTAGTATTATTTTTCGACTACAATTATTTTAAATTATTACTATTTAATAATAACAATTAATTGGCTCTACTTTATTTTAAAGAAAATAATTTATGATAGTTTAATAATTTATTCATATTTAATTTAAAAGATATGTTTTTTTTAGGGTGGATTAATTGGATTTTAAAGATTGACAATGTATCAATATTTTAAATAATGTAACATTACTCTAATTTACTAAACCTATAATCCAATACAATTCTTTGATATCCTTTGTTTTACGCGAGTTCTTTTTCTTTTCTTTTTTTAATTAAACATTTGAAACGAAATTAATAAGCTCTTTTTAATTATCAACTTAGTTTTGGAATAATCATTAAACCAAAAACTAAATTAAAAATTTATGAGAAAAAAGAATCGTTTGAAAAAGAACGTTAGCTTTAAGTTTACATTATTGCTAAGTTTATTTTCAATAATGGTTACAGCTCAGCAAATTAAAATTTCAGGTGTTGTAAAAACAACCAAAGGAGAATTTTTGCCAGGTGTATCAATTATTGAAAAAGGTACTCAAAATGGAGTAAACACAGATATCGATGGTAATTATACAATTGCTGTAGATAAAAATGCAACACTTGTTTTTAGTTTTATCGGCATGTTAACCCAAGAGGTAAAGGTTGCTGGTAAAAAATCAATTGAAGTTACACTTAATGAAAGTTCAATTGGACTTAATGAAGTCATTGTTACAGGTTATCAATCTCAAAAGAAAGCAGATTTAACTGGAGCGGTTTCAGTAGTTGACATGGATGATTTAAAAGAAGCAACTTCTGGAAATGCTCTAAAATCACTTCAAGGTCAAGTTGCAGGAGTATATATTACAACTGATGGAAATCCAGGCAGTTATGCAACAGTTAGAATCAGGGGAGGAAGTTCACTTGGATTCAATGACCCATTATATGTAATAGATGGCACACCTACAACTGGAGGCATTGAACTTTTGAATCCAAATGATATAGAATCAATGCAGGTACTTAAGGATGCATCATCTTCAAGCATATATGGTTCTCGAGCTAGTAATGGAGTTATTTTAATAACCACTAAAAAAGGAAAATCAGGTAAAAGCAAAATTGAATTATCTAGTTTTTTAACCTCTCAATTTTTCACTTCACAACTTGATGTACTTAACACCTATGACAGAGGTAAAGTAAACTGGCAAGCTGCTATAAATGATGGAATAACTCCTTCGTCACAAACTTATAGCTATCAATGGCATACGGATTCAAATGGAAAAGCTGTTTTAGACAATATATTACTTCCAGAATTCATTGATGAAGCACATACTATGCGTCCAGCTGATACTAAATGGTATGATGTTGTTACACAACAATCATTAATCCAATCGTATAATTTATCTTTTACAAATGGCAATGACAAAGGTAATTCTATGTTTTCGATGAATTATTATAATCATGATGGAATTATAAAAGAATCAAGTTCTAAAAAAATTACAGCTCGTATGAATGCGGATTATAATTTTTTAGATGGCAAATTAAAGGTTGGTGAGAATTTTACAGGTTCATTCTCAAAAAATATTGATATACCTGTTGGAGATGTTATGTATTTATCATTAGTTCAACAACCTGTAATACCTGTTTATTCAGAAGATGGTGGTTGGGGAGGTCCTGCTCCAGGAATGACAGATAGACACAATCCTCTTAGATTAATCGAGCAAAACAAACAAAATCATTCAAAAACAGCAAGGATGTTTGGAAATGTATTTGCAGATTTAGAAATCATAAAAGGATTAAATTTAAAGACCAATTACGGTATAGATTACACAGAAAACTATTATAGAAGATTAGATTATAAATATGTTTCAGGTTTTTTAATTAGTGATATTAATCGTGTATCTACTTCACAATGGCACAATTTAGCTTGGAATTGGACCAACACCTTAAATTATAAATTTGAAAAAGGAAAACATAATTTAGATGCCATTATCGGTACTGAGGCAATAAAGGCTCAATTTGAAGAATTTTCTGCCAGCCGTCAAGGTTTTGTAATTCAAGATCCAAATTATATGTTTTTGAATGCAGGTACTGAAGCTATTTTAAATGGAGGTAGCGGAGCTGGAAATTCTCTTTTTTCTTATTTTGGAAAAATTAATTATTCATATAACAACAAATATTTAGCAACTGCAACAGTTCGCCGAGATGGTTCTTCTCGTTTTGGAAAAAATAATTTATACGGAGTTTTTCCAGCATTTTCTGCAGGTTGGAGAATATCTGAAGAAGATTTCATAAAAAATTCACTACCTACAATTAGTAATCTGAAACTTAGAGCAGGATGGGGATTAACTGGAAACCAAGAAATTAACAATGAAGCTATTTATTCTATTTATAGATCAGATTATGGTTCAGATCCGACATGGAATTTTGATTCAGGTACTGCATATAGTATTTCTGGTGCTGATTCAGGAACACTTCCTTCTGGCTACAGAAGAATTCGTCTAGCAAATCCATTATTGAAATGGGAGCAAGCATCACAAATGAATGTAGGACTTGATTTTGGTTTTTTCAACAATTCATTGTATGGTAGCTATGATTATTTTAACAAAAAAACTAAAGATATCTTAATTGAACCACCCTATTTAGCAGTTGTTGGTGAAGGAGGAAATCAATATGTTAATGGAGCTACACTTGAAAACACAGGATGGGAATTAGTTTTAGGATACAATAAAGATTTAGCAAATGGTTTAGGTATCGATGTATCTGCTAACATTTCATCATATAAAAGAAAAATCACTTCACTACCAGAATCAGTTTTAACAGGGTATCCTGGAGATCCAGCGAACGGAAAAAGTGTATTAGGTCATTCAGATCTTGAAATGTTCGGTTTTGTAGCTGATGGAATTTTTAAATCACAAGATGAAGTAGACAACTCTGCTATTCAAAATGGTAAAGATGTAGGAAGAATTCGATATAAAGATATTGGGGGACTTGATGAAAACGGGAAATATGTAAATATTCCTGATGGTAAAATCGACAATTTAGATAGAACATGGTTAGGAGATAGAAACCCTGACTATATAGTAGGATTAAACTCAACTTTTTCATATAAAGGGTTTGATTTAAACATATTCTTTCAAGGAATTATTGGTGTTGATGTTTACAATGAATACAAACACTTAACCGATTTCTCATCTATTTGGCCTGGAGGTAATTATGGCGCAAGAACACTTAAAGCGTGGTCTCCTGAAAATCCAAATTCAACCATTCCTAGTGTGACATTGACCGATACTAATAATGAAGGAAGATATTCTTCTTATTTTATTGAGAACGGTTCATATTTAAAATTGAGAAACTTAAAACTTGGATATACTCTTCCAGAAAACATAACAAAATCTTTAAAAATATCATCAATACGATTTTATGTGCAAGGACAAAATTTATTAACTATCAAAGACAACAAAGGTAGCAATCAATTCACAGGGGTTGATCCTGAATCTCCAGGATTTGCATACCCTATCCCTGCCAGTTATACAATTGGAGCTAATTTAACATTCTAGTAAAAAAATTATGAAAAGATTTAAAAATAAAATATCAGTATTTATACTATTGGCAGCAATAGGACTTCAATATTCCTGTTCAGACGAATTTCTCGAAATGACACCAAAAAGTATTATTAGTGAGGACCAATTAGTAACTCCTGAAAATGCAGAAGGTTTAGTAATAGCAGCTTATGCTGAATTAGGTAATGATCATTATACTGCTCCAAATTCATTATGGCCTTATGCTGATATTACCAGTGGTGATGCCTATAAAGGTGGTGGTGGCACAGGTGATATTGGAGAATTTAATGCAATGGAATTATTTGATTTTAATACGACAAATAATGGGCTATTAGATCAAAAATGGTTTAGACTTTATGTGGGAATTGGTAGAGCCAATACCGCTTTAAGAGTAATTAACCAATTGCCAACTGAATCATTTCCTAAAAAGACTGAAAGACAAGCGGAATTAAGGTTTTTGAGAGCGCATCATTATTTTGTATTGAAAACGCTTTTTAAATTTATTCCATGGATAGACGAAACAATTCCAAGTGACCAATACAATAAAATTTCAAATGTAGCACTTTCAGATCAAGAATTATGGGATAACATTGCTACAGAATTCAAATATGCAGCTGATAATTTACCTTCTACTCAAACTGACAAGGGAAGACCTAACAAATTTGCTGCAAAAGCATATTTAGCAAAAGTAAAATTATATCAAGCATATCAACAAAATGATGCTAATGCAGTAACCAATATTGATAATACTAAACTAGAAGAAGTTGTTTCATTAGTCAATGAAGTAATAGGTTCGGGTCAATTCACATTATTCTCTGATTTTGGACATAATTTTTTACAAACTTATGACGAAACAGGAAAAGAGTCTGTATTTGCAATACAAAGATCTATTGATGATGGTACATCTAAAGGAAGATTAGATTGGGGTAATGCATTGAACTATCCAATGAACCCAGAATATGGCTGTTGTTGGTTTCATATTCCATCTCAAAACCTTGTGAATTCGTTTAAAACCGATGTTAACGGTATACCTCAATTTTCAACGTTCAATAATTCAGATGTTAAGGAAACAGCTGACTTTAGTTCAAGTACTAGTTTTGATGTAAGATTGGATCATACTGTAGCTATCCCTGGACATCCATGGAAATATGATGCAGGTTTTATATATCAAAAAAATTGGGCTAGAGCAATTGATATCTATGGTCACTTTTCTTCTTTAAAAGAAAACCAACATTACAAATGTGCTTGTTTTGAAAAAGTCCCTCCATTTATGGCGAGTTCAAAGAACACCGATATTATTCGCTATGCAGATGTTTTACTATGGAAAGCAGAAGCCTTAATTCAATTGAATAGAGAGAACGAAGCTCTTACAATTATTAATCAGATTAGACAAAGAGCTATTGATAGTAAAAGTATGTTAAAAGATAATGCAGGTAATGAGGTATCAAACTATAGAATGGACATATACAAACCAGGGGTGAATTGTACTTGGAACAAAGATTTTGCTATTAAAGCATTACAATGGGAAAGACGTTTGGAATTTGCTATGGAAGGGATTCGATTCTTTGATTTGGTTCGTTGGGGAATTGCCGGTGATTATATCAACAATTATTTTGCTCAGGAATCTGCAAAAAGAGAGTATATAAAATCCGGAAAGTTTACAAAAGGCAAACATGAATATTATCCAATACCGCAAAATCAAATCAATTTCAGTAACGGATTATACAAACAAAATCATGGTTGGAATTTATAATTTTAAAAAAAAGTAAATATGAAAAAATATATTATAAATGTTCTAACTATAACATTACTACTTGTTTTTAATTATTCTTGTCAGGATGATTATGTATCTAATTTAAAACTTGATGGTAAGGTAACAATTAATAAATTTTCGATTGGTGCTGTTGATGGTGTTATAAACGAAAAAACTAAAACAATTAAAGTTACTGTACCTGACGGGACAGATGTTTCAAATTTAAGCCCTATAATTGATTTACCTGAAGGTGCTGTAATTAGTCCAGAGATTACTGCAAATATGGATTTTAGTAATCCTATTGAATTTACAGTTGTTAATGGAGCAATATATACCAAATACACTGTTAGTGTAACAGAACAATTCTATATTGCTTTCCTTGGAACAGCAGCAAATGTAAATGGTATAACTGGTGATGATGAAAAAGCAGCTGCAGATTGGTTTTTTCAAAATTATGATAATGCGGAGTACGTAAGTTTTGATGCTATTAAAAACGGATCTGTTGATCTAACTAAATATCGTTTATTATGGTGGTATTTTGATGAAGGAAGAAATCTTCCTCAAATTGCTACAGATCCTACAGTTTTAAATGCAATTAAGAACTATTACAAAGGAGGTAGAAATCTTTTATTTAATAGTCATGCCTGTGCCTATTTTTGGGATTTAGGCAGAATGGAGAATTCACCATATGGCAGAGTAATTGGGGATGGTGCCGGTTTTGAAAATGGAGATACGTGGGCAATTGGAGCTAGTATTGGAGCCCATAATGCTACAAATCATCCTATTTACAAAGGAATTACTTTTAATCAAGATGGAGACGGATATAAATGGGTACCTGTTATAGGTCCGGGGTGGAGAGAAGATCATAACTATGTGCTTGAGAATATTCCTGGTTCTCTAGGTTTAGGTCCAAATAATAACGAAGCTGCTTATGTGGAGTTTACCACAAGACACAATGCAGAATGGTTAGGAGTTTGGGGAGGTATTAGAGATTATTGGATGGTAGGAATAATGGAATTGAAACCTACACAAGTATATAAAGGAAGAGCTATTTTTATAGGGATAGGTGGTTTTGAGTTCAATCAAAATAAACAAGGAACTATCAATCCTAATGGAGTAAATATATACCAATCTAACATCAATAAAATTTCTAAAAATTCAATTGATTATTTGTCGTTGAAGAATTAGATAATACTCATATATGCAGGGGTTGTAGAATCCCTGCATATATTTTAAATTTTAAAATCATGAAATTAAATATAATAAAGCTTTGCATTTTGTTTATCACCTTTATTTCTTGTAGTAAAGATGGAGAAAATACAGATACGGTAAGACAGGTAATGAAGGCACATAGTTATAGACCATTTTATCATTATTCCCCAGCAAAAAACTGGATGAATGATCCAAATGGAATGGTCTATTATGATGGGCAATATCACTTGTTTTATCAATATTATCCAAATGGGACTACTTGGGGACCTATGCATTGGGCTCATGCAGTAAGTAGTGATCTTTTTACTTGGGAAGACAAAGGCATAAAATTGTATCCGGATGATTTGGGTTATATTTTTACAGGTTCAGCAGTTATCGATAAAAATAATACCGCTGGATTTAAGAATAATGATAACGACCCTATGGTTGCTATTTTTACGCACCATCATAATATTACCGGAAAACAAGTTCAAAGCTTAGCATACAGTACCGATAAGGGACAAAGCTGGACAAAATACAATCAAAATCCTGTGATAAAGAATCCAGGAATTAATGATTTTAGAGATCCAAAAGTAATCTGGGATAGTAAAACCCAAAAATGGGTTATGGTGTTAGCGGCATTTGATAAAATTAAGATTTATTCTTCACCAAATTTAAAGGAATGGACTTTTGAGAGTGATTTTGGCCAAAATCAGGGTGATCATCGAGGTGTTTGGGAATGTCCTGATTTATTTCCAATGAAAGATCAAAATGGCATCGAAAAATGGGTAATGATTGTTAGTATTGGAGGTGGAGAATCTAGCGGGCCTAACGGAGGAAGTTCTACTCAATATTTCATAGGAGATTTTAATGGTAAAGAGTTTGTTTCTAATCAAACAGAAGTACTTTGGGCTGATTTAGGAACAGATAATTATGCGGGTGTTACTTGGAGCGATATTCCAAGCGCTGATGGAAGAAGAATTTTTTTAGGCTGGATGAGTAATTGGGCTTATGCAAATTCAACTCCAACTGTTGGCTGGAGAAGCGAAATGACAGTTCCAAGAGAAATTAAATTAGTTGAATCTAATGGGAAACACTCTCTTTATTTTCCTCCTGTCAAAGAAATAAATAATCTTAAAGAGCCACAATTATCAAGTTCTTCATCTGTAGCTCAAAAAGACTTCAGTCTTGAAAATAATGGGACTATTGCATCAGGAAGTTATATGGTAGACTTTGAAGTAGATCTTTCATTAACGAATCAATTTGAATTTTCAATTGGTAATTCATTAGAAGCATTGACACTAACCTATCAAAAAAGTACTGGCGAGTTTATTTTAGATAGAAGCAAATCTGGAATTGTTGATTTTAGTAACTTATTTACTAGACCGATGCATTGTCCTTATATACCAAAAAACAATGTAATTCCAATTAAAATATTAGTAGATAAATCTTCTATTGAGGTTTTTATTAATAACGGTGAGAAAACAATAACATCATTGTATTTTCCGAAATTTCAATATTCAAATTTGAAAATTAATTCAAATACTCAAAGCAATTATTTAAAAAGCATTATTATTTCACCTTTAAAAAAATCAATAATCAGATAAAACATGAAATATATATATAAAATAATTGCCATACTAATAATAGTCAATATTATGAGCTGTTCGGAAAAGACAAATAATAAGTTAATTAATGAAAAATATAGACCTCAACTTCATTTTTCTCCTGAAAAAAATTGGATGAATGATCCAAATGGAATGGTGTATTATGAAGGAGAATATCATTTGTTTTATCAGTATTATCCAGATAATACTGTATGGGGGCCTATGCATTGGGGACATGCAGTAAGCAAAGATTTAATACATTGGGAACAATTACCAATTGCATTATATCCTGATAAAAATGGATATATATTTTCAGGTTCAGCAGTTATAGACTGGAACAATAGATCAGGATTGGGTAAAAATGGAATTCCACCTATGGTTGCTATATTCACATATCATGATTCTGAAAAAGAAAAACAAGGAAAGGATGATTTTCAAACACAAGGACTTGCTTACAGTTTAGACAAAGGAAGAACTTGGACAAAGTATGCTAAAAATCCTGTTTTGCCAAATCCAGGAATAAGAGATTTTAGAGATCCAAAAGTAATTTGGAGTGAAATCAATCAAAAATGGTATATGATTTTAGCAGTAGTAGATCACGTAAATATATATTCTTCTAATAATCTTTTGACATGGGATTTTGAAAGTGAGTTTGGAAAAAATGTAGGATCCCATAAAGGAGTTTGGGAATGTCCAGACCTGTTTCCAATGAAGATTGAGGGTACCAATAAAACAAAATGGGTTTTACTTGCTAGCATTAATCCCGGCGCACCGAATGGAGGTTCAGGAACACAGTATTTTGTAGGTGATTTTGATGGACATGAATTTAAGAATAACGGAGAAAAAACAAAATGGATAGATTATGGTAAAGATAATTATGCCGGTGTAACATGGTCTGACGTACCTGAAAAAGATGGCAGAAGGCTTTTTATAGGCTGGATGAATAATTGGCAATATGCAGGCTTGGTACCAACAAAAAACTGGAGAGGTGCCGCGACATTACCAAGATCACTAGAATTAATAGAAAATCACCATGAATATTTACTTAAATCTCATCCTATTGAGGAATTTGATAAATTAAGAGGAAAAGAAAAGAAGATAGACAAAACGCTTATAAGTAATGAAGTTACCATAACAGAAAAGCAAGAATTACCTATTGAAATAGTTTTACATTTTAATACAAAAGACAATACTAAAATAAATTTTGCGGAGCGATTTGGGATGATACTTTCAAATGAAAAAAATGAAAAAATTATAATTGGTTATGATAATCTAAATAAAGTCTTTTTTATAGACAAAACTAAGAATGGCTGGGATAGTCCAGCAAAAGAGTTTGCTCAGATAACTTATGCACCATATATAAACATGGATGATAACTTAGACATCCGTTTAATTATAGATAAATCTTCAGTTGAGCTATTTGCAAAAGATGGATTAATTGTAATGACCGATCAGTTTTTCCCATCAGAAGAATATTCCATTGTTAGTTTGTTTACAGATCATGGTGAAGTAGAGTTAACAGAGGGGCAGATAACTAAGCTGTCAAGTATCTGGAAATAATAAAAACAAGTGTTATGATATAGTTGATTGGTTTTGTCAATTTTAAGAATTTAATAAATAGAATAAATGAAAAATAAAATATTGCTTTGGTCTATTACCGCTTCACTAGCCGGATTTTTATTTGGATATGATACCGTTGTGATATCGGGAGCTGATAAAAAATTACAAGAATTATGGAACTCTTCGGATGCATTTCACGGATCTGTTGTTATGGGAATGGCTTTATGGGGAACTGTGATTGGAGCTATATTTGGAGGAATACCCACAAATAAACTGGGACGTAAAAAAACATTGATCTTAATTGGTGTGCTTTTTACAGCCTCAGCATTAGGCTCAGCATTTGCCAATGATCCTATAACATTTGCCGTATTTAGATTTTTAGGTGGATTAGGAATTGGAGCATCAACTATAGCAGCTCCGGCATATATTTCAGAAATAGCACCTGCCAAAGATAGAGGGAGACTTGTGGCTCTTTATCAATTTAACATTGTATTTGGAATTTTAATGGCTTTTTTATTCAATTATTTTTTGAATGGATTAGGAGAAAACTCATGGAGATGGATGATGGGAATCCAAACATTTCCTGCTCTATTATACACTCTATTAGTATTTACAATACCTGAAAGCCCTAGATGGTTGATTTCAAAATCCAGAAATGAAGAGGCTAAAGAAATTTTAAAAATTATAAATCCAGGTGAAAATGTAGATAAAATGTTAGTTGAAATTACTGCCAATGATCATCAAGCCAATAAGAGCGAAACTATTTTTATTAAAAAATATCGATTCCCTTTAATACTTGCATTTTTAATTGCGTTATTTAATCAATTATCAGGTATTAACGCATTTTTATATTATGCACCCAGAATTTTTCAAGAAGCAGGTTTAGGGGAAAGCACGGCACTTTTAAGTAGTGTCGGCATAGGGATTACTAATCTTATTTTTACTTTAATTGGTGTAGCGCTTATCGATAGATTGGGTAGAAAAACATTGATGTATGCAGGTTCATTTGGTTATATTATATCTCTAAGTTTAGTAGCTGCAGCCTTTTTTTATAATTGGCAAGGTATTGCTGTTCCAGCTTTCTTGTTTTTGTTTATAGCTTCTCACGCAATTGGTCAAGGAGCTGTTATTTGGGTGTTTATATCAGAAATTTTCCCAAATCACCTGCGTGCTTCGGGTCAATCTTTTGGCAGTTCTACCCATTGGGTATTTGCGGCAATTATACCTTCTTTAGTTCCCGTATTATTTGCTACTATAGGAGCCGGAACTGTCTTCCTTTTCTTTGCGGCTATGATGGTTTTGCAACTTTTATTCGTGCATTTTATGATGCCAGAGACTAAAGGAGTTTCTTTAGAAACGTTAAGTGAGAATTTATCCGTTCATAATTAATAAACTGTATTGATTCTAATATATGATTTTGAGTTTTAATAATGTTTAATAAATAAGTTTGTTTTAAGTAGTGTTTTAAATTAAATCGAGGATAGACTTTTGTTTATCCTCGATTTTTAAATTTTTGAAGAATAATGAATAAAAAATATGCATTAAATGTCGTTTGCTTTGGTGAGGTTTTATGGGATCTTTTTCCGACGCATAAAAAAATAGGCGGTGCTCCACTGAATGTGGCACTTCGAATGAATTCTTTAGGGGTAAAAACAACGATGATCAGTCGTGTTGGTACTGATGAAGACGGTAATGAAATTCTATCTTTTGTAAATGAACAGGGGGTCAGTTCCGGTTTCATTCAAGCAGGGGCAGATTATAAAACAGGGGTGGTTCATGTAATGGTCAATGATAAAGGAAATGCTTCCTATGATATTCAGTATCCCTCTTCCTGGGATAAAATTGTGCCGACAAAAGAAATGGATGAAAAAGTTTCAGAAGCAGATGCCTTTTTTTTTGGGAGTTTGATTTGTCGTGATGAGGTTTCCAGATCAACGCTTTATGGCCTTTTGGACAAGGCGAAATATAAAGTTTTGGATGCCAATTTAAGAGCCCCTTATTACACAACAGAAGTACTTATCGAATTGATGTCAAAGGCTGATTTTATCAAACTGAATGATGAGGAACTATATGAGATAAGCCAATTATTAGGATCTCCCTATAATTCTTTTGAACAGAATATTAAATTCATTGCTGAACAAACAAATACCCAACAGATTTGCGTGACTAAAGGTGCCTTTGGAGCGGTTTTGTATTACAATGGTAAATTTTATTACAACAGTGGTTATTTCATAAAAGTGATGGATACTGTTGGAGCGGGGGATTCTTTTCTGGCATCTTTGATTGTAAGATTGTTAAGAGGCAAATCGCCGCAAAAATCTTTGAATTATGCCTGTGCTATTGGCGCATTGGTCGCAGGTCACGAAGGAGCCAATCCTAAGATTTCCGAAAAAGAAACAAAAAAGTTTATGATGATTTAATTTGAAGAAATTCGACCCAAAGATTTTTTAAAGCTTATATGCTTTTATAATCAATCCTAATTCATTAACCTTTGGCAAAATTTGTATTAATATGCCAAAAGTTAATGGATTCTCTATAAAATCAAGCACCCTTTTACATTGAAAAGCTTTAGGCATTTATCTTGGTATTTCTTTATCAAAAAACAATTGCAATTGTAGAGAGCGAAAAGACCGCAATTATTATGAGTATTTTGCTACCTCAATATATTTGGTTAGCCACAGGAAGCAAAGCAAACTTTAAATTTGAAATGCTTAAGTCAATAAAGAAGCGAAATATTGTTTCTTTTCCCGACAAAGGAGAGTACAATAACTGGTTAGATAAAGCCACAGAATTAAACGCAATAGGTTTTAAAATAGGGGTTAGCGACCTGATAGAGCAAACCGATTTCGAAAACGGTTATGATTTAGCGGATTATTATTTGAATTTATGTATTTAGAAAAGTATTGTGTAGTAATATCACTAAAAGTGGGTATACAATTGTAAAGATTTATATTGTAATATTGGGCATTTAAAAATTTAAACAATAGAGAGATGAAAAAAAGTATTTTAATTTTGATTGTGTTTTTCTTACTTATTCCAAAGAACTCAATAGCACAAAGTAGTAATAATAACGCAGCAGCAATTGCTGGTGTCGCAGGGGGGCTTTTAGCTATTGGAGCAGGAATAGCAGCAGTTGAAGAAATGAAAGAAAGGGCAGAATTAACAGCAACACAATGGATTTTGGCTAATCATCCAGAATTGAAGAGTTTTTCACTTAAAACTCTCGATTTTAATGGAAAAAAATTAAAAGATATGTCTTCAACATCTGTAATTAGTTTTAAAATTCAAGAATTTAATCCCTCTGATAAGGTTGTTTTAGATGGAAAAAAACAAGTTTTATTTGGTTTTACTAGTTTTGGATGGATTAATGAAGCTGGAATCGATTTTAGTAAAGTTAAATGGTTTTTGATAGACAGTACAGAATGGATGAATATGATGGTTGCATATTCAAAAGTGTCTTCTAGTGAAAAAAATGAAGCTATAATTAAAGATAAATTAAATAAAGGGAATATTGTAAATAATGGAGTTAAGGTAAAAGGTAAACTCGAAATTCCTTTTTATAAACTTGAGGGGGATATGTATTTAGTAACTGATTATTCTCCAGAAATGAAGTTGATTTATAATGAAAAAAGCTTAGGAATCTTTTTGAAAGAAACAGGTGATTTAGTACAGATGGCAAGAGGAAATCTGATTGAAACACATGAGTTTTATTTTGATGAAAAATAAATTACTTACAAATTAATTAAGACGTTCCTTTTAGGAGCGTTTTTTATTTATTAGAGTGTTAGATTATAAAAAAGTATAGTTTTACATAAATATACGTTATCTTTATAATTCATTATTCCTTAATAGTTTAGGTTATTCTCTATGGGACGTTATGCTAATTATCCGACAACAGTTGAAGACTGTTTGTTTATTTCAATCACAAAGTTAAAAGAGTGGAATTACCTTAATTTTATAGGTACTAAATCGGGTACAATTAGCTGGAGCAGGAACGGAGAGAAACATTCCAGTATTGGAATTTCTGTAACTAATACGGATTTTGAAAGGTTTATAGTTTTGGATTATAAAAGTAATGGAGAGCCTAGAAATTATAAAGTAAAAATTATTAGTAAACCGTCTAATTTAGGAAAAGGAGAAGTGTTTTATTTTGTTTGTCCAAGTACAAAAAAGCATTGCCGAAAATTATATTTGCTTAGCGGTTATTTTTTGCACCGAGAAGCTTTTCATGGTTTGATGTATCAAAAACAATTAGAAAGTAAAAGAAGCAGGGATTTAGGTAAATTATTTGAAGCTTGTTATGTTCCTGATGAAGTTTATGAGGAACGATATAAAAAGTATTTCAAAACGCACTACAACGGCAAAGAAACGAAACGTTACAAAAAGTTAAACAGTAAAATACAGAAAGCTGATAGTTTTCCTATTGGAACTTTTGAAAAGTTATTAATGGGTAAATACTAAAATAGTTTTAAGTAGTATCTAAAGTAGATTAAAATAGACTTCATTAAGTGCAAAAAGTGTAAAAAATGTAACGAAAACAAAACCTTATTTATTGGATAAAAACAGTTTTTAAAACGACTTTCAAACTTCACAATACAGAAATCGTACAAATCTAAAAATAAAAAAACCGCAACTAATTGATTTATGATTAGTTACAGTTTTTATACGCAGAGAGAAAGGGATTCGAACCCTCGATACAGT
>DKIJ01000021.1:17500-40484 GCA_002454195.1 Flavobacterium sp. UBA6721
CTCCTTCAACCACTCGGACACCTCTCTATTTCGGTTTGCAAATAACAAGAAAAAAAATGAGTTAGAAAAGTAAATTCAAATAATAATTACTGCTAAATTTCATCTCAAACTACCAACCTTCATTTAGTCCTTTTTTTAGTGCTAATTGATATTTGTTCACATCAAAACGGTATAAGTCTGGAGCTTTATGAGCTCCACCTTTCCTAATTTCATCTAATTTTTCAAGTATATCATATCGAAGTATTTTTCTATAAAAATTACCACGATTCAGTTTTTTATCTAAAATAATTTCATAAAGCTTTTGAAGTTCAGGCATTGTAAATTTTTCAGGCAATAAATTATACCCAATAGGCTTATAATTTAACTGTCTACGAAGTGTGATTAATGCTGTATCGAGAATCTCACGATGATCCATCATTAAGACCGGTAATTCATCCAAGGATTTCCATTCACAAACTTCTGAAAATTCATCCTCAACCAAATTCACTTGAGTATAATCAACTAAAGCATAAAAACCTATCGTTATAAAACGTTGTTTATTCCATATGTCATCTGACAATTCATCAAAGAAACCCTGGTTACGATTTAAATCACCAAATACCCTAAATTGTTGCAAATAAATATCCGAGGCACCTGTACGCTCAAACAATATCCGAATAGCTGCTTCATTTAGATTTTCTTTCTTCAATACATAACTTCCCGGAAGTTGCCAAACATCTTTATCTTTTACTTTTATAACTAAAACTTTTAACTGGGCATCATGAAACCCAAAAACAACACAATCAACAGACAAATTTGGAATATACTTCTCCCATGCCTCATTTGATCTTTCTTCTAACCTTCTTTTAAAATCCATATAAATTATTTCCCTACAAAAATAGAAATTGCTTTACATTAAACCATAACTATCTGAAAATATTAAAATTGCTGCATGTTTTTTTTGTAAATATAAAATAAAAGATTAATATTGCTTCATAATGAAGCAATAAACTAAATCAACTAAAAAAATGAAAAAAACTATTATTACCAAAATAGCAAAAGTGACAGTATTGTCTGCAGTAGCTTTCTCAGGTATTTCATGGACAAATCCTTATCCAGAAACTAATCATTACCCTACATTAACTATAGATGGTCATAATTTTGCAGATTTAAACAAAAATGGAAAATTAGATCCCTATGAAGATTACCGTCTACCTATACAGGATAGGATTAAAGATATAATCAAACAGATGACAGCTGAAGAAAAAGCAAATATGCTGATTGGAATTGGAATGCCAGGTTTTGATGTAGAAACTTTAAAATTTGTCTCTGGAGGTTTTCAAGGAAAAGTTCCCGGAGCAGCTGGAGGAACTTATGATTTAAAACGTTTGGGAATCCCTACTGTTGTTGTCTCTGATGGACCTGCTGGTTTGAGAATAAATCCGAAAAGAGATAATGATTCTAATAGCTACTACGCTACTGCATTTCCTGTTGGTACTTCATTGGCCTCTACTTGGAATACAGAATTAATCAACAGTGTAGGACAAGCAATCGGAAACGAGGTGAAAGAATATGGTGTGGATGTTTTACTTGGCCCAGGCATGAATATTCATAGAAATCCATTATGTGGCAGAAATTTTGAGTACTATTCTGAAGACCCAATCCTAACTGGAAAAATAGCAGCAGCAATTGTAAACGGAATTCAATCTAATGGTGTAGGGACTTCTGTTAAACATTTTGTTGCCAATAACCAAGAACGCAACCGTATGGGCATCAATGCACATATAAGCGAAAGAGCCCTACGTGAAATATACCTCAGGGGGTTTGAAATTGCTGTCAAAGAAGCTCAACCATGGACAATTATGTCTTCCTACAATTTAGTAAATGGAAATTATACTTCTCAAAGACAAGATTTATTAACCACTATTTTAAGAAATGAATGGGGTTTCAAAGGTTTGGTAATGACAGATTGGTTTGGAGGGTTTAACAGTTTATCATCTCCATTTACAAAAGGAAATGTGAGTGATGTTACGGCACAATTATCAGCAGGCAATGATTTATTAATGCCTGGAACAAATAACCAGAAAGAGGCTATTTTGGAAAACATGAGAAATGGCAAATTATCTGCAAAAGTGATTGAAACCAATTTAACACGAATATTAGAATTGGCATTAAAATCACCCTCTATGAATAATTATAAATATTCCGAAAAACCTAATTTAAAAGCCAATGCAGAAGTAACAAGACAAGCTGCAGCAGAGGGAACAATTTTATTAAAAAATGAAGGTAACACATTACCATTTACTTCAAAAGCAACACCAATTGCTGTATTTGGAATAACTTCTTATGATTTTATTTCAGGAGGTACCGGAAGTGGAGATGTTAACGAAGCATATACTGTTACACTTATAGATGGATTAAACAATGCCGGTTTATCAATTGACAAAGAATTAGAAGATTTGTACAAACCATACACATCCGTTCAAAAAGCAAAAGAAATGGAACGACGTGAAAAGGAAGGTGGTCTATTGGCAACTCCTAAGCGTATTTTAGAATTAGACCTAAACAAAGAAATCATCCAAAAGAAAGCACAATCTTCCGAAATTGCATTAATAACAATTGGTAGAAATGCTGGTGAAGGTGCTGACCGTATAATTGATGGAGATTTTAATTTGGCTGATGATGAAATTAAATTAATTGACAATGTTTCTGAAGCTTTTCATTCTCAAGGCAAAAAAGTTATAGTTGTTCTTAATATAGGGGGTGTTATTGAAACGGCAAGTTGGAAAAATAAAGTAGATGCAATTCTTTTACCTTGGCAACCAGGACAAGAGGGCGGAAATTCAGTAGCTGATGTTATCACAGGAAAAACAAATCCTTCTGGAAAATTAACCATGACATTTCCTGTAAAATATGAAGATACTCCTTCTGCTAAAAACTGGATTGGAACTCCGGCTGAAAACCCAACAAGTGTAAACTACGAGGAAGGTATATACGTAGGTTATCGTTATTTTACAACATTTAAATTAAAACCATCCTATGAATTTGGATTTGGATTGTCGTACACTTCATTTGACGTTTCGGATATTAAATTAAGTTCAAACACATTTGAAAATAAAATGAATATTACGGTTACAGTAAAAAATAATGGTAAAATAGCTGGTAAAGAAGTGGTTCAATTATATCTTAGCGCTCCTTCAAAAACAATTGACAAACCAACATCAGAATTAAAAGCATTTGCTAAAACAAAGGTATTACAACCTGGAGAAAGTCAAACATTAACTTTAACATTGAATCCTAAAGAATTAGCATCATTTATTACTAAAAAAAATGCTTGGATAGCTGAAGCGGGAAATTACAATGTAACTATAGGCACCTCATCATTAGACATCAAACAATCAGCAAATTTTTCTTTAGCTAAAGAATTAATAGTAGAAAAAACACATTCTGCATTTGCTGCTGATAGTCAATTTTCAGATTTGAGAAATTAACACCAACTACAACAGCAGTCAAATATATTGAATGACTTAAGAATAAATTAAAAACAAAAACGCTTTAAATCATTGGTTTAAAGCGTTTTTGTTTTCTATTATCTGGTCCTAAAAAAAAATGAGTTAGAAAAACCAAATTGCATTTTTTATGACATTTCTCCTCTTAGTGAAGTTTCAAACACAGTCTGAAAGTCGCCAAAAGGAATATTTTGACTCAACAGATACATCAATTTGGTAATCGCAGCCTCGGTAGTAATATCTTTTCCTGAAATCACTCCTATTTGCTTCAAGGCAGAACTCACCTCATATTGCCCCATATTGACACTTCCGCTGGTACATTGGCTTACATTCACAATATGCAAACCCTTAGCAATGGCTTTTTCGATTAAATTCAAAAACCAGTCTTCAGTAGTTGCATTTCCGGAACCGTAGGTCTCTAATACAATTCCTCTCAGGTTGGGAATTCCAATAATAGCAGAGAGTACATTTTTATTTATCCCGGGAAACAATTTTAAGATCACTACATTAGTATCTAAATCCTTATGTACAACTAAATCCATAGCCGGATTATGGGCTAAAAACAATTCGGACTTCAAATTTAAATAAACTCCCGACTCTATCAAGGCCGGATAATTGGGTGAAGCAAAAGCATTAAAATGCTCAGCATTTATCTTTGTAGTTCGATTACCGCGATACAATTTATATTCGAAATAAAGACAGACTTCGGTAATTACAGATTTATTATTTTGCTGTAAAGAAGCAATTTGGATTGCTGTTATGAGATTTTCTTTAGCATCGGTGCGTAAATCACCAATAGGTAGTTGCGAACCCGTTAAAACAACTGGTTTTGACAAATTTTCGAGCATAAAGCTCAAAGCTGAAGCTGTATACGACATGGTATCCGAACCGTGAAGCACCACAAATCCATCAAATTCGGAATAATTAGAAGCAATGATTGAAGCAATTTCAGTCCATTTCTCGGGTTTCATATTTGAAGAATCAATTGGATTATGAAACGAAATGGTTTCTATCTCACAATCCAATTGTTTCAACTCAGGAATTCTTTGTAATAATTTACTAAAGTTGAAAACCTTTAGCGCTCCGGTTTTTAAATCCTTGCGCATTCCAATGGTTCCCCCAGTGTAAATTAAAAGAATTTTAGTCCTTGAGTTCATGGGTATATTTCAATTTATTGACCACCGGATTAGCGTACATAGCCAATATTCCCTGAAAGGCAATAGGATTTGAAGCGTCAATTCGTTTTTCTAATCTACGAACAAAAACAGCCTTTTCATCCTCAGTATATTGATTCGAATACTTATCAGTATTATTCAAGATATCGTAAGCTATATAATTAGTTGGCCACAATTTATAGCTGGTCAAAATCGAATCGTCAATGACTTGTGCCAAAGCCTGAATCTGTTTATTCACATTGTCGTTTTCGGCAACAATAGCATCAATTTCTGTATCCAGAACTTTTCCGATATGGATAAAAATACGTTTTTTAGGTCCTAAAGCACCACTCAAAATGGTCATAAAATCCTCATTTTCCTGCTTTACATACACTTCATTATTCGCTTCGGCTAATAATTGTGGCATTTTTAAAGCGTCAGTAGGATCGTATTCATACGAAATAGAAACAGGAACAATTTTCAATTTTTTGAAATAATCCATCAAATTCGCTTCGTCTGATGCCATTCCAATCATTTTTAATACTCCAGGATTGGTCGCATCATTTCCGTCTTTAGTTCTTCCCTCGCGTTGCGCAATCCAAACCGAACGATTTTCGTGCAATAACAATTGATTGATGTATTCAGACAACGTCTTCGAACTTTGCAACATTTCTCTTGGCCCTAGACCTCTTTGAACCAAAAAATTTCGATTCAATTTGGCTAAAACATGTAAAAAAGGCTGTTTTACCAAATTATCTCCAATGGCAGAAGCCGTCATCACTAAATCATGCTCAAATAAAGTAGCATTTAACAAAGTGGTATCTAGTAAAATATCTCGATGATTAGAGATAAACAAATACGAAGTATTAGGTTCTAAATGTTCGAAACCTGAAGTCG
Organism: Flavobacterium sp. UBA6721; assembly: GCA_002454195.1. Lineage (GTDB taxonomy): Bacteria > Bacteroidota > Bacteroidia > Flavobacteriales > Flavobacteriaceae > Flavobacterium > Flavobacterium nitratireducens. Next base: position 23,040 of record DKIJ01000021.1, read on the forward strand.
ATAAGCCTTCAGAACTTTTTTCTAAGACTTTTTGAACCGATTGATAGATAAAATTACATTGAAAATCACGAATGGAATGTGTCTTCATTAATTGTTCTTTCCAAACCTCATCGGCTACATCAGGAAAAGAAAAATTCATCAATGACTTTAACATCGGATGATGAATCACTCCTTTTAGGGCTTTATTTATTTCGGAATCATAATAAGGCCGAATCTCGTCAAACTTTTGCATTTTGGTATTAGTTAGAAAAACAAATGAACAAAAAAAATATTATATTTTAGCGAATTCTACATTAAATCCCAAAAATTGCTTTCGAATTTTCAGTAGTTATTCTCGCGATCTCTTCCCCAGAAACACCGTAAATCTGTGATAATTTATCAATTACATTGACTAAATAACTACTTTCGTTTCTTTTCCCTCTAAAAGGAACTGGTGCTAAATAAGGAGCATCTGTCTCTAAAACGATATGTTTTAAATCTATTTGATGTAAAAATTGGTCAATCTTACCATTCTTAAAAGTTACCACTCCTCCTATTCCTAATTTCATATTATAAGACAAAGCCTGTAAAGCCTGCTCATAAGTACCCGAAAAACAATGAAAAATCCCAAATAAATCAGTTGATTTTTCTTCTTCTAAAACGGCAAAAACTTCATCAAAAGCATCACGACAATGGATAACAATAGGTAATTGGTATTTTTTAGAAAGTTGAATCTGCCTTTTAAAAGCGATTTGTTGTTCTTTCAGATGGGTTTTATCCCAATACAAATCAATTCCAATTTCGCCAATAGCATAGAATTTTCGCTTTGCTAATTCTGCTTCTACATGTTGCAACTCCTCTTCATAATTCTCTTTCACATGCGTAGGATGCACTCCGGTCATCAGAAAAATATTTTCAGGATATTTTTGTTCCAAATCGTACATAGCAACGGTATAAGCCGAATCGATAGCGGGAATAAAAAAACGTGTTACTCCAGCTTCAAAAGCTCTATGCATCATTTCGTCTCTATCCTGATCAAATTCTTCGCTGTACAAATGGGTATGCGTATCGGTAATAATTAATTTAGTTTCCAATGGTAATTTTTAAAAGCGCAAAGTTCTAAAGTTTTATAAGAAATCAACACAAAAGAGCCGTTTTTTTTATTTAAAAATCATTTTAAACCAAAAAAGACACAAAAGTGTAAAATATCCTTACTCTTTTGTGCCTTAGTAATTTGAATCTTCTGTTTAATCCAGCTTATCTAACAACTCCTGAACCTTATCGTAGTTTTCATAATCGGATGGAATAGTTACTAAGATTTCTTTGCATCCTTTATAGTCTTTCTGTTTTAATTTGGCTAAAGCTAAACCATAAATCGCTTTATTTTTGTAAATTGAATTTCCTGATTTCAACGCATTAAACTCCGCTTCGGCTTGCTTGATTTGGTTATTTTCTAACAAAGAAACGGCATAAAAATACTGTATTTCGGCCGTTTTATTTGTTTTTAAAATAGATTCAAAAAGGGGAATAGCCTTTTTATAATCTTTAGCATTAAATGCTGCTTCGGCTGGTTTCAAACTTTCGATTACCGCTCCTCTTTCGCTCAAATAAGCGGATTCATATTGATTGTACTCTTCAAAACTGGGTTTCGAATCAGGATTAAACAAAAACAATCCGAACAACAATACCACAGAAGCCGCAACTAAATACGTCCAGGTTTGCATTGAAATCACCTTCGCTTTTTTAGGCTTAAAATGTTCCTCTGAAATCTTTTTCAAATTAGCTTCGAAAGTATCTCTATCTACAGCAAAATCAAATTTGGTTGCTAATTGCAATTGAACTTCTTTGAAAGTCTCAAATTCCGAGACTAGTTCTTTGTTTTCTGAAAGTTGTTGTTCAAAATTCAAGCGTGCTTCCCCAGATAATTCGCCTTGCAAATATTGGTCGAATAAGATGTATTTCTCGTCTTTCATGGCTCCTTACTATTTTAATGATTTAAAACTACTATGTTCTTGAATCCATTGTGTCAGCTGGCCTGTGCATAGCGATTTTTTCTTTCGAACATAAGCATAACTTACATTGAGTTTCTCGGCTACTTCTTCCATGGATTTCAAAGTAAAACTCCACTTTAAAACTTCCTGGCATTTTTCGCCTAATCTTTGAAACATCATATCAAAAAGCTGTTGTTTCTCTTCAAATATTTCTGTTTGTGCCACCATCTCTTCCGTGGGTTCATTAGTAGATGTCAAATCATCCTGAATTGTTACCCCCTTATTCGACGCTTTTTTTAATTCGTTGAGCCATTTTCTTTTACATAACAAAAAAAAGTAGGCATCAAAAGGACAAGTCAATTGCAATTGTTTGGCTTTAGCCTGATTGAATAACAAAATCATGATTTCCTGAATCACATCTTGTGCCTGATCTTCATCGCCAGAGTTGTTCCTTATATAAGAAACCACTTTGGGAACAAACTTCTTATAAATAGACCGAATAATTGCCGAATCATTATTCGCCAATCCTTCTATTAGATATTGATCAGGATGCAATACATTTTTTGACATAGTAAAAAATTTATATGCTAATGTAAAAAAGAATCCTGAAATAATTAGGAAGTACACAGGTAACATTTGCAGAACCAATTGGATATATAAAAAATCAAAATTTAGAATTCATGGAAATCAGTACTTATTCCTCTCAAAAATTTTCAAAGAAACTTTCAAAAAAAGTAAAAGCAGGCTTTATAATCACTGAATACAATAGCAAATTGCCGTATGTTGTTTTAACAAAAGAACAAAAAAAGATTAATCACAATTTACACCTAAGTCTTTTTATTCTCACCATTGGTATTTGGTCAATCGTCTGGATCTACTGTACACTAACACATATCCCTAAAAAAGAAATCCTTATTGCAATTGATGAAGACGGAAATGTATTTGAAGAAAAATGTTTAGAAGTATAAAAAAATAAAAAAAAAGGGGTAACAATTCGAAACTCCTATTGATATAGCAATATAAACGCTCTTAAACATTGAAAAAAAATCCTTTTGAAAAAAAATTAAAATACTAGGGTAACAATTTTTAAACCTTGTTGATATACCAATAGAAAACAGAATTAAAAAAAGTTTTTTAAAAAGAATCTGAAATAAATTCAGATTAAAGGGTAACAAAAAATCAAAGTAATTGATATAACAACAGAAACAAAAAATTAAAAACAAAAAAATTAAAATACTGGGGTAACAATTTTAAAACCGAATTGATATAACAGTATAAAACAAGAAAATCATTTTTAACAATATTAAAACCAAGAAATCATGAAAAGAAATTTTAAAACAATCGGACTTTTATTTTTAGCAGCATTATCATTCGTAAGTTGTAACGACGAAGAAACAGTAGAAACTCCAGCAACTGCAGCCGAATTTGCAAATGTAAGACAAGTTGCTTTAGACAAAATCAAACAAGAATTTACAATCAATGCCGGAGATGGTGCTGTAACCTTGACTTCTAAAAAAGGAGTAAAATTAACCATCAACGGAAATTGCTTAACTAAAGACGGAAATCCAGTAACGGGTGAAGTAAAAATCGAATATGTAGAGTTATTTGACAAAGGAAACATGTTAGTTACTAACAAACCAACAATGGGAATTATGCCTGATGGAAAAAGAAACTTATTAATTTCAGGAGGAGAATTCTTTGTCAAAGCAACTCAAAACGGAAAAGAATTAGCTACTACTTGTAATATGACTTTATTAGTACCTGCGAATTTAACTGGAGGTGTAGATCCAACGATGACATTGTGGAAAGGTATTATTGACGACGAAGGAAACTTAGCTTGGCAAGATGCTCGTAAAGCTGACGGAACTAATGGTGGAAAAGGTGGTGTACAGGGTGAAGGAAACAACTACTATGTAAGCTTTGGAAACTTTGGATGGACTAACGTAGATAAATTTTACAGTGACCCAAGACCTAAAACTACTATTCTTGCTGATGCTCCAGAAGGATACGACAACACAAACAGTGCTATCTACTTATCATACGATGGAGAAGGAACAAATGCTCTAGCCAAATTAGACACCTACACTGCTCAAGGATTATTTAGCGAACATTACGGTCAAATTCCAGTAGGTTTAGCTTGCCACGTAATCTTTGTAACGGAAGAAAATGGCAACTGGAGATATGCTATCAAAGGAGTAACTGTTCAAGCAAATGATGTATACACTTTCACAATGGCAGAAACTACTGTAGGTACCGAAGCCCAATTAATTGCCGCAATCAATGCGATCCAATAAAGATTCCCAAATTTAATTTCTGAAAAAAGTGATGATTTGCTCATCACTTTTTTCTATTTTTAAAAGATTTTTAAAAAACCAAACCAAAAAAATTAGTAGCTATTCCTGCTGTACGCTGACTCAAGCGAAGCGAACAGGCGAAGCAATCTTCTATGTATTAAAAAAAGCAATAAAAGGATGCCGCTTCCATCAGGGCTAAAACCAGATTTGATTATGAAATCGCCACAAACAACTAGTTTCCGAAAGCAAACACCGATAAATAAAAGGCGATAACATATATGACCACTAAAGAATAAATTTCACATATATGAAACCACTAGTATCTATTTTCTTTGTTCTGATTTCTATAGTCTCCTACTCCCAAAAAAAAGTCAAGGACACCATCACCAGAAGAGCTACGATCAACTACAGTCAAAATGGAAACACTGTGCTTTTCAAACCCGAAACTCCTCCACTGATACCAATTGCAGGAGCACCCAAACCAAGTTTTTCTTATTTATGGGAATTTGGCGATGGCACCTATAGCAAAGCTGCCGAACCCAAGCATACGTATAAAAACAAAGGAACTTACACCACCCGATTAACGGTAACTAACAATTACGACAACGGAAAACCGCCGGCTACCCGACCTAAAAAAGTAGTCGTAAATGATTTACCAGATAAAAATTTTGACGAAATTGCATCCGTTGCTGATCAAAATGGCTTTGTACTACAAAAAAATTGCGATCCTATTCCTGATCAAGAAATGGAAGTAATTTTAAGTTATCAAAACCTAGAAAATTATGTGAGCAGCGGAAAAATTTATCTGTTTTACAACGAAAAAAAATACAAAGACAACAATTTTGTACTCTCTGATTTTCGCACCTATGCCGGCGAAAGAGAAATTAAAGAAAATACTTTTGCTAGTATTACAGATACCGACCAATCCAACACTTTTGTGGCTTCTAACAGCAATTTGCCAATAAAAAAATACGAAAACACCACCACAGAAGAAGATTTAGAGGCCTCCCTTGCTGATGCACATAAAACATTCAAAAACGTTTCCATACTTGAATTTGACGATGCGAATCCGCAGGAAACTCGTAATGTTTTTTACACCTTTAAAACCACTCCAGAAATGCTTAAAGACACCAGCGCAACCATCACTATGCGTGGTATTTATGTTCCTAATCGTAGTTATAAAAATCATAAAGTAAAAAATCTGGAAATGGAAATCGTCACTTCGCACGACCCTAACAAAATGGGCTCTAACGGAAGTTTTATGAATTATCGTTTCGTCCGTTTTAAAAGAGTAAATTTCAAAATACGCTTTCAAAACAATGGTGAAGGCCCAGCTCGAATGATTCGTTTAGAAACCGATATTCCAGATATGTTTGACAAAAAAACTTTCAAAATAGAAGGCATGTATCCCGAATGCCCAATTTGTCCAAAAGACGAAGCCCCTACTACTAGCTGTTTAGATACTATAATCAAACAAAAACAAATCTTTTTTACCTTCAAAAACATTTATTTACCGGGAAGCGAACAAAAAAATGTAAGAGAAAAAGACAGTACTAAAGGTTTTGTAAAATACTCGATGAAATTCAACAAGGACTTCCACAAAGTAAACACCAAGAGTAGAACATCTATTTTCTTTGATAAGAACGAGCCTATTATTACCAATTACGCCACTACCCGATTCTTACCCGGAATTTCTATTGGTGCAAAGGCCGGTTACAACATCTATCCTAATCTAGATAAATCTAGCAGTTATTTTGTGGCTGCCACCATTTCTCCATACAAATCTTATCGTTTTTACTGGCAAGCCGAATTAATCAACAGCAAACACGAGTTTACCTCTGAAACCACCGTTACCAATGGTTTTAGCACCACTTCTAATGGAGTTCGTCAACCTACACGTACAACATCAACACTGGGTTATTCCAATTTCAACAACGAAATTCCACTATTAATTCGTTATAACATCAATAATTATATCGGTATAGGAACAGGTGTTCAAGCGAATATTAATGCCTCGCAAAAAGAAGAACGCTACACCAAAATTGAAACTTTTGAATCTGAAAAACCTGGTTCTCCTATTATAAATACTCAAGAAAACACCATAAGTAACAGCAAAACTTTCACTAATTTTAAATCGGGATTATTATTTGACTTAACTCTAGGTTTTGCACGCATCGGACCAAGTTTAGGCGCTCGTTATGTGATGAATTTCAAAGATAATTTTAATTATGTTCAGGTGTATGGAATATGGAAGTTTTAGTTTTTGGGACACAGATGACACAGATAAAACTGATTTACACAGATTTTAATTTTCATAAAATGAAAATAACTTACATGACCTATTCAACACTTAGTTAACTTTCAAAAACTTATATAACTCCTGCCTCGCCGGTAGGCGGGTATATGGTTAAATAAAACTTAGTGAATCTTCGTGCAATGCTTTGTGTATCTTTGTGAAACAACTATCTATGAAAAGACTTTTTTTCTTTTTTCTACTCCTTTTTCACCTGATTATTTTTGGGCAAAACCAACTTAGCCCTGAAGACAAAATCTACAATGCCATTGACTCTTTTGTAGCCAATCCAACAGCAGAAAATTTAAACCAACTCTCTACTACTGAAGCAGCGTTTTGGAAAAATCCAAAACCGAAAACCAAAGACGAACTACTAGCAATTGTTATACTAAATTGCAACAAAGCCTATTACGAAAATCAATTTAACGAAGTTCAAAAAGCCGTTTCCAGTTACGAGAAAGCATGGAAAATCTATCAAAAATACCAGCTCCGCAATTATGATATTATCGAATATTGCCTAAAACCTTTAGGCAACTTGTATAGCATTCTGGGTGATTACGACAATGCCGAAAACACTATAAAACAATATTATTACATTGCTACTCAAGAAAAAAATCAAGCAAAAAAAATAGCGGCAATACTCAATTTATCGAATGTATATCAAAACTCTGGAAAGAATGATTTAGCGATAGATTTGCTAGAAAAAACCATTCGTACCGAAAAACTATCCAAAATTCAAAAAGGGATTTTATGGAATAATTTGGGAAATAGTTATGTTTTAAATTATAGAAACCCAGGGTTAACTGTAAAATTTGTTCCAAATAGCTTTGACAAATTAGAAAGTTCCTATCTAAAAGCTATCCAATTATTACAATCAGAAAAAATCCAAAGTGAAACACTAGCCAATTGTTACCGCAATTTAGCTTCTCTCAATGCACAATGGCTACGATTTGATGTAGCCAATTCCTATTTTGATAAAGCGAGAAAGTATTTCTACGCCACACCCAATCTTAGCTCACGCCAAATAGCCCAATTCAAGTATGAAGAAGCTTCGCTGTTTTTCAAACAACAAAAACTCAAAGAAGCAACAGCATCTATTGAAGCCATTTTTAAACTTTTAATCCCGAATTACAACCCTAAAAAAAGTGAACTTCCGGAACAAAATTCGCTTTATACCGAAAACAGTTTGCTCGATGCTTTAGACTTGAGAGCAGCAATTTATTCACTGCAAAACCATGAAAAAAAGGCATTAGAAGCTTATAATTTGGCTTTTCACATCGAAGAATTGTTTTCTAATATGATGATTTATGAAAACTCTAAAATCATCCATCAAAACCGCGTTCGGATGCGCACTGAAAAGTGTATCGCTGTCTACTACCATTTGTACCAAAAAGAACCTAAACAAAACTATATCGAAGCTGCATTTCAATTGGCTGAACAAAGTAAATCAGGTGTTTTAAAAAGTTTTTTATCCAAAAAAACAAGCCTTTCGAGAAAAGAAAAACTCCATTTAGAACAACTGCAAAACTGGAGTAATATCATTTTAAAAGAACAACAAAAAGGCGATTTAGCCAATATTGAAAAAATAAACGAAGCAATTGAAAAGCAAAATGGATTAATGCTTTCGCTCAAAAAAATTCGTTCAGAAAATACCGTTTCGGAAAAAGAAACAATCGACATCAAATCCTTGTTTGCCCAACTGAAAAAAGACAAAGCCATGATGATTGAGTATTTTTCAGGTTTTGAAAAAATGTATTTTTTTATTCTGGATAACAATAGAATACGACTGGATTATTATTGGGATAACCATACTGCCACCCCTAAAATAATTTCATTCTTAGATTTTTTTAGTGATGCCAATAAAATAATTGACAACATTTCAGGTTACAATCATTATGGACATTCTTTATATACAATGCTGAAATTACCTCAAAATTCTAGCTATAAAAACCTCATCATAGTTCCAGATGGTATATTGAATTTTCTTCCTTTTGAAGCCTTAATTACAAAAGAATCGAAAACAACCAACTTTGCTCAGATGCATTATATGCTGAATGATTTTAATATTGGATATGAAAACTCAGCGCAATTTTATTTGTCCTTCGACAAACTCAGAATGACAAATAAAGACAAAACGGTTTTAGGTGTTTTTCCCGTTTTTGAGAAAACCCCATTGGAATTATCCTATTCTAAAAACGAAATGAAGTCCATCCAACACAATTTTAAAGGAAAATATTTAACTAATAAAGCGGCTAATTTCAAAAATTTCAGTAATAGTGCAGCCAATTATTCCATTTTACACCTCTCCACTCATGCTGATGCTGGAGACATCCTAGCACCAGCAAGTATCAAATTTTACGATCAGGATATTCTATACTCGGAATTGTATCATTTAAAAATCCAACCTGATTTGGTGGTATTAAGTGCTTGTGAAACGGGAATTGGCAAACTCTATAAATCTGAAGGTGCCATGAGTATTGCTCGCGGATTTCAATGGGCCGGAGCGCAAAACTTGCTGTTTTCTTTATGGAAAGTGAATGATTACACCACTTCGGTTTTTATGGAATCGTTTTACCAAAATAGCAAAAACGGTCAATCCTATCTGGAAGCCAACGCGAATGCCAAAAGAGATTTCTTAAACAATCCTGAGATTTCTAATGCCAAAAAATCACCTTATTACTGGAGTGCCTTTGTGTATTATGGCTCTTTGGAAAACAATAAAACCCCAACAAATTATACGTACATTGTATTGGGAATTCTATTCGTAATTGCCTTAATTTGGCTTTTTATCCGATATAAAAATGAAAAAGCTGCAAGAAGTCCTAAAAAAGGAAAAATATAAAAAAGTAAAATTCAAGATTACTAAAACCCAACACCTGCTGATTAAAGCCAAAATCAACGGAGTGGAAGGTCGTTTTATTCTGGATACAGGAGCTTCCAATAGTTGTGTAGGTTTTGAACATATTGAACTTTTTCAACTCCAAGCAGAAGATTCAAATACGAAAGCATCTGGGGCTGGGGCTACTGGAATGCACACACAAACTGCCAAAGAAAACAAATTACAATTAGGCACATGGAAAAACAACGACTTTGACTTGATCATCTTTGACATGTCACATGTCAATGAAGCCCTGACAGCCTATAAAGTAAAAACAGTAGATGGGATTATTGGTGCCGATATTTTATTGAAAGGTAAAGCTATTATAGACTATTATAATAATTGTGTATATTTACGCTAACCAACTCTAAACCAAAATAGTATGAAATCTGTTTTTTATAAAGTAGCTTGCTTAGCTCTTGGAATGCTGTTATTTTCTTGTTCTACCGAAGAAAATATTGGAGAAACCCAATCTACACCTACAGCAACAAATCCAAATTCATCTATTATGGAAAGACCTTCAAATTCAAAAACACCAGTCATCACCTCAAAAATATGGGAGTTTGGCGATTTAAATGAATGGGAAGACGCAACACAGGTGGGTGTTCCAAATTATTTCATAGACAATGGAAATTTACGGATTTTTACCAATGCCAATACCTGGGACAGAACCAAAGTAAAATCGGTTTCCACTTATGCTGCCGGAACATATTCCTGGCGTGTTTATGTTCCTGAAATGGGTGTAGGTGATTGCGCAAGTATTGGAGCTTTTTTATACAGCGATGATACACATGAACTCGATTTTGAAATAGGCTATGGAAACACAACTATTCGCCAACAATTGAATGCTGATATTGACGACCTTGTTGTATATGCTACTTCGCAGGCCAATCCTTCCCATTCTTTTCAAACAAAAATCAAAAGAGGACAATGGTACACTTTCAGTATTGATTTAACTTTAAACAACAAGAAAAAATATGTTGTAAACTGGAAAATAGATGATACTGTTATAACTTCAACGACTCTTAACTACGGATCAAGTACTAAATTTAAAATTTTCTGTAGTGTTGAAAATCTTAATTTTATTGGAGACCATATTCCCAACTCTCAAAACTATGCTTTATTTGATTGGGTAAAGTGGAATTAAAAAATAAAACTTTCTTTTAGTTAAAAGAAGGCTTTGTTTTTTACCTATTTTTTTGATTTTTTCTTCGAATACGACGCATTGGAATTTTCTCCTAATGCCCAAAAGAGACCACCTTTGAGATGTTTTAAAAATACTGGATCCACATAATCTTTACTATCATGGCCTAAAGCGGTATAAAAAACCTTGCCGCCTTCAAATTCGTGACACCAAGCAAGAGGCAAATAATCACCAAAAGTACGTCCAGGATAGATCTCTTTTTCGCTGTCGTTTACCGTTCGCATATCTGCCGCTAAAAGGACATGATTATTCGGATTGAATTCCATCATATAATAACATTCGTCTTCTTTTGTCCATGTTTCTCCCAACATCGAAGTAGAAGGATGATTTTTATCAATCACCCTTATTTCGAAAGACTGGAAAGCAGGATGTCTTTTAAATCTTCCTCCCACCATTTGGGCATACCAAGGCCATGATTTTTCAGAGTCCGATGCACTATGAACTCCTACAAAAGCTCCTCCAGAACGGATATAACTTTCTAATGCTTGTCTTTGTTCCTCGGTGTCAAAAATGGCATTACAAGTATTCGAAGAAACCAAACAGCTATATTTTGCTAAATTTTGGGTATTTATCACGGCGGGATCATCCGAAACATCTACAATTAAATTCATTTCGGCTCCAATTTTCTTCCACGCCTCCACACTAAATGGAATATTTTGATGTACATAGCCTTTGCTATTTTTAGTATAAACCAAAATTCGTTTTTTAGCTGGTGAATTAGCTAACACAGAGCTTATGCCAAAAACAATCGTAAGCAGTAGTAATTTGATTTTCATAGTTTTACATTTATTCTAATTATTGACCGAATTCCTTAATAATATAACTCTCTAATTCTTTCATAACATTATCTAAATCATGCTTGACTCTAAAATCAGAAATCCTATAAACTTTTAATCCTAAATCAACAAAAAAGGCTTCTCTCATTGTATCGTATTCCTCTTTATCATTATGACTCGAACCATCAATTTCTATAATCAAGCCGAGAGATTTTACGTAAAAATCAACAATAAAACTACCTATAATTCGCTGTCTGTCAAAATCAATTGCCCAAAAGCTATCATTTCTTACTTGTCTCCAGAAAATCACTTCTGATAAAATTCCTGCTTTTCGCAAAGCCCTGGCTCTGTCGGATAATACTTTATTGTACGGCAATAATCCGATACTTCGTCTATAAATAGGTTTATCATGAATATAAGTGACAATTTCAGGTTTCATAATCTGACTTATTTCTTGTTTCATGTATATTAGCCACCCCGCCCTACGGGCACCCCTCCAAAGGAGGGGAAGAGACCCTCGTAAAATTTCACATTCGAATTACACACTACACTTCCCCTCTTTTTAAGAGGGGTGCCCGCAGGGCGGGGTGTTCTTTACGCATCATACCATTCCCGAATATAAAAAGAAAATCCCAAACTCCAATCCCGAAGCATCGGGAGGAATTTGGGATTTTATATATTGGAATTTGTATTTACTACAATTCAAATGCTTTTTTAGGATTTCCACCGCAAAGTAATTCTACAGGGTTTTCTAAAGCTTCTTTAACAGCTACTAAGAAACCTACTGACTCACGACCGTCGATAATTCTGTGGTCATAAGATAAAGCGATGTACATCATTGGGTGAATTTCAACCTTACCATTTACAGCAATTGGACGCTCGATAATGTTGTGCATTCCTAAGATTCCAGATTGTGGAGGGTTGATAATTGGCGTAGACAACATAGAACCAAATACACCACCATTAGTGATTGTAAATGTTCCTCCTGTCATATCATCAACAGTAATTTGACCATCACGAGCTCTTAAAGCCAATCTTTTGATTTCAGTTTCAATTCCACGGAAAGTTAAATTCTCAGCGTTACGAACAACAGGAACCATTAATCCTTTTGGTCCAGACACTGCGATAGAGATATCACAGAAATCAAATCCAATTTTGTGATCACCGTCCATCATCGAGTTTACATCAGGGAACAATTCTAAAGCTCTTGTTACCGCTTTTGTAAAGAATGACATATATCCTAAACCTACACCACCATGTTTTGCTTTGAATGCATCTTTGTATTCATTACGCAATTGGTTGATAGGTGTCATGTTTACTTCATTGAAAGTAGTTAACATCGCAGTTTCGTTTTTAGCAGAAACCAAACGCTCCGCTACTTTACGACGTAACATAGACAATTTAGTACGCTCGATTCCACGGCTTCCTCCTGTAGGAGTTCCCATAGATGGAACAGCGTTTACTGCATCATCTTTAGTGATTCTTCCACCTTTTCCTGTTCCTGTTACAGTTGCAGGCGCGATGTTTTTCTCATCTAATATTTTTTTAGCTGCTGGAGATGGAGTTCCTGTAGCATAAGTAGCTGCTGGTGCTGCAGGAGCCGCTGGTACAGGAGCTGCTTTTGGTGCCTCAGCAACTGGTGCTGCTGCCGGAGCCGCTGCTGGAACTGAACCTGATGGTTTAGCTGCTGCAGTATCAATATGACAAACTACTGCTCCTACTGCTACTGCATCACCCTCTTCTGCTTTTAAAGTGATAATACCACTTGCCTCAGCAGGTAATTCTAAAGTAGCTTTGTCTGAATCTACCTCAGCAATAGCTTGATCTTTTTCAACATAATCTCCGTCTTTTACTAACCAAGTTGCAATCTCAACTTCTTTTATAGATTCCCCTGGTGATGGGACTTTCATTTCTAAAATCATCTTTCTTTTTGTTTAAGGTTTTTATTATTTAAAACCTACAGCAGCAAACTCTAAGTCTTAAACTTTAAACTAATTTTTTATCTAAATAAATTTTTATCAAATACCATTCTGATGGCATCAGCATGACGGCGTTTAGCTCGTGTATAACTTCCCGCTGCAGGTGCTGAATACGCTTTTAATGAAGCTAATCTCCATTTAACCAAATCAAAGTTAGCCAACATATACGTGTAAGCTCCCATGTTTTTAGGTTCTTCCTGAGCCCAAACATAATCATCGGCATTAGGATATTGTGCAATAATCGCTTTTAATTGCTCAACCGGTAATGGGAATAATTGCTCGATACGAACAACAGCTACATCATTACGACCGTTGTTTTCTCTTTCAGCAACAATATCATAGTAGAATTTACCTGTACAGAAAACCAAAGTTTTAACGTCTTTTTTGTTTACTGTTGTATCGTCTATAGTTTCTTGGAATTCTCCGCTCACTAGTTCTTCAACTGTAGATACACATCTTGGATCACGCAATAAACTTTTTGGAGAGAATACTACCAATGGTTTACGGTAATCTGTTTTCATTTGTCTTCTTAACAAGTGGAAGAAGTTAGCCGGAGTTGTACAGTCGGCAACATACATATTGTGACGTGCACATAATTGTAAGTAACGCTCCATACGTGCCGAAGAGTGCTCAGCACCTTGTCCTTCATAACCGTGTGGCAATAACATTACCAAACCGTTTTGGTTGTTCCATTTATCTTCACCACAAGAGATGTATTGGTCAATCATAATTTGGGCACCATTTGAGAAATCCCCAAATTGCGCTTCCCAGATTGTCAAAGAGTTTGGATTAGCCAAAGCATATCCGTAATCAAATCCTAATACTCCATACTCAGATAAGAAAGAGTTGAAGATACGGAAGTTTCCTTTTTTGTTTTCGATAGCATCTAACAATACTACTTCTTCTTCAGAATCTTCTACTTTTACTACCGCATGACGGTGAGAGAAAGTTCCACGCTCTACGTCTTGTCCTGAAATACGAATATCAAATCCTTCGGTTAATAAAGTACCATAAGCTAAGGCTTCGGCTGTACCCCAATCTAACGTATTGTTGTCATAACCTACTTTACGATCAGTAACAATTTTTCTAATCTTGTTAATGAATTTTTTATCTTCCGGTAAAGAAGAAATGGTATTAATAATTGAATCCAAAGTAGCTCTATCTACTTTTGTATCTACTTTTTGTAACATCACATCGTCAGAAACCTGCTTAAATCCTTTCCATTCATCCTGCATAAACGGAGTGATGATAGTCAAATCTTTTTTACGAGAAGCTTCTAAATTATGATCTAAGTCGTCTTTGTATTCCTTCTCTAAAGTTGACACTAAATTAGCATCAATGATTCCTTCCGATAATAATTTTTCAGCATAAATATCTCTTGGATTTCTGTGCTTAGCAATAATTTTATATAATACTGGTTGTGTAAAACGAGGTTCATCACCTTCGTTGTGACCGTATTTTCTATAACCTAATAAATCGATGAAAACGTCACGTCCAAATTGCATTCTGAAATCCAATGCAAATTGCATAGCGTGAACAACAGACTCAGCATCATCCGCATTTACGTGTAATACTGGCGACAAAGTTACTTTGGCAACGTCCGTACAATAAGTTGATGAACGAGCATCTAAATAGTTAGTTGTAAATCCAACTTGGTTATTAATAACAATGTGAATTGTTCCACCTGTTTTATAACCATCTAACTGAGCCATTTGAATGATTTCATAAAGAATCCCTTGTCCTGCAATTGCAGCATCACCGTGAACAGCGATAGGCAACACTTTAGAGAAATCATTTGGGAAATATTTATCTTGTTTTGCTCTGGTAATTCCTTCAATAACCGCACCTACAGTCTCAAGGTGAGAAGGGTTTGGTGCTAAGTTAATGTTGATTTTTTTACCTGACTTAGTGATTTTGTCAGCTGTAAGTCCTAAGTGGTATTTTACGTCGCCGTCAAAATACTCCTGATCGTAGTCTTTTCCGTCAAACTCGCTGAAGATATCTTGAGTCGATTTACCAAAGATATTCGCCAAAACGTTCAAACGACCACGGTGAGCCATTCCCATTACGAATTGTTCTACACCTTTTTCGGCAGCTCTTTCAATCAAAGCGTCCAAAGCTGGAATAATCGATTCTCCTCCTTCAAGAGAGAAACGTTTTTGACCTACGTATTTTGTATGCAAGAAGTTCTCGAAAGAAACCGCTTGGTTTAATTTATTTAAAATTCCCTTTTTCTCATCAGCAGTAAATGTTGGACGGTTTTCGTTGATATTTAAACGATCTTGAATCCAGTCTACAATTTCTGGTCTACGAATATACATATACTCGATACCAATATGCTGACAATAAACTGTTTTTAAATTACTAATAATTTGAGACAAAGTTGAAGGTGGTAAACCTAAAATTTTGGCTGCATCAAAAGTGGTATTCAAATCAGCTGAAGACAGTCCGAAATTTTCTATATCAAGTGTTGGAGAAAAAGTTCTACGTTCTCTAACGGGATTTGTTTTAGTAAACAAATGCCCTCTTGAACGGTATCCATCGATAAGTTTTACGACTTTAAATTCTTTTTGAAGGTGCTCTGAAATAGCTCTATTATCCACAGAACTTGAAGCTACTGAAGCTGCTGGAGCTACTTCTCTGCTGTATTGAATTGGATTTTCGTCATTATACGTTTCCATTCCAAAATCGAAACCTTGAAAAAAACTTCTCCAGCTAGGCTCGATGCTATCTGGATTTTCTAAATATTGATCGTATAATTGAGCGAAAAATTCGGTATGCGCTGCATTTAAAAATGAAAACCTATCCATAATGTTAGTGAATATACTTTTTGTTAAAATAGTTTGGCAAAAGTACAATAATCAACTAAATTTACTTGAAAATTAAAACACTTTTAACTGTTAAAATGTTAAAAACTTCAATAGCTATGACAAAAAAATACGCTTCAATCGTTTCAAAATCAATTTTGACTGCCTTATTCACATTTATTTCAACACAATTGTCAGCTCAATACCAAAATCAAAATTTTGAACCAAAGAGTGATTTTTGGCAAAAAGTACAATTTGGAGGTGGCTTAGGATTGAGTTTTGGCAATCGATATACTGATATTTCTATTGCACCAAGTGCCATTTACAATGTTAACGACTATTTCGCTGTAGGTTTAGGTGCTCAATATACCTATGTTAAAGTGAAAGATTCTCATGATTCCAACTTATATGGCGGAAGCCTTATCACCTTATTCAACCCTTTACCTGAAATCCAACTTTCGGCCGAATTAGAACAATTAAGAGTTAATGTTAACGGCATTGGCAACAATAATTTTAGCAGCAACTTTTGGAATACCGGATTATTTTTAGGCGCTGGTTACCGAAATGGCAACGTAACAATTGGCGTTAGATACAATGTTTTACACGATGAAAACAAAAGCGCTTACAGCGATGCCTTTATGCCTTTTGTGAGGTTTTATTTTTAGACTGCAATATAAAACGCTAATCATCCGAAATAATACGTTAGATTCAACTGTGAATTCAGGGAATCAATTGCAAAATGGAATATTTAAAAACAGAGAACAAGACAATATTCATATTCCAATTAACAACATAGGTTCCGGAATATATGCGGTAAAAATCAAAACTTCGAAAAGAAAAAGAAGTGCAAAAATTATTGAAAATCAGAAAAAAACAAAACCTATTTCCCAAGGAAACATTAACTTAAACCTGTTTTTATTATTAATTTTTTATATTTATATTTGAATTATAATTTTCGGAATGATTCCAAAAATTTAATCAAACATTAAAAATTTTAATTCAAATATAAAAATGAAAAAAATAATTACCCTAGTAGCAATCGCTTTATTTACAATTTGCTCTAACGCACAACAAACAAAACCTGTAGCAAAAGAAAGCGAAAAAACAAAAGAAACAGCAAAATGCAAAATGGAAGATCATAAAAAATGCTCGAAAGAGGATATGGCAAAATGCAAAAAAAATGGCAAAAAATGTTGAGCTAAACTAAGAATAACTTACTCTTTTATAGATTCAAAAAAATGCCT
>DKIJ01000021.1:40517-79020 GCA_002454195.1 Flavobacterium sp. UBA6721
AGGCATTTTTTTGAATCTATAAAATAACAATATCATTGCCAATCATTTTGTAGCTTTATATTATCATTGATTTAATTTGTGTTTTTTTAGTCTGGATTTGGTGATTGTTTTGGGATAACAAGGAGGTCGTTTGTAAAACTATATCTTTTGTCACATTAAATATCTAACTCTTTTCGGGTAATGGTTAAAAGAGAGGGTTGTTTATAGAGAAACACTTTTGCACGTAATTGTTTATACAAAATTATTCTTAAAACGACACAAAGAACTAATAAGACCTGTAAATTACTATTTATCAGCACATTTATAATTAATACTTATTCCTGAACCAGACTTTTTGCCATTCTCTTTTCAGGATTAAAAAAGCGACATCTTCAGCAAGAACCACTAAATCAGAACCGTCTAGTTTTTTAACCTCATCTTCCGAAACATCAATTACATAAAGTAAATTCAGATATTCGGCGAACTTATACTGAATCAGTCGGTAGATTTTCTCATGCAACTGAATCTTTAATTCATTAGGAGAAATACTCATAGGAAAATCGACACCTTCATTAGCCAAATTAAAATCTTTATTTAATTGTTCGATTAATTTAAGATACAGCTTTTCTTTTTCTGCTTCACTAAGCAATAAATCGGAATTTTTTGGGGCTATGAACATCATTACATTTATTTATTATTCTTAAAATTCCTTTCAATTGATTTAATTATACCTTGCGTCCCATCAACCCTTCTCCAAAGACTCTTAGAATATTTTTCTTTTCAGAATTTATATCCATTTTTTCCAAAGTTTCGAATGCTTTAAAAGTATATGCTTCAATAGCTTTTTGTGTTGCTTTTGCCGCACCTGAATTTAGAAAGATCTCTTTTACCTGCGCAATTTTAGCTTCATTTTCCTCCATTTGAACCGAAAACAAATCAGCCAGTTCCTGTTTATCAACTCCATTAGCAAACTCCATCCCTTTCAGATACAAATAAGTCTTTTTGTTCTCTATAATATCACCGCCAACTTGTTTACCGAAAGTTTCCGGATCTCCAAAAGCATCCAAATAATCATCTTGTAACTGAAATGCTATTCCCAGATTCAAACCAAAATCGTAAATCAAGTTTGCATTTTCCTCTGAAGTTTCCGCAATAATTGCCCCCATTTTCATAGCCGCAGCTACAAGAACAGCAGTTTTATATTCGATCATTTTTAAATACTCAGGAATAGTCACATCATTTCTGGATTCAAAATCCACATCCCATTGCTGACCTTCACATACCTCTAAAGCTGTCTTACTAAACAACTTAGCCAAATCCCTAAAAATAACGGGCTCGAATTTTTCAAAATACTGATACGCCAAAATCAGCATCGCATCGCCGGACAAAATTCCTGTATTGATATCCCACTTTTCATGCACTGTTGTATTTCCTCTTCGCAAAGGCGCATCGTCCATAATATCATCATGAACTAAAGAAAAATTATGAAAAACCTCTACCGCTAAAGCAGCGGGTAAAGCTTTCTCATAAGAAACATCAAAGATTTCTGCACTCATCAAAGTTAAAACCGGACGAATTCTTTTCCCTCCAAGACCCAATATATAATGTATAGGTTCGTATAAATTTTTCGGTTCTTTTATCACTAACTGTGATTGAAGATATTCGGCTACAAATTCCTGATACTGACTTACGGCGTGCATAAACTTAATTTTGGGCTAATTTACAGCATTCCCATTGGATAACAAACTTCGTTTATCAATGAAATGTTAAATTATCATAAAAACAACGGAAACTATTTTGATGTTAAAAGTTTCCGTTCTATATTTGCAAAGAATTTTAACAATTAAATTCGCTAGTCCTAAAAAGCTAAAAACAAAAACCATTAAATACTGCAAAAGAAGAAAGTATGAAAACAAAATGGAAAATTAATTCGAAGCAATCCGATGTTTTAATTAGAATGAAACACTCAATAATTGCCTATTTAGGAGGAACAATCAACAATTTTCAAGGTCATGCCAATTTTAATAACAATGAAATCGAAGATGCCACTATCGCTTTTTCACTGGACGTAAAAAACAGAGAATCAAAACTGGAACAATTTAGCAACTATTTAAAACTAAATGATTTTTTTGACGTAAACCAATACCCAACAATTAGTTTTAAATCGACTTCTTTTCAAAAAATAAATAAAAACATCAACTTTTTAAAAGGAGACTTAACTATAAAAAACATAACTAAATCAGTTGAACTAGATGTGGAAGTTATAGAAAGAGAATATATAAATGGGGAGCAAAAACTTGCGGTTGAACTCACTGCCGACATTAATAGAAAAGATTTTGGACTAGCCTATAATTCATTCAACAGCAACAACGGACTTAGTATAGGTCAAGATATAAAACTAGTTGCTAATCTTGAATTTAGTATTTAAGAAAAGTTCCCTAAATTAGATTTAAAATAAAATGAAAGACAAAATTATTGCTAAAGCGAGTGATATGTTTTTAAAACTTGGTTTTAAAAGCATTACTATGGACGATATAGCAGGAGAAATGTGTATTTCTAAAAAAACAATTTACAAATATTTTTGCAACAAAGAAGTTTTAATACAAGAAAGCACCGCTCTTGTTCACAAACAAGTGCATAAATTAATAGAATCTGTTGTTGCAGAAAAATACAATGCAATACATGAAAACTTCAAAATTAAAGAAATGTTCAAAGAACTATTTAACAGCAACACCGATAGTTCTCCTATATATCAATTAAAAAAACATTATCCTGAGATCTATCAAAGAGTATTAGAACAAGAAATAAATCAATGTGAACACTGGTTTAGAGAAAATATAAAAAAAGGAATCGCTGAAGGTTTATACAGAGAAAACCTTGACATTGAAACTTATGTAAAATTTTATTACATATTAATTTTCCATATTAACGAAAACACTAGTTCAGAAATCGAAGCGCAACGAATTGAATTAGAAGCTTTAGAATACCACACCCGAGCTATGGCTACAAAAGCAGGAATTATAGAACTAGAAAAAAACTTACTTAATACAACTAAATAATGAAGCAATTACTAATATTAACACTTTTGTCTTTTGTAACTATTACAAATGCCCAAGAAAAAACTACGCTGACACTCAAAGATGCGATTAAATACGCACTTGAAAACAAAGCAGATGCAAAGAAAGCACAATTAAAAGTGGAAAACAGTGAATATCAAATTCAGGAAGTGCGTTCCAGAGCTTTACCACAAATTTCTGCCAATGGGAACCTAACTTACAATCCTATCCTTCAAACTACGGTTATTGATGGTTCTGCATTTAACGCACCAGGGACTACAATACAAGCAGCTTTTGGGCAAAAATGGACATCATCTGCTGGAGTTTCATTAACTCAAAACTTATTTGACCAATCTGTTTTTACTGGATTGAAAGCAGCCAGAACGACTCGTGAATTTTACCAAATCAACAATCAATTAACAGAAGAAGAAGTAATTGAAAGAGTAGCAAACAATTACTATCAAGTATATATCCTTCGTGAAAAATTAGCTTTGGTTGAAACAAATTTAAAAACAACTACTAAAGTTCGTGATATTGTAAAAGGACAATACGATAATGGACTGGCTAAAAAAATTGATTTGGACAGAATGACTGTAAATGTATCGAACATTAACACTCAGAAACAACAAATTATCAATGCAGTACAATTACAAGAAAATGCGTTGAAATTTTATATGGGAATGCCTATGAATACTGAAATTATTATTCCGAAAACCCAGTTTGAAGTTACTCCTCTAGCCATTACAGAAGCAAATACAGCTAATCGTACTGAATATTTATTACTAAAAAAACAAGAAGAATTATTGGTATTACAAAAAAAGGCAACTCTAGCCGCTTACTACCCTACACTATCGCTTTCGGCTAGTTACAATTACTTGGGGCAAGGCCCTAAAATGCCTTGGTTTACCAAACCAACTGATGGTGTATACTGGTCTGATTTCTCAGCAATTGGATTAAATTTAAGAGTACCTATCTTTTCAGGATTTGGTACCAAAGCTAAAGTAAAACAGGCTGATGTTCAACTTAGAACCGTACAAGAAGACATTAAAGACACCCAATTAGCATTGGATTTAGATTATAAAAATGCTATAACACAAATCGAAAATAGCTTCATCACGCTTGAAAACCAAAAAGAAAACATGCGACTTGCGGATGAAATTTTAAAGAACATCAACAACAACTATTTACAAGGATTAGCATCTTTAACCGACTTATTAGATGCAGAAAACGCATCAATAGAAGCACAAAATAACTATACAGCAGCCGTTTTAGACTATAAACTGGCAGAAATCAAACTAATTAAATCAAAAGGCGAACTAAAAACATTAATAAACAACTAACATGAAAAGAATTATAACTACTTCAGTCATTATTATTGCATCACTGGCACTAATAGGATTTATATTGACAAAGAACAAAAAGGAAAACGAGGAAAAAATTGCTATTGTTGCTGAGAAAAATGCCAGTATTTCTGTAAAAGTAGCTACTGTAAAAACAGAAGAAGTATCTTTAGATTTTGTAGCCAATGGAAACTTTGAACCAAAACAAGAATTAAGCTTAGAAGCTGAAAAGTCAGGAAAAGTAATCAAAGTACTTGTAAAAGAAGGCGATCGTGTTGCTGTAGGTCAAACCTTAGCCATTATGAGAGGTGACGCAATTAATGTAAATGCACAAGCTGCAGCAGCAGTATATCAAAATGCTAAATCAGATTACAACCGTTTTGAAAGTGCATACAAAACAGGAGGTGTTACTAAACAACAACTAGATCAAGCAAAAGTTGCTTTGACAAATGCTGAAGCTAATTATAAACAAGCAAAAATTAGCGTAGGCGATACTCGAATCAAAGCGCCAATAAATGGAATTATTAACGCCAAATTCATAGAACCAGGATCAATGCTTGCTGCAATGCCTGCTACTAAAATGTTCGAAATAGTAAATGTAAAGACATTAAAACTTACAGTAACAGTAAATGAAAGTCAGGTAGCCAACTTAAAAACAGGTACGAATATAACCGTAACCAGCAGTGTGTACCCTGACAAAACATTTTCTGGTAAAATTACTTTTATCGCTGCAAAAGCGGATAGTAGTTTAAATTTCCCTGTTGAAATCGAAATCACTAACAACGCTAATAATGATTTAAAAGCGGGTATGTATGGAACAGCTGTATTTAAATCAGCTCAACAAAAACAAACCATGACAGTAATACCTAGAACAGCTTTTGTAGGTAGTGTAAGTAGTAATCAAGTTTTTGTTGCCGAAAACGGAATTGCTAAACTAAAAACTGTTACTGCAGGAAGAATTTTAGGGGACAAAGTTGAAATCCTAAGCGGTTTATCCGATGGAGATACGGTTATTACAACGGGACAAATCAACTTACAAGACGGTAATACAATAGAAATCATTAAATAAGTTATTCGTTAAGAGTTATATGTTAGAAGTTAGTGGTAATTGTTAAAAAATTGAAATCGCATTTTAACTCCTTAAACAATTTTCAACAACATCGTTAATAAAAAAATGCTATGTTATAACATCTAATAGATATCAGTCACACTTAACGCTTAACACTTAACTTTTAACTCATAACAGCCTTCTTAAAATTAAAATATGAAATTAGCAGAAATATCCATAAAACGTCCTTCCTTAGTTATCGTTTTGTTTACGATACTAACCCTTGGAGGTCTGTTCAGTTACAGCCAGCTGGGCTATGAACTGATCCCTAAATTCGAAATGAATGTAATTACGGTTTCTACTGTATACCCAGGAGCCTCTCCTAGTGAAATTGAGAACACGGTTACAAAAAAAATAGAAGATGCAGTTGCATCCTTAGAAAACATCAAAAAAATTGATTCTAAATCCTATGAGAGTCTTTCGGTTGTATCCATAACATTGACTTCGAATGCCAATGCAGATATTTCGATGAATGATGCACAACGAAAAATTAACGCCATATTGAGTGATTTACCAGATGACGCCAAAACACCGTCACTAAACAAATTCTCATTGAGCGATATGCCAATCATTACTATTGGTGCCAATGGTAAAATGGACGAAGCCGCATTTTATGACTTAATTGACAAAAAAATTGCTCCCGTTTTATCTCGTGTACCGGGAGTTGCACAAGTAAACATCATTGGTGGACAAGAACGTGAAATTCAAGTTAACCTTGACGCTACTAAATTGCAAGGCTATGGTTTGTCTGTCCCACAAGTGCAACAAATGATTTTAGCATCAAACCTTGATTTCCCTACAGGAAATATTCAAACTCGTGAACAAAAAATCCTTATCCGTTTAGCTGGTAAATACAAAAATGTTGACGAACTTAGAAATTTAGTAATCTCTTCTAAAAACGGAATTCAAATCCGCTTACAAGACATTGCTGATGTTCAAGATACCCAAAAAATTGCAGAGAAAATTGCTCGTGTAGATCAAAAAAGTGCCATCGTATTACAAATAGTAAAACAATCAGATGCTAATGCCGTTGCTGTAAGTGAACAAGTGGCTAAAACGGTTAGCAATCTGGAAAAAGATTACAAGGTTGTACAACTTGAACTAGAAACAGCTAAAGACAGTACTATTTTTACCCTTGAAGCAGCTGATTCGGTTATTCATGATTTATTGATTGCTGTCATATTAGTAGCATTAGTAATGTTGTTCTTCTTGCACAGTATTAGAAACTCATTAATTGTAATGGTTTCTATTCCTGCTTCATTAATTGCAACTTTCATTGGTATTTACTTAATGGGTTACACTTTAAACTTAATGAGTTTACTTGGTTTATCACTCGTTGTAGGTATTCTGGTGGATGATGCCATTGTGGTATTAGAAAATATTTACAGGCACATGGAAATGGGTAAAAGTCGTATTCGTGCCGCCTTTGATGGAACAGCAGAAATTGGCGGAACAGTAACCTCAATTACCTTAGTAATTGTGGTGGTATTTTTACCAATTGCCATGAGTAGCGGTTTAGTTTCTAATATTATTACTCAATTTTGTACTACGGTAGTAATTTCGACCTTATTATCACTTTTGGCTTCATTTACTATTATTCCATGGTTGTCTTCAAGATTTGGAAAATTAGAACATATTGAAGGTAAAAATCTATTTGGAAGAATTATTCTTGGTTTCGAAAGTTTATTAACTCGTTTCACTAACTGGGTTACTGAAATTTTAGAATGGTCTTTAAATCATTATATCAAAACTATCGTTATTGTAGTAATCTTATTCTTTGCTTCTACAATAGGATTATTAGGTGGAGGCTTTATAGGTGGAGAATTCTTTGCTGCTTCGGATAGTGGTGAGTTTTTAGTGCAAATTGAAATGCCAAAAGACGCTTCATTGGAACAAACCAACTTCATGACGCAAAAAGCAGAAGCCTATTTGAAAAAACAAAAATATGTACATAGCCAAATTACCACTGTAGGTCAAACTTCAGAAGGTATGGGAGCTTCGCAGGCAACCACATATAAAGCTGAAATTGATGTTAAAATGATTGAGCAATCAGAACGCACCGATGAAGCTTCTGTATATGCAGCCAAAATGAAACGTCAATTAGAAAAAGTATTGGTTGGTGCCAAAGTAAAAACAGTACCTGTAGGTATTATGGGTTCGGCAGAAGATGCTACTTTAGGATTAATTGTTACCGGTCCTAATGTAGAAAGCGCCATGAAATTTGCCAAATTAGCCGAAGCTGAATTACGTAAAATTCCTGGAACTACCGAGATTAAACTAACCGTTGAAGATGGAAATCCTGAAATCAATGTTCAGGTGGATCGTGATAAAATGGCGGCATTAGGCTTGAACTTACAAACAGTTGGTATGACCATGCAAACAGCTTACAGCGGGAATACAGATGGTAAATTTAGAGCTGGTGAATACGAATACGATATTAACATTAAATACAATGCTTTTGATAGAAAAAACATTACTGATGTAAGCAACTTAATTTTTATTAATGATTTAGGACAACAAATTAAATTATCTCAATTTGCAACTATAACCGAAGGTTCTGGACCTAGTAAATTAGAACGAAGAGACAAAACGGCTTCAGTAACTGTACAAGGTCAAAACATCGGGGTTCCAGCTGGAACTATTGTAACCCAATGGGAGGAAAAACTGCAAAAATTAGAAAAACCTACTGGTGTAAGTTACATTTGGGGAGGTGATCAAGAAAATCAATCCGAAGGATTTGGTACACTTGGAATTGCATTATTAGCGGCTATTATCTTAGTGTACTTAGTTATGGTAGGATTATACGACAGTTTCGTACATCCATTTGTGGTATTGTTTGCTATTCCACTTTCGTTTATTGGAGCTATGTTAGCCTTAGCATTAACGAATAATTCATTAAATATCTTTACCATTTTAGGTATTATTATGTTGATTGGTTTGGTTTGTAAAAATGCGATTATGCTTGTGGATTATACGAATCAACGTCGTGCAGCAGGCGAAAGTATTCGTACTGCTTTGATTCAGGCAAACCACGCTCGTTTGCGTCCTATCCTGATGACAACTATTGCGATGGTATTTGGTATGCTTCCTATTGCTTTGGCTTCTGGAGCTGGTGCCGAATGGAAAAATGGTTTGGCCTGGGTAATCATCGGAGGTTTGATTTCTTCTTTATTCCTTACTTTAATTATCGTTCCGGTGATTTATGAAATCATGGAAAAAATCATAGCTAAATTCTCTAAAGGTGAAAAAATCGATTACGAAGCCGAAATGGTTGCCGATTACGAGCACCGCGAACTAAGTGAAGATGGTTTCAACCCGAAACACAACATGTAATCTTACCCCCTTTTCAATAAAAGAACCCACCTGAAATTTGATTTTAGGTGGGTTCTTGTTTTTATAGGAATAGATTTACTGCATTAGCAGTAAAAAGTTTCAGCTATTTTTTGTAGATGTCTTTTGGATTATCCTTTCAGCAATCACTTTGTATGCTGCTTATAAATTGAAAACTAAACTAAAAAATTAGTTCCATAAAAAAGGCTTCGCTAAAATTCCAGCGAAACCTTTTTCGTAATTAACTATTGTAGATTTAATTCATATTATTGACAATTGCGTCTTTTTTCCAGTTTTTTACTGATGCAATTCGGTTATCGGAATAATCCACTTCACTTAAAGTAGCAAATCCTTTATCATTGTTATCTGTCCAGAAAAACCATTTTCCAACTTTTTTTCCATTTTTATATTCGGCGATAGCGGTTTTATTTCCATTTTCGTCATAAGAAACCCAAGTTCCTTCTAATTTGCCTTTCACAAAATAACCTTCTTGTTGCACTTGACCATTGTCATAAAAATAAGTAGCTTTTACTTTTTTTCCAAAAGGTTCTAAAACTGGTTTTGCATCTTGAGCGAAAATAACTCCTGTAAATAAAACGGCTGCAATAATTATATATTTTTTCATGATGTAAAAATTTAAATGATTTATTTTTATCAAATTTACATCTTAATTTACATTTAAAAAACATTTTGGTAACAATTTAGTAACATTAGATAAAAACTTAACATTGGAAATTAAAAAAGCCAATAAATTCAATGCATTAAAAAATTGATTTTCTCAATTCAATGTACATAATTAGTTCTAAATTTGCAGCCAAGTCATTTTTAAGGCTTATAACCAAATAATTAAATTTTTTCAATAATGTACAGAAGTCATAACTGTGGCGAGTTAAACGCCTCACACATAAACACCGAAGTAACACTTGCGGGTTGGGTTCAAAAATCACGAGATAAAGGATTCATGAATTGGGTGGATTTAAGAGACCGTTATGGAATAACACAATTAATATTTGACGAAAGTCGTACAGAAAAAACCGTATTCGAATTAGCAAAAACGCTGGGAAGAGAATTTGTAATTCAGGTAAAAGGAACGGTAATTGAGCGCGAGGCTAAAAACAAAAACATACCAACAGGAGAAATTGAAATTTTAGTTTC
This sequence comes from Flavobacterium sp. UBA6721, assembly GCA_002454195.1. GTDB lineage: Bacteria > Bacteroidota > Bacteroidia > Flavobacteriales > Flavobacteriaceae > Flavobacterium > Flavobacterium nitratireducens. The sequence goes on from DKIJ01000021.1 coordinate 50,486, forward strand.
TGAATTAAACATTCTTAATTCGGCATTAACACCACCATTTACAATTGAAGATGAAACAGACGGTGGCGAAGACATCCGAATGAAATACCGCTACCTTGACATTAGAAGAAATCCGGTAAAAAACAGTTTGCTATTCCGTCACAAAGTGGCAATGGAAGTGCGCAAATATTTATCTGATTTGGATTTCTGTGAAGTGGAAACCCCTTATTTAATCAAATCGACTCCAGAAGGAGCAAGAGATTTCGTTGTGCCAAGTCGTATGAACGAAGGACAATTCTATGCCTTACCACAATCGCCACAAACCTTCAAGCAATTATTGATGGTAGGTGGAATGGACAAATATTTCCAAATTGTGAAATGTTTCCGTGATGAGGATTTGCGTGCAGACCGTCAACCAGAGTTTACACAAATTGACTGCGAGATGGCATTTGTAGAACAAGAAGATATTTTAAACATCTTTGAAGGACTAACGCGTCATTTATTAAAAGAATTAAAAGGAGTTGATGTTGATAAATTCCCTCGCATGACTTATGAGCACGCGATGAAAACCTACGGAAATGACAAACCAGACATCCGTTTCGGGATGGAATTTGGAGAACTAAACGAATTTGCGCAACATAAGGAATTCCCTGTATTCAATGCAGCCGAATTAGTAGTAGGTATTGCAGTGCCTGGAGATGGAAATTATACCCGTAAAGAAATCGATGCTTTAATTGACTGGGTAAAACGTCCACAAGTAGGAGCTTCGGGAATGGTTTATGTAAAATGTAATGAAGACGGAACTTACAAATCATCAGTAGATAAATTTTACGATCAGGAAGATTTAGCTAACTGGGCTAAAACTACAGGAGCTAAGGCTGGGGATATGATTTTTGTGCTTTCAGGTCCGGCTAACAAAACTAGAACGCAATTAAGTGCTTTAAGAATGGAATTGGCAACTCGTTTAGGATTGCGCAACCCAGAAGTATTCGCACCTCTTTGGGTTGTGGATTTCCCATTATTAGAATTTGATGAAGAAAGTGGTCGTTATCATGCCATGCACCACCCTTTCACCTCTCCAAAACCAGAAGACATTGCGTTGTTAGAAACTAAACCAGGGAAAGTTCGCGCCAATGCTTACGATATGGTATTGAACGGAAACGAAATTGGAGGTGGTTCTATTCGTATTCACGATAAGGCTACACAACAATTAATGTTTAAATATTTAGGATTCTCAGAAGAGGAAGCTAAAGCGCAATTTGGATTCTTGATGGACGCTTTCCAATTTGGAGCACCACCCCACGGAGGTTTAGCCTTTGGATTAGATCGATTGGTTGCCATTTTAGGAGGTCAGGAAACCATTAGAGATTTTATTGCTTTCCCTAAAAACAACTCAGGTAGAGACGTCATGATTGATGCTCCATCGGCTATTGATACTACGCAATTAGAGGAATTACATATCAAAATAAATTTATAATAAAAGCCTTCTTAAAATGTTTGAAAACACTGAATATCAATTATTTTATTAAAAATATTGCTATTAATCATTTTCGTATGATATTAAACATTACATTTGTCTTATTATAAATTATTATTACTATTACAATGCGTACAGGTACAGTTAAATTTTTCAATGAATCAAAAGGTTACGGATTCATTACAGACGAAGAAACAGGAAAAGACATTTTTGTTCATGCTTCAGGAATCAGCGCGGAAGAATTACGCGAAGGAGACAGAGTGAGCTACGAAGAAGAAGAAGGAAGAAAAGGAAAGGTTGCTGCTAAAGTTGCAGTAATCTAAACAAAATAGTTTTTTGTTACGAATGACCAAAAGGTTCCGATAGTATCGGAACCTTTTTTTTGGTACAAATCTTAAAATTTTTAGATTATTTTAAGAAATTCAAAATTTACTTATTTATAATCATTAAAAACTACAAAAAAAACCTTTAAAATCAATGTGTAATTTTGGTTTTAAACTTGTGTTTTATAGCATTGAAGTATATCTTTGTGACTTATTTTAGCACAAAATTTATTTCTATGCAATCAGAACAATTTAACTACCTACCAATTCTCATGCAAGCCTTACTTGCAATAGGTTTCGTAGTAGGTACCATCCTAATTTCAGGTAAGCTAGGACCTAGAAGAAAATCGGCTTCAAAAGATAAAAACTTCGAATGTGGAATTGAATCTGTGGGAAATGCCCGTATTCCATTTTCTGTAAAATATTTCTTGGTTGCTATTTTATTCGTTTTGTTTGATGTCGAGGTAATATTTCTATATCCTTGGGCCATTAACTTCAAAGAATTAGGAATCGAAGGAATGCTAAAAATGATTGTTTTCATGGCTTTACTTTTGGTTGGATTTTTCTATATCATCAAAAAGAAAGCTTTAGAATGGGACTAATAAAAGATCTCAGATTTTAGATTTTTAAATAGAAACTATAATCTAAAACTAGAAATCTTAAAAGATAAAAGATTTAAAAAAAATGATTTTAAATTTAAGTTATGAATTTATAACGCATAACGCATAACGCATAACATTTATAAAATGAGTAATTCAAAAATAAATATGGTTGCCCCTCCAGAAGGTGTTGTAGGTGAAGGATTCTTTGCTACAAAACTTAATGATGTTGTAGGTTTGGCACGTGCCAATTCACTTTGGCCATTACCTTTTGCTACTTCTTGTTGTGGAATTGAATTTATGGCCACTATGGCTTCTCATTACGACTTAGCGCGTTTTGGTTCTGAGCGTGTAAGTTTCTCTCCTCGTCAAGCGGATATGTTGATGGTTATGGGAACTATTTCCAAAAAAATGGCGCCAATCTTGCGCCAAGTTTACGAGCAAATGTCTGAACCAAGATGGGTAATTGCTGTAGGAGCTTGTGCTTCTTCAGGAGGAATATTCGATACTTATTCTGTACTACAAGGAATTGACAAAGTTATCCCTGTGGATGTATATGTTCCAGGTTGCCCGCCAAGACCAGAACAAATTGTTGATGGTGTAATGAAATTACAAGAACTTGTAAAATCAGAATCAGTAAGAAGAAGAAGTTCACCTGAGTATCAAGAATTATTAGCTTCTTATAATATCAAATAAAATGGCATTAGAAAATACAGCTATCCAAGATAAATTAGTAGAAACATTCGCAGCTGATGTTTTTAATTTCCAACAGGAAAGAGATATTTTTTCGTTTGAAATTAATGCAAAAAACAACACTGCTATCATTTTATTCTTAAAAAACGATCCTGAATTACGTTTTCATTTCCTAACAGATTTATGCGGAATTCATTATCCTGATAACCCAGCTGATAAACAATTTGCCGTTGTTTACCACATGCACAATTGGTACGAAAACAAACGTATTCGAATCAAAACTTTCCTTAACGGAGAAAATCCTGAAATCAAAACCGTTTCTAATATATTCTTGACTTCCAATTGGATGGAAAGAGAAACATACGATTTCTTCGGCATCAACTTTATTGGTCATCCACAATTAAAACGTATTTTGAATATGGATGAAATGATTTCTTTCCCTATGCGTAAAGAATTCCCAATGGAAGATGGTGGAAGAACTGATAAAGACGACCGTTTCTTCGGAAGAACAGTAGACAATTTCTAAAAAAACAATATATAATTTTTCACATTCTATAAATGTCAGAACTATTATTACCACCAGAGCATCGCTATGCTAAAATAATAAAAGAGCGATCAAATGAAGACGGAAGCGAGCTTTCTATCTTGAATTTAGGTCCTACTCACCCAGCTACACACGGAATTTTCCAAAATATTCTGTTGATGGATGGAGAACGAATTCTGGATGCAGAACCTACTATTGGTTATATCCATCGTGCTTTTGAAAAAATTGCCGAAAATCGTCCTTTCTATCAAATCACCCCTCTTACAGACCGTATGAACTATTGCTCCTCTCCTATTAATAATATGGGATGGTGGATGACCTTAGAAAAATTACTAAATATCGAAGTTCCAAAACGAGCTCAATATTTAAGAGTAATTGTAATGGAATTAGCTAGAATTACCGATCACTTAATTTGTAACTCGATTTTAGGTGTAGATACAGGAGCTTATTCTGGTTTCCTATATGTTTTCCAATTTAGAGAAAAAGTATATGAAATTTACGAGGAAATCTGTGGAGCTCGTTTAACAACAAACATGGGTAGAATTGGTGGTTTTGAGAGAGACTGGTCACCAAGAGCTTTTGAATTACTAAACACGTTTTTAGAAGAATTCCCGGTTGCTTGGAAAGAATTTGAAAACTTATTTGAAAGAAACCGAATTTTTATTGACAGAACTGTAAACGTTGGAGCTATTTCGGCTGAAAAAGCAATGGCTTACGGATTTACAGGACCAAATTTACGTGCTGCAGGTGTTGATTACGATGTTCGTGTAGCACAACCTTATAGTTCTTACGAGGATTTTGACTTTAAAGTCCCAGTAGGAAAATCAGGAGATACGTACGACCGTTTTTGTGTTCGTAATGCCGAAGTTTGGGAAAGTTTAAGCATCATTCGTCAGGCGTTAGATAAAATGCCTGCTGGAAACGAATACCATGCCGAAGTTCCTGATTACTATTTACCTCCAAAAGAAGATGTTTACCACAACATGGAATCCTTAATCTATCATTTCAAAATTGTAATGGGAGAAGTTCCTGTTCCAGTTGCCGAAATCTATCACCCAGTAGAAGGAGGAAATGGAGAAATTGGTTTTTATTTAGTAACTGACGGTAGTCGTACTCCATACAGACTTCACTTTAGAAGACCTTGTTTTATTTACTACCAAGCTTATCCTGAAATGATAAAAGGCGCATTATTATCAGATGCCATTGTTATTTTATCCAGTTTAAATGTAATTGCTGGAGAATTAGACGCATAAATTATGGAACGTACACATCACAAACAAGAAATAAATATGACTGAAGCATTGATGGCTCGCATCAATGAATTAATAAGTCATTACCCTGAAGACAAAAAGAAATCGGCTTTACTGCCCGTTTTACACGAAGTTCAGGATGCTCATGACAACTGGTTAAGCGTTGAGCTAATGGATAAAGTTGCCGAAATTCTTGAAATTTTACCTATCGAAGTTTACGAAGTAGCTACTTTCTACACCATGTTTAACCTAAAACCTATTGGGAAATACATGTTTGAGTTTTGTCAAACTTCTTGCTGCTGTCTAAACGGAGTTGAAGATTTAATGGATTATACCTGCGAAAAATTAGGTGTAGGCATCGGTGAAACGACTCCAGACGGTCTTTTCGAAGTAAGAGGGGTAGAATGTTTAGGTGCATGCGGATATGCTCCTATGATGCAATTAGGTGATTTTTACAAAGAGCATTTAACGAAAGAAAAAATCGATCAGTTAATTGCTGATTGCCGAGATAATAAAATAATATTACACGATAAATAAGATGTCAAGAAAAATATTATTAGACAAAATCAACGTTCCAGGGATTAAAACCTATGAAGTTTACCGTCAACACGGCGGTTATGCTTCTGTTGAAAAAGCCATGAAAACAATGACTCCTGACGATGTCGTTGAGGAAGTAAAAAAATCAGGGCTTAGAGGTCGTGGTGGTGCAGGTTTCCCAGCTGGAATGAAATGGAGTTTTATTGACAAAAAATCAGGAAAACCAAGACACTTGGTTTGTAATGCCGATGAGTCAGAACCGGGTACATTCAAAGATAGGTATTTGATGGAATTTATTCCTCACTTATTAATCGAAGGTATGATTACTTCCAGTTATGCCTTGGGCACTAACCGCTCGTACATCTACATCCGTGGAGAATACATGTGGGTTTTTAAAATATTAGAAAGAGCGATTGCTGAGGCTAAAGCTGCAGGATGGTTAGGGAAAAATATTTTAGGAACAGGTTACGACTTAGAATTACACGTTCACTGTGGTGCAGGTGCTTACATTTGTGGAGAAGAAACCGCTTTAATCGAATCATTAGAAGGTAAAAGAGGAAATCCACGTATCAAACCACCATTCCCAGCCGTTTCAGGACTTTGGGCGAACCCAACAGTAGTAAACAACGTAGAAACTATAGCAGCAGTGCCATGGATTGTAAATAATTCAGGTGATGATTATGCAAAAATTGGAATCGGAAGATCAACAGGTACTAAATTAATTTCGGCATCTGGAAACATTAAAAATCCAGGGGTTTACGAAATAGAATTGGGTTTAAGTGTAGATGAATTCATGAATTCTGATGAATATTTAGGAGGAATGAGTTCAAGTCGTCCTCTAAAAGCATTAGTACCTGGAGGTTCATCTGTGCCAATTTTACCAGCTGATTTGATTTTTAAAACAGCAAATGGTGAAGATCGTTTAATGACTTACGAATCCTTAAGTGATGGTGGATTTGCTACGGGTTCGATGTTAGGTTCAGGAGGATTTATCGTGTACGATGATACGGCTTGTATTGTACGTAACACTTGGAATTTCTCACGTTTCTACCACCACGAATCATGTGGGCAATGTACTCCATGTCGAGAAGGAACAGGATGGTTAGAAAAAGTTTTATGGCGTATTGAAAATGGTCAGGGTCGTGAAGAAGACATCGAATTATTGTGGAGTATTCAAAGTAAAATTGAAGGAAACACGATCTGTCCATTAGGAGATGCCGCATCGTGGCCGGTAGCTGCAGCTATTCGTCATTTTAGAGAAGAATTTGAATATCATATTCGTTTCCCAGAAAGAATCAAAAACAGAGATCACTTTGTTGCTGAGCCTTTTGAGAAAGTAAGACATTTGGTAGCAAAACAAACAGTATAAAATAGTTTAAAGTTAGAAGTTTAAAGTTTTGAAGTTAGTTAACCTGAAACTTTTAAACCTAAAACTAAAAAAACAAAAGAATAAATGAAAGTAACAATAGACGGTCAAAGCATAGAAGTAGCACCAGGAACTACCATCCTGCAAGCTGCTCGTATGATAGGAGGAGAATCAGTTCCACCTGCAATGTGCTATTATTCTAAACTAGAGAAAACGGGAGGTAAATGCCGTTGTTGTTTAGTGGAAGTGTCAAAAGGTAGTGATGCCGATCCAAGACCAATGCCTAAATTGATGGCCTCTTGTGTAACAGGATGTATGGATGGTATGGAAGTAAATAGCAAAAATTCGGATCGTGTACGTGAAGCACGTCAGTCAGTAACCGAATTTTTATTAATCAACCACCCATTAGATTGTCCTATTTGCGATCAAGCTGGAGAATGTGATTTGCAGGATTTAAGCTTTGAGCACGGAAAATCGAAGACCCGTTTTATTGAAGAAAAAAGAACTTTTGAACCAGAAGATATTGGTCCGAATATTCAATTGCACATGAACCGTTGTATTTTATGTCAACGTTGTGTTGCTGTTGCTGATCAATTAACAGATAATAGAGTTCATGGAGTATTAGACCGTGGTGACCATGCTAATATTTCGACTTGTATTTCTAAGGCAATTGATAATGAATTCTCAGGAAACATGATTGATGTATGCCCAGTTGGAGCATTAACTGATAAAACGTTCCGTTTCAAATCAAGAGTTTGGTTTAACAAGCCTTATAATGCTCACAGAGATTGTGATAAATGTTGTGGAAAAACAACTGTTTGGATGTTTGGTAACGAAATTCAAAGAGTTACAGGTCGTAAAGATCAATACCACGAGGTAGAAGAATTTATTTGTAACGAATGTCGTTTTGACCACAAAGATCCAGCTGACTGGGTAATTGAAGGACCAAAAAAATTCGATAAAGATTCGGTTATAAACCAAAACAATTACACCAGAAAAATGGATACGGTACACATTGCTACTGAAGAAGGAATTTTGAAAGGTAGAGAACAAGACCGTAAAAAAATCAGTATGACGGCAATCCCGTTGAGCAAAGAAGAGCAAAAAGAATTTAAAAATGGTAATCTATAAAAAATGGACAGTACAATTATTATAGAAAAAAGTGTGATCATTCTGGCTGTCTTTGCCATTACGATGGTTATGGCCATGTATTCTACACTTGCTGAACGTAAAATTGCAGCCTGGTTGCAAGACCGTATAGGACCGAACAGAGCAGGAAAAGGAGGTTTATTACAACCATTAGCAGATGGAATGAAATTATTTGCGAAAGAGGAATTTGAACCAAACACTCCTAATAAATTCTTATTTTATGTTGGTCCAGCGATTGCTATGAGTACAGCATTGATGACAAGTGCTGTAATCCCTTGGGGAGATCATTTTCATTTATTTGGAAGAGATATCATTTTACAGGCTTCGGATATCGATAATGCTATGTTGTACATTTTTGCCATTCTTTCTATTGGTGTTTATGGCATCATGATAGGTGGATGGGCATCTAACAACAAATTCTCTTTAATGGGTGCTGTTCGTGCTGGATCTCAAATGGTTTCCTATGAAATTGCTATGGGATTATCTATAATTGCATTGTTGATGATGACAGGAACCTTGAGTTTAAGAGAAATAAGTTTGCAACAAGAAGGTTTAAAATGGAATGTGTTTTACCAACCGCTCTCGTTCTTAATCTTTTTAATTTGTTCATTTGCTGAAACGAACAGAACTCCTTTTGATTTAGCAGAATGTGAAAGTGAATTAATTGGTGGTTATCACACTGAATACTCTTCGATGAAAATGGGATTCTATTTATTTGCTGAATATGCAAGTATGTTTATCTCTTCTACCATCTTGGCTGTATTATTCTTTGGTGGTTACAATTATCCAGGAATGAGTTGGGCTGTAGAAAACTGGGGTGTAAATATAGCTAACGTTATTGGAATTGGAGTTTTATTTGCTAAAATATGTTTCTTCATTTTCTTTTATATGTGGGTAAGATGGACAATCCCAAGATTTAGATACGATCAATTGATGCATTTAGGATGGAGAATTTTAATTCCACTTTCGATTTTAAACATCATGATTACGGGAATTGTAATTTTAAGACATGAATTACTAGCATTCTTAGGATTTTAATTAGCAAAGAGTTGTATTAGCCCCGATAGCAGTGGAAATCCTTTTAAGTTTTTCTTTAAAACTTAAAAGATTGAAACGAATAGCGGGATTAGCTTCAAATAAAAATAAAAAAGATGTCAATAGAAACCATATCCTTATCGGGAAGAAAAAAGCAAGTCTCTAACAAAGAGATGACTTTTTTAGAGCGTTTATATCTTGTTGCGATTGTAAAAGGATTAATTATTACCCTAAAACACTTGTTTTCTAAGAAGGTTACTATTATGTATCCGGAACAAGTACGTACGATGAGTCCCGTATATCGCGGACAACACATGTTGAAACGTGACGAACAAGGAAGAGAAAACTGTACCGCTTGCGGTTTATGTGCTTTGTCTTGTCCTGCGGAAGCCATTACCATGAAGGCGGCAGAGCGTAAAGCGGATGAGAAACATTTGTATCGTGAAGAGAAATATGCAGAGATATACGAAATTAATATGTTACGCTGTATTTTTTGCGGACTTTGTGAAGAGGCGTGTCCTAAAGACGCAATTTACTTAACGACTTCAAAAGTATTAGTTCCTTCCAGTTATGAAAGAGAGGATTTTATTTTTGGAAAAGATAGATTAGTGATGCCTTTAGAAATGGCTATAAAGAATACTAACCAGCTTGCAGCGGGCGGGCTTAAAAACGCTAACTAAATGATACATATACCTGATTTTGCAAACGCAACTACTATACAAATTGTTTTTTGTATTCTGGCATTTATCACCGTTATTACTGCTTTCTTAGCTATTTTTAGTAGAAATCCTATTCATAGTGCTTTATATTTAGTGATTTGTTTTTTCACTATTGCAGGTCATTATTTACTATTAAACGCTCAGTTTTTGGCTATAGTTCATATTATAGTGTATTCCGGAGCTATTATGATTTTATTCTTATTCACACTGATGTTGATGAATTTGAATAAAGAAAATGAAGTACATAAACCACGTATTACCCGATTAGGAGCTATTGTTTCTTTTTGTTTAATCTGCATTGTTTTGATTTTGGTATTTATCAATTCTAAACCAATTGAAGGAGAATATATTGCTACTGGAGAAGATTACCAATCTATAAAAGTATTAGGAAACGTATTATTGAACGAATATATGGTTCCTTTTGAATTTGCTTCTATCTTGCTTTTAGTAGCAATGATTGGAGTTGTACTATTGTCTAAAAAAGAAAAAACGGAGAAATAAAATGACTAATATTTTAAATGAAATAGGCATTGAGAATTATATCTTCCTTTCTGTAATACTGTTTTGTATTGGAGTTTTTGGAGTGTTATACAGACGAAATGCTATCATCGTATTTATGTCGATAGAAATTATGTTAAATGCAGTAAACTTATTGTTTGTGGCATTTTCAACCTATCATCAGGATGCACAAGGACAGGTTTTTGTGTTTTTCTCTATGGCAGTAGCAGCAGCCGAAGTAGCAGTAGGTTTAGCTATTTTAGTATCGATTTTTAGAAATTTAGGTTCGATTGATATTAATAATTTAAAAAACTTAAAAGGATAAACGATAATGAATACGAATTTAGCTTTACTCTTATTATTAGCTCCTCTTTTAGGATTTTTATTTAATATTTTCTTTGGAAAAAATATTGGCAAAACAGCTTCAGGTGTAGTGGGAACATTAACTGTTGTCTTATCATTTGCGCTTACACTTTGTTTCTTTTCAAAAATAAATATTGACCAGCAGCCGATACATATTCAATTATTCGATTGGATTCAAATTAGTAATTTCAGAGTTGATTTTGGTTTTCTTTTAGATCAATTATCAGTTTTATGGTTGCTTTTTGTAACTGGAATTGGTTCGTTGATTCACTTGTATTCTATCAGCTACATGCATGATGATGAAAATATGCATAAGTTTTTTGCTTACTTGAATTTATTCATCTTCTTCATGATTACCTTAGTTGTTGGAAGCAACTTATTAGTACTATTCATTGGTTGGGAAGGTGTAGGACTTTGTTCTTACTTACTTATCGGGTTTTGGCATAAAAACCAAGATTATAATGATGCGGCAAAGAAAGCTTTCATCATGAACAGAATTGGGGATTTAGGATTACTAATTGGTATTTTTATCATTGGTGCTATGTTCTCAACTTTAGATTATACTACTTTAAAAACAGCCATTGTTTCATCTAGCAATGTAGATTTATCCCTAATATCATTAGCTGCTTTTGCTTTGTTCATTGGAGCATGTGGTAAATCGGCTCAAATTCCATTGTACACTTGGTTACCTGATGCGATGGCAGGACCAACACCGGTTTCGGCTTTAATCCACGCGGCTACGATGGTAACTGCAGGTATCTTTATGATTACCCGATTGAATTATGTTTTTGATTTAGCTCCAGAAGTACAAAACTTCATTGCCATCATTGGTGCTGTAACGTCTTTAGTTGCTGCAACTATTGCTTTGGTACAGACAGACATCAAAAAAGTACTAGCCTATTCTACAGTATCACAATTGGGATTAATGTTCTTAGCTTTAGGATTTGGAGCATACGAAATTGCCGTTTTCCACGTAATTACTCATGCTTTCTTTAAAGCTTGTTTGTTCTTGGGTTCAGGTTCGGTAATTCATGCTTTACATGGAGAACAAGACATGCGTAACATGGGAGGATTGAAAAAAGTTATGGGAATTACCTTTATCACTTTCTTACTTTCAACATTAGCCATTTCAGGAATTCCTCCTTTTTCAGGATTTTTCTCGAAAGATGAAATATTAATGACTGCTTTTGAACATAACACGGTTCTTTGGGTAATCGCTTCTTTAGCATCATTGATGACCGCTTTCTATATGTTCCGTTTATTGTACTTAACTTTCTATACTGATTTTAGAGGAACTGAACATCAAAAAAGTCACTTACACGAAAGTCCGGCTTTAATTACTTTCCCATTGATTGTATTAGCTATTTTAGCGACTATTGGGGGTGCAATAAGCTTACCAACTAATAGCTGGTTAAATGGTTATTTAGCACCTTTATTTTCAAAAGAAGCGCATGAAGCACATCATTTTGGAACACAAGAATATGCACTAATGGCAGTAGCAGTAGCAGGGGGATTAATTGGAATTATCATTGCTTTTGTAAAATACATTAAACAAAGACAAGTTCCAGCTGAGGATTCAGAAATTACAGGTTTAGATAAAGTGCTTTACAACAAATATTACATTGATGAAATTTACGATGTGATCTTTGTAAACTCTATAAATGGCTTGTCAAAATTCTTTAGAGATTATGTAGAAACAACATTATCTGCTTTGGTATTTGGATTAGGAAAAGTAACCAACGAAATAAGTTATCAAGGAAGAAAATTACAAACAGGAAGTATTGGATTTTACTTGTTCGTATTTGTATTAGGTCTTTGCAGTATAGTAACTTATTTATTTTTAGCTCAATAATTTTATATCATGAACGTATCAGTACTTTTAATTATACTTTTTGTTGGCGCATTTGCTACTTACTTTGCTGGCGATAAACTGGCTTCAAAAGTGGCATTATTATTCAGTTTAGTTGCTTTTGGATTATCTATAGCGTTATTAAACAGTTATAATGCAGGTGAAAATATAAGTTTCTTTACTTATTGGATTAATAATCCATCTATAGCTTATTCATTAACTGCAGATGGTTTATCATTAATTATGCTTTTGCTTACTACGGCATTAACTCCTTTGATTATCTATTCGTCTTTTGGAAATGAATATAAAAATGCAAAATCATTTTATGCTTTGATCTTGTTTATGTCATTTGCCATGACAGGAACATTCTTAGCTTCCGATGGTTTATTGTATTATATTTTCTGGGAGTTGGCCCTAATTCCAATTTACTTTATTGCTTTAATTTGGGGTAATGGTGATGTAGAGGAACGCAAAAAAGCAGTAGTTAAATTCTTTATCTACACGCTTGCAGGTTCCTTATTTATGTTAATTGCTTTTGTTTATTTATATCAAAAAGCGGGAAGCTTCTTAATTCAAGATTTATACAAAGTAGAATTAAGCAGAACAGAGCAATTCTTCGTTTTCTGGGCATTCTTCTTAGCTTATGCTATTAAAATTCCGATTATACCATTCCACACTTGGCAAGCACAGGTGTACCAAAAAGCACCAACAGTTGGAACCATGCTTTTATCAGGTATTATGCTTAAAATGGGATTGTATAGTGTTTTACGTTGGCAACTTCCATTAGCTCCAATCGCTTCAAAAACGTATTTACCAATACTAATCGGTTTAGGGATTGCAGGAGTAATCTATGGCTCAATTGTAGCATTAAGACAAAGAGATTTAAAAAAATTATTGGCTTATTCTTCTTTGGCTCACGTAGGTTTAATTGCAGCAGGCTGTTATACCTTAAACATCGATGGTCTAAGAGGAGCTGTATTGCAAATGTTAGCTCACGGTTTTGTGGTAGTAGGTTTGTTCTTTGCTGCCGAAATTATCTACAGAAGATATGAAACCAGAAACATTGCCGATATGGGTGGTATTCGTTCACAAGCACCAAAATTTGCTTCTTTGTTCATGATTTTAGTTTTAGCTTCTGTAGCTTTACCAACAACCTTTAACTTTGTTGGAGAGTTTACCGTATTATACAGTTTATCACAAATCAATTTGTGGTTTGCTTTATTGGGAGGAACAACTATTATTTTAGGAGCTTATTACATGTTGAAAATGTACCAACAAGTAATGCTTGGTGAAACCAATACAAGAGTTTTTGCTGATGTAAATTTTCATGAAACTTTGGTTTTAGTAATCATCATTGCGGTAATTTTCATTTTTGGTTTATTTCCAAAACCAATCAATGATTTAATTACTCCCGCTTTGGATCAGATTCTGAGAACATTTTTTAAAATTCAATAATAAAGACCGACTATTTAATATCAGGTTCTAATCCTGAATCACAATAAAAAATATGAATACATTAATAGCTATAATTGGATTAGGTGTTTTATGCCTTTTATTTGAAATTTTTGATGCTAGAAAAGCAATCGTTCCAATAGTAGTAATTGGATTACTAGCTATTCTGGGATTAGATATTTCAGAAATTAACGAATCGCCTGTTGCTTATTACAACAATATGATTGTAGTGGGCAAATATTCATCGGCTTTTTCAGCATTATTTATTATTCTAACGCTATTTTTAGTAATCTTAGGACAAAAATTTTATGAAAATCGTCCATCAAAATTTTCAGATTTTATTGCGATAAAACTATTCTTATTAGCTGGAGCAGTAGCAATGGTTTCTTTTGGAAACTTAGCGATGTTCTTTTTAGGAATCGAAGTACTATCAATTGCCCTTTATGTATTAGCATCAAGCAATCGTACAAGTATTAAAAGTAACGAAGCGGGTTTGAAATATTTCTTAATGGGTTCATTTGCTTCAGGGATTATCCTTTTTGGAATCTGTTTGATATATGGAGCTATGGGAAGTTTTGATATTGCTGAAATTAGCGAATTATCACACTCAGCTGAATTACCAATTTGGTTTCCTATTGGAATTGTATTGGTTTTTATAGGAATGCTTTTCAAAATTGCAGCTGTTCCATTCCATTTCTGGGCTCCAGATGTGTATGAAGGTTCACCAGCTTTGACAACTGCATTGATGAGTACTTTAGCTAAAGTGGTAGCTATTGCCACACTTTACAAATTAGTAAAAACAATGAATGCTGATATTTCTCCGGCGTTCCAATTAGTAATTGTGATTGTATCTATTGCTTCTATGACTGTTGGAAATATCATGGCATTACGTCAAATAAACGTAAAACGTATGCTTGCCTTTTCAGGTATTTCACATGCTGGTTTTATGTTAATGACTTTATTAAGTACCGAAAAATCTTCAGGAACATTATTATATTATACTTCAGCTTATGCCTTAGCTGGTATTGCAGCCTTTACCGTGATATTATACGTTTGTAAAACAAGAGAAAATGAAGATATTAATAACTTCCATGGTTTAGGAAAAAACAATCCACTAATGGCTGCTATATTAACTGCATCCTTATTATCTATGGCGGGAATTCCAATTTTCGGAGGTTTCTTTGCTAAATTATTCTTATTTACACAAACTATTCAAGCTGGTTTCATAGCCTTAGTGATTGTAGCTGTAATTAACTCTATTATAAGTGTTGGCTATTATTTCAAATTAATTTTAGCAATGTATACTAAAGAACCTAATGAAGCTAAAATCCCTACTCCTACACTTTACTATATAGTTGCAGTAGTTGCTATAATTTTAAACATTGCTTTAGGATTTTTCCCTTCAATTGTTTTGGATTTAATATAGTCAAACGTTCAAATTATATACAAACCATCAAGATTCGTTTTGATGGTTTTTTTATTTGCATAAACCAATCCTAATTAAAACATATAGAAACAACAAATTAGGAAAAGAAAATATACATTTGTATATACAAATAATAAAGATAAAAAGATGGAAAATAAATTAAAGATTCAAATTTGGTCGGATATTGTATGTCCTTTTTGTTATATCGGTAAAAGAAGATTAGAGAATGCAATTACACAATTTGGACATCAGGATGCTATTGAAATCGAATGGAAAAGCTTTCAGTTAGATCCCAATTTTATAGCTTCGGAAGACGATAATTTAGTAGAACATCTTGCCGAAAAATACAGAAAAGATAAAGAATGGGCTATTGAAGCATTAGATAATATGACTCAAAATGCTGCTAATTCGGGATTAGAATTCCATTTCGAAAAAGCCATTATGGCCAATTCATTTAACGCACATCGTTTGCTGCATTTGGCAAAACAACATCATTTAAGCTCTGAATTAAAAGAATTATTGTTTAAAGCATATTTAACGGATGGTAAAGATATTAATGATAAAGAAACGCTAAAACAATTAGGAATCCAGATTGGACTTAATGCCTATGAAATTGACGAAGTTCTAAATTCCAACTCCTATTCCAAAGAGGTCAAAGAAGACATACAAATGGCACAAAAAATCGGAATTCAGGGAGTACCCTTTTTTGTTTTCGATAATAAATATGCCGTTTCGGGAGCGCAACATGTGGAAACCTTTGTAAAAACGCTGGAAAAAGTTTGGAAAGAAGGAGATTTCGAATCAAAAATTACTATCTTGAATTCTGAAAATACCGACGCTTGCGATATTGATGGTTGTAATTAAATAAACAAAAATGAGTGATAGTAAACCAATAAAAAATATCAGATGGGGGATCATCGGTTGCGGAGATGTAACCGAAAAGAAAAGTGGCCCTGCCTATCAAAAAACCGCAGGTTTTGAAATTGTTGCTGTAATGCGTCGGGATGCTGAAAAAGCAGCAGATTATGCAAAAAGACACGGAATTAAAAAACATTATTCGGATGCAGATTCTTTAATCAATGATCCGGAAGTAGATGCGGTTTATATTGCCACTCCACCTGATTCGCATAAACTATACGGTTTAAAAGTAGCTGATGCAGGAAAAACATGTTGTATTGAAAAACCATTAGCTCCTAGTTATGATGATTGTGTAACAATATATGATGCATTTAAAACCAAAAAAGTACCCCTTTTTGTTGCTTATTATCGTCGTTCTCTACCTCGATATACATAAATAAAGAAATGGCTGGATGCTAATAGTATTGGAGAAATCCGTCATATCAACTGGCATTTAAGCAAACCTGCCTCTGCACAGGATTTATCCGGATTATACAACTGGCGCACCGATGCTAATGTTGCCAAAGGAGGTTATTTTGATGATTTAGCTAGCCATGGATTGGATTTATTTCATTTTTTACTGGGCGAATTCGAAGAAGTTTCAGGTATAAGTACTAACCAGCAAAACTTATATGCCCTTATATTCCTTATATGGTTCTAGATTATGAGGTTTATAAAGTTTATGGGTTGTAAGTAAAAACACATGCCTGTCATGCTGAACTTGTTTGCTTCGCCTGTTCGCTATCGCTAGAGTCAGCATCTTTTGAATAACTAACGTTGAACAAGCGTATTTTTAATTTTATTAAAATTATTTAAAAATCGTATTGACTTGTTTTACAAGAAATTGTCTTTTTAAAAAATACTGGAAAATATATTTTCTACTAATTTTTGTTTCGTTTCAGCAGAATATACTAGATATTTGACTATATTTCCTACAGTTAAGTTTCCTCACCACTATGATTAAAAAATTAATCCTTCTGTCGCTATTTTCACTTCTGATTGTAAACACAAGTCAGGGGCAAAAATTGAAACGCTATGATGATTTATTATTATTCAAAGATGCCCAATCGCAACAACCTGTCATTATTATTAATGATTCTATTGTTTACAAAG
The DNA here is from genome assembly GCA_002454195.1 of Flavobacterium sp. UBA6721. GTDB lineage: Bacteria > Bacteroidota > Bacteroidia > Flavobacteriales > Flavobacteriaceae > Flavobacterium > Flavobacterium nitratireducens. The sequence continues at coordinate 67,755 of DKIJ01000021.1, forward strand.
GGAAGCAACTCATCCCTTTCAAACATACCGAATATCCTGATAAAATAAGCGAATACCTTCCTTTTGAAATTGGCAAAAAAACCTATTTAGTGCATCAAGGCTGTGGCCCTGTGTTGGAATTTAGAAACGACTCGATTGTAAGAATCGACCATTCCTTTTTACACAAAAATCAGTACCAGTCTGTACCCTTTACCTACAATAATGAAATCTACCTCTTTGGCGGCTATGGTCTTTTTACTTTTAAAAATATTGTTACCCGTTACGATTTTAAGAGTGGTGAATGGAATCAAGTACAAACCAAAGGGAATATAGTACCTGAACCCAGATCTGGAGCCTATAGCTTACTCGATGGAAACAATTTGTATGTTTTTGGCGGTTTTACCAATGATAATAATAATGTCCCAAGAGGCAAGAAAGTTGAACCATTACTTTTCAAATTGTATTTACCTACTATGACCTGGTCGTATGTTAGCCGATACAATCCCAATTTATTATATGATTCAGATATAAAAATACAAGACAAACCTAAATTGTACTTACTAGAAGGATTAATAACCGAAATCAATTTTACACAAAAAACTGCCAATAAATATAGTTTTAAAAATCATGAATATTTACTAAAGCACTTTATATTGAGAGATACTATTTATGGGATCTTTTCCGATTCGGAACAAAACTATTATTTCAAAAAAACGACCCTTGCGGATTTGAAAGGAAAATACATTGGTACCGTTCCTTTTTTTATGGAGCCTAAAACTACTCCTTTAAACTATCCGACCATAGGATTGATTGGACTCACTCTTTTGAGTTTATTAGCTGTAGGCTATAAAAAAAGAATCATATCCTTTAAAAAACCGTTTAAAGGCATTGTCTATGACAGCCAAAAAGACCTCTTTTTATACAAGAGAAAGGTTATCCCAAATTTTGAGGATAATGAGAAAAAGATACTGCACTTTTTATTGTCCAATAGCAACCAATTTGTGTCTTTAAACCAATTGAATGGCCTGTTTGAAAACCCAGCGCAACCCCAAACTGCTTCGGCTATCATTAAACGTAGAGAACAAGCCATTAATGGTTTGCTAACCAAAGTTTCTAAATTGACTGGTATTCCAGAGAACAAACTACAGTTAGAACAAAAAAATGCCGAAGACAAACGACTCAAAGACCTCCTTTTACTCCCAAAACTACTTAAAAAAGTATAATTATATCGCAAAACAATACCAAAAACGTCTTTTTTAAGGCGTTTTTATATTTTACTAGTATTCAGATTATCAATTAGTTGCTATACTAAAAATAGTGGAAAATATTGTTTCCAACGATATTTTGAAATGCTTAAATGAGTTACGCTATTTTTGATTCAAACTGCCCCCGCATTTTGAATTTTACTAAAAAACACGAATGAAAAAAACAATACTCGTAGTATTTCTAGCAATTGGTAGCGCTCTTCATAGTCAAAACTTACAACGACAAATGGTAGCTTCTCAAGGTAATAGTTTTACCATTGCTAATGGAATGTACATATCTCAGTCTATAGGGCAACAAAGTTTAACTGGTACTTCTCAAAAAAACAATCTTACTATTTCGCAAGGATACCAACAAAGTCTATGGAGCAATTACATTAAAACCAATGACGCTTCGATTATAAGTACAAAAACTTATCCCAATCCTTTCTTTGACACAGTCTATTTTCAATTTTCACAACCAATAAATACAAGCATTCAGATTACACTATTTGACATAACAGGTAAAATAGTATATCAAGAAACAAAAAAACCAACCGAAACAAGACTAACGATCTCTAATCTACAATTACCATCAGCTACTTATCTGGTGCATTTGGTTGCTGAAAAATGGAATTATTACACTCAAATTATACAATCAAAATGAAAAAATTAACACTCCTGCTCACCTTCTCTATTTTTTTCCAAAGCAGTATTGCGCAAGAAGTCTATTTCTATACCGGGAAAAATTTTACAACCTATGATTTTAAAAATTCCAATGGCGGCACCAATCCTAACTTAAAAAATGGAACAGGTAATTTTTATGAATTGGGTTATACTAAGCCACTATCTAATGAAAAAATAAATGTGCAAATAGGCTTATCCCTGAATGAATACAATTGCGTAGGCGGCAACACAAGTAATAGTTATAGCTGGGATACACAATATCTGGGATTTCAATCCCGTCTATCCTACTCTCTATTAGACAGACGTAGTAGTTTTGACATTCTACCCCATTTAGGTATCAATTTAGGAACTATCATTAGTGGTAAGCAGACCATCAACGGCACCTATTTTGACTTAACTAAAGAAAAAGAGTTTAGTGGTTTATTAGTAACTCCAAGCCTTGGTTTACAAGTAAAATATAATCTTGCCGCTGCTGGCTATATTAGCTTAGGATATAACTTTTGTAAAGGAATCAATCTAACTAACTCGACGGAGCAAAAGTTAGGATTTACAACCCATCAATTACAATTTGGAATTCACTACGCCATAAATTAAATCTATAATATGAAAAAATTAATTATTTTCACTATCCTAGCATTCTCACTTTGGGGTCATGCTCAAAACGGAATTACTTATCAAGCCGTCATCTTAAATCCAAATACAGAAGAATTGCCTGGTGCAGACAACTCCCGTTTGCCTTTAGTAAATCAAGACATTACTTTAGAATTTAAAATTCTTAATGCCTCTTCTTCATTAGACTACCAAGAAACCATCAATACACAAACTGATAAATTTGGAATGGTCAATGTTGTCATTGGTACCGGTACACGAAAAGCTGGAATAGCAACTCAATTTAGTACCATCAATTGGGATGGTTCTGCTAAAAATTTAATTGTATCCCTAGATCCAAGTGGTCAATCAACTCATTTTATTGAAATTAGCAACCAACCTTTTACTTATGTTCCTTTTGCGCTCTATGCAGCACATACAGGAGCAACAGGAACACAAGGTCCCGCAGGAAGCAATGGCCTTGACGGAAAAACAGTCTTAAATGGAACAATCAATCCAAATGCTAATCTCGGTACAAATGGTGATTTTTATATTAATACCGCTACAAGTAACCTATTTGGTCCAAAAACAAATGGGGATTGGGGAAATGGTGTACCACTTGTTGGACCTCAAGGGATACAAGGTCCACAAGGAATTGCAGGAGTTAATGGAACCAACGGTAGCAACGGATTGAGTGCCTACCAAATTTGGTTGAATGCTGGAAACACAGGAACCAAAGCGCAATTTTTAACCGCATTACGTGGCGCTACAGGAGCTCAAGGTGCACAAGGCATACAAGGTCCAATTGGACCAACAGGAGCAACAGGTCCACAAGGAATTGCAGGGACTAACGGTGCAAACGGACTAAGTGCTTACCAAATATGGCTCAATGCTGGAAATACCGGAACAGAAGCGCAATTTTTAACCGCACTACGAGGTGCAACAGGAGCTCAAGGAATTCAAGGTCCAATTGGAGCAACAGGACCGCAAGGAATTGCAGGAACGAATGGTGCAAACGGACTAAGTGCTTACCAAATATGGCTCAATGCTGGAAATACGGGAACAGAAGCGCAATTTTTAACCGCACTACGAGGTGCAACAGGAGCTCAAGGTGCACAAGGTCCAATTGGACCAACAGGAACGCAAGGAATTGCAGGAACGAATGGTGCAAACGGACTAAGTGCTTACCAAATATGGCTCAATGCTGGAAATACCGGAACCGAAGCGCAATTCTTAACCGCACTACGTGGCGCAACAGGAGCTCAAGGTGCACAAGGCATACAAGGTCCAATTGGACCAACAGGAGCAACAGGTCCACAAGGAATTGCAGGAGTTAATGGAACCAACGGTAGCAACGGATTGAGTGCCTACCAAATTTGGTTGAATGCTGGAAACACAGGTACCGAAGCGCAATTTTTAACCGCACTACGAGGTGCAACTGGAGCAGAAGGGCCACAGGGAATTCAAGGGATTCAGGGGCCAATTGGACTAACAGGAGCGCAAGGAATGCAAGGTATTCCTGGAACAAATGGTACTAATGGCACCAATGGATTAGATGGAAAAACTATCCTAAACGGAAATCAAGACCCAACAAATAGCTCGGGAGACAATGGTGATTTTTACATTAACACGACTACTAACACATTGTTTGGTCCTAAAACCAGCGGGGCTTGGGGCAGCGGTGTTGCTTTAGTGGGACCACAAGGTGCTGCGGGGTCAAATGGAAAGAACACATTGGTCAATACCACTACAGAAGCCGCTGGCGCAAATTGTGCAAATGGCGGAACTAAAATTGAAGTGGGACTTGATGCTAATAGTAATGGGGTTTTGGATAGTGGCGAAGTGAATAGTAGTTTGACTAAGTATGTTTGTAATGGAGTTTCCTCTACTAACAATTTTGGAACATTTAATAATTTCGTTTATAATGATTTTGGGGCATCGAGCGAATGGTACGGTGTAGTGAACACAACAAATCCGGGTGGAAATGGACAATTAACAGAGTTCACATTACCTTTATATAATAAAAGCGGTTATTTGAAATTAAAATTAAATTATGGAGGATTTAATGGGACAGGCAAAATACAAATTTTCGCACCAAATAATCAATTACTATATGAGTTTTTAAGCGTTCCAAATTCAACTTTAGAAAAGACCATAGGGATAAACTTAGACCAAAGTTGGGATAGTTTAACTATAAAGAGCTCAATTGTAAATTTTACATCGGGTGGTCAATTTCTTGTTAGAAAACTAATTGAAGAGTTTGTGTTATTCAATTAAAAAGATCCCTAGATATGACAACCCTATTACCGTACATCGAAAATGGAATTAAAATATATTTCAATCGTAAAAACATACGAATGATTGCTACATTACGCATGAAAAATGAAATAAATTATAATTTGAGAATAATTGATATGATTAATTGGAAACATATTAATAATGAAACCAAAAAACATCTTGCTAAGCATTTATCTACACAAGCACTTGAAGAGTACATTTACTTAGGCAAACCAAACATTATTGAAAAACTTTTGAATGCTAAACCAAATAAGATAATTGATATCGATTTAGTTGATAAAGATAGTTTAATAAGTAACTTAATAAATAAAATAAAAACCATTCACATAATATCTAGCTTTCCTGAAAATTTAGAAAATGACAATAAGGGAAATTTCATAACACGGGTGAACAATATTACATCAAGTTTAAATGAATTAAAGAAATTAACATGAAAAGAGCAAAAGAAACTATATGCGTACCCATTTTTACCCATTTAACCTTAGGCCAAAGATCTTCATTTGATTATGCAGTTGAGAAAGGTGTTTTACTACTGCGTTTTGGTAAAATGGATTATTTTTTACCTGTTAAAAACGAAATCATTACAAGTGTTAAAGAACGAATTAATCAAGTCAAAAAAACAGATAAAGAAATATATACCTTTCGAACATCGTTGTACAACCAACCCAAATGGCAAGAATGTCCTAACAATAAATTTTCAGTGTATGTAGCTTGTTTAATCATAAACTATAAAATATTATGAAATGTAAACTAATTTTTATCTTTCTATTTATAACACATTATTTTTTTGCGCAACAAATTGCCACGGGAAGTTCACACAATTTAGTTATAAAAAATGATGGGACACTTTGGGCTTGGGGTAATAATTCAGAAGGGCAATTGGGAGATGGCACCAATATTAATAGAAATAGCCCAATACAAATTGGAACGAATTCTGATTGGAAAACAGTTTACACAGACTCTAGACGCACATTTGGAATAAAAAATAATGGAACATTATGGGGTTGGGGTTATAATTGGGATGGTCAGTTAGGAGATGGAACAATTGTTACCAAAACTACTCCTACACAAATAGGAATCGAAAATGATTGGGAAAAATTATCAATACGAAGTAGTCATTCTTTGGCTATAAAAAAAAATGGAACCCTTTGGACTTGGGGATATAATTATGCTGGCCAATTAGGAGATGGAACAACAACTTCTAAATTGATTCCAACACAAATTGGATTATCTTCAAACTGGAAATCCATATCAGTTGGAAGCGGCTTCTCAATAGGACTGAAAACTGACGGAACTCTTTGGGCTTGGGGTTATAATTCGGATGGTCAGTTAGGAGATGGAACAAATATTAACAAACTTACACCTATCCAAATCGGCACCGCAAGTAATTGGGGATCTATTGCGACTGGGGATAATTATACTTTAGCACTTAAAACTGATGGAACACTTTGGGGTTGGGGAAATAATTCAAGCGGCCAAATAGGAGATGGAACTACTATAAATAAATTAATACCAACAAAAATAGATAATTCTACCAATTGGAAAATTATTATTGCATATGGTAATATTTCCCTAGCATTAAAAAATGATAATACGCTTTGGGGATGGGGTAGCAATCCATATGGAATATTAGGAGATGGCACTACTAACAATATTAATATTCCAAACCAAATAGGAACAGATACAGATTGGGATATTGCTACTTTAGGTAGTACCCACATAGTAGCCATGAAAAAAAACAGTTCACTATATGCTTGGGGCTCTAACCTATCTGGACAATTAGGGGATGGAATAGAAGATGTTAATGCACACCCAAGACAAGTTGGTAACTTAAGAAATTGGAAAAGTGCAGCTGCTGGAGCGAGTCATTCACTAGCGATTAAAACAGACGGCACTTTGTGGGCATGGGGGGCAAAATTTGGTGAAAAATTTTCCGATGGCACTGTAACCAATAAAAACATTCCAACCCAAATTGGATCTGAAACAAATTGGGAAACAATTGTTGTAGGATTTGGACGAAATTATGCCTTAAAAACCGACGGAACACTATGGGGTTGGGGCGATAATTCTGATGGATTATTAGGTGACGGTAGCAAAATAGATAGAAATTACCCTGTTTTGATAGGGATTAATTATAATAATGTTTTCACAGGATTAGGTTCGGCTTTTGGATTAAAGAATGATGGTTCGCTTTGGGGTTGGGGCAACAATATTGTAGGACAACTGGGTGATGGATCAACAACTGATAGGTTAATTCCAACTAAAATTGGAATGTCTTCTAATTGGACTTATGTTGCGCCATCATATAATACTAACGCTGTTAAAACAGATGGAACTCTCTGGGAATGGGGTTTAGTTAATGGTCAAACTATAAATACTCCAATTAGAAAAGGTTTAGATAGTAATTGGGACAAGGTAACTTCAGGTTTAAATAATTTGGTAGGATTAAAAAAAGATGGCACACTTTGGACTTGGGGTCAGAATTATTTTGGAGGAGATGTTTATACACCTAGAAGAGTAGGAAATACAAATGATTTTACAATTTTATCTACAGGAGGTTTTCATTCACTTACTATAAAAACCGATGGAACACTTTGGGCTTGGGGAGAAAACACAAGTGCTCAAATTGGGAATGGATTGACTTCTAATTATGAATATATAACGAGAATAGGTACGGATAGTGATTGGAAAGTTATAGCGGCAGGAGTTAATCATTCTTTAGCCATTAAAAATAATGGTACATTATGGTCTTGGGGAGGAGATGACAACGGACAATTAGGAAATGGTATTTTGTATGTTCCAAAAAGTATTCAATTTAGTTTAGGATGCATCACTCCTGATGCTCCAATAGGTAATACATCACAATCTTTTTGTTCAAATGGCACAATTGCTAATTTAACAGCTTCGGGAACTGCACTTAAATGGTATGCAACAGCTACAGGTGGTACAGCTTTAACTAACACAATCGCTTTAGTTAATGGCACAACGTATTATGCTTCGCAAACCGTAAATTCGTGTGAAAGTACTAATCGTTTAGCGGTAACTGTAAGTATTACAAACACTGCTGCTCCATCTGGTAATGCTACACAAACTTTAATTGCAGGATCAACACTATCTGATATAGTTGTTACAGGTGCATCCATAAAATGGTATGCTTCAGCTACAGGAGGAAATCCTTTGACAAATACTACGCCTTTAGTAAATAGCGGTATTTACTATGGATCACAAACAGTAAATGGTTGCGAGAGTCAATCCAGATTTATGGTAACCGTTACAGTACCCCCATTTACATTGCCTTTCAACAATTTTACTATTGAAACTAAATCAGAAACTTGTTTAAATAAAAATAATGGTGAGATTATCATCAATGCGTTACAAACACATAACTATACAGCGATCGTAAACGGTGTAAATTATAATTTTGTAAACAATGGTTTAACTTTAAGAAATTTACCCTCTGGAGTATATACCGTATGTATTGGTGTCACTGGAAAAACCTATCAACAATGTTATTCAGTAACTATTGGAAAAGGAGGTTCAATAACTGGTAAATCAAGTATTTCTTCCAATAAAGCAATTGTAGAAATCACCTCTGGAACGGCTCCTTTTGAAATCTTTTTAAATGGTACTCCTCAATTTGAAACTAGTGAAACTAATTTTGCGGTTGATGTTAAACAGGGAGACTTATTAGAAGTAAAAACAGCTATAGCTTGCGAGGGCATCTATGCTACAAATGTTCTTGATGGATTAGTAGGAGTGGTAATTCATCCTAACCCAACTGCTGGATTATTTGAAATTACAATTCCTACTTCAAAAACCGAAGTGGAAGTGGAACTATATTCTATAGGATCTCAATTAATTTCTAGAAAGAAATATCCCGTTAACAATCAAAGAATACAGTTAAGTCTTGAAAAAGAATCGGATGGGGTTTATTTTGCAAAAGTCAATTTAGATGTTCCAGTAAGTTTAACTATTATTAAAAAATTATAATGAAAAAAATTCTATATATAACTCTAATTAGTAGTCTATTCTTTTCTTGTGGAGGTGGTGGAAATGAACCTGTTGGGGAACCTCAAAATACAGCTCCGACTATACCTTCGTTAGTAAACCCAACCAATAGCAAACTTTGTATTAATAATTCAGTAACTTTTCAATGGGCGGCTTCCACAGATACGGAAAAAAACCCTATTATATATAAATTACAGATTGCAACTGATAATGTTTTTAATCAAATAGTTAAGACTATAGAGGGAACTGCAATTAACCAAACTGTCGATTTAGATAAAGGGAAAGCTTATTATTGGAGGGTCAAAGCAACTGATAGTAAAAATGCAGCTAGTAATTATTCTACTATATACAGCTTTTACACAGAAGGTTTAGCTCAATCTAACCATGTCCCTTTCTTACCTCAAATCGTAAGACCGGCACTTAATTCTACTATTACTTCGGTAACAGCTACTTTGGAATGGACTGCATCTGACCCTGATGTTTCAGATATACTTTCTTTTGATGTTTATTGTGGAACTGATAATCCTCCAACATCAAAAATAGGGAGTGCTATTTCAACAACATCCTTTAGTGTAGCATCGTTACTTCCCTCTAAAAATTATTATTGGAAAGTTGTGGTAAAAGATAATAAAGGAGGGGAGACCATTGGTCAAATTTGGGAGTTTAAAACAAATTAAATTAATTAAATAATACAACAAATCCCCTCTGTCGCCAGAAGGGATTTTGTTTGTTTAAGACTATATAGTCTACCAAAACTTCACATACAACGCAAAAATAGTCAAGACTAACAAGACAATTAAGATGGTGGTTTGTGGTTTTACCTTGAACATTTCAGTATCCAATTCAAAAGCTTTAGGGTTCACTTTTGGTCCTGCGAAACTCACTGCAACCATTAAAAGCATAGTGAACATAAATGATAATCCCATACAAATGTGGAATGGAATTTCAAATCCACCTTTCCCATTTGGCCAAGCAGTGTATAAGAACGTTTCATTTCCAAACAATGCTGGTGCATATTCATTAAACAATACTGATAATAAGAATCCTGCTAATACTCCCACAATAGCTGCAGTTCCTGTTGTACGCTTCCAGAACATCCCTAAGAAGAACATAGCAAATACTCCAGGACTAATAAATCCTGTATACTTTTGGATATAGGTAAATCCTCCAACTCCTCCAATTCCTAAAACATCATTCCATGTAAACAATACTGCAAGAACCATAGAAGCAAAAACAGCATATCTACCAATGTTTACCTGAGCTCTATCTGAAGCACTTTTTTGAATGTATTTTTTATGAACGTCTAAAGTATAAATCGTAGAAATACTATTCACTTTACCTGCTAACGAAGCTACAATAGCTGCTGTTAATGCTGCCACTGATAATCCTTTTAACCCTGTTGGTAAGAATGTTAACATAGCCGAATAAGCACCGTCTTTTCCTCCTACTAATTGCGGTAAATGACCTCCTTCGTATAAAACATAAGCAGCAATACCAGGCAACATTACAATTACAGGCATTAATAATTTTAACAATCCTGCAAATAAAATTCCTGTACGAGCTGTAGTTAAGTCGGCTCCAAGTGCTCTTTGTGTGATGTATTGGTTACATCCCCAATAGTTCAAGTTGATAATCCAGATACCTGCTAAATAAGATAAAATTCCAGGGAAAGTAAGGTATTTATCAATTTCTAATTGTGTAGAAGTAGCTGTTGGACGTGGAATAATCATTTTGAAATGCTCTGGTGCTTCCTGCATTAATACATTGAATCCTGCAATAGCATCTTTTCCTACTCCAAAATATTCTCCTACTGTTGTCAAAGCAATATAAGAAGTCACTAAACCTCCAATAATCAATACCGCTACTTGAATAACATCTGTATAGGCTACTACTTTCATACCTCCAAGAGAGATAATCAAAGCAAATACCGCTAAACCTAACATAATTACATGAAGATATTCTCCTCCTGCTAATCCGTTAATCGCTACAGCTCCTAAGTATAAAATAGAAGTTAAGTTTACAAAAACATATAAAAACAACCAGAAAACAGCCATAATCAATGCTGTAGTTTCATTGTATCTTGTTTTTAAGAATTGTGGCATGGTATAGATCTTGTTTTTCAGATAAACAGGAATAAACCAAATCGCAATAATGATTAAAGCAATAGCAGCAACCCACTCGTAGGCAGCAACTGCAATCCCTAAAAAGAAACCTTCACCACTCATTCCAATAAACTGCTCCGCAGAGATATTAGAAGCAATAAGCGAAGCTCCAATAGCCCACCATGTCAAAGTTCCTTCGGCTAAGAAATACGCCTTAGCATCGTGTTCGTTTTTTTCGCGCTTGCGATAAACAATGTATCCATAAATAGATACTATTAAAAAGTAAATTATAAAGACTGCATAATCTGCAAATCCGAGAGTTGAGCTCATAAAAAAAAGTTTTAAATTATTAATTATTGGTTG
>DKIJ01000036.1 GCA_002454195.1 Flavobacterium sp. UBA6721
AGTTATCAGCAAATACTGCATCAGTTACTAAAACCGAAGCGGTACAAACTCCTGCATCAGTATTCACAGCAATATTAGCTCCTGGAGTTATTGTTGGATTGATATTATCCGTTACCGTTACTGTTTTTGAGCCAGTGATAGTATTTCCAACAGCATCGGTTACCGTATAGTTGATGGTAGTTACACCTTTGTTAAAAGTAAAAGTTTCCACCTGACCAGCAGTAGAAGCTTTAATTGTAGCACCGCTAAGGGTATAAGCAATAGTTGCCCCTGGGCAGTTATCAGCAAAGACTGCATCAGCTACCACAACCGAAGCGGTACAAACTCCTGCATCAGTATTTGCGGTTTGGTTTGCTCCCGGAGTTATGGTTGGATTGATATTATCCGTTACCGTTACTGTTTTTGAGCCAGTGATAGTATTTCCAACAGCATCGGTTACTGTATAGTTGATGGTAGTTATCCCTTTGTTAAAAGTAAAAGTTCCCACCTGACCAGCAGTAGATGTTTTAGTTGTCGCTCCACTAAGGGAATAAGAAATAGTTGCCCCCGAGCAGTTATCAGCAAATACTGCATCAGCTACCACAACCGAAGCGGTACAAACTCCTGCATCAGTATTCACAGCAATATTAGCTCCCGGAGTTATGGTTGGATTGATATTATCCGTTACCGTTACTGTTTTTGAGCCAGTGATAGTATTTCCAACAGCATCAGTTACCGTATAGTTGATGGTAGTTATCCCTTTGTTAAAAGTAAAAGTTCCCACCTGACCAGCAGTAGAAGCTTTAATTGTAGCACCGCTAAGGGTATAAGCAATAGTTGCCCCTGGGCAGTTATCAGCGAAGACTGCATCAGCTACCACAACCGAAGCCGTACAAACTCCTGCATCAGTATTCACAGCAATATTAGCTCCCGGAGTTATGGTTGGATTGATATTATCGGTAACTGTTACTGTTTTTGAGTTAGTTATAGTATTCCCAACAGCGTCGGTTACCGTATAGTTGATGGTAGTTATCCCTTTGTTAAAAGTAAAAGTTCCCACCTGACCAGCAGTAGAAGCCTTAATTGTAGCACCGCTAAGAGTATAAGCAATAGTTGCACCCGAGCAGTTATCAGCGAAGACTCCATCAGCTACTACAACCAAAGCGGTACAAAGTCCTGCATCAGTATTAGCGGTTTGATTTCCTCCAGCTGTTATAGTTGGATTAATAGGATCAGAAACATTAAATTCTCGGGTTTCAATATTTGTGGCTGATGCTGAAGAAGTAATTTCGAGTGAAACAAGATATTGACCAATTACTGATGGTGTGAAACTGGTTATGCTTGTTTCTGAACTATCGTTTAAAGTTCCAGTAGCTAAAATAGTAAGGTTTCCATTTGGATCTCTTACTATCCATTTGTAGCTAACATTGATTTCTGTTCCAGAATATCCACCTGCTAAATTAATTGGTGTGCAATCTGTGGCAGATATTGGACTTGTAAGTGGGTTAGTTATTTCGGTATTTACATTTCCACCTGATGCAGCTACTTCTCCAAAAGTATATACATTTGAACCTCCGCCAACACATGCAGCATAATTTTTAGTTCCAATAAATATTTCATTATTATTAGTACAACTACCACTAAAGTTACCACCGTTTTCTAAAGTTATTATAGCTGATGAAGGTAAGTTTAATCTAATTTTATTAGTATTAAAATTCAATACTCCTCCATTAATATTTAAAGTGTTCGTTAATAGGTTTATGGTGTTAGGCGAAGATGAAGGATTTAAATTTAAAGTTCCAATAATATTTATATTACCCATTGAAAGGGTCGACATATTCGATGTTATTGAAATTGTATTTCCAGTTGTAATTGTAATATTATAACTCCCTGAGATTTGACCCGGAAATGTTGTAGCATCAATCCATGAACTGCCTGAATATATTTCCCAAGATGAAATTGATTCCCAATTGCCAGAAGTTTTTGATCTAAAATCACCATCAACTTGGCCAAAAGAATTTACTAAGCTAAACAATAAAAGAAATAAGAATAAGTAGTTTTGTTTCATGATTTACACTATTTAAATTCAGAAAACAACTTTGTGGTATAAGCATTTACATAAAATTGAGTTATGTTTTTTTGCTGTGAGATGTTTTTGAAAGAGATTAGTTTTTTCTCTGTTCTTAGGAAATAGGGCTAATGTTTTTTGAAATTTAATTCAAGAAACAGTGAGGATCAATTTGTTTGGAAATCACTTTCTAAAGTGATACTGTAAAATTACTTATTTAAGTACTGTGACAATAGTTTAATCGATAACGTGTAGGATAACTCGATTAAATACAGATAATTGTAAGTGGTATATATTCAAGGTGTTTTTTTGTTGCGGCTAACAAAATTATAAGATTTTTAACACTTTGTTGTGTTTCTAAAATACTATTCGCTCAAGAATTGAATAATCTGTTTTTGTAGGAAAAGTTTTTTAGATTATCTGTATTTTTTTAACTCTTGCTTAGGGAAGTTTTTCGAGTAAATTATCTTTCCAGAATCAGTAATCATGATATAGCTATAATCTGGATATTGTTTCAATAATTGAATCGCTTTTTTTTTGCCTAGTATCATTGAAGACGTACTAAAACCATTTGCTATTTCGGCATTAGGACCAAAAACGGTTACACTACACAATCCTGTAGATGGATAACCTGTTGCAGGATTAATGATGTGTGAATAGCGTTTTCCATTGAAAACAACAAATTTTTCATAAGAGCCAGATGTTGTAACAGCGCCTTTTTTAAGCGGGATAGAGGCTAAAACACGATCAGGATGAAAAGGATTGGTAATACCAATATTCCAGGGTTTTCCATTTAGTTGTGTTCCCCATACACTCATATCACCAGTTGCGTTTATAATACCAGAATGGATGCCTTTAGCCAGCATCATTTCTTGGCATTTATTCGTAGCATAACCTTCGCCAAGCGCTCCAAAACCAATTTTCATGCCTTTTAGTTTTAGGAAAATGGTTGAATTCACACTGTCTAAAATAATGTTTTTATACCCTACTTTTTCTACTGATTTTTTAATGGCTTCTTCCGAAGGCATTTCGGTCATGGAACCATCAAATTTCCAGATTTTATCCATGGCTGCAAAACTGACATCAAAGGCACCGTTAGTTATTTCTGAAAAATGCAAGGCTCTTTTAGTCAACTCAAAAACTTCTTTGTCGACTTTTACTGGTTGGATTCCTGCATTTTGATTCACTTGTGAAACTTGAGAGCTAGGTTTCCAATCGGAGATTAGGTTTTCAATGCGACTGATTTCGGTAATGATGGTATCAATGTTTTTCTCAGCCGAAAGGGAGTCTTGTGCCACAATGCTAATGTCGAATCGACCACCCATAAGCATTGTTGTTCTTTTTCTTAACACTTGTGAATGACAAGTAAAGCTCAATAATAAAAAGCCAATTAAAAGGGGACTATTGAAATATTTAGCTGTCATTTTATAAAAAGAAAAAGTGTTTAATAACAATCGGTCAAAATCAGCCCTTTGGCTTTGTACGTTGAAAGGGGAGTACTATTTTTAGCTAAGCAAATAGAGTCTAAAACCTTTTCTACATCAAATTGCATGGCCAATGCTCCGCAAATCATCACAATTCCATTGTTTTGTAATAAATCAGCAAAGAAATCGGCATCCATCTGAATCAAATCCATTACATAATGTTTGTTTGCTTCTCGGGAATATGCCAGATTGAAATTTTTCAATTGTTGTTTTTGTTTCATTTCAGAAGCAAAATTTTCATAATGCTTAGTAATTTCTGTTTTTTGGCGAAAGCCAGAATACAAATGAATTTCGGTTTTATTCTTGTTTTGTTCAATCATTCCTAAAAACGGAGCAATACCTGTTCCATTTGAAATCAAGGCTACCTTGGTTGCTTTTTTTGGGAAATGAAAAGCCTTATTATTGATGATTTGCGTTTTTATCGTATCACCTGCTTTTAGATTGTATAAAAATCCAGAGCCTAAACCATTCGGATGCAATTTTACTGCTAATTGAATGTTGCTATTATGAGTTCCAATAGAATACAAGCGTTCTCTATTGTCATTAGCTGGGTAAATAGCTAAAAGGTCACCGGAAGTGAATTTGCTTCGCATTCCGGCTCTTAAGGTCAGTAAAAATGTTTGTTCTTTCTCCGAAACCATAGTTTTGTCTAACACCATAAGTTGTTGTAAAACCTTTGGAATATGATTGTAAACGGATGGAGTAGTGCTAAGTGAAATTCCGGTTTTGGAACTCCACAATTTTACCCAATTGACAAACTCTTCTGCCGATTTATCATTGACTGTTTGCAATTCTAAAAAGCGATTGGTCCAAGATTGTTTTTCTAAAAGGGCATCTATTTTCTTTGCATAACCACAAAAATCAGGGTAGGATTGAGAACCAAAACCTATCACGGAATAATTGATTTGTTGTTGTTGATTAATCTTTTCTAAAAGTGATTCAAATTTAGTAGCATTCGAGGGCGCATCACCTAATCCGTAAGTAGATGTGAAAATTAATAAATGTTCGGCTTTGGGATAGGCTGAATAATTGTTCATTTGCCCAATAAATGCTTTTTCGCCCTGGGCGATTAATTCTTTTAAAAAAGCATTAGCAAAACGTAACGAACTACCGTTTTCGGAACCAACTAATAAAATGTATTTGCTTTCTTCGGCTTTATACTTGTTTTTAATACGGCTGGCACTTCTTTTAAAAGTCATAGCAAATCCTGAATAGATAAAAAATAAGATATTCAATGATGCTAATCCAAGTACGAAAGCCCAGATTGCACTTGCTCTTCCGGTATGTAAATCCAGACTTAAATCGGCCAGTAATTTTGGAGTTGGGTATAATTCTTCGGATACAATTGCATTCGAATATTGGTTTACTTCAATTTTTCGGTCTTTTAATTCAAAAGTATAATAGTCTTCTTCATCATCTGAAAAGGGGAATTCAATTTTTGAAACTTCGGCTAATGAAGTCTGTTTTAAATCGAAAGTTTTTTGTTGGGGTTTGCTGTTTTCATTTGCTGTTTTTTCTCCTTTTTCAAAAAGATGAAAACGTTCCATAGATAAATATGTTCCCGAAAGAGCCAAAATTAAAATAGGAATCAAGGCCAAACGTCCCAATAATACATGATAATATTGGGCAAAATATTCTTTGATGATTTTTGAAAAAAAGTTGCGAATTCCTTTTTGTCTTTTTAGTACCAATACAAAACCAGAAATGGCTATTAAAAATAAAAGAAAGGCATTAATTCCAATGATAAGTCTTCCTGTTTCATGCAGAAATAAAGAACGATGCAAGCCCGTAATCCATTTGATAAAATCACTTTTCTTTTGAGGTGTACTAATGATTTTTCCATTGGTAGGATCTATAATTGCGTTGACATCATTTCCATCTTTGTCAATAGCCTGTATGCTTACAAACTGATTGTGATCGACACTTATTTCTGTAATTTCTGGATACATTTTGTGAAGCGTAGACAAGGTTTTATCCAAAGAAATTGATTCGAAATTTTTCACTCTTTGAGACGGAATTTTCTCCTGAATAGCATCTACAGCAAGGATTGTACCTGTTACAGATGCTAAAAATAAGAATGCAGCAGAAAATACCGCCAAAGAGAGGTGAGCGTATCGCCAAACGGAAAGAGTCATCTAGCTATGTTGTTATATTTTGCTTAAACGTACGTAACGAATGTACCCTTTTCCTTCTGTTTTTGAAGTAATTCCTTCAGTAGTTAGAGGAATTTCGGCATCTATGGTATGGTATTTTTGGTCTTCAACTGCCGATTCAAAACGCAATTTGTAACCACTATTAATTTTGGCATCGTCAATTTCAATAGTAGTAATGCTTCTGTCTCCACCAGTAACTGAGGCTCCTGTAATGGCACTGATATTATTGGGTTTTTTTGAATAGAATTTATGCCATTCTTTCAACGTTTTGTACCATTTTTTATCGTCACCCATTACATAAAGTGTTTTTTCGTAAGCGCCTTTTGCATTGACTAAAGAAACAACGATGTAAGCCCCTTCACCCACATAGTTTGACATTTGTAACATGCATTTGTATTTGCTGCTTTGAGCTGAAGATTGAAAAGAAATTAGGCAGATAAATGCGCTTAATAAACCAGTTTTAAAAATTGATTTCATTATATTATTTTAAAATTTCAACAGCAATGTTGTTTTTCGTTAGGGTTTCATTTTCTTTGGCTAGGTCGTAAGCCGTTTCGTCAAAGTCGGTTTTGATGTCTTTTTTAGCACCAATTGATAATAAATATTTCAAAATTGCATCGTTTTTTGCAATCATGGCCGCTTTATGTAAAGCAGTTAACCCATTTTTGTTCTTTGCATTGATGTCAATATTTAAATCGGCTAATTTTTTTAGCAAAGTTATATCATTTTTTAGCACAGCAAAATGATAAAGGCTGCTTCCGTCTTTTTGAGCTTCTGCAAGATGTAATCCGTTATCTTGTAATAATTTTAATTTAGTTGCAAATGGGTCTTCTTTAGGAGTAGTTGAAGCTTCAGGACCTCGACCGCCACCCAATATTTGAGGACGGTAAGATTGAATTAAATAATATCCTAAATTGTTTCCGTCTTTATCAACAACATTTATATCCGCTTTTTGACTTAATAAGAGTTCCACTGCTTTAGGACTTCCGTTTTGAACAGCTAACGATAAAGCCGATTCTCCTTTTGCATTTTTGATATTGATATCTTTTACTTTAGAAACCAATAATTCCAAGGCATCAGATTCTCTCGATGAAACTGCATTCATCAAAGCCGTATTTCCGTCATTATCTGCTTTGTTTATATCAACTCCTTTGCTAAGGAAATAATCGATAATTTCATTTTGATTGGCTTTACGAACGATATTGTGTAAAACTGTTTCTCCGTCTGTAGAAATTACGCTTGGGTTTAATTTTAAATCTTCAGCAAGATATTTATATAGTTCTAAAGTATTTGCTTCACGTCTCGAACCTTGAGCTGCAATTAATAAAGCATTATTTGTTGGTTTTACTCCTTTTTGAAGCAAGGTTTTCAAAACTTCTATATTTCCGGTTCTTGCTGCATAATCAAATGCAGTAAGTCCTTTGTTATCTGTGTCTTTTAATGAAAGTCCTTTGGAAATGAAATAATTAGTAAGTGTTAGGTCTTTGTCGTATGGAATTGCCATCAATAAAAGGTTAACTCCCTCTTTGTCTTTTTTCTTAGGATCCATTCCTGCTTTGAAAAAGGCATCATAAACAGTTGTGTTTTTTTGTCCGCTGCTTACTGCAAAAGTCAGGGGAGTATTTCCTTTGCTGTCTTCAAGATTGAGATCAGAACCTTTTGCAATCAAATAATTGATGATTTCAACATTGCCTTTGTTGGCAGCCCAATGCAGGTAAATACGGTTATCATGTGTCATTTTTTTTACGCCATTTCCTGGTTGTTCAACAAGGAACTTGATTGTTTCAGCAGGAGCATCGTTATTGATGGCAATAACTACCGCATCAAAAGCATTGCTAGTGCTTTCTGAAGGATTGTTTCCTTTAGCAATTTCAGCTTTAATAGCTGTAACATCTGGAGCAGATTTCCAAAAAGATTGTTCTAAAAGTGAATTTTTTTGTTGGGCATTAACCAAACTTATTACAGTCAAGGCAATTGAAACAAATAGATTTTTCTTCATTAGGATTTTGTATTTGTCGTTTAGATATAGTTTGATTCTTTTGGTTTAATTTAACTTAGTTATTTAGAATAAATAAAAATAAGACAAATGTAAAAATTTAAAATAGATATACTAGTATGAGAGTATTCTTTTTTAGGAAAAATTATGATTTTTAGGGAGCTCATAAATTAAAAAAAAATCTCTAATTGAATTCCTCAATTCAATTAGAGATTTTAAAAAAACACAACAAACTAATTTATGAAAATGATATTATTCAACTAGAATTTTTTTAGTGAATTCTCCATTAGTAGTTTCCACTTTAACAATATAAACACCAATTTTTCCTTTTTTGAAATGAACTTGGATATTTGATTGATCTCTGTTTTCTTGAATCTTCCAACTTTCTATTTCATTTCCAGAGTCATTGAAAAGTCGAACTTTGCTTACTCTACAATTTTCGATTTCATTATTGATCTTTATGATGTCTGTTTTTTGAATATGAGTAATTGATATTTTATAAACAGGTTCTTCAACTACAGGTGGAGCGTCCGCTGGATTAAAAAAGCGCAATGAAAATCTTGTTGTATTAGTTCCAGCTACCAGATTTACTTCATAAGTATTTAATCTAATATTATTGTACGTATTTGTTTCACTATCGTAAATGTAAATAGGCTGGTTTGCATCAAAATTTTCTAAATCATCAATTTTAAATTTGACAATACCTTCAGCGTCTGTTTTTATACCAAGAGGGTAAGAGGCATTTTTATCAAAAGCGCCTACACCTTGAATTACAAATTTTCCGGTTCCAATTGAGAAAAATAAATCATTTGGAAGATTGTCAAAAAGATAGGCATCATAACCATAATCGATTTCGTCAGTAGCTTTCCCATCCATAAAACCTAATAAAATTTGTCTGTGGTAATCGTTGTGAGAGTTGAAGCCCAAACGTATTTTTTTATAGTTGTTAGCTTGAACAGGATCATTACCATTGTTTTGCCATAGTTGTTTGGTTTGAGCTGTTATTTTGTACATGGTATTTGAGTTAACCGCATCATCTTCTTTGTGGAAAGCTCTTTGATTGTTGTTATAGGTTATTGTTCCTCCAGCACCAGTTTTTCCAATTACAAAAAAGGCTTGCCCAACAGGTATATAACGATTTGGAATTCCTTTAGAAGGAGTTCCTAGTTTACTTATAAAGTCTACATTAGCAGAAGATGGAGCAACACCTCCTGTTAAATTTCTTGTAGCATAACCTCCTTGATAGTCTTTTAAGACATGAGTGTTGTTTGTACTGTAATGTTCCCAAAAATAAATAGTTCCACTTATGGAATTGCTATTGTCGTTTATAAAAGCTTCACTATCTAAAGCACTAGGATAAGGATTTCCAGCTAATAATAATTGATCTGCACTTACGGAATTCGAAGTTATTAAGCCGTTATTTGGTTTTCCAACAAATGTATAGTTTTGAGTAGCAGCTGGTGCTCCACTTCCTTTCATGGTGTAACCTTGACCAACTCTAATATCTGCGTTTTCATTAAATCGAACCCAGTTTGCATAAGCATTAGAATAGTTGTCAAATTTATATAGCCAATAGCGAGCAATACTTATCGGCACTGTAGGCGAACCGTTATATCCTCCAATCCAATTGATAGTTTGTGGAGTAGTAGTTGTTCCATCTTTCATTACTCCTTTTACAGTATAACTTACATTATTGGTGGTTGTATTTATCGTTCCTACCGGAGAGCTCCAATAGTTGTAGTTGTATAGATTTGATTGTCCTTGTTGGTCTCTTTCGATATATCCTGAACTACTAACATCTAAATCGCTATCCATTGTTTGGATTAATTGTGATTTTCCTACCAAATCAATTTTTCCATTTAATTTTAAATAACTTGAAATTTCAATTTTCGAATTATTATTGGCACTAATAGCATTACTATTCACTAATAAACCTAAAACAGTTTTGTTTCCAGCCGAAGTTATGTTATGTGAAGTCTCCACAATATTCCACTCAATTGGAGTCGAATTGTCAATACCTAAGCTGTATGGAGGATCCCAAACAGTGTAATTGGTCCAAGTTTCATCGGTTTCCCATTCACCATTTGCTCCAGAAGTATATGGAATAGGAGCTGTATCTGGTTCAGGAAGATAGATTCCTTTTAGTTTTCCATTATTGGCATTACCTGATTTGTCTACAAGGTATCCATTACTTACATCGTCGGCATTGTTCATTTGAAAATATCCAGAAAGATTTGACCAATTCAATCCGCTAATATTTTTAGGAATAACGGCACCTTTAACGTTATTACTACCATCATTTTCGATTTCTTGATTCATCATTCTTCGAATTTGGTCATTTGTTAATGCAATATTCCAAATGCGAAGTTCATCAATCCAACCATTAAAATAGTTGTATGGAACATCGGTATTTTGACTCATAGCACCAATAATAAAATCAACACTATTTGTAGTAGGATTAACTCCAGAGGTAGTTTTTTCTAAAATACCGTCAACGTATAAATTATAATTTGATCCATCAAAAGTAACGGCAACATGATACCATCTGTCTGTATCAATACTATGAGTAGTAGTGATTGAATTGTTGTTCCAATTAAAGGAAATGATATTGTTTACTAATTTTAAATCGTATCCATTTGTAGCTGTTGGACTAAGATGTTTCGATAAGATAGTTTGAGTATTGTTGTTAGTTTGATTGGATTTTATCCATGCTTCAATACTGAAATTACCACTATCAAGATTGAATTTGTTTTTAAAATTAATATTATCGTCTACACCATCAAAATTAACTACATTACATAGTTCTAATATAACAATTACCTCGTCCGTTGTACCGCAGCTTGTTGTCCATCTAAGTGTATAGGTTCCAATATTTGGACTGTAAAAAGTTGAAGTTGGACTCGTGTTATTGGAGAAAATTTCACCACCACCAGAAGGTCCACTTACTATAGACCATGTGCCAGAGGCTCCTGACGAGGCATTTAGTGTTACAGTTTCGCCACCGCAATAGGTTACTTGATCAGGACCTGCTAAACTGGATAGACATGAACTGTTATCGATAGCTACTGTTATTGATCCATCAATAGGTTGTTGACATACGCTATTGTCGTATCCTTGGAAGAAATAATTAGCAAAAGATGTTCCTGATGTAGCTCCAGTACCAGTAATAACTCCCGTTTCTAAAGAAACTTCAGGATTACATCCAGCACTTAATAAAATGGCGCAATCTGTTGTAACATTCAAATTAAAACTTAAATCGGCATATACATATTCTGGATGATTGGCAGTAATAGGTAGGGTTCCTAAATTCCATAATATTCGGTTTGTTCCAGCATCATAATACGGTACATTACTGGTTGTAAAACCATTGTAAGTATGGTAGGTAATAGTACTTCCTGTATTAAATAAAGCTGTTGCAGGTATTGGTATAGAAACTAAAGTATTATTGGTAGCTTCAGTTCCTTCGTTTGTAATATTTAAAGAAAAGTTTATCGCTTGCCCTGGTAGTGCATTTAATACGGGAGGATTTGTTACGTTATTGATAGAATTGACACTTATTAATCCTTGTGGATCTGGGACATAGGAGTCTACCGACATTGCAAATCCAAAGATGGTATATACCTCATAGGTCGATCCAAATCGAAAAGTTGTAGAGGTTTGATTGTTGCCAATTACTGTATTTCCTGCATTAGGGATGGTAAACATACTAAAATCAACCCCTGTGTTATTTTGTAAAATGGGGTCGCTAGCACCTGCAGTTGGTACAGGGTAGATAGAGGAGTTAAAGAAGTTATTTGTTGCGTTTCCGGTATGGTTTAAAGTTAAGTAATTAGTAGTATTATAAACATTTGGGTCTGCATTTAGTTTTTGTACAGCCAAATAATCACTTCCAGAATTGGTAGCTACGTCACCTTCAGCTGCCATTACTCCTAGTTTCATATTGACCTGACCGGATGCCACTGTTGTAAAACCAGAAATTGGAATATTTCCAAATTCTCCACCACCAGATCTTTGACCATTTACGTAGGCATAACCATCAAACAATGTTACAGCACGGCTTTTCATTAATGGGTTTTCGTATATTACAACCATAACCCATCCGCCAGAATATCCTGGATTAGAATTAGTTCCTTCTACTAATGCAATATCAGCAACAGTGTAGGCACCCGCTCCATGCGCTTTAACGTAATCGGTAACTTCTTGATAGCCAATAAAAATCCCACTATGTGCAGCCCCAGGAAAGAGTATATTTGTATTAGCCGTTATAGTAGTATAGGATGTTGCTCCCGGTCCTTTTAATGAAATAACTTTTTTGTCGTAGTTTTTGTTGATAGTTGTATAAGTTGGAACTGTTCCTGATACATTGATTGATGCAGAAGAGTCTATTGTAAAATCAGTGGAATTTGCCATTGATGTTAACCTAAATAGATTGTAGATTGTTAGTGTAACAGTTCCATCAGTAATGGTATATGGAGTTGTGAAAGTAGCAGTAGAATTTGTACCATTAGTGGTTAAAGCTGAAGGTATTGTAGTCGCTGTACCCCCATTATATGTAACGGAAATAACATTTGTGTTAGGAAAAGTAAAAACATAAGATTTTCCTGGTGCTGTAAAAGTATATATCGGATATCGCATATTACTACTACCTCCTCTTGAAACTGTTAATGTGAAAGAAGTATTAGTAATCGCTTGATTATGTTTTACGGTTGAATTTGTATTTATTGATGTTGTACCAGTTTGCACTTGTTTTGACGTAGTAAAAGTATCAGCATCTTGCGATTTACCTGTCCAGTATAAACCTGCATAAATAATAGTTGAACAATCTGGGTTGGCGCTGTTTTCACCACCATTGGTTAATTCCAGCGAAGCTTTAGATGAATTCCAAGTGTTAGAATCACCATCAATGTCAACATATTTCATGGCATTTCCTTCGTTGTTTGTGCCATTAGCATAATTGTTTAACGTAAGATTCGTATTTTCTAACATGGTAAAATCTCCCTTGATATTGTAGATTACCTTAGAAGGGGTAGCAGTTGAAGTTCTTTGGCTAAAATTTACTTGAGGAGAGGTTACAGTTTGCCCATACACTGAACTTGCAATCACTATTAATAGTAAGGCAAGGTAGGTGTTAAGGTTATTTTTTGTTCTAGAGTGATGTTTTTTCATAAGCTATTTTTTTTAAATGATTGCAGTTAAGACGACCATTTTTAAAAATGAATTTTGTTCAAACAGTTAGTTTGATGTCCAAAATTAATAAACCGCTTATAAATATCGATTAAGTGTTTAAAAAAGTCGATGAAATACACTTTTTTAGCTTTAAAAGTAAGTAAATATTTATGATAATAAATGTTTGTAATTTAATCTATTGTACAGATTATCAGTAGATATGATTAAAAATTTCCAATGGTTTGCTTTTTTACTTTTTTTACAAATTCTTTTCAAATTTTAATGTTAGAGTGTTACTGAAAATGACTATTTAGATGACTGTTTTTTTATAAAAAAAAAACAGTAGTAAAACTGCATTTACCACTGTTTTTTAATGTCTTTTCGTTATTAATTTGAAGTCAAATCGTACTTCTATTATAAAAATCCGCCACCTTGTGTTTCATTAGTGTCCCTTGTTTTTCTTTGTACAGCTTTGTTTTTACCAGTACCAAAACGATAATTAAAACCAACATAAACAGAACGGCTTTCCCAATTGAATTGGCCATATTGATCTTTAGGAATTTCTACTGTAAAACGATAGCGCATCGTTTTAAATAAATCACTAAATTTTAGAGTCACTGTTCCATTTCCTTTTAGAATAGTTAGACTTGAACCTAAATCTGCTTTCCACATTGGTTTACCTAATAATTGTAAACCTAAATCGCGACCTCTATACATTCCGAATAATTGGAAACGTAAATTTTTTGTTGCTTTGAATGTGTTGTTAATACGAGCATTTAAGGCTGTTACATCAGCCGAAACAGCTTCGTCAGAAACTACTCCTCTGATTTTTTTATTATAGGCATCTAAGCTAATATTAGAACTAAACCATTTAGCAAAATCCAAAGTAGATGAAATTTCAAATCCATAAGCATTGTTGTCATTTAAGTTAGCATAAGATAGAATCTTCTTAGACGCATCATTAGGATTTTCATATAAATTTCGTGTGATTTCAGAATTAATTCTTCGGTAGAAAAAGCCAGTAGTTATAGAACCATTTTTTAATTTTCGAGTATAATTCAACTCATAAGAATAGGTAAATTGAGGCTGTAAAGCAGGATTCCCTTCGGAGTCAATTTGTGGCGTACTCCATTCTCTAATCGGATTTAATTGATTAATGCTTGGTCTGTCCACACGTTTAGATACACTTAAATTAAATGAATTCTTTTCGCTTGGAGAATAATTCACATAAGCAGAAGGATATAGATTAAAAATATTGGTGTTAAAAGAAGCGCTTTCATCTTCTTTATTAAAAACAGCTTTTGCTTCAAAATGTTCTAAACGGGTTCCTGCTTGAATGTTCCATTTGCCCCATTGTTTGGAATAGGTCGCATAGGCTGAATAAATATTTCGGTCAAAAACAAAGTCGGAATTAGGAATTTCGTCAACCTTGAATTTGTTCTTTGTACTTTCAATTCTGCTTTCTAATCCTAGCTCTAATTTGCTGCTTTCGCTTATTGGATTTACATAGTCTAAATTTACCAAAGTGTTATTTCCTTTAGTGTCAATGTAATTGGTTTTTGGGTTGTATATATAAAAAGCGGCGTCTTCAATATTTTTAGTATTGTTTTGATTGATTTCCAGTTCCAGTGTGTGTCCTTCTTTTTTAAAGTTCGTTTTATAATCTAAGTTATAAGTTTGTCCCAGGTTGTCAACAGCATTTAAGAATAATTGATTGATGTCTTGTTGATTCACAAAGTCGATGTAAGTTTCCGAATAGCCTTTTGCATCGAAAAAATTTTGATTAGTATAAAAGGAGATGGTGTTTTTTTCGTTCCAATAGAAATCAAAGCCCACTTTGGCAAGGTGTGAAGTGTTTTTATCTGTAAAAACATATTTCTGAAAATCTTCTTCACCAGATTCGGTAGTAAAGATGTTACCATTATTGTTGTATTTTCCATGATTCAATCCATAATTGGCAAACCAATTGAATTTTCCTGATTTATAATTCATATCAAAAGATGAATTTACTTTTGGCGTTATAGCAAATGTAACTCCGTTATTCACGCTTCCATTAAAACCAATTTTGGTGTTTTTATTTAAAACAATGTTGATCATGCCGCTCATTCCTTCGGGATTGTATTTTGCCGAAGGATTTGTGATAAGTTCAATTTGTTTAATAGAAGCAGATGGAATTTGTTGAAGCACTTGTGCTGCATCCATGTTGGTCGGTTTTCCATCAATTAAGATTTTTACATTAGTGTTTCCTCTTAAACTTATGGCGTTTGTTTGAGGATCAACACTTACAGAAGGAATATTGTTCATGATTTCGGCAGCTGTTGCTCCAGCAGATATTAAATCTTTCCCCACGTTGATTACTTTTCTATCGATTTTTTGCTCTACGATCGACTTTTCACTCACAATTTCTACGCTTTTCAATTCAATAGCATCTTCTTCAATGGCTATGGTGTTGAGATTTAAAGATTTGTTTTTGTCTGTAAGTGAAATGATTTTACTGACCGTTTTGTAACCCATAAATTGTACTTCTATTTTATAAGTTTCCAATTCTAAGTTTTTAAAAAAAAACAAACCTTTTTCGGAAGTAACACCGCCTGTAATTACTTTGTTGTTTAGCAGTATTGTAATATTTACAAATGGTAAAGGTTCATTTGTTTTTTTGTCGATAACTTTTCCTGAAATGCTTCCAGGAGCTTCTGTCGCAGGAATGGGGTTTGGATGTTTAGCTATCATGGATACGATGTTTCCAATGAAGCAAAGTAATAAGAGTTTTAGTTTCATGATTGTATTTTTTTGAATTTTTGTTTCTAGTTGACAATGCAAATATACATCTTTTAGATAATACTTTGTAATACATAGTACTGTTTTTTATAAAAAAATAATCTCTTACAAATTAATGAGCTCGAATTAGAAGGTTTTTTGGGGAAATTTATCTTCTTTTCTGATTTTCATATCCGTCTATAATGATTATCTTTGCGCACTTTAAAAATTCATATACAAAATGACATTATCACAAACACTTACGCCATCTATAAAAAATGCTATTCAGGTTTTGTTCGACATCGAAGTTGATAAAGTTGAATTTCAGGCAACACGTAAGGAATTTGAAGGCGATATTACGATGGTAATTTTTCCTTTGTTGAAAATCATAAAAAGCAATCCAGTAGAATTAGGGAATAAAATAGGAAACTATTTAGTAGAAAATGTAGCTGAGGTTGCCAAATTTAATGTGGTTTCTGGATTTTTAAATATTGTAATTTCGGATATTTATTATTTGAATTTTTTCAACGAAATTAAAGATGATGTTGACTATGGTTTTGTAACTCCAAGTCCAGATGACAAAGCAGTTATGGTAGAATATTCTTCTCCTAATACAAACAAACCATTACATTTAGGTCACGTACGTAATAATTTATTGGGTTATTCGGTAGCTGAAATTATTAAAGCTTCCGGTAAAAAAGTATATAAAACACAAATTATCAACGACAGAGGTATTCATATCTGTAAGTCGATGTTAGCTTGGCAAAAATTTGGTAAAGATCAAACTCCAGAATCTACTGGTTTAAAAGGGGATAAGTTGGTTGGAAATTTCTATGTAGCTTTTGATAAAGCATATAAAGAAGAAATTAACCAATTAATGACTGAGGGAAAAACCGAAGAAGAAGCAAAAAAACAAGCGCCAATTATTTTAGAAGCTCAGGATATGCTTCGCAAATGGGAAGCTGGAGATGAAGAAGTAGTGTCCCTTTGGAAAACCATGAACCAATGGGTTTATGATGGTTTTGCTACAACCTATAAGAATATGGGTGTTGATTTTGATAGTTATTACTACGAAAGCAATACTTATTTGTTAGGAAAAGATGTAGTTCATATGGGATTGGAAAAAGGAATTTTCGAAAAAGATCCTGATGGTTCAGTTTGGATTGATTTGACTGCTGAAGGTTTAGATCGTAAAATTGTATTGCGTTCTGACGGTACAGCGGTTTACATGACTCAAGATATTGGAACGGCTATCCAACGTGTAAAAGATATGCCGGATGTAGGAGGGATGGTTTATACAGTAGGAAATGAGCAGGATTACCACTTTAAAGTGTTGTTTTTAATCCTGAAAAAATTAGGTTTTGAATGGGCTGATAATTTATTTCACTTATCGTACGGAATGGTGGATTTACCTTCTGGAAAAATGAAATCACGTGAAGGAACTGTGGTTGATGCTGATGATTTGATGAAAGATATGAGTGATACCGCTCAGCAAATTTCGGAAGAATTAGGGAAGCTAGACGGTTATTCAGACGAAGAAAAAGCGAAGTTGTATAAAACTATCGGAATGGGAGCTTTGAAATATTATATTTTGAAAGTAGATCCTAAAAAACGTATTCTTTTTAATCCTGAAGAATCAGTCGATTTTGCTGGGAATACAGGACCTTTTATTCAATATACCTATGCTCGTATTCAATCGATTATAAGAAAAGCTGATTTTGACTTTTCTAATGTAACTTCTATTAATAGTATTCATGAAAAAGAGAAAGAATTGCTAAAACAATTACAATTATTCCCTGAGATAATTCAAAATGCAGCTCAAAATCATAGTCCGGCTTTATTGGCTAATTATACCTATGATTTGGTTAAAGAATACAATTCATTCTATCAGGCAGTACCCATTTTAGGTGAAGCCGATTTAGAAATTAAAAAGTTCCGCGTTCAATTGTCTCAAAAAGTTGCGGATACAATTGCAGCATCTTTCAGACTTCTAGGAATTGATGTTCCAGAGAGAATGTAATTACAGAATTAAAACGGCTTCTTTTTGAGGTCGTTTTTGTGTTTAATAAAGTGTAAAATCAATGCCAATAAACTAATTATGTAATTGTCTAATTATCTAATTAGTTTATCTTTGCATTTCAAAAAAAATAACAATATCATGTTTGATAATTTAAGTGATAAATTAGACAAAGCCTTTCATATACTAAAAGGTCACGGTAAAATTACCGAAATTAACGTTGCAGATACTTTAAAAGAAGTACGTCGTGCTTTGTTAGATGCCGATGTGAACTTTAAAATTGCTAAGGATTTTACGGCTAGAGTAAAAGACAAAGCAATTGGTCAGGATGTATTAACTACTTTACAACCAGGACAATTATTGGTTAAATTAGTAAAGGATGAGTTAACAGAATTAATGGGTGGTGATGTTGCAGGAATCAATTTGCAAGGTTCGCCAACAGTAATTTTGATGTCTGGTTTACAAGGTTCTGGGAAGACTACTTTTTCTGGAAAATTGGCTAATTATCTTAAAACAAAGAAAAATAAAAAGCCGCTTTTAGTAGCTTGTGATATTTATCGCCCTGCGGCTATTAATCAGTTGCATGTAGTAGGAAATCAAATAGGAGTTGATGTTTACTCAGAACCCGATAATAAAAATCCTGTAGTTATTGCCGAAAATGCGATTGCTTTTGCAAAAGCAAACGGTCTGAATGTAGTGATTGTCGATACGGCTGGTCGTTTAGCTGTTGATCAGGAAATGATGGACGAAATTGCACGTGTTCATTCTGCAATTAAACCACAGGAAACCTTATTTGTTGTGGATTCGATGACAGGTCAGGATGCTGTAAATACTGCAAAAGCATTCAACGATATCTTAAACTTTGACGGGGTTATCTTAACCAAATTAGACGGTGATACTCGTGGTGGAGCTGCTTTGTCTATCAAATCGGTAGTCAACAAACCAATTAAATTTGTAGGTACAGGTGAAAAGATGGAAGCTATTGATGTTTTCTATCCAGACCGTATGGCTGAGCGTATTCTTGGAATGGGGGACGTTGTTTCCTTAGTAGAAAGAGCTCAGGAGCAATTTAATGAAGAAGAAGCTAGAAAATTACAAAAGAAAATCGCTAAGAACGAATTTGGTTTTGACGATTTCTTGGCTCAAATTCAACAAGTAAAGAAAATGGGTAATATGAAGGATTTGGTTGGAATGATACCAGGTGCTTCTAAAGCCATGAAAGATGTTCAGATTGAAGATGACGCTTTCAAACATATCGAAGCCATTATTTATTCGATGACTCCTGGAGAAAGAAAAAAACCGGCCTTAATTGATGTTAAAAGAAAAAACAGAATTGCAAAAGGTTCTGGAACGAAGGTAGAGCAAGTGAATCAATTGATGAAGCAATTTGATCAAATGAGCAAAATGATGAAGATGATGCAAGGTCCAGGAGGAAAAAACTTGATGAAAATGATGGGAGGAATGAAAGGGATGCCAGGTGGAATGCCAGGAATGAGATAAATTTTTTGTTTAAAGTTTAAGGTTCAACGTTTTTGAATCTTAAACTTTAATTTTAAATAGAAATAACAATTAAAATTTTGGTTTAACTTTTAGTTGGGTTACCTACAGGAGAACTTTAAACTTTAAACTTTAAACTTTTTAAACTAAAAAAGAAAGATGCAAATACTAGACGGAAAAAAAACTTCGGAAGATATTAAAAATGAAATTGCTGCTGAAGTACAACAAATGAAAGCCAACGGCGAAAAAGTGCCTCATTTAGCTGCAGTAATTGTTGGTAACAACGGAGCAAGTTTAACATATGTAGGAAGTAAAGTTCGCTCTTGTGAGCAAATTGGTTTTGATTCTACATTAGTAGCTTTACCAGAAGAAACT
This sequence comes from Flavobacterium sp. UBA6721, assembly GCA_002454195.1. Taxonomy (GTDB): domain Bacteria; phylum Bacteroidota; class Bacteroidia; order Flavobacteriales; family Flavobacteriaceae; genus Flavobacterium; species Flavobacterium nitratireducens. The sequence continues at coordinate 19,493 of DKIJ01000036.1, forward strand.
ACAGAAGCTGAATTGTTAGCAAAAATAAAAGAGTTGAATGAAGATGATAATCTAGATGGTTACATCGTACAACTGCCTTTGCCAAAACATATCGACGAAGAAAAAATCCTTCTAGCTATTGATCCTCAAAAAGATGTTGATGGTTTTCATCCAACTAACTTTGGACGTATGGCACTTGAAATGGAAACTTTTTTACCTGCTACTCCATTCGGAATTATGGAGTTGTTAGAGCGTTATAAAGTGGGAACTTCAGGAAAACACACCGTTGTAATTGGTCGTAGTCACATTGTAGGTCGTCCTATGAGTATTTTGATGAGCCGTAAAGGTAATCCTGGTGATTCTACAGTAACTTTGACACACAGTAGAACTAAAAATTTAGAAGAATATACTAAAAATGCCGATATCATTATTACAGCTTTAGGAGTTCCTGAATTTTTAAAGGCAGATATGGTAAAAGAAGGAGTTGTAATTATCGATGTGGGAATTACTCGTGTGGATGATGCGACTAATTCAAAAGGTTATGTAATTAAAGGAGATGTTGATTTTGAAGGTGTAAGTAAAAAATCTTCTTTCATCACTCCGGTTCCAGGTGGAGTAGGACCAATGACAATTGCAATGCTGTTAAAAAATACGCTTTTGGCTAGAAAAATCAGAAGTAGAAAATAAAATAGTGATAAACAATGTTTATAAGCCTTAAACGAAAGTTTAGGGCTTTTTTTTATCTTAAAAATTGCATAAATTTTGTTGGAAAAAGCTTCTCAATACAATTTAATGAAATACTTTTGCAGCACTTTAAAAAACTCAATCCGCAATGGACGATTATTATTCGGAAAAACTAGTATAATATAGCTTTTGAAATAGGTTTCAAAATGCTATTAACCTTTTTATAGCATTTTTTAATGAGAGCATTTTATAAAAATAATAACGGATTAATTGAAGTTGAAGCATGGACTCCTAATTGCTGGATCAATGTTGAATGTCCAACAAAGTCAGAAAAAAAATATTTACTTGATGAACTTCAAATTCCTGAAGCCTTCTATAATGATATTGCAGATATTGATGAAAGACCTCGTATTGAAGTCGAAAGTGGATGGACGCTTATTATTCTTCGAATTCCAGTAAAAAGTAACGATGTAAAACTACCGTTTCAAACAATTCCAGTAGGAATCGTTTTTAAAGGTGAAGTTTGTGTTACAATTAGTTTTCAAGAAACCGAAATGCTTACTGACTTTGTAGCTTACACTAAACGTAAACGAATCGATATCAAAGACAATTTTGATTTGGTTTTAAAATTATTATTGTCTTCTAGTGTTTGGTATTTGAAATATTTGAAACAAGTAAATCAAAAAATAAAATTAGCCGAAAATAATCTTGAAAAGTCTATCAAGAATGAAGAATTGCAAGCTTTATTGCAAATCGAAAAATGCTTGGTTTTCTTCATGACTTCCTTAAAAGGGAATGATATTTTATTGCATCGAATTCGAAATATCAAATCACAAAAAGAAAATTTTGATCCTGAATTGCTAGAAGATGTCGAAATTGAATTGCGTCAGGCTCAGGAAACTACAAATATTTATAGTGATATCTTAACGGGAACTATGGATGCCTATGCCTCGGTTATATCAAATAATATGAATACGATAATGAAGCAAATGACTTCTATTTCGATTATACTAATGATTCCAACGTTGATTGCAAGCTTGTACGGAATGAATGTACCTAATAATTTAGAGAACAACCATTACGGCATTTGGATCATTATTTTTATTTCGTCTTTGTTGTCTCTTTTTGGGGTTCTTTTGTTTAAGCGTAAAAGATGGTTTTAAAGACTTCAGTATTAATTTTGGAGTTGGCTTTGTTTGGCTATTAATTCTTCCAAATTTTTTAATACCACGGGTTTGGTAATAAAATCATCCATACCCATAGAGATTGCTTTTATTTTATCTTCTTCAAAGGCACTAGCGGTAACCGCAATTATAGGTGTTGGATTTATTTGATATTTGGGTAAAGCATGGATTTTTTCGGTAGCTTGAAAACCGTCCATTTCTGGCATGTGTAAATCCATGAAAATGATGTCATTGTCGTTTTTTTCATAAAGACTTAGAGCTTCAAATCCATTTTTAGCAATGTCTGCGCTTATATTTATTTTGTCTAATAATTTCTTTAAAACCTTTTGATTGGATATGCAAACAAAAACGGCACATTAAGTTAAGCTACATTTTTGTAATTAATTTGATTGTTAAATTCTTCAATAGTT
>DKIJ01000016.1 GCA_002454195.1 Flavobacterium sp. UBA6721
CTAGGTTATGGTTTCTTTCAATACATCGATTGCCTTTTCCTTTAAAACTTTGCCCTCGTAATGGACAACCTTCGCAATTTTGAGCTTGGTAATGTGATAGGTTTTGGGTGTAGCCAGCTTCTGTTATTCGTTTACTTTGATGTGTTTTTGTCATTTTTTGTCCCATTGGACACACATAAAAATCTTCTTCCGAGTTATAGTAAAGGTTTTCTTTGCTACAACACCTAGCAATTAAAGATAATGGACCAGGTATTCCTGAAAATCAAGCTGAAAAAATATTCCAAATGTTTTACACATTAGGACAAAAATCTAGAGGAGAATCAGGAACAGGAATGGGATTAAATCTGGTTAGAAAACTAGACGAAAGAAATGATGTAAAAGTTTTTTACAATACCAATTACAAGGAAGGTTCTGAATTTATAATAGGCGAAATTAAAACTGGAAGTTATCACAAAAAAATTGAGGAATTACTATTAGCAATTCCTCAATTTTTTATCTCTTTAAAGCAAAATGGGATTTAAATTCCTTAACTACATCATTTTCCATATAATGAATAACAAACCAGTAATCATCAGCAGGTAAAAAATGTCCATTATAAGTTCCATTCCATCCCGCTCCATTAGGACTGATTTGTTTTAAAAACTTTCCATATCGATCAAAAATTCGAATATAAGCATAGGGTTGCGAACTTAACTCGGGTACATTCCAATAATCATTATATCCGTCATTATTTGGTGTAAAATATTTAGGGAAATTAATCACCACTATATCTGATTTGGTAATTGGATCACTGCATCCTGTTTGATCAACTACAGTTACTGAGTGTGTCCCTGAAGCTACATATTCAAATACATTACTAGATTGTAAAGGACCTTCATCCAATTGATAAAGATAATCGCCACCAGCCGCTGTCGCCGAAATAGTGATTATTTGGTTTTCAACAAAAGCCTCTGTAACCGTCCAGCTAAAATCAACCAAAGTATTAGAAGGTAAAACCGTTACATCAATTGTCTGCACTACGGCACATTGCCCTGGATCGGGAGTAAAAGTATATGAATCACTATTCAAATTATCTACAGCTGACGGATTCCAGGTTCCTGTTACACCATAAGGAGAAGTAGTATCTAAATTAGGCGCTACACTTCCTGAACAAATAGTATAATCATTAAACCCCGGATTTATAGGCTGATTTACAATAATATTCATCGTTTGTACTGTAGCACATTCATTTGAATTGGGAGTAAAAATATATGTCCCACTGGCCATATTGTCAACTACAGTTGGCGACCAACTACCTGATACTCCATTTGGAGATGTTGTTCCCAAAGTAGGCGCTGTACTTCCGGCACAAAATGGAGCAATTTGAGTAAAATTGGTTACCGTCTTTGGAGTTATGGTTACACTCAATGTTTGCTGTACCGCACACTGATTAGGATCGGGCGTAAAAGTATAAGAACTAGTTCCAGCAGCTGTAGTACTAATTGTTGAAGGTGACCAAGTACCCACAATTCCTGCTGGTGAAACCGTACTTAAAGTTGGAGGATTGCTTCCAATACAAATGGGTGAAATCGGAGCAAAATTGGGATTAACTGCATTAGGTAAAACGGTGATTGTAGCCGTTGTTGGAGTTACAACCACACATTGCCCTGCATTAGGAGTAAAAGTATAAGTTACAGGCCCTAAAATAGCTGTATTAACAGCGCTCGGTGTCCATGTTCCAGTAATAGGTGTTGCATTATCTGATGTCAAAGGCAATACCGGTGCTGTAGCACTCTGACAAACCGTTGATGGAATAGAATTAAATACAGGTGTTGCTTTAGCATTAATTGTAATATTCATCACTTGTTGATTGGCACAAGGAAAGCTAGTCGGATTGGGTGTAAATGTATAAGCTACTGTACCAGGAAGAGCAGTATTAATCGTAGCCGGGGACCAAGTACCTGAAATTCCATTGGGAGATGTCGGACCTAAAACGGGTGCCACCGAACCTTCACACAATGGACCGATAGCTGCAAAATTGGGTGTTGTAACGGTAGCTGAACAAATCGTTTTACAACTAGTTGTTTCTGGTGTTACACAAGCTTTGGCTCCTACCGCAGTAAGTGTAAACACAACTGTCTGACCTTCATTTAAGCCTGAAACCATTAAATTAGAAGGGGAATTATGTGTCCCCGTAATAGGAGTTCCCCCATCAATAGTATAACTATAAGTAAAGCTTGATTGACCTGTATTAGCAAAATCAAAAAAAATCGAATTTGTTCCTGCGACACAAAATAAAGACAAATGCTGTTCTACATAAACATCAATTTCAGTTCGAGGAGTACTTTCAACTCCTCCAATCACTTGGGTAACAAAATACTTAAGATGATTTGATCCTGTAGCTGCCACATTTGTAGGTGGCGTTGGTGCTGTAGTAGAAAAAGTTCCTCCTGTCAAGGTTGTGTACCATCTCAAGGTTCCTCCTCCTGATGGAGTTGCCGACAATGGAGCCGCTGTTTCATTGAGACAATAATACAAAAATGCAGGAGTTGGTGTAGGTGCTGGTGTTTGAGCCGACATTCGCGTAGCGAAGAACAAATCAATTAGACAGACAAAGACTAATACTATTATATTCTTTTTCATTGTATCGATTTTAAAAAAAGATTCGATTTGGGAAAATCTTAATATTTCGTAAATATATTAAAAAAGCAAGCTTTATAAAAGGGAAACACGAATATAAAAACTATTATTTGTAGTACTATCGATTACAAAAAAAAGACCCAACTAAAAGTTGGGTCTTTTCTAATATATGTAACAAACAGAATTAAGCAGCTTTGTGTTGCTCTTCAATTTGCTTTTTATCTTCTATTGAAATAGTATCTACCAATACCGGAGTTGCGATAAATAATGAAGAATAAGTTCCCACTACAATACCTACCAACATAGCAAAGATAAATCCTCGGATAGACTCACCTCCAAAAATAAACATCGTTAATAACACAAGAATCATCATTAATGAAGTATTCAATGTTCTTGATAATGTTGTATTAATAGAAGCATTAACAATTTCTTCGAAAGTACCTTTACGGTTACCAATAATAAATTCTCTAATTCTATCAAATACAATTACTGTATCATTCATCGAATATCCAATTACAGTAAGTATTGCTGCGATAAAATGTTGGTCCATTTCCATGTGGAAAGGCATGAATTTATAACATAAAGAGTAGATACCCAATACAAAGATTACGTCATGAGCAACAGCTGCAACAGCACCTAATGAATACTGCCATTTACGGAATGAAATCATCAAGTATAAGAAAATAACAGCCATAGCACCTAAAACTGCCCAATAAGAGTTTGTTTTAATATCTTCTGAAATCGAAGCTCCTACTTTCGATGCTTGTAATACCCCAACTTTTTTACCTTCAAACGTATTAGTGAATTTATCATAAGAAACATTAGTGTAATATTTAGCTAATGCCTTGTATAATTTTTGATTCACTTCCTCGTCAACAGCAACACCGTCTTCTTTAATTTTATACTTAGTAGTAATTTTTAATTGATCAGCATCTCCTAAAACTTTAGCTTCAACTGGCGTACCAAATGCAGCTGATAATTCTTCAGAAACAACTGCCGCGTCTACAGGCTTTTCAAATTTAACTTGGAATGTTCTACCTCCAACAAAATCAACACCTTCATCTAATCCATTAACGAAGAAAATAGAAATCAAACTAACAATCACCACAATAGATGAGAAAACATAGGTAATCTTTTTGATTTTAATAAAATCGAAGTGGAAGTTAGTAAACCAATTTTTAGTAATATTAGTTGAGAATGTCAAACTAGCTTTTCCTAAAATATTTCTATCGATAAAAATTCTTGCAATAAAAATTGAGGTAAACAAAGAAGTTACGATACCAATAAGTAATGTCAAAGCAAAACCTTTAATAGGTCCAGTTCCAAAAATAAACAAGATAGCTCCAGTCAAAACGTGAGTCACGTTAGCATCAATGATTGAACGCATCGCTCCATGCCATCCGTAAGACGAAATTACAGCATCTGATAAAGATTTACCTTCACGCAATTCTTCTTTTGCTCTTTCATAGATAATGATGTTAGCATCTACCGCAGTACCTAATGTTAACACGATACCTGCAATACCTGGTAATGTTAATACAAAACCAAAACTTGCCATAATTCCGAATAAGAAAAGTAAGTTTAATAATAACGCTAAGTTAGCATACCAACCTGCTTTACCATAATAGAATACCATCCATAAACATACCAAAACAAATCCTACAATAGAAGAAATCATACCTGCATCAATAGAAGCCTGTCCTAAAGATGGTCCAACTACTGTAGATTGAATAATATCAGCAGAAGCTGGTAATTTACCTGCGTTTAATACGTTAGCTAAATCTTTAGTTTCTGTAATATCAAAAGAACCTGTAATTTCAGATCTACCACCTGCAATTGGTCCACTAGTAACACCAGGAGCAGAATAAACTACATTATCCAAAACGATAGCAATATAACTTTTTTGAGCAAAAGCTCTTCCTGTTAATTCCTCCCATACTTTAGCACCTTGTGGACTCATTTGCATAGAAACAGCAGGTTTACCCATTTGGTCAAAAGTATCATTTGCATCCGTAACTAGACCTCCGTTCATCGCTGGAACATTGTCTCTGTTACCTTTTAAAGCATATAATTCTACAGCTTCAATTTGTTTACCCTCTTTGTCAGTTAAATTTGTTGGTTTACTCCAAACAAATTTTGCATAACGTTGGTCAGCAGCTAATAAATTTCTAATTTCTGGTCTTTTGAAATAAGCATTGATTACCGCTGTATCTTTTGGTGCAAATAAACCTAATACAGGTCCACCACCTTGACCAATCATCTTGTCTAATAAAGGATTATTTCCTTTTTTAGCAGTAGCTGTATCTTTTGCATCCGTTAATAAAGCACTTAATGAATCTTTAACGACTGGTTTCGCTTCTTTTTTAGTAACCTCTGTTTTTTTCAAAGTTTCATTGGCAGCCATCAAGAAGTTACCAACTTCTTCTATTTTATAAGTTTCCCAGAACTCTAATTGTGCTTTTCCACCCAATAATTTTTTAATTCTATCCACATCTTTAGCACCTGGAAGCTCTACTAAGATTCTTCCTGATTCTCCTAATTTTTGGATATTTGGCTGAGTTACTCCAAATTTATCGATACGCTCTCTTAATACTTTGTAAGCACTTTCGATAGATTCACCAACTTTTCTTTTGATTACTTTTTGAACCTGAGCATCGGTCATTTGAAAATCAACACCACCTTCACCCTGCATACTTCTGTTTGCAAAAATATCTGGAGAAGCTAATTTTACTGTACCTTTTGAATTCGCTTCAAAAGCTTCAAAAAACTTATCTAAGTAATTTTTATTTCCTTCTAAATTAGCAGTTGCATCTGCCAATGACTTATTAAAAACTGGATTTTTAGAATTATTAGCTAATCCTTTCAATACATCTTTGATAGAAATTTGAAGAATTACATTGATTCCTCCTTCTAAGTCCAGACCTTTATTTAATTGTTTGTTTTTTACCTCATCATATGTAAATTCAGTAAAGCCTAGATTCAACACAGGAACTTTACCTATAGAATCTAAATATTTTAACTCTTTATCAGGATTATCCCCTGCGAAAGCTTTAGCTTCACTCTTAACGCCATTAGCAACGAAAGTGAACGTGAGTTGGTAAATACTTACCAATGCAAATAGAATTGCGAAAAATTTAATAAGTCCTTTATTCTGCATTATTACTAAAAATTAATTATTTTAAATTTATTTTTTCATCAAGCCTTAATAACCAACACTTTAGCTATTACTATCTTTCCAAATTAAACAAAAATGGCTATAAATCTTTTTTTAAACCGAGCAAATATATAATTCTGGTTAAGATTAACCAATTTATTTATTAATTAATCTCAAAAAAAAGACTGCAAAATTGCAGTCTTCACTCTATTATGTGAAATTTGTTAAGCCAAAATACCTTTTAAAGCATCATTCATAGCTCTAACTGCATCAGCACTCTTCGCAAATAAAGCTTTTTCATTATCATCTAATTGAATATCGATAATCTCCTCAACTCCATTTTTCCCAATAATACATGGCACTCCAATACAAATATCATTTTGACCGTATTCGCCCTCAACATAAACAGAACAAGCAATCATTCTTTTTTGATCATTTAAAATACTGTCTATCAAAAACGCTACAGAAGCTCCCGGTGCATACCAAGCTGATGTCCCCAAAAGCCCTGTAAGAGTCGCTCCTCCTACCATGGTATCTGCAGCCACTTTTTGCAACACCTCTTTCGACAAAAACTGACTAACAGGTATTCCGTTATAAGCAGCCAAACGTGTTAAAGGAATCATCGTTGTATCACCATGACCACCTATTACCATTCCTGATATATCATTAGCTGGTTTATCTAAAGCAAGAGAGAGATAAGTTCTAAATCGAGAACTATCTAAAATACCTCCCATACCTATTATCCTATTTTTAGGAAGACCTGTTGACTTTAATGCTAAATAGGTCATTGTATCCATTGGATTTGAAACCATTACAATAATAGTGTCTGGAGAATAGGTTAAAATATTTTCCACAACCGATTTAACAATGCCTGCATTAATACCTATCAACTCCTCACGAGTCATTCCTGGTTTTCTAGGAATTCCAGAAGTTACAACCACCACATCACTGTTTGCGGTTTTTGAATAATCATTCGTAACTCCTATTACACGAGTATTGAACCCGGTATCTGTAGCACATTGCATGATATCTAGAGCCTTACCTTCGGCAAAACCTTCTTTGATATCCAACAAAACTACTTCACTAGCAATTCCACGATAAGATATAACGTCTGCACAGGTTGCGCCAACATTTCCTGCTCCTACAATAGTAACTTTCATATTAAAACGTTTATTCGGTTAAGTAAAAAAAAATTGGTTAACTCTCGCTAATCTACAATTTATTACTCAAAATAACCACCGAAAAAACTATTTTTTTACGCATCAATATTAGCATAAACTGCATTTTTCTCGATAAATTCCCTACGTGGCGGTACTTCATCCCCCATTAACATAGAAAACACACGATCAGCTTCTGCTAAACTCTCAATAGTTACCTGACGTAACGTTCTGAAATTTGGATCCATTGTAGTTTCCCACAACTGCTCAGCATTCATCTCTCCAAGACCTTTATAACGTTGAATATTAGCACTTCCTCCCATTCTTTCATTTGCCTGATCACGTTGAACATCGTTCCAAGCATACTCTTTCTTATTTCCTTTTTTAACCAAGTATAAAGGCGGAGCAGCAATATAAACATGCCCTTCTTCGATCAATTCTTTCATAAAACGGAAGAAGAATGTCAAAATCAAAGTAGAAATGTGACTACCATCGACATCGGCATCACACATGATGATTACTTTATGGTAACGTAATTTTGAAATATTCAAAGCTTTACTATCTTCTTCAGTTCCAACAGTTACACCCAAAGCCGTGAAAATATTACGAATCTCTTCGTTTTCAAAAACTTTATGATGCATCGCTTTCTCCACATTCAAAATCTTACCTCTCAATGGTAAAATCGCCTGGAAGTTACGATCACGACCTTGTTTTGCAGTTCCACCCGCAGAATCTCCCTCGACAAGATACACTTCACATTTTGCAGGATCCTGCTCTGAACAGTCAGATAATTTACCTGGCAATCCACCGCCACCCATAACGGTTTTACGTTGCACCATTTCACGTGCTTTTTTAGCCGCGTGACGTGCCTGAGCTGCCAAGATTACTTTTTGAACGATGATTTTAGCATCATTTGGATTTTCTTCCAAATAATTCTCCACCATTTCACTTACCGCCTGACTTACAGGAGAAACAACCTCTCTGTTACCCAATTTGGTTTTTGTTTGTCCTTCAAATTGTGGCTCAGAAACTTTTACCGAAATAATAGCGGTCAATCCCTCACGGAAATCATCTCCGGAAATGTCAAATTTTAACTTATCCAACATCCCTGAAGCATCAGCATATTTCTTAAGCGAACGAGTTAATCCCATTCTGAAACCTTGCAAATGCGTTCCTCCCTCGTGAGTATTAATATTATTTACATAAGAAAAAATATTCTCTGAGTAACTCGTATTATATATTAAAGCCACCTCAACCGGAATCTCGGCTTTTTGATTATCCATAGAAATTACATGACCAATAATAGGCTCACGGTTTCCATCTAAATAACGGATATATTCTTTCAAACCTTCTTGAGAATGAAATACTTCCCCTAGAGGATTTCCGTCTTTATCTAATTCTCTTTTATCACAGAAATTGATTGTAATCCCTTTGTTCAAGTAAGCCAACTCACGCATACGAGCCGACAAAGTATCATACGAATACTCCGTAGTTTGTGTAAAAATGGTTGGATCTGGATAAAAAGTAACGATAGTACCTCTTTTTGAAGTATCTCCAATTTGTTTTACAGGATATAAAGCCTTACCTCTTTCATACTCTTGTTGATAAATTTTACCATCACTACTATGAACCGTAGCTGTTAAGTGAGTAGACAAAGCATTCACACAAGATACACCTACCCCGTGTAAACCTCCAGAAACTTTATAGGAATCTTTATCAAATTTACCTCCAGCACCAATTTTAGTCATTACAACTTCCAATGCCGAAACACCTTCTTTTTTGTGAATTCCAACAGGAATACCACGTCCGTTATCTTCTACTGTAATAGAACCATCTTCATTAATAGCAACACTGATGGTATCACAGTGACCACCCATTGCCTCATCAATAGAGTTATCAACAACTTCATATACTAAATGGTGAAGTCCACGAACTCCAACATCACCTATATACATGGAAGGACGCATCCTTACATGCTCCATTCCTTCTAATGCTTGAATACTATCTGCCGAATAATTGTTCTTGATTTCTTCGCTCATATGTTCTATTCTAAATGTATTTTTGTCTAACACGCAAATATATAAAAACGCAATTTATATAGCGTTAAAATTACCCTTATATAGTCTTAAGTTATCAACAAAATATGTCAATTTCAACAATGAAACCCTTATTTTTTTTCATTAGAATTTAAAATTTGACAATACTACTAACTGTTCGTATTTTTGCAGCATGAACGACAATTTTAAAAACGAATTTTTCGGAATCGGAATACAGAATGGTAAAACCCCTGAAAACTTAGGCGTTTTATGGAGAACAGCCCAAAATCTGGGAGCCAGTTATATATTCACCATTGGAAATAGATACGCTAAACAAGCCTGCGACACGCACAATGCCGTGAAGTCAATTCCCTATTTTCATTACGAAACCTTTGAAGATTTCTTCAACAATCTACCTAAAGGCGCACGATTGGTCGGTGTTGAATTAGACGACAGAGCCGTTGATTTAGAAACTTTTGAACATCCAAGACGCTGTGTGTATTTATTAGGCGCAGAAGATAATGGTCTATCCAAAAAAGCAATGGAAAAATGCCATTTTTTAGTCAAATTCAAATCAGAGAAAAGTTTAAATGTTTCTGTAGCAGGAAGCATCGTACTTTATGACAGAGGGCTTAACAAGCCTCGTTCCTAAACTTAAAAACAAAATCTTACATATAAAAAAGCGGATTGATACTTCTACCAATCCGCTTTCTTTTTCTTATTATAGAAAACTATTTATTAATAATCCTCACATTCATTTCCTCTACCTTTTTATCAGAAAGTGGCGATGGAGCTCCAAATAATAAATCCTCACTGGTTCCTGTTTTAGGAAAAGCCATAACTTCACGAATAGAGGCTTTTTTCTCTAAAATCATCATTAAACGATCAATTCCCCAAGCGATTCCTCCATGTGGCGGCGCTCCATACTGGAAAGCCTTATACATCGTTCCTACACTCTTAATCATCTCTTCTTTGTTGTAACCCATATTTCTATAAGTTGCTTCCAAAATTTCCGATTTATGAGCACGAACAGAACCTCCTCCAATTTCGTATCCGTTCAGGATAATATCGTATTGCTGCGCAATGATTGTACCGATTTCTTCTTCCTTACCATCCATGTGTTTTTGCAAATCATAAATTGCCGGCATAGAGAATGGATTATGTGTAAAGGTCCATCGACCTTCATCTGTTTTTTCAAACATAGGGAAATCAACAACCCAAGCCGGACGCAATTCTTTAGCATTAATCAAATGAAGCATTCTACCCATTTCCTGACGCACTGCATCCAAAGCCTTATTTGCCGTAGCATAATCAGCCGCCGAGAAGAATACAATATCACCCACCTGAGCATTCGTAGCCTGAATGATTCCTGCTGCAATTTCCTCTCCTAAAAACTTAATAATTGGCGATTGCAATTCGTCTTCATTTACGATGATATATGCTAATCCTCCTAAACCGTGTTGTTGTGCAATAGCCGTCAAAGCTTCTATTTGACCTTTAGACATACGCTTGTTTCCTTGCTCTTGAGCCGAAACTTTGATACATTTTACAATTCCACCTTCTTCAATTGGTTTAGAGAAAACTTGGAATGTAGTTTCTTTTACAATTTCGGTAATGTCTTGCATTTTTAATCCAAAACGCAAATCAGGACGGTCACAACCGTAATAATCCATCGCTTCTTTATACGTAAGCACTTCAAACGGATGTAAAATCCATTTGTTACCATATACTTTTTTTACTACTTCATTGAACAATTTCGTATTCAAATCGATAATTTGTTGCATGCTCGCATACGCCATTTCCATATCCAACTGTGTGAACTCAGGCTGACGATCCCCTCGAGAATCCTCATCTCTAAAACAACGCGCTACTTGGAAATATTTCTCATAACCACTTACCATCAACATTTGTTTAAACTGTTGCGGCGCCTGTGGTAAGGTATAAAACGAACCTGCTTGTTTACGAGTAGGAACAATAAATTCACGTGCTCCCTCATCTGTTCCTGCACTCAAAATAGGTGTTTCAATTTCTAAAAACTCCTCTGCATCCAGAATATCACGGATTAACTTAATCACTTTATGACGGTTTACAATCGCACGACGTACCTCATCATTTCTGTGATCTAAGAACTTGTATTGGAAACGAGTTGCCTCATTGGTTTTTGCCGCTCTTTTAATTTCGAAAGGCAACGTTTTTGACAAGTTTAATATCTCTAATTCGGATGTTTCTAATTCAATTTTACCAGTACGCAATCCCGCATTATAATCATCTTCATTACGCCCAACAACCTTTCCTTTTACAGAAATAACCGTTTCAGGCTTCAATTTTACTAATTCATCGATATTAGGAAATGTTTCTCTACTGATATTAACCTGGAAAATTTCATAACTCGAATCACGTAAATCAATAAACATCAATTCTCCGTGGTCACGCACACTCGCTACCCATCCAGACAATAACACTTCTTCTCCAACATTCGCTTCAGATAATTGCGAAATCTTATGTGTTCTATAGATATCTTTTACAACGATTGGAATTTCCGGCAATGCTTCTTCCTGACTTTCTTTTTGTTCAGCAATAGCTTCTTTCGCCACTTTTTCCTGCGCTTCATTTTTCTCCGTAACCGCTGCAGCACCTAATTTGTCTAAGATAATCTGGCGAATTACTTTTCCGTTGGCACCTTTACCAATAACACCTAAAACTTTACCAACTAAAATACCTGCTTTTCCTTGGTCACCAGCCTTAATATCATTTGCGACAGCTTCATTATCAGCAATAACCTTAGCAATTACTTCTTGAATTTTATCTTCAGAAATAGTATTCTCTTCAAAGTATTTTTTATAGTCAAAAGCAGCGTCTTTCAAATAGCTCGCTAATGCATTTTGCACTAAAACCGCTGTAATTTTCTCTGCTTTAAACAACTGAAAAATGGCAATAATATCCTGAATATTATTGATTTTATCATAATCTTCCGCCTTGATATTATTAGCTAATGTTTTAGCCACAAACGAAGGATCATTGATTTCATGGTTTATTGCCACAAAAGTTCTGGAACGCAAACTATCTGCCGTGAAGAATTTAGCATCCTGAGGCAAAACACCTCCACCAATCAAAATAGATTCTACCGCAAAAGGCAAAGCAGAGGTATCCACTTTAATTCCTTCTACTTCTTTTTTGATGTTTACAAAAGGTAAATCCGGTTCAGAAATAAAACGATAATCTGCCTCAAATTCCTTTTTACGCATGGTTTTTGTTTGCTTCAAATCGGCATCCCATAAAACCGTAGTTTGATCAGGACGAAACTCTTTGTGCTCAATATAATAATTGAATTGTTTCTCTACCTCTTCTTTCAAAGCTTCCACCATAAACTTAAACGAGTTCAAGTTTTTGATTTCTGTTCTTGGATTCAAATCGTATGAATGTTTTTTACGCAAAGACACCGATACATCCGACTTAAATTCCCCTTTTTCTAAGTTAGCTTCAGAAATACCTAAATTCTGAACAATACGCTGAATGTATTGCGCATAGGTTGAAGCATCTTCGATATTACGAATACAAGGCTCCGTTACAATTTCGATCAACGGAACTCCTGCTTTATTAAAATCCACTAAGGAAATTTTCTTTTCGTGCATCAATTTCGCAGCATCCTCTTCGATATGTACCTGAGTCAAATTTACAGTAAACTGCGTACCATCATTTCGATAACATGAAACATGTCCGTCAGGAATAATCGGATTGTGAAATTGTGTAATCTGGATATTTTTCGGGTTATCCGGATACTCATAGTGCTTTCTATCCCAAGAAATCACTTCATTACTAAAAGAAGAATCTACCGCTTTACCGAAATAAATAGCCTTCATTACCGCTTCTTTATTTACAGCTGGTAAAACTCCCATTTGTCCGGTACAAACCGAACATATATTTTGGTTAGGTGTTTCAATTTCTTGATTTGGACAAGAACAAAACAACTTGGTTTTGGTATTTAATCGAACGTGCGTTTCCAGTCCGATAACCAATTCTAAATCGTGGGCCTTAATAGCCGCTGTTAATTGTTCCAATTCCATTATAAAATATCTTTTAAGAAGTTAGCAAATTGCATCACTAATTCATCATTATTCTTTGCTGCTGTAATTTGCAGACCTGTACTTGTTCCTTGTGGCACGGTTAAAGTTGGTAATTGTCCTAAACTAAAACCAACTGTGTATGCATCTGATAAATACATCGCCAAAGGATCTTTTAAACTATCTCCGATTTTTGGTGGTGTACTAGGTGTTACCGGCGATAAAACAATATCCACTTCTTCAAAATCCTTACTGAAGTTTTCAGAAATTTGGTCTCTTAAAGCCAAACCTTTCAAATAAATTTCATCAGAGAAACCTTGAGATAACACTTGGTTTCCTCCCACAATTCTACGTTTGGTTTCTTCAGAGAAATTCTCAGAACGGGTAACCGCATAACTGTCAATCAAATTTTCACCGTCAATTCGGTTTCCGTAGTTGGTTCCATCCAAACGAGATAAGTTTGATGCTGTTTCGGCCATAGCCAAGGTATAATAAGTAGAAACTAGAATATCCGATTTGAAGAAATCTAATTCTTTTACTTCAATTCCTTTAGCTTTAATTTTTTCGATAGCCGCTAAGAAATCTGCTTTTATTTGTGCATCAATCGCTTCGCTATCGATGAAATTTTTAAAATACCCAATTGTTTTTACTGAAGAATTAGCAAGAGCTTCTTCCGTAATTTCGCTTGAGGCTACCGAAGTTTGATCTTTTGGATCCTTTCCGCTCATTACGTTCAACACGATACGAATATCCTCAATTGATTTAGCCAATGGACCAACACAATCCGTAGAAGAAGCATAAGCCATCAAACCGTATCTAGAAATTCTTCCGTAAGAAGGTTTCAAACCATAAATATGATTGTATCCCGCAGGCTGACGGATAGAACCTCCCGTATCTCCTCCAATTGAAAACATCGTATATTCTTTTGCCACGTTCACTGCAGAACCTCCACTTGAACCTCCACCCACAAATTCCGGATTGATTGCATTTTTTACCGCTCCAAAAATGGTATTTTCACTAGAAGAACCATGACCAAAACTATCACAGTTTTCTTTAACCAATGGAATAGCTCCCGCATCCAATAATTTTTGGATAGCCGTTGCTGTATAAGGCGCTTTGTAGTTTTTTAATAATTCAGAACTCGCAGTCGTGTACGTTCCTTGTACCATGTACACATCTTTAATTCCAAAAGGAATACCTTCAAGCAGGCCGATAGATTCTCCCTTTGCAATCTTAGCATCTACCTTAGCCGCTAATTCAAGCGCCATGCTATCCAGAGTACTATTTACTGAATTGTATTCATTTTGCTTCAATAAATCTAATTTTTCCTGAACTAAAGCGGTACAACTTATTTGTTTAGACACCAGTTGTTGGTGTATTTTTTTTATCTGAGAATCCATTTTATCCTTCTATAACTTTAGCAACAACTAAAAAACCATTTTTCTTGTACGGGAAGTTTTCTAAAATAATTTGTTTTTCAATAGCCGAACTCTCTACCACAACATCTTCTCTTAAATCACTAACAGACACACAATTATGATTGACATTATTTAAGGAATTATTATTTGCTGGAATTGCATTTTTAATTACATCAAATAATTGGTTCACGCTCTCCGATGGCTGTGCTCCCTTAATACTCGACAAAACGTCGACTGTCATTATCTTACTCATAATTTTTAATATGTTTTAAAGTCAAAATTTTAAACGGGCGAATTTACGAAAGTTTTTTTAGGGAATTCGATTTTTTTTAAATGAATTCAAATGCATAAAAACCAAAGCGATCAGGCTTAAGCTAACTTAAAATGTAAATCGGATTGGAAAAATACAAACAATACAGATTATAACTGATTTATATAGAATTCAGCCTATTGCTTTAAAAAAATAAACTATTCCCATAATTATAAGTATTATAATTCCCATCCAATTTTTTAAATTCCCAACTTTTACCTGAAACTTATAAAGCTTATCATTTTCAGTAACATCCTTATACCAAAGCTTGTGAATTTTATAAAAAGCAAAAGCTGACACAAACCAAGAGAAACTACATATTAAATACCAATAATCCATAATATCAATTAATTTCTTCAATCAAATATTGAGTTCCATTAATTTCGAAAGTAAATCCAATGGTATTCCCCATTAATTTATTTCCCAAAGGTGATTGTGGAGAAAGCGCTATTACATTGATTCCGTCAATAGTTATTTTTGGCAAAGCCAAAGACAGGTACAAATAAATCCCATTGGCTTTCACCAAACTTCCTAAAGTAATCGATTTTGAACTTATTTCCGGATTTATTTTTTCCAAAATCGCTTTTTGGTTCAAAACTTCACGCAACTTCGTATTAAATTTTTCTTGTTCCAAATGCATCATCGATAAAGCGGTTTCGTGTTTATCACCTGCCGAACCTTTGGCATCATTTTTAGAATCTTCGGTCAAAGCCGAAATCATATCCCGAAAAGCATCTATTCGATCCTCTAGCATGCGAGAGTAGTATTGATGTATTTTTTGTTTAAAAGTCATTTTGCATTTTTATTTCATATTAATCCAAATGATGATTTGAACGGCTCACAAATTTAATTGATTATATTCATCTCACACTATTTTAATTGTATTTGACAAACCTATTTATCTGAAACAAGGTTTTTTTATTTAACTTCGTAAACACTTTTATTAATCTTATTCTTTAAACTATTATGAAAAAAACAAAAATCTTATCTACAATTGCTTTTGGATTGTTATTATTTACAGCTACCAGCATTCAAGCTCAAAAATTCCCAGGAATTGACAAAAGCCCAATGGATGCTACTTCATACCCAAATGATTATAAAATCCCTGTAAAAACTGCCAAAGTAGTGTATAGTCGTCCACAACTTAAAGGACGTAGTTTAAACGAACTAGCTCCTAATGGAAAAGTTTGGAGAACAGGTGCTAACGAAGCAACCGAAATTACATTTTACAAAGATGTCTTTTTAGGAAAAACTAAAATTAAGGCTGGAACCTATTCTTTATTCACCATTCCTGGAGAAAAAGAATGGACAATCATTTTAAACAAAGACCTTAATGCTTGGGGATCTTATTCGTATAAAGAAGCTAATGATGTCGCTAGACTAAATGTTCCTACAACACAATCAGAAGAATCACTGGAAGCTTTTTCTATGGTTTTCACCAATGCTGAAAAAGGAATGATCTTAAATTTGGGTTGGGATAAAACAAGAGTAGCGATTCCTTTTACAGAGTAATTCTTTTCAACCACAAGGACTTTAGTTTAACCGCAAAGAGCGCTAAGTTTTTCGCCAAGTTCGCAGAGTTTATGAATCTGCGTTGCCTTGGAAAACTTAGCGCTCTTTGCGTATACTTTGTTTTCTTTGCGGTTAAAAAAACTTCTTAGAAATCGAATTTAAAATTAGCACCTACTAACACCTGAAAACCTTGTACTGGATAGTTCATCCATTTTTGATAAGAGTTATTCGAAATATTATTCAACTTTAAAAATCCCGTTATTTGCGAATTATGTTTATAACCTAGATGTGCATTGACATCAAAATAACTTTTTAAAGTTGTTGGACCTGGTTGCACTACATAAACAACATTCGGATTTAATTGCATATCTTTTCTTTCCCCTACATAAAATACTTTTGCACCAGCAAACCATTTAGGTGTAATATTAAAATCTAAAGTTGAATTAACCTCTACTGTTGGTAAATTCCATACTTCTTGCTGGCTATTACTTTTATAATTACTAAATGTCCCGCCAATTCCAAAACTTACATTTTTAGAAAAATCAGCTTTTAAATCGCCTGACAAACTAAAAGTTCGCACATCATCATAGACCACCTGGAAAGAATTCCCAAAAGCATAGTCCTGATTAGTTTCATTTTCGGTATAGTTTTGACTTTTATACAAAGCTTTACCGCGTTCGTTCACATAAGAACCTTTGATATTATAACTTATGCTTGAGGCTAACTTTCCTTTTAATCCTGCAAAAATATCATATTGTTGATCTGTTGGCGCAATAGTCAAAGTAGGCGACATAAAAGGATTTTCTTTTACAAAATCCATATAGGAGTTTTGCTCTAAACTTCCTTCAGCACCAGCGTAGAAAATCATTAAATCCTTTACCACGGGATAAGAAACATTAATATTAGGATATACTAAAAACTTACTATCATTTCCTTGATTCTCCATACTGTAAAAAAGTTTCACACCCAAGTTTACATCCCAACCCTTTTCATTAATGTAAAAACTAGGTACTAGACCCACATTAGTAAAACCGTACTTTATAGGCTCTAGGTTCGAATTTTCATAATTTTTTCGAAAAGTACCGCCTACATAATCTACTATAATATCTGTTTTAACGGTTTGTTCAGAGACATCAAACTTTAAAGAAGGATTAAAATAAAACCTATTTTCAGCCGAATCAAAACTATCGGTAAAATGACTAAATTTTGTCGCTAATTCTTTGAAAGCTCCTTCATTAAAACTCAATTTCCCTCCTAATGAAATACCATTATAGCTATGTTTAGAATCAATACTTCCAATCAAAGTATTTTGATCAGCGGCACTCAACGAACCCCCAAAACCCATTGGCAATCCATACCAATTGTATATTTGGTTTTGATAACCCAAATCAATATTCCATGACATACTATCATAATTTGCTCCATAAAAGGCATCCAAAGCCGTATCGTAAAACCAATTATCCAATTTCACATCATTTATTCCACCTTGTGATGAAAAATGACGAAACATCCCTCCAACATAATCATTAGCTCCTAAATTTTGATTTATAAACAACTCGGCATTTAAATTACCATAGTTACCATAACCCAAAGTCACATAATTATTATAAAATTTTTCTTTTGCTTCTTTATCTACACCTTCTGCTTTTCCTTTTGCAGGCATAAAAGTAGAAGCAACAGGAAAGGAAAAAATGGTGTATTTTATTGTTTCCTTTTTTGCATTACCTTCATCATCCAGAACTGGGGCTTCTTGAATTTTAGAAGCATCCGAAACAGTTGGCGTATATGGTTTTACCACATTTACAACCTCTGAACCAATATTTTCATCTTTTTTCTGTGCCCAAGAAACCTGTAAAGCCATTAGAAACAGCCCTATTATTATTTTATTTTGGAAATTGAAATTCATATTTTATTTTTTACTCTGCTTTCTAAACCTTTAAACCAAAATGAGTATAAGCAGATAATTAGTTTTTTTTAATCTCTTCTCTTTATTCTTTTATCTATTTCTAATTAATTACCAATAGAAGAATTCGTTCTTGATTCCTCTGATTTCACTCGATTTAACTCCGTTTGTGCTTCTTGAACAACTTCTGGGAAATCTGAAAAATTTTGAATCACACTATCCAAAATATAGGTAGCCTGAAAACTATCTTTCAATCCATAGAAGTTTTTAGCCATTACGATCAAACCTTTTGCACCATAATAACGATAAGCAGCATAACTCTTTGCTAATTTTTGCACAACGGTATTTGAAGCGTCAAACTTCCCTTCTTGGTTTTTAAAATAAGCATCGTAGTACAGGGCTTCAGCTGCTAATTCTCCTTTTGCAATTGGCAGCACTTTTGCGTAAGCTGATTTTGCCTTAAGATCATCTCCTGTTTGCATAGCCGAACGAGCAATTATAATTTGCGCATCACTTTTTACACTATCATCCGTTTTAGGATTCGCCAATACTTTTTCGGCATAAACTACCGCATTAGCATATTCTTTACCTTCATAATAACATTTCATTAAATTGGATTGCGCAAAGACTTTATTCTGAAACAAATCAGCTTCATTTTCTAAACGAAGCAAAACAGGAATCGCTTTTTCTTTATTTCCACTCTCTAATAAAATCTGTCCTAATCGAGACAAAGATTGTTCGGTGTATTCATTCCTTGGTTCGTTAATTACATATTGGTAATTCGGTATTGCTTTGTCTTTTTGTCCTTCTGCATAATAAGCTTGTGCCAACTGGAAATTAGCTTTCAAAGCATGAATACCATTAGGAAAACTAGCTATATAAGCTCTGAATCCGGAAATTGCCTGAGCCGTATTATTTTGCTCATATTGCTTCATCGCCGATTCGAAAGTATCGTTATCCAAATCAGCATCGGTAACCGCTACAAAATCTAATGTTCTAACCCAATTAGCATATTCTGCTACCTTACCACTATCAACATAAATTAATCGCGCTGTCGCTACCGCTTCTAGAGCTTCTGGTGTTTTAGGATATTCGGCAGCTACTTTTTTGAATTTTACCAATGCTTCAGCATTTCTATCTGAATTGTAATACACTAAACCTTGACGCAAAATTGCTCTAGAAATAAAGGCACTATTTTTATATTCATTAATCAATCTGTCGTATGATTTTAATGCCGCATCTTGCTTGCTAGTAGCTACATAAGTATTACCTAATTCAAACATTGCATCATCACGGTAGCTTGATTTAGGGTAAGCTTGTATAAAAGCATTCAAATCATCAATTTTCTTATCGTTTCGAGACACAAAACCATAACACATTGCTTTTTGAAAATAGGCATAATCAGCATCAACACTTTTTAATTCAATCACTTTATTGTAAGCATCCATAGCTGGCCAATATTTTGTGGTCACAAATCGGCAATCTGCCAATCGTAAATAAGCATCTGTAATTCTTGTTTTATCGTCTTTTACTTTTTCGATAAACTTTTGAAAAGCATCTCCAGCCGCTTCATATTCTTTTAATTTAAAATAAGCATAAGCAACGTTATAACTACTGTTTTTATATTCTGGAGTTGAAGCCGCAGTAGTCATGCCTACAAATTGTTTAAAACTCAATAACGACTTATCATAATCTTCTAACACATATTCTGTTTCTCCTTTCCAGAAAGTAGCTCTGGCGGTAAATTGCGCATCTACTCCATTAGCTAATGATTTCTGAAACATTGGTAAAGCTTGAGTATAATTTCTATCTGTATACAATTCTAAACCTCTGTAAAATGTCACTTTTTGGTAAGCCAATTTATTCTCTGGACTTTTATTTTTTTCCAATAAAATCATCGCTTCTTTGTAGTTTTTTGAAGAGATGTAAGAATCTATCAAAAGTTTTTCTACTACTGAACGATTTGCGTTATTAGGATACTTATCCATAAAAGCTAACAAAACCGAAGGAACACTTTGATACGAATTCCCCAATTCATAACTTAGTTTTGCATAATTCAAATGAGCATCTTCCTGGATTGCTTCATCAAAAGACATTTCTGAAGCATTTTTAAAAGCATTTAATGCTTGTTGTTTTTGATTTAATTTCAAATAGCTTTCACCCAAATGATAATAAGCATTTTGAGCAACTCCGTCTTTTCCTCCTACGATTTTATTAAACTGAGCAATTGCTTTCTCATAATCGTCTTGCTTATAATTAGCGTAACCTAATTGGTAATAATCCGTATTACTCCATTTGCCTTTTTTACCTTTGTAGGCTACTAAATGAGGAATAGCTTCATTGTATTTTTTTAAATTAAAATAACTCTCCCCAATTATCTTGTGTAATTCTGATTGTTCCGCAGGTGTTGATTTGGCCATTGCTTTTTGCCCCTGCTCTATTGCTTTTTCAAAATTACCCGACTTAAAGCTCATATCCGCTTGATAATAAGACAGTTTTTCGGAGTATTTTTCTTCTTTTGCCACTGCATCAAAATACTTGTTAGCTTCTTGATAATTATCGCCTTCATAAGCCATAAAACCCAGATAGTATTTAGCTTGCGAACCATACACTTCTGAATTTAAAACTTTATTAAAATATTTTGTTGCTTCTTTTTTATTTTTTGAACTGAAGAAACTATAGCCTTTTTGAAAGTTAAAACGATCTTTTTCGGTAGCATTTAACTGATTCTCATCTACTTTCTCAAACCAATTTAAGGCCTCCGAATAATTACCTTGATTGAAATAATAATGCGCTACTTCGGTGTAAGCTTGGTTGCTTTTTGAACTTGTTGGATAAGTTTCTAAAAAGGATTCCATCAACACATCAGCATTAGCATGTCCTAACCGAACGGCACAACTAGCATCGTAATACGCACAATCCGATTTGGTTTCCTCATCATGTGTCGCCATTTTTACTTTTTCAAAAAGGTATTGTGCCGATATATATTGATTATCCTTATACAAAGAAATGGCACGATCAAAATCTTTTAAATCAGTAGTATATATTGTTGATTTCTGTGCTGATAGCGTATTGGTTTTAACTAAAACCAACAAAAAAAAGAGCCAAGAAAATTTACGCATTTTATCTGTTTTTAATATCCAAATATATTATAATATAGGCTTTATAACGTGGCACAAACCGCTTTTATTATGAACAAATCTTTTAACAAACCACAAAAAACTATGAGATTGATATTGCTATTTCATAATTGATAATTACTTTTACACCATAAACAATCGTTAATTATGTCTCAAGCTGTACTGTCATTAAAAAACGCAACCATTTATCAAGGAGATAAAGTAATCTTATCAAACGTAAACCTAGAAGTAAACCAGGGCGAGTTTCTGTACATCATTGGAAAAACAGGTTCCGGAAAAAGTAGTTTTATGAAAACACTTTATGCCGATTTGCCTTTAACAGAAGGTCAAGGACATGTAGTAGACTTTGATTTAGAAACACTTAAAGAAAATGACATTCCGTTTTTAAGACGTAAAATTGGTATTGTTTTCCAAGATTTCAAACTCTTACCAGATCGTTCCATTCAAGACAACATGCTTTTTGTATTGAAAGCAACTGGCTGGACAGACAAAGACGAAATGGAGCGTAAAATTGAAGAAGTTTTAGACAAGGTAGGCATGAAAAACCATGCTTCAAAAATGCCTCATCAAATTTCAGGAGGAGAACAACAACGTGTTGCGATTGCTAGAGCACTTTTGAACGATCCAGAACTAATCTTAGCCGATGAACCTACAGGAAACTTAGATCCTCAAACCAGCGTTGAAGTTTTAGATGTTTTGAAAAAAATTAATGCCAATGGCAAAACCATTATCATGGCAACACACGACTATGCTCTATTGATGAAATTCCCTTCAAAGACCTTAAAATGCGAGGATTCTAAAATTTTTGAAGTAGTACAAAGAACTATTTAATTTTCATTACAATACTAAAATTTAGAATCGCTTGAAACAAATAACATCCATTCAAAACCCATTCATAAAATCTTTAGTATTATTACAAGAAAAAGCTAAAAACAGAAAACAAACAGGTACTTTTTTAATTGAAGGAGTGCGCGAAATTTCATTAGCTACAAAAGGCAATTATGAAATTGAAACAATACTGTTTTGTCCCGATATTTGTAGTGAAACAGAAGCCAAAAAACTGGCTCCTAAAACCGATTTCATTGAAATCAACACAGCCGTTTACCAAAAATTAAGCTATCGAGAAACAACCGAAGGAATTTTGGCTGTAGCCAAATCCAAGTCATTACAACTTTCGGATTTACAACTTTCGGAAAACCCATTAATTTTAGTAGCCGAAGCCCCAGAAAAACCAGGAAACATTGGTGCACTTTTACGCACTGCTGATGCTGCCAATCTAGATGCCGTAATCATTGCTAATCCAAAAAGTGATTTATACAACCCAAACATTGTTCGTTCCAGCGTAGGTTGTTTATTTACCAATCAAATTGCAAGTGCAAGTACTTCAGAAATCATAGCTTTTTTAAAAGAAAAAAACATCAATTTCTATTGTGCTACCTTGCAAAATTCAACTAGTTACCACACCCAAGACTATACAAAACCTACAGCCTTAGTTGTTGGTACTGAAGCCACCGGACTTACTCAAGAATGGCGCGATGCCGCTACACAAAATATCATAATCCCTATGCAAGGAGAAATAGACAGTATGAATGTATCGGTTGCTGCAGCTATTTTAATTTTTGAAGCCAAAAGACAACGAGGTTTTTAGATTACAGAATCCGTTCTGAAATCTGAAATTTGCATTCTAAAATCTGAAATCCCAACTCTTGCATATATGCAAACTTATCTTTATTTTTAGAAAATGAACACTGGAAATATGACCGAAATAGAAATCGAAAAAGAAAATAAAGCAATTGCTCAAGAATATAAAGAATTACTTCGTATTAGTTACCAAACTTTAACTCCTGAAGACAAGAAACTAATCCGTAAGGCCTTTGATGTTGCCGTAGATGCCCATAAAGAACAAAGAAGAAAATCAGGAGAAGCCTATATTTTTCATCCAATTGCTGTTGCTAAAATTGTAGCATCAGAAATTGGTCTTGGCGCTACCTCAATTGCGGCAGCCTTATTACACGACGTAGTTGAAGACACACCAATAACTGTCAAAGATATTGAAAGCATGTTCAATCCTAAAGTTGCCCAACTGGTTGAAGGATTGACTAAAATTTCTATCGTACAAAAAGACATGAATGTATCTATGCAAGCCGAAAACTTCCGTAAGATGCTTTTGACTTTGTACGATGATGTTCGTGTAATCTTAATAAAAATTGCCGACAGATTGCACAACATGCAAACAATGGAATCGATGGACGACCATAAGCAAATTAAAATTGCTTCGGAAACCTTGTATATTTATGCCCCATTAGCGCATCGATTAGGACTTTACAACATCAAAACTAAGCTAGAAGATTTAGGATTAAAATACACCGAGCCATCTGTTTACAATGATATTGCCAGTAAAATCAAAGAAACCAAGGAACAACAAGACGCTTATATCAAAGATATTTCGGATATATTAAAAGCTTCTCTGGATGCAGAAGGCATTGACTATATCATCAAAGGCCGCCCTAAATCAATCTACTCTATTCGTAGAAAAATGAAAACACAAAACGTAACTTTTGACGAGGTTTACGATAAATTCGCCCTCCGAATTGTTTATAAATCGGCCCCACACGACGAAAAATTCATCGCCTGGAAAATATACTCCATTGTTACAGATCATTATAGACCAAGCCCGAGCCGTTTAAGAGATTGGATTTCCTCGCCTAAATCAACAGGTTACGAAGCGCTCCACATTACCGTAATGGGACCAAAAGGGCGATGGGTTGAAATCCAAGTACGTAGTGAGCGTATGGATGAAATTGCCGAGAAAGGCTATGCAGCACACTATAAATACAAAAATGGAGATTCAGAAGAAGGTGGATTAGATGTTTGGCTTAACCTATTGAGGGAAGCTCTAGAAAACCCAGAGACCAATGCCATTGACTTTGTAGAAGATTTCAAAATGAATTTATATTCGAAAGAAATCTATGTGTTTACTCCAAAAGGAGATATTAAATCCCTACCTAAAGGAGCTACTTCTTTGGATTTTGCTTTCAGTATCCACTCTGAAATAGGAGTCAAAACCCGAGGAACCAGAGTGAATGGTAAATTAGCACCCTTGAACTACAAATTAAAAAGCGGTGATCAAGTAGAAATTATCACTTCGCCTAACCAAAAACCTACCGCTAACTGGTTAGACTATGTAACTACTTCGAGAGCAAAGAATAAAATAAAAAATGTTCTTAATGAGAACACGAAGAAAATCGCCGAAGAAGGAAAAGAATTACTGACACGTAAATTAAAACATTTAAAAATCACTTTGAATGAAACGGTTACGAATGAATTAGTTAACTTTTTCCATCTTAAAACCAGTTTGGATTTATTTTATCGAGTAGGTTTAGGTACGATTGACAACCAACAATTAAAAGATTTTGCCGCACAAAAAAGCAACTCATTAATTAATTTCTTTAAAAACAAAATTAAACGAGGCGGAAATAATACTGCTGATGCCGACATTCACAAACCTATACTTCACAACAATTATGACTTGCTCGTTTTTGGAAAAGAACAAGACAAATTAGATTACAAACTAGCGAGCTGTTGTAACCCAATTCCAGGAGATCAGGTTTTTGGATTTGTAACCATCAACGAAGGAATAAAAGTACACAAAAAAGATTGTCCTAATGCCATTTCGCTACAATCGAATTATGCATACCGAATTATGCAGGCAAAATGGATTGATTCTTCACAACAAGAATTCAAAGCTACTTTGAACATAACCGGAATGGACAGTATTGGTTTAACAAACGAGCTTACCAAAGTTATTTCAAACAACATGAACGTCAACATCCAAAGTATTTCTTTGAGCGGAGAAGCTGGACTTTTTAAAGGACAATTAACCGTTGTTGTTCGAAACATCACAATTTTGAAAAAACTAATTGAAAACATTAAAAAAATTGACGGAATTGATCGAGTGACTCGAGTTTACAAAAATTAGAGACTTATAATTTCTAATCCTTTTTTTAGTTTGGCATCTGCAGTTCTAAAAAAAAGAACAAAATTATTCTCTTATAAGTACTTAAACTTGAAAACTATTAAAATAAAAAATTATCTTTGCCGAATATGACACTCATTTCAACAAATAACAATAAAAACCAAGAAATTGTAAAAAATGTTTTTACAATGTATCTTGAAAAAAATGGCCATAGAAAAACGCCTGAACGTTACTCTATACTTCAGGAAATCTATGAAAGCGAAGAACATTTTGATATAGAAAATCTATATATCAAAATGAAAAATAAAAACTACCGTGTCAGTAGAGCTACTTTATACAATACCATCGAATTGTTATTAGATTGTGCTTTAGTTCGTAAGCATCAGTTTGGACAAAATCAGGCGCATTATGAAAAATCCTATTTTGACAAACAACACGATCACATTATTATGACCGATACTGGTGAAGTGATCGAATTTTGTGACCCAAGAATACAAACCATCAAAAAAACAATTGAAGAGATTTTTGATGTAGAAATTAACAATCATTCCTTGTATTTCTATGGCACAAAGAAAAAAAGCAATACGGAAGAAAAACAACAAGAAAATCAATAAAACTTTTAGTTAAATAGGCGCAAAATCAAAATCGCCAAAACAAATTAAGGATTAAATAAATAAATTAAAAATGACCGTAGATTTATTACTAGGATTACAATGGGGAGATGAAGGAAAAGGAAAAATTGTTGACGTTCTTACCTCAAATTACGATATTATTGCCCGTTTTCAAGGTGGACCAAATGCTGGACATACTTTAGAATTTGACGGAATAAAACACGTACTTAGAACCATTCCTTCAGGAATTTTCCATAAATCAGCGGTAAATGTTATTGGAAACGGTGTTGTGATTGACCCTGTAGTATTTCAAAAAGAAATCGAGGGATTAGCAAAATTCGACATCGACATCAAAAAGAAATTAATTATTTCTAGAAAAGCGCACTTAATCTTACCTACTCACCGTTTACTAGATGCTGCTTCTGAAGCTTCTAAAGGTAAAGCTAAAATTGGTTCTACTCTTAAAGGTATTGGACCAACTTACATGGACAAAACAGGTAGAAACGGATTACGCGTAGGAGATATTGAATTAGAAGATTTCAAAGAAAGATACCGTTCTCTTGCAGACAAACACGAAGCGATGATTGCTTTTTACGGTGTAGAATTACAATATAACTTACCTGAATTAGAAGCAGAATTTTTTGAAGCTATTGAAGAAATTAAAAAATTAGATTTCATTGACAGCGAAGAATACATGCACCAAGCTCAAAAAGCAGGCAAATCTATTTTATGTGAAGGTGCTCAAGGTTCTTTATTAGACGTTGATTTTGGTACTTACCCATTTGTAACTTCTTCTAACACTACTGCAGCAGGGGCTTGTACTGGTTTAGGAATTGCGCCAAACAGAATCAAAGAAGTATACGGAATTTTCAAAGCTTACACTACACGTGTTGGTAGTGGCCCTTTCCCTACTGAACTTTTTGACGAAGATGGAGCGACAATGGCAAAAGTAGGTAACGAATTTGGTTCGGTTACAGGAAGAGCGAGACGTTGTGGATGGCTAGACCTAGTGGCGTTAAAATATGCAGTACAAGTGAATGGCGTAACGCAATTAATGATGATGAAAGGTGATGTACTTTCTGGTTTTGACACATTAAAAATTTGTACTGAATACAATTATAAAGGAAAAAACATTGCTCATTTCCCTTACAATGTAGAAGAAGAAAATGTTGCTCCAATTTACAAAGAATTCAAAGGATGGAAACAAGATTTAACCGGAATGACTACTTATGAAGAACTTCCAGTTGAATTAAAAGAATATATCGAGTTTATTGAAAAAGAGCTTGAAGTGCCAATTAAAATTGTTTCTGTTGGTCCGGATAGAAAACAAACTATTACAAAATAATAATAGAATTAACGCTCTGATTTTTCAGAGCGTTCTTTTTTATATATTTAAGAAATAATAGAAAGGAATATTAATATTTAAAATCAATGGTGTTCAATCGAAAGGTACTTATTAAAAATGTAACTATCATTTCTATAGTATTACTATTATTTCTTTCTTGTAACTATGAAAAAACACTCCCAAAAAGTACTAATTCAGAAAACTACACCATTAAGGGTTCTAGAATTTACAAGAACAACACTAAAATACAACTCATAGGGGTTAATTCTCTTCAAGTTTTTGGTATAACACCAGACTTATTAAAAGAATGGAAAATTGATATCAATAGAGAATTCATTGGAAATAGCAAAGAAAATCCAATAACTGGAAACCCCATAAAAGATGCTAACGGTTCCTATCTTTATTCTCTACAAAACATTGTAGATAGTAACCGAAAAGAAAATAAAATTACTATAATTTGCCCATTTGGGTGGGACGGAAAAAGCGCAACATTATTTACAGGAAAAACACCAAAACAAACTTATTGGTGGAATGAATACAAACTAATATTAGAACAATGGGCTAAGCATTTTAAAGATCAATCTGATGTATGGATTGAAGTTTGGAATGAGCCCTATCGATATGACAAAACAGACGGATATACAGATGATATTTGGTTCAATGATATGAGTGAACTGACCAATATCATTAGATCAACTGGGAACAATAATATCATACTCATTCCATGTGCTGAACAAGGACAAGATGAAAGTGTACTTTTGCAAAAGGGATTAATTTTCATTCAAAACAAATCAAATATTCTATTCGATATACATGCTTATGAAAAATGGTTGTTAGATAGTAATGACAATCTAAATAATCGCTTAAATCAACTCAATAAACTAAACATACCCTTTATTTTTGGAGAAACTGCCCCAATGAATGCAGGTGTCCTCATGGATCCAAGACCTTTTTTAAACAACATATACAATCGAAACCTATCAATTTGCGCCTGGGTTTGCAAAAAAGATGAAAACGACATAGATGCCCTTTTAACATCTGAAGGTTTACCAAACGATTTAAATAACAACAATTGGGGAAGTTTTTTTAAGAATTTAAGTTTACAAAATAGAAACCCATAAACCCAAAATAAATTCAAGTAAAAAATAAATGAAAAATCCCGAAATTAAAATTACTCAAACCGAATTACTTTCAAACAACTGGTATATCTTAAACAAAGTAACTTTTGACTATCAAAAGGCTGACGATAGTTTTATTACTCAAAAAAGAGAAGTCTATGACCGGGGGAATGGAGCTTGTATTTTATTATATAACAAAGAAACCAAAAACATTATTCTGACTCGTCAATTCCGTTTACCAACCTATTTAAATGGTAATGAAAGCGGAATGATGATTGAAGTTTGCGCAGGATTACTAGACAAAGACGAACCCGAACAATGCATCATAAGAGAAACCGAAGAAGAAACCGGCTACCGCATTTCTAAGGTTCAAAAAATCATGGAAACCTACATGTCCCCTGGAGCAATAACTGAAATTCTATACCTTTTTATTGGCGAATACGACGCTTCCATGAAAGTGAGTGAAGGCGGTGGATTGGATCACGAACAAGAAGATATTGAAGTAATCGAAATGCCTTTTGAAAAAGCGTATAATATGATAGCAACTGGCGAATTAAAAGATGCTAAAACGATCATATTGTTACAATATGCAAAGATTAATTTGGAGTTTTAATAAAGTTATGCGAGCACAGCGAAGCAATCCCACTGAGTTTACAACTAAACTGTACAGCAAATGTGATTGCTTCGCTGCGCTCGCAATGACCAATTGGGCTAAAATCAACTCTTATTTATTCGGTTGAGGAGTCATTCTCAAGTAATATTTTATGCGATTAAATCCTTTAGGGAATTTAGCAGGAATATCTTCATCCTTTATTGCAGGAGCAATGACCACATCTTGACCGTCTTTCCAGTTAGCTGGAGTTGCCACACTATAATTAGCCGTTAATTGCAAACTATCGATTACACGTAATAATTCGTCAAAATTACGTCCTGTTGAAGCTGGATACGTCAAAATTAGTTTTACTTTTTTTTCAGCACCAATAATAAACACTGAACGAACCGTAAAAGTATCATTTGCATTTGGATGAATCATATCATACAAATTAGCTACTTCTTTGTTCTCATCAGCAATTATAGGGTATTGTAACGTTACGTTTTGAGTTTCTTCAATATCTTTGATCCAGTTTAAGTGCGACTCTAAACTATCCACACTTAATGCGATTACCTTCGTATTTCTTTTTTGGAATTCAGGAAAATAATTAGCCACAGTTCCCAACTCTGTTGTACAAACAGGAGTAAAATCAGCAGGATGCGAAAATAAAACACCCCAAGAATCTCCTAACCATTCATGAAATTGAACCGTACCTTGAGTGGTTTCTGCTTTAAAATCTGGAGCGATATCGCCTAATCGTATTGTTGCCATGATATATCTATTTTATATAAGTTCTATAAAATTAGTCAAAAAAAGCAATTCTCGTTATTTAATTAGAATAAATATTTGTTAAAGAACATGAACTGATTTAACAATTACTATTCATTATTCTCCCTTAACTACAATTTCAATTTAACATTGAATAGAAAATAACATCAAAAAAAGTACACAAAGGTAATTACTGGAATCAAAGACAGAATTAGTGCTGGTAATTTACTCTTTAAATCACTCTTAAAAATCAAAACCAATATTAGATTTGCAATTACACAAGAGAACAGTACCGGAATCATCAAAATGATTGGATAGTTAAGCCATCCAAGATCGATATTCAGTATATCTGTCATATACAAAAGTAATAGGATAAGAAAGGACACTAGAAAAATTTGTTTTGCTCGTTTGCGTAGTTTATCCATAAAAAATAAAATTGCTTCAAATTAATATCTAACTATCCTTTATCAAATTATCTATTTACAAAAAAATATCTTGAAACGAAGAAGTTCTTAATAGCCCTGATAGAAGTGAAAATCCTTGTTTTTCTGGGGTTCAGAAAACAAGATTGTAACGAATAGCAGGAGAAAAAGTTATTATGAAAAGTAATAGTTCTGCTTCTAAAAAATTTAGTTTATATATACTGCAAAACGAAATACCAAAAAGCTAAAGTAACAAACGAAATCGGAATACCAAATCCTATCATCATACTACTTAATCGAGGTTTTAAGCCGTGTGAAGTTGCCACAATACAAGCCATAATCATAGGTGCCATGGCAGCCTCAATCAAAGCTACCTGAATCATCAATCCGTTTTGTTTTAAAACAACAACATATAGCAAAAACAATAGCGCTGGTGTAAGGAACAATTTGTAAGCCAATCCAATCCACAAAAATTTCCAATGCTTACTTCTACTATCAAAATGTAATTGTAAACCAACAGAAATTATAGCCAAAGGAGTTAATAAGCTTCCTAATTTGGTCATACCAAATTGAATATAATCATGAAAGTCTAAACCAAGTATATTAGCCAAACAAGCCACTAAAAAACAAATAAATGGAGGAAACAATATTACTTTTTTAAAAATAGTTCCTCCACTAGTTGCATCTTTTGAATACATAGTAGCCACCACTACTGCTAGCGTAGAAACTACTACGAAAGTACCCGGCTGATCGACTAAAATAGCCATTTTTAAACCTTCGGAACCATATAGTGCATTCACTATTGGAAAACCTAGGAAAGACGTATTACCTAAACCTGCGGTGATTATCAAACAACCAATTAATTTTTTAGACCAACCGTATTTTTTTCCCAAAAAGCGAAATAAAAAAAAGGAAACTGTAAAACCAATCCATGTTACACCAATGAGATACAGCAACTTATTATCCCAATGAATTTTAGGAATGTAGTAAAGAGCCAATGCCGGAAGGCATACGTTAATTACAAACTTATTGATTAATTTATAACTAGTAGTAGGAAACCATTTTACGTATTGCAAAGCAACTCCAATAAGTAAATAGACAAAAATCAGGATTATATTTATCATAATGCTGCAAAGATATTCACTAATTTGGAGCTATCATAAAGCTTGTTAGAATTATCACAATTATTTTATTATCTCACAAATAACAAAGTTTTTAGAAGTTTCTAATGTATTATTTGTTACGATTTGGATAAAAAAAAACATATATTATATCATAAATTTACATAAAGCAATTGGTAAAGTAGAAAAGTGAAAGCAAACAAAGACTCAAAAGAAAACAGTCCTAAAAAATTCAATGCTGCGATTTTAAAAAAAATTCAGCAAGCCAGAAGAATTCAGCCTAATACTGAGGAACTCGTATCCCTCATATTGGCAGGAGATACTGTGGCATTAAGTAGAGCCATCACTTTAATCGAAAGTACAAATCCAGAGCATTTTGAGAACGCCAATACAGTAATAAACTTATGCTTGCCACATGCCAATAAATCAATCCGAATAGGAATTACTGGTGTTCCAGGAGTAGGCAAAAGTACTTTTATTGAAGCTTTTGGAAAACATCTAACGCAAAAAGGTAAAAAAGTAGCTGTACTTACCATTGATCCCAGTAGTGCTATTTCACACGGAAGCATTTTAGGAGATAAAACCCGTATGGAAGAATTGGCTAAAGATCCAAACGCCTATGTACGACCATCAGCATCAGGGGAAACACTGGGCGGTGTAGCCCGAAAAACCCGAGAAACAATTACACTCTGCGAAGCAGCAGGTTTTGACACTATAATCATAGAAACCGTAGGTGTAGGACAAAGTGAAACTGCTGTGCATAGTATGGTGGATTTTTTTATACTGTTGCAAATAGCGGGAGCTGGCGACGAACTACAAGGCATTAAAAGAGGTATTATAGAAATGGCCGATGCTATTGTGATCAATAAAGCAGATGGAGATACTATCGCTAAAGCAAAAATTGTTCAGACAGAAATGAGTCGCGCTTTGCATTATTTTCCTAGTAAAAAATCAGGATGGAAACCTTGTGTAAGCACTTGTAGTGCGATTACGAAAGCTGGAATTTTAGAAATAGAGCAAATCATTTTGCAATATATCGATACCGTTAAAAACAACGGCTATTTTGAGCGTAAAAGAGCGGAACAAAATGAATATTGGCTACTAGAAACCATCAATAATCAACTTAAAGAAGATTTCTTCAATTATCCTCAAATTCAAGAATTAGTAGACAAAACAAAAAAAGCGGTGCAAAATAATGAGTCTTCCCCATTTGCAGCCGCTAGATTATTAGTAGAAACCTATTTTAAAAACAAATCTTAATAAGGTGATTTTATAACTTATCGAATATTAGAAACAGAATTTTTAGCGGTGTCATGCTTTGTTTTTAAAATACCACTTTCAACCGTAAAACCTATTCTAACTTGTGTTTTCAGCGTATCTTTTAACCCAGAAGTTACTTTTTGCAAAACAACGAAAACCAATTCGTACTCACCATCAAACAACTCCATTATAGCATCAGAATCTTGATCTGGTATCGAAAAAACTTTTTTTGCATTTTTAGCATACGATGCAGCGGCAGCTCCACCTCCTGCTCCACCTGATAAATTACCCACACTAGAAACTGCTGCAGAAATAATAGATCCTCCAGGTAAAGCACCACCTAACAAAGAGGCACCTTGCGACAATGAACTACCAGCTGCATGTAAGCCTTGATTCACTTTTTCACCAAATGTATTTCGCTCATTAGCCGTTAAAAAAACAATACTATTCGCTTTTAAATTCACCTTATATCCCGCGTTGTTAGGAAATAAAACGATACAAGAATTCTCCATCAATCTCACATTGATTTGAGAGGCGCTTACTTTTTCGCCAAATGTAGCTCCTTGGGTCTGTTTAGGAACTGTAACATTCATTGAAATCCTATTAGGCATCGAATTAGAAATGGAATTGATTCCTTTCATTGTCGAAGAGGTAGAAAAACTTCCTTTTTCTGCTCCTTCTTTCGCTTTATTTATTTGTGCATTTACGAAATAAAAGCATCCTAAAGCAAAAACAACAGTTATTTTTTTTAAAGTTCTCATGGCGTATCATTTTTTGATTTTATACTATATCAATTAGAATCTAATTTTGTTACCCCTATTGAATAAAAAAGCTGCAAAACAATTAAAATTAATCATTTTACAGCTATTAAACTATTATTTCATTGCTTTTCAGCAGGAGTTAGTCTTGCTCGTAGCGTTCCATTTCTCTGTCGTAAAAAGCATTTGCTTGCTCAATTAGACTTTCCATTTCGGCATTTAATTCGGCTTCATCTAAATCTTCTGGTTCTTCCATAATTTCAACCTCATCATCTTTTAGGTTGATAATAAATCTTGGATAATCTAAATGGATGATAAAAATATCATCTGGGAAATCGGTATTGTCGCCGAGTACAAATTTTGGTAATTCCATTTCTTAAGTATTTAACTGCAAAGTTCGCAAAGTTTTTTAGAATGTTGGGTACAAATATTTTTTATTTATCCGACAAAATAATTGGAGCACTTCCTTTACTGTTCATAAAAATGATTTTCGTATTGGGTGAAGCCGCTAACTCTTTTTGAGCCTTAATGGATTCGTACTGCAATTGCTTTTCTGATAATCCAGTAGAAATAATTCGTTGATAATCGGCAATACCTTGTGCTTCTACTCTTTTTCGTTCGGCTTCTTGTTTTTCTTTTTGGAGAACAAACTGCATTTTTTGAGCTTCCTGTTCGGCATTAATCTTGCTTTCAATAGTTGCTTTAACTGAAGCTGGTAAATTAATATTTCGTATCAACAATTGTTCTAAAATCAAACCTCTGCTTTTAAAATCGGCTTCAATATTTTTAAAAATTCGATCTTGAAATTCGTTTCTTTTCGTCGAATACAAAGCCACTGCATCATAATAAACAGCATTGTCACGAATACGAGTTCGGGTAACTGGACGTACAATTTTATCGGTATAATTAACTCCAATTTGTTTAAAAATCTTTGGCGCATCCTGAGGTGAAACACGGTACAAAACCGTTAAATCAATCACGACTTCCAATCCGTCATTCGACAAAACTCTAATAGCATCATCACCTTCCATCGCACCTTCGGAATGAACGGCCGACATGGTATAATTTTGTGTCTGAATATCAAATTCTGTCACTTCCAGCAACGGATTGATTAAATGCAAACCACTTTCTAAAATATCGGGTTGCACATTACCATATAAGGATTTTACTCCAACCTCTCCTGCATCAATTTGTTTAAAAGCTGAGGATAAAGCACCAAGTGCAATACATAACAGCCCAACAATCTTAAAAATCCCTGCAAATTTTGACAGCGGACCTCTGTCGTTTTTTATAGTAAAACTGATTATTGACAGTACAATTCCAAGAACAATAAGTAGTATCATTTAATTCGATTTAGGATGATTTTACACAATCAACTTTTTTGTTAATCTGTTAAAGCGAATATACAAAAATAAAGCTGCCGTTGTAAGACCTGACAAAAGTCCTATCCAAATCCCAACTGCTTTTAAGTTAGTATACAATCCTAAATAAATTGACACTGGGAATCCCACTATCCAATAGGCTACAAAAGTGATATACATAGGAACTTTAGCATCTTGTAAGCCGCGCAAAGCACCCAAAACAACTACCTGAATCCCATCTGAAATTTGAAAAACAGCTGCCACTAACAATAATTGTGATGCAATCGAAACCACTTCGGTATTCGCAGTCAAATCGGTTAGACTATCCATATTGACAAATATTTTAGGCATTTGCTCATGAAATAAAACAAAAATTAAAGCAAAACCTATTTCTAACAAAACCGCCAATAAGAAAATAGAATACGCTACAATTTTCATTTTTCTAAAATCACCCAAACCTTTTTGATTCCCTACTCTAATCGTAGCAGCAACACTCAGTCCCATGGCAAACATAAAAGTAAAAGAAGCCAAACTTAACGCAATTTGATTTGCTGCCTGATTCGCCACTCCTATAATTCCCGAAAGCCAAACTG
The DNA here is from genome assembly GCA_002454195.1 of Flavobacterium sp. UBA6721. Lineage (GTDB taxonomy): Bacteria > Bacteroidota > Bacteroidia > Flavobacteriales > Flavobacteriaceae > Flavobacterium > Flavobacterium nitratireducens. Next base: position 35,236 of record DKIJ01000016.1, read on the forward strand.
CCCCCGTAAACAAACCTACTTCGAAAAACATTTGCATCGAAGAAGGACCTCCCAATCGAATGATTTTAAGATTCATTTCTTTTTTAATTTCTTTAAGGGAGAAGCCTTCAAAAAAGGGATGAAACTTGGCTTTTCGTTGCATTTTATAATGCATGAAACCTAACATCACAAATCGTGAAGCTATCGTTCCAACAGCAGCACCCACAATACCTAATTTAGGAAAAATCCAAATCCCATATATAAACAAATAATTAAGTACCACATTGACCACATTACCTAAAATAGTAGCCCACATAGCATATTTGGTTTCACTCATTCCATCAGCAAATTGTTTATATCCCTGAAACATTATCAAGGGAATTAATGAAAAAGCGACAATATCCAGATATGGTTTGGACAACTCCACCACATGGTCAGGTTGCCCCATAAAAGTGATTAATTGTTTAGCAAAAAAGACCAATACAAAAAGAGAAAAACCTAAAACCGTACACAAATACAAACCATGATGAAAAACACTTCTCCCTTTTTCAATATTTTTTTCACCATCAGCTTCTGCGGCTAGTGGAGTGATCGCTGTAGAAAAACCAATTCCCAAGGACATGGCTATAAACACAAAACTATTAGCTAGAGAAACGGCAGCTAATTCGGTTGGCCCTAGCTTCCCTACCATTACATTATCTACAATTCCAACAATGGTATGCCCAAGCATTCCTAAAATAATAGGATAAGCCAATCGTAAATTATAGGAGAACTCTTTGGTATAAGTAGCTAAAGTCACTTTGTTTTTTTTAAGGCGACAAAGGTAAGCAGAAGGAAATCGATATCAAGGTTTGTACAGCATAATATTTTATCCGAAGAATGAGCTATTAGCAAACCAGATAATTAAAAATAGCCACGAATTGCTTCGCCTGTTCGCTATCGCTTGGGTCACCAATTTTATTTTAAAAACTATTCGTGAATTAGTGACTGTACTATGCTAAACTTATTTCAAATATTTTTTATCGGTCAAAGTTTTCATAAAGTCAACCAATTGTTTTTTCTCTAAATCGGTCAAATTCAATTTATCTTCAGGTAAGGTTTGATTTTCTAATGAGAATCCTAATCCTTTCCCTCCGCCTTCATTATAAAAATCAACTACTTCTTCCAAAGTTTTAAAAACTCCATTGTGCATATAAGGCGCTGTTAAAGCGGCATTTCTAATCGTTGGTGTTTTAAACGAAAATTTATGAATCAGGGCTTTAGTCAGATTGTATTTTCCTAAATCGGAATCTAATTTTCCATTGGCATCAGGAACTCCTAAAACCTCACTTTCGGATTTCATAAAATTAGGAGGCACAGTTCCATTGGTTAACGGAATAAAATGACAAGTAGCACATTTGGCTTTGCCTGCAAAAAGATTAAATCCTGCTTTTTCATTGGATGTAAAAGCAACTTCATCCCGCATATAAGCATCAAATTTAGAGTCGAATTTGCTCAATGTTCGAATATAAGATGCCAAAGCATTTTTGATTTCAAAAGCACTAATCTCCTTTTTTGGAAAAGCTTTTTCAAACTTTTGAATGTAGTTTTTGTCGTTTTTTATTTTCTGAGCCGCTTCTTCTAATGAGCCGTGCATCTCATCTGCATTTGTAATTACGGCAACCGCCTGATCTTCTAAATAATTCACTCTCGAATCAGAGAAAAACACACGTTGAAAAGCAATATTGGTAAGTGTAGGCGTATTTCTTTTTACAAAAGACTTGCCATCAAAAGAAATGGCTTTTTCTAAACCATCGGTAAAAGCTTTATCGGCGTGATGGCAGGAAGCGCAGGAACGGCTGTTATTTCCTGACAAAACAGGGTCATTAAAAAGTAATTTCCCTAATCCTGCTTTTTCCTTAGTGGTTTTATAATCCGGAAAAGCAGAAAAGGCCTCTTCGTCAAAAACGGCTGCATCAAATAAGGTTTTCGCATTGGTTTTCAATCCACGTATTTCATCAAAAAAAGGAATTTTCAAGTCTTTCTGATTTTGATATAATTTTCTACTCAACGGATTGGCATAATTTTGAATAAAAGCCGCACGGTCAAAACGATTAAAATCAGGATTGGCTTTTAAATAATTAATTGCCTCATCGATGATTTTTAACGTCGCATCCGAGTCGCTTGTGGCATACACCTGATAGTATTTTTGCATTCCTGCTAATGCTCCTGCCGCTTCCGGAATGGATTTTTGAGCAACCGGCGAATCAAAACCTGTAATTCCCATGCTGATAATTCTAAAAACTTCCAGTCGCAAAGCATCAAAAACATGCGCATCAGTCAATTCATTGGTTTCTGCTATTCGATTCAAACGCTTTAAATTAGCCGAAAGAATACCCATTTCTTTCAATAATTCTGATTTCGATTTTGCATCATACACAGGAAACAAAAACTCTTCAATTACCTGAAATCCCTGTGGCGGCAAAGTCATTTTATCATCTTCCTCAAACTCCGAAAGTGCCGGCCCGTTAATAGCCTTAGAAACTTCCGGGAAATAATATTCGCTAAAAACTTCTATTTTTTTATAATTCAGATGTGCTGCTAAAAATTGCTTCTGAAGTTTTTGGGAATCAGCATTGGATTTTATTAAATTTTCCAAATCGTTTACTGATTGAATTAAAGTAGTTATATCGGCTTGAAACAATTGTTTTACCTGAGTTGGTTTTGGAGTTTCCTGACATGAAATTACCAACAAAAGCAATAAAAAAAAGCATATTTTTTTCATAATAAAAGAGACAGAATGAATATACAAAAGCCACGATTTCAAAATAAGAAACCGTGGGCTTTTGGAATTATTTTAAAAAATTTATTATCTCGCTAATCCTTTGATTAATACAACCTGACTGGCTTGTTTTTCGTTTGGACGACCTGTTCCTCCGTCAACTCCTTTGTATTTATCACCATTCCAAGTGTGAGGCTGAACGCACAACATAAAAGTATCATCAATACCTAATTGCTCAGAAACATCAATTAAAGCGCCATATTCCCAGCTTCCAAATCTAGAATTTCCGCCTACATTGTATTTAGCAGCATCCGTTTCAGTACGACGGTGGTCTAATTCCACCACAACTTTCATGGTTTTCTTAGCAATATCGTATTGGTAAATGTAAGCGTCATGCGTTTCGTCTCCGTAACCGTTTGGATCTTCCTGAACATATACATAGTTCTTAGTTACACAAATATTATCCGGATTTTGGAACGTTTTAGCTATTCCGTTACGGTCATCTCCATCAAGTAATACTTTTAAATTTCCTGACAATGGATTGTTTTCATCTAAATCCAATTGATACACTCTACCGTATTTTGTTCTCGAGGCATCAGCATTAGCGCCTGTTCTGTCTTGTCCTGTTACGTTAAAATAGATTTCTCTGTCGGCTGCTTTTTCACCTTTTCTATAATCCAAATCTTCTACTCTACCAAACTTAAGTCCTTTTAAAGTATTTACTGTAGCATTGATTTGAGCCCCTGTTAAAGTTGTATGATTGTCAATTTTCACAAACGAAACTGGATAATTTTTACCTACAACCATGTCTGTTTCTCTTTGATTATCATTGTTTCTTTTCATCATATACAAAGAACCATTTGTAAGATCGCCCACTGTATTAGAAACATACATAAATACTTGTCCTCCATTAGTTCCTGAATCGTCATCACCAAGGATTACAATAGTTTTCCCCGGGAAAGCCGAAGCTTTTAAAGGCAAAGCATTCTCTGCACTCAAACGTCCTAAACCTGACAATTCTTTAGAAACACTGTTAGATTCTACATCGCCATAAGGATTTACACCATGCGTGCGAGACTCTTCTCCTGATTCTCCCGAAGTTAAATACAAAGGACCAAAACCATGTTCTTTAGGTGTTGCCATAGTTGCACTACACAATCTCCAAACACCACCATTAGAATTCAACAAATATTCTCCGGCAATCGGTTTGAAAGTTTTGTCTAAAGTCACTCTTGAAACGGCAAAATTGTCTTCGTGATTTACTAAAAAGGTAAAAGTACCATCGGTGTTTTTTAACAATCCGCTACCATCGGCTGAACCTCCGAAAACAAAATTTGGAGTATCAGGCAATACATCATCAGAAGTGATTAAAGAGAATAACTCTAAATTTTCAAAGCCTTCTTTTTTCTTTAATAATACCGGTGTTTCAGATTGATCGGCTAAAACTACCTCTGATTCTGTTTTGTCATTCTCGCACGAGAAAAAAGCTGTACTTAAAAGTAACCCTAAAATAATTTTTTTCATCTTGGTTTGTTTATTTAATTTTTTTCGAAGCAAAGAAAGCTCAGGGATTTTAAAACAGCATGAACTAAACATTAGCAAACCTTAAAGAATTATTCTGTTTTTTGATACAAAAAACCTAAAAAATCCCGCCTTAAGTTAGCTAAACATTTTCTTTAGATTACTGAAATATCAACTGAGACTTCTTTTTTAAAATTCTCGTTTTAATACAAAATCTCAGCTCATTGAATATCAACAACTAGCTGTTTTTTGAAGCAAAAAAGTAACAATAGCCACAACATTTGAATACAATTACCGTTTTTTAGCACTAGAAAGTCCTTTTTTAAGTTCGAATCAAATTAAAAATTGAATAATAAAACCCCTCAAATCATGAAAACAACAAGAAAAATTACCGCTGCCTTTCTATTTGCATTGGCATTATTTAGTTTTAACGGAGCAAAAGCACAAGAAACCTCAAAATACGACCAGGGTTTTAGACTCGGTTTTGGCTTAAATGCTGGTTATGCTAACGAAGATCCATACAAACTCATTCTGGGAGCCGATGCCCGATTGCAATATGACCTGACCAAAAGATATTCGATAACCTTAACAACAGGTTTTAACAACGTCTTTGTAAGCGAAAATGATGGTGATGACTTAGGGTTTATTCCGGTAAAAGCGGGTTTAAAAGCCTTTGTATGGAATGATCAATTTTATTTAACTGGCGAAGCAGGTGCGGCTTTTGCAGTGACTAATAATTACAACGACACCTCTTTATTGTTGGCTCCTGGAATTGGATATGCTAACAAATACATTGACATTTCGGCGCGCTACGAACACTATTCTGATTTCCCAACTATTAATAATGATGGTACTCCGGGCAAAGGTTTTGGTCAATTTGCACTGAGACTGGCTTATGGTTTTAAATTGTAATTTATAATAGGAATAAAAAAACTGACAGGTTTTTGAAACCTGTCAGTTTAAAACAAAGCAATTAAAGACTTTTATTCTTTAGCCAATTGCTCTTTATACATCGCAAAATTAGCTTTTACTTTTTCTTCTAAATCCGGTACTTTAATATCGGTTCGTTTTTGTAATTCCTCCCAAATAATTTTAGCGACAATATATCGTGCCATTTCTTTATCATCTGCTGGGACAATGTACCAAGGTGCATTTTCAGTTGCCGTTTTATTGATGGCTTCTTCGTAGTATTGCATATAAGTATCCCAATGTTCACGCTCTTTTAAATCCCCTGGCGAAAATTTCCAATGATGTTCCCTGTTTTCTAAACGGCGTAATAGACGTATTCGTTGTTCTTCTTTACTCAAATGAAAATAAAATTTGAACACAATAGTACCATTTTGAGAAATGTGTTTTTCAAAATTCCGAATTTGCTCCATTCGACTTTCCCAAAATTCAGGCGTAATATCTTCCACTTTTTCGATTCCGGGTAAATTTTCATTTAAAACATATTCGGGATGTACACGAGTAACCAAAACATTTTCATAATGGGTACGGTTAAAAACAGTAAACTTTCCTTTTTCCGGCAAAGCCAAATAATGCCTCCACAAATAATCATGTTCTAATTCGGTTGAATTAGGTGTTTTAAAACTATGTACCACTACCCCACGCGGATTGAATTCTTTAAAAACTTCACGAATCAAACTATCTTTACCTGAAGTATCCATTCCCTGCAAACAAATTAAAACCCCATAACGGTTATGCGCATACATCACATCCTGCAAAGCACTTAATTTTTCCTGAACTTTTTCTAGCTTTTCTTCCTTATCATCGTCACTCGCTTTGTTGTTTAAATTCGTAGGGATTTCAGATAGCTTAATAGGAACGGTTACTTTAAATTCTTCTGGATCAATTGATTTCATGGAGTGTGATTTAATAGACATTCTCAAATATAAGGATTATAAACAATAATTTAATTCTTTAATAAAGCATTAACAGCCATTTTGTCTTCTATTCTATTATCTTTAACGTTTATAAAAATTCAATCAATCTCAAAACATCATGACCGATTTAAAAAATAAAAATGCCCTGATTACAGGTGCTGGAAAAGGAATAGGAAAAGCAATCGCTTTGGCTTTAGCTAAAGAAGGTGCGAATGTTATTTTAATAGCTAGAACTCAGGAAGAAATTGATAATGTAGCAGCCAAAGCACGTTCGCTTAGGGTAAAAGCACTAGCCTTAACGGCTGATGTTGCCAATATCGATTCGGTAAATGCCGCCGTAGAAAAAGCATTAGCTGAATTTAAAACTATAGACATCGTAGTGAATAATGCTGGAATAGCTGCTTTTGGTAAATTTTTAGAATTAGAGCCTAAAGAATGGGAACGTATCATACAAGTAAACCTTATGGGGGCTTATTATGTAACTAGAGCCGTACTTCCTGGTATGATGGAAAGACAAACCGGAGACATTATTAATATTTCATCCACAGCTGGATTAGCCGGAAATGCGATGACCAGTGCTTATAGTGCCTCTAAATTTGCTTTGCTAGGCATGACCGATTCTTTAATGCAAGAAATGCGCAAATACAACATTCGTGTTACCGCATTAACTCCTAGTACCGTAGCAACTGATATGGCTAAAAACCTCAATCTAACGGATGGAAACCCTGAAAAAGTAATGCAATCTGAGGATATGGCCGAGTTAATTATAGCGCAACTCAAACTAAACCGACGCGTATTTATCAAAAACAGTAGCATTTGGTCTACTAATCCTTAAATTGTAATTAAACATATACCTGTCTGCCGACAGGCAGGAGTCATATAAGTTTTCTCTTTTGAAGACTTATGTGACTTATTTGGTTAAAAATGATAAAACCATTAAGATATTAAGCAAATTAAGCAAAAAACTTAACTAAACTTAATCCCTTAATGGTTTAATTTTTTATCGTAATTGATTAAACTAAAGCCGAAACAAATTCCATTCGTACGCTTCCGTCATCGTCAATATGTGTTAAGTTCACTTCGTGTAACGTATTCACCAATTCCGGATTCCAAGGCGTTTTTACCTTTACATAATTCTCCGTAAATCCATGAATATAACCTTCCTTGTTCTCTCCTTCAAAAAGTACTGTTCTGTTAGTACCTAACTGACTTTCATAGAAAGCACGACGTTTTTTTACCGATAAACTACGCAACATTTTGCTGCGTTTCGCGCGTACATTACCCGGAACCACTCCTTCCATTGCAGCAGCTTCCGTATTATCACGCTCCGAATACGTAAAAACGTGTAAATACGAAATATCCAAATCATTTAGGAAATGATAAGTTTCCAAGAAATGTTCGTCCGTTTCTCCGGGGAAACCAACAATCACATCTACACCAATACAAGCATGTGGCATTACTTCACGAATTTTATTCACTCTTTCGGTATACACCTCACGCAAATAACGGCGTTTCATCAGTTTCAGAATATCATTGCTTCCTGATTGTAGCGGAATATGAAAATGCGGAACAAAAGTTCTACTTTTCGAAACAAACTCAATCGTTTCGTTCTTCAATAAATTAGGCTCGATGGACGAAATACGCAAACGCTCAATTCCTTCAACTTCATCCAAAGCCTGAACCAATTCTAGAAAAGTATGTTCGTGTTTTTTGTTACCAAATTCCCCCTTACCGTAATCCCCAATGTTCACTCCGGTAAGCACAATTTCTTTGATATTTTGCGCCGAAATTTCTTTGGCATTTTTTAGCACATTTTGCAATTCGTCACTACGCGAAATTCCACGAGCCAACGGAATCGTACAATAGGTACATTTATAATCGCAACCATCCTGCACCTTCAAGAAAGCACGGGTACGGTCGCCAATAGAATAACTGCCTACATAGAAATCGGCTTCGGCAATCTCGCAAGAGTGCACCTCACCCATATCATTTTTAGACAAATCATTGATGTAATCGTTCAGTTTGAATTTCTCGGTCGCTCCCAGAACCAAATCCACACCATCAACAGCGGCCAATTCTTCCGGTTTCAATTGGGCATAACAACCCACCGCAGCTACAAAAGCCTTATCATTGAGCTTCATTGCTTTGCGCACGACTTGTTTAAATTGTTTATCGGCATTTTCGGTAACCGAGCAAGTGTTGATAACATACATATCCGCCACTTCCTCAAAATCCACACGGTCAAAACCTTCGTCCTGTAAATTACGGGCAATTGTCGAAGTTTCTGAAAAGTTCAGTTTACAGCCTAAGGTATAGAAGGCCACCTTTTTTCTTTTTTCCATAAGTAAGCGCTATCTAATGAAATCGTTGTCAAAAAAATAGCGTGTGCAAATTTACAAACAAATACGGGAATTTAAAATACGATTATCATTATATTTGTAAATAGATTTTAAATTAAAAAATCATGCAATCACCTAATTTACAAAAGGATAAACTGGAGTTAATCGAAAAGATTATTCATATTGAAGATAAATCCGTTTTGGACTATATCAAAAGTATCTTAACCGAAGATTCTTCCGAATACGAATTGACCGATGAACAAAAGCAAATCGTAGAAGAAGCTACGACAAAATACTACTCCGGCGAAGAACCTTCTTTTACTCGGGAAGAGGTAAAAAACAATGCCAAAAAAAAATTCAATGAAAAGAAATCTTAAATTTACTTTTCGGGCAAATATTGATACTATCGTAGCTTACGAATTCTACGAATCCAGACGTAAAAATCTGGGTGAACAATTCTTAGAAGAATTAACCCGTTGGGTGAAATTAT
>DKIJ01000034.1 GCA_002454195.1 Flavobacterium sp. UBA6721
GGATCTAATGGATTCGTTCCGTCTGTCTTCTCATCTCCGTCTGTTACTCCGTCTCCGTCTGTATCAGGATTGTTTGGATCTGTTCCGTCTTCCTTCTCTTTCTTGTTGTTTACTCCGTCGTTATCACAATCAGCAGTTTCCCAAGCTGTTGTTGGAGCCACTGTTTGACTTGCTAATTTGAACGAACAAGGATCTAAAGGATTTGTGCCGTCGGTTTTTTCTTTTCCATTGGTTACTCCATCTCCATCACAATCTGCGTCAAGCCAATTTTGGCTTATATTAGTTTGATTAGCCGAATCAAACTTACAAGGGTCTTGAGGGTCAGGATCACTTCCATTTGGAGTACCATCCCCATCACAATCCAAATTATTCCAGTCTACAGTAAGAGTTACTGAATTAGTCTGAGAATGACAATTATCTGTTATAGTAAGAGTATAAGTTCCTGCAGAAAGGTTATTTACTGTAGCAGTTGTTCCTACTTCAACATTAGAAGCATTTTTCCAAGAATAGTTTACAGTACCTACAGCATTTGAAACAGCACCTGCAGTAACACTTCCTGTTGGAGTTGAGCATGAAGCTTCTGTACCTGAAGAAACAGCCAGAGATAATTCAGCAGCTGGCTGCATAATGGTAAAGTTTTCAGTAATTGATGTTGAACTAGCATCAGTAATGGTACAAGTATAGCTTCCTTCAGCTAAACCTGTAATAGAAGAAGCCGAACCTATAACGGCATTAGATGAATTTTTCCATACATAACTATAAACAGGAGTGCCACCCGATACTATTGCTGTAGCAGTTCCATTAGATCCTCCATAACAATTTACATTTGTTGTTGAAATAGTTGCTTCTAAGGCTGTATTATCATTATCAATAATATATCCGGTTGCCGTTTTACTACCGATATTTAAAACTAAACTTTCTGTTAGTTCAATATCTGAATCATCTATTGTATTTACAGTGATAGTAAAAGCCCCAACTCCTCCAGGGACAGTTATAGTTCCATCACCATTATTGATCACACCATTTGAAAACACAAAAGTACTATTATAATCAGAGCCATTTATTGCATTACCGGTAAAAGAAAAAGTAAAATATTGTGGATTATTTGTTGTGGTTGGGGTCGATAAATTTACAGTATATACAATTGGATTCCCTTCAACAACACTTGATGGAGATAATGTAATTGTCGAAGGTTGAGGAGAATTGGCCAATTCTAAATTTAAAGCATTTAATAAACCACTTGTTGAAGCATTACCACCTCTGTCTACTCCGTCTGTAAAGGTCCATGTCGAAAAATATGACTCAAGACCTAATGAAGTACTCGTATTAGTTACTCCACCTCCTTTTATAACATAAGTTGGAGAACCATTATTATATAAAGTTTGATTTACTGTTGCATCGAAAATAAAACCAAATACTTCCACTGTCGACCCTGTAGTTTCTCTAAAATTAAGCGCCCCTGCTAAAGTATACTTTGTTCCATCTTGTATTATGATATCTAAAACACCTGATAGATCATTTCCTTGAGTCCCTCCAAATGATCCAGTAGATTGAGGTTGTCTAAAACTGACTCTGGCTATACCAACAGTAGAAAGATTTTTTACATTACTCGTATTCTGAGTAGCAGATTTCTGGGTACCAACATAACCTCGGGAAAAAGTCAGACTGACTCCCTGAGCATTCATTTTACTTGAAAAGAATAACACCATAAAACACAGTATTATTTTAAATGATTGGTTTAATAATTTATTACTAATAAATTTCTTCATAATGAAAAAGACTTTTGTGATTTTAAAATTGAGGGATTATTTTTTTTTAAATTAGTTTTATAGAAATACAGAACAATTTGATATTAAATTTATTTCGAAATAAAGTATTATACTAGAATAATTTCAAAACTAACTTTAAATAACTATAATAAAAAGTTGTAAAATTCAATTGGTAAATCGAAAAATAAACTAGAAAAAACAAAAAGTTTCATTTTTTTCGAAACTTCAAAATTTAACTTTTCAAATAATTTTACCGAGTAATCTTTCATTATCATAAAATATTGCATATAAGTAAAAACCTATAAGTCCGGTTTATTAGTTAACGAAATTATACTTATGTTTTTTTTAAAACCATTAAACGATTGATAAGTTAAAAAAAAGAACTGTATGTTTTTTTTATAATTATTATCTTATAAAAAACAAAACCCCGGTTTAAAACCAGGGTTTTCTAAAAAAAAGATAAAATATTTAGGGTTTATATCTTACTCACTTTTAGCAATAACTATCTTATAATGTAGAATATTTTTTTTTGAATTTTAAATTTTCACATAGAGTTAAATTTAGAGGACTATCACAGTATATTCCTCCAGTTTAACTTATTGGCAACAATAACGTAATTTTAGTTCCTTCTCCTTCCTTTGAAACAATACTAAAGAGCCCTTTTGATTTTAAAACAACTATTCGACTTAAGTACAAACCTAAACCTAAACCCTGCTGCTCCATTTGATCTCTATTAAATTGTTTATTTGGCTCAATTGATTTTAATTCTTCCGTCTTAAAACCAAGTCCATAATCTGTTATATCTAATTCATAATATTTATCATTATAAATACTACCAACAACACTCACTTTTTTATTTGAACTTGAAAACTTTAAAGCATTATCAATTAACTCAAAAAGTACAAATTCCAGAAATTCCGGATTCATTTTTAGTTTTATCGTTGCAATATCTACTCTCAGCCTTTTTTTAGAATTCTCATAATAAGGCGAAAGAGCTTTTCTTACTTTAACAAAACAATCTAATAAATTACTTTGTTCATCCTCATTAAATTCAATAGTATTGTTTTTTATGTTTTGAAATAATATCACATTTCGCATGGTTCTATTTAAGCGTTCTCCAGAAATTTTAATTGCTTCATAAAAGGTCGCTTTATCATTCTTATCAAAACTTTCTTCATTTTCAATCAAAAGATCAATAGAACCTAAAATCCCATTTAAAGGAGTATTTATTTCATGTAAAAAAACATTTTTAGATCCTGTATATATATTATTGTAGGAATTTTTTATCTTCTTAAATCGTTTAATTTTAGCATTTACCATTTTTGTCAATTCATCAAACTTAAATGGCTTTGAAATAAACTCATCTACCCCATCATGAATACATTTTTCCCTAATATTATCTTCCTTTTTTGCAGTCAGAAAAATAAAAGGTATTGCATTAAGGGTGCTATTTTGCATTAAAATTTCATGAAATTGATGACCATCCATTACCGGCATCATTATATCACAAAGAATCAAATCCGGAATCCAGTAATCTAAAATATCCAGGGCTTCTTGTCCGTTTTCTGCTGATATAATGTCATAATTTTCATATTTCAAATATTCACAAATAGTTTCTCTTAAGTTTATTTCATCTTCAACCAGCAGTATTCTATTTTTGTTCATAAGGGAAAGTTATAGTTATTTTAGTTCCTGAATTTTCTTTTGTATTTATTTTAATTTTTCCTTTTAGCATTCGTGTAAATTGTTTTACAATCGTCAATCCTAATCCTGACCCCACAATTGTAGATGTATTTGATGCCCTAAAAAAAGACTTAAATAGATTTTTAATTTCCTGATCTGGTATACCAATACCATAATCTATTACTTCTATTTGTATATTTTTTTCCAAATAACTAATCTTAAGGACAGGATTTGGTTTTCCTTTGGAATATTTAAAAGCATTATTCAATAAATTTGTAAAGATATGTATTAAAAGTGAAGTATCAGACTGTACTGGTTTTGAATAACCAATAGTAACAACCTTTACCTCCCTTCCATCAGCTTCATGATTAAAATAGGTAACAATCAAATTTGCTATAAACTCATCAAAATCGATAGCTTCGATTTTAAGTCTGAAATTTTCTTTGGCACTAT
>DKIJ01000001.1:0-49547 GCA_002454195.1 Flavobacterium sp. UBA6721
TAGCTCGAGTTGTTTCTGTTGCCAAATTATTGGTCAATACAACATCTGCGGCACTTCTTGTATTTAATTCAGTTGTTAAATTAGATGCTAATGTTGCCTCTGCCGATTGGGCTCTTGTTTTTTCATAATTCAAATCAGAAGCATTATTACTTAGCCCTAAATCGACATAGCTTTTAACTGATTTTACCGTTGGATATTTAATATCAGAATTCCAATCTGCATTAATACTGGTGCTTTTGTTAATTAACTCTTCTTTTCTATTTTCTTCTGATTTAGCTCTTTGGATTTCATTTGCTAAATCGGTAATAACAGTTGCATCTGCATTTATTCTATCTGATTTTTCTTTATCAAGATTAGTTGCTATTAAATTTTCAGAATTTTTTGCCCTAGAAACTTCAAATGCCAAAGCATTAGCCCCATTTGTCATGTTATCATCTACATATGACTTTACAGCTTTCACTGTAGGATATTTTATATCCGACAATGCATCAGCATTAACACTTGAACTTTTATTTACTAAGTCTTCTTTAGTTGCTTCCTTATTAGTAGCTCTACTAATTTCAGTATTTAAATTTGTTAATAAACTTGCCTCTGCTCTAGTTGCCCTGATGACTTCAGCTTCAAGTGCAGCAGATCCTATAGCGTTATTTGCATCGACATAAGTTTTTACTGCTTTTACTGTTGGATACTTCGAGTTCGAAGTTCCATCTATTGTAACATCTGAACTTTTATTAGTTATATTTTCTTTTGAATCTAATGCTAATTGAGTAGCAATGCTTATAGGTTTGTTCAAATCACTAACATTATCAACATTTTCAATCCCCAAGTTAGTCTTTGCACCTAAGACCGTAATAGCATTGGTACCTCCATTTTCAATTGGTACAACACCAGTAACATTTTCAGCGTTTTTTGCTGAAAATGCAAAAGGAACATATGTCAATAATTGATTACTAATTTCAACAAAATTTAAACATTGACCATTGACATCTAATGCAACTTTCAAACTTTTATTGTTAACATCCCAATAAATATCCGAAAACGATGGAGCATAACCTCCTGATTGTTTTCCGGATCCAATAATGGTATTTACCATACCATATTCATCTGTTTTTATAGAGATAGTTTCTTGATATTCTTCTCTAAAAACATCATCAACAATTGTGAACTGTAAACAAATATCTTTATTAGCTAATGGTGAACTAGCATTATTTACGCCAGGAACTTTTTCCCCTTGAGGATTTAATATAATTGCCTGATAGCTAATACCATTTGTTTGTGAATAAATTACAGATGAAACGAATAAAAGTAAAAGTAGAGTTATCTTTTTCATAATTATTTCTTATTCTTATTTATAAAATGGATACCAAACATTATTTGATTGGTATTGAATGATAGCTTATCAGGAGAAACATTAAAAGGATTTAAGCTTTTTGAAAAAATATATCCAAGACTTATATAACCAAAGTCGTTTACTGAATATTTGGTGTAAGCTCCAACAAATGATGAAAAAAACACTCCTGAAAATTCATCTTGATTCTTTAAATCATTAACAACTCCATTTGTAGTTTGCTTGCCATAAATTATTTTAGATATATTTAAACCTCCATTTAATCCTACTTGTAAATTGTAGGAAATAGGAAAATTAAACCTTAAGGCATTTTGAACGCCGATATATTTGGTTTCCCATTTGTAGTTGTTTGCAAAAGAACTAGCAATAGCGTTATAATCATTCAATGTTACACCAACATCGTAGAATATATTTTTAGCATTTATAGGAATAGCATATCCAGTTTCAAAGCTTAAACCTTTACTGCTTTGGAGAGATGTAGTCATCTCTCCTTGTGAACTTTTAAAACTGTATTTAGTTGTATTACTCCCTACCAAAAGATAGGCTTCTTGAGAAAATAGCTTAACGGAAGTAATTAATAAAAAAAGTATTAGGTAGTTTTTTATCATTTTTTTATAATTTTTGTGTAATAATTGTAATTAGTCGCACTTAGTCTAACGAGATATGCCGATGTAGGCAGTCGTGATAAATCTATAGTCAGAACAGCGTTTATTGCTCTCTGCTTTTGATTATAAACCAATCTACCTGATACATCGAAAACAACAATAGAAATTAAACCTAGTGGCTGCTTTGAAAATTGAAAATTAATGGTTTCAGTAAAAGGATTTGGATAGATAATTGTCTTTATATAATCAGGTGTATTAGTTTTATTACTTTCAATATAATTACTCCACAGACTTTGCTGAAAGCCTTGCATAACGACAACATTTCTGTTGTTAGAAGTGCCATTTATACTTTGTTGTCCTATGATTTGTTTAACAACAATTCCTGATGAAATTCTTGATGTTTGCCCTTGAGACGAGAGCATTTGATGATGTAAAACTTGCCCATGAAAGGAAATAGTAAATAACAGCAATATGTACTTCATAAAAAAAATTTTTATACAAGATTACTGGATTTATTCAAAAAAATATAGTCTATTAAAACTAAGTAGGTTAAATACTTAGTAATTAGTAAAAACTTTTTGGTTTTTAGTAATATTTGAATTTCAGCAGATTAATTAAACTAAATTGATAAAAAGCTTACTAAAAACCGAAAAACAACTTAAAAATTAAATTATACATCATATATTTTAACTAATAGGTAATATTTTGAAAACAAAACACCTTTAAACTAAATTTATACTCAAACGACTTAAAAATTAATTTAAATAAAAAATTTGCAAAACAAATATTACAATTTATAAAAATTAATTTAAAAATGATTACACATAATTTATTGCTACTGATTAGTGGATTATTAGGTTTTGTAACCGCTGGATTAACTTTCAAAAATTACAAATTGAATACCATCATGAATTGTTACATAATCATAATAATATTTATTATTTCAGCACGTTATTTTTCTCTAGGGTTAATCCAGCTTACAGGCCAAAATTCAGGAATAGCATTTTATCTGAAATATTCAAATTTATCATTAATTGTAGCACCTCTTTTTTTCTTGTATTTTAAAAAATTAGCTGACTGTAATCCAAATTTTTTAAAAAAAGAATTACTTCATTTTATATTCCCTATTTGTTTTTTTGTTTTTAGTTCGAATATTGAAGTTTTTAAAATGAATTACAAAGGCTTTCCATTCGTTCTAAACACTATTGTTTCTTTATATTTGTTATTATATACCATTTTAACATATCGAATTTTAAAAGAAAAAAATTGGATAAGTAAAGAAAGAACAAAAGTCATTAACAAACAAAATATATTAAACAGCAAATGGGCTTCATTTCTGTTTTTAGGAACAATAGTTATCGAAGCACGTTTAATTGGTTCATTATTTTTTGAAAGTCATTACGGCATAATCGTTAGAGGATTCCGTTTTGGATGGTTTTCGGCATTAATTTGGCTTATTATACTTATCAAAATATTGAGTTCACCCGAAATTCTGTACGGATATAAAATTTTGAATGAAAAAGTTCAGGAAAATCGAACTTCCAATTTGAAATTTGATAAAATATGGCAATTACAAGCTGTTACAGAAATTAACAATGTTCAACATCTGGCCTTAAAAGAAAAAATAGATAAGAATCTTCAGAATTACTTTGAAGAAATTGAAAAAAAAACCTTAGAATTTGATTATTTCAGAGAACAAAATTTCAAAATGGATGACTTAGCCAATAAATTAAATATACCAAAAAGTCATCTTTCGTATGTTTTTAAGTATCACTCCACAATCTCTTTTTCTGAATTTAAAAAAATCATCCGTATTTATGATGCTATCAACCTAATTGAAAATGGCTATTTAAATTACAGTACATTGGATTCACTTTCTAAAAAAACAGGTTTTACATCCTACAATTCTTTTTTTACTAGTTTTAAAGAAATTATTGGATTAGCACCTATTGAATACATTAATAACATGCAAACTGCTGTATAACACCCTAAAAGGATTTTTAACATTAACTGTGACACTAAATAAATTCAACGAAAACCAACGATAAACTTAAGTAGTTCAACAAACAAATATTAAACAATAAGCTCGCTTAAATAACTTTAAGCGAGCTTATTGTTTAGATTACATCAAACCTGCATCAATCTTATATCCACTTCCCTGTCCACATAAGTCCATTCTTCTGTTTTTCGCAAAACATATAATAATTCTTCAAAAGCTTTTTCATCAGAAGGTGCGTATTCAAACCAGGTTAAAAAATCAAAAGGCTCCCCTATATCCCTGCTATGGAATAATTTTCGAGCAATAGCTGGTAAATATTGTAAACCTGTTTGAGTATGTTTAGAACTTTCTTCCATGATTTTTCTCCTTTCATCCTGGGCCAAATTCCACCAATCAACGGATTTTTTTAAAGGTATAAAAGCGGCATAAGTTGCAGAAGGTCTTCCTAAATCTTCCTGAATAGCAAGCAGTTGCTCTTTTTCTGCTTTTTCTGTATATCTAAGATTACTAATAATTCCTTTCAAAGACCAAATTCCATGTTTGAATTTTTCTAATGAACCAGGTACTTTGTTTAAATATTCTACCATTTTCAGTGGCTCTCCTTTCAAAAGCTGCATATCCCTTAGCTTCCACTCTCCTGAATCTCCTCCAATAAATTCAAATATTGTATTACTCATTTGATATCGATTTTAAATTATAAAAAAGAAAATTTTCAACGACACTAAAAAATCCCTATCGTACAACTACGATAGGGATTTAAACAAACAAAACAAATTAAACTAATTTTTGTATTTCATTCCCATGTCTTCAATTGAGAAGTGATCAGTTAGCAAGTGTAACAATTTATCTCTCAAATCAATATATTCAGGCATTTTTACAATTTCAATTTTGTTTCTTGGTCTTGGCAAATGAACTTCAACAATTTCCTTTATAGTTGAAGACGGACCATTATTTAAAACAATAATTCTATCAGACAAGAATAACGCTTCTTCAATATCATGAGTAATCATCACAATCGTTTTTTCACGATTATCAAGATTCCATAATTTCAATACCTCTAATTGCATAGATCCTTTAGTCAAGGCATCTAAAGCCCCAAAAGGTTCATCCATTAATAAGACTCCTGGATTGATTGCAAAGGCACGAGCAATGGCTACTCTTTGTTTCATTCCTCCCGAAAGTTGTCCTGGTAATTTGTCTTTGTGTTCAAACAAATTTACCATCTTAAGATTTTTTTCCACAATTTCCTGTTTTTCTGCAACAGTCCCTTTTACAACCGAATCGACAACTTGAAACAAGTTTTGATACACCGTTAACCAAGGTAAAAGTGAGTAATTTTGAAAAACAATTCCTCTATCAGGACCAGGTCCTTTAATGTTTTGATTGTTTAAAACTACTGAACCTGCTGAAGGTGTTAACATCCCTGCAATAGCATTTAAAATTGTAGATTTACCACAACCAGAGTGTCCAATAATTGATATAATTTCGCCTTTATTAATGGATAAATTAATATCTCTTACGGCTGTATATTTCCCTTTTGGTGTTGGAAATGAAATTTCCAAATCTTTGATTTCTAAATAACTCATGATATTTGATTTTAGATTTTAGACTTTTGATATTAGATTTCAGGTTACACGTTTTAAAACTTTGAATCTTAGCGACTCAGTACCTTAGCATCTTAATTACGCTTTATAAGCTACTTTGTTTTCTATGTAAGTAAATAATTTGTCAAAAAGTAATCCCACAACACCAATGATAATAATTGCTGATATTACTTTTTCAAGACTTAACGCATTCCAGCTGTCCCATACAAAAAATCCAATTCCTGCACCTCCTGATAACATCTCACCTGCTACAATTACTAACCAAGCCACACTTATACTTAAGCGTAAACCTGTAATAATATGAGGCAAACTAAATGGAATCAAAATTTTTGTTAGGTATCGCATTTTAGAAAAACCAAACGCTTTTGCTACATTTTTATGATCTTGAGGTAAGGAAGCAATACCAAAAGAAGTATTAATTAATGTAGACCATAATGAGGTAATAAACACTATAAAAATGGTTGCTAATCCTGTGTCTTTGAATACTACTAAACCAATTGGGAACCATGCTAATGGGGAAACTGGTTTTAAAAGTTGTACAATAGGGTAAAATATTTGTTTACAAATTGTACTCGCCCCCATTAAAATTCCAATAGGAATAGCAACCAAAGAACCTAAAAAGAACCCTAATAATACGGTTTTAATAGAGTTGAACAATTGCAATCCTATTCCTTTGTCGTTAGGTCCATAATCATAAAATGGATCACTAAGCATTTCATATAAAACTGTCAATGTTGCTATAGGAGTTGGCAAAGCACCTTCGGTAAGACTACTTACTAATTCCCATACTCCTCCAAAAATAACCAATCCTAAGATTGCTAAAAAAACTGATTTTGATTTAGTTACTACTTTTTCAATGAATAAACTTAATTTTTCATTTTTGATTTCTACACTCTGAGATGTTGATTCTACAGCAATATTTGCCTCCTCTAGAGCATCAATTGTTAATGTTTCTCTTTCTGCCATGATTCCTTCTTTTTTAGTTTAACTTAATTGTATTGTTTGTTTCAATTGTTTAGTTATGCTTGATAATTTGTTTTAAAACCCCTCTCAAAAGAGAGGGATTATTTGATGTTTTGCTTTGTTATTTTCTTACTACTTTTAGGTAAGTCGCTGGATTTGCTGGATTAAAAACCGTTTTGTCAATTGTCAATGAAAATGGCTTCATATCATCCGCAGGCACTTTTATTTTCATACTTGCAGCTACTTCTTTGTATAAATCTTGTAGAATTAATTTATCAGCGATGGCTTTATAATTTGGTGCTTCTTTCAAATAACCGAATCTTACAAACTGTGCCATTGCCCAAATAGCGTATGATTTACGAGGAAAGTTAATTGTACCTCCTTTATGAAAAACCATTTGGTCTCCTTTATAAATCTTTTGTCCTAACTTACAACCCAGATTGTATTCACCATTCAAACGATCCTGAATAACATCGTTATTAGCATTTACATAAGGTGCTCTTCCTATGATATCGGCTGTTTTTTTACGATTAGCAGGAACATCTAACCATATACACGCTTCTAAAATTGCTTTCATTACTTTTTTAAGATCTTCTCTCCTTTTGGCAGCAAAATCTTTGTTTACGACCAATGCTTTTTCTGGGTGATCTTTCCAAATATCTTGTGTGGCAATTTGAGTAAACCCTACTCCTTGCATAGCAGCAACACCACCCCAAGGCTCTCCTACACAGAATCCATCCATGTTACCCACTTTCATATTTGCAACCATCTGTGGAGGTGGAATAGTGATAATTTTTGATGTTTTTTGATTCACCCCTGCAATAGCTAACCAGTTACGTAACCACAAATCGTGTGTTCCTCCTGGGAAAGTCATTGCAAACGTTACTTCTTTTTCGGCTTTTAATTTAGCGGCAACTACTGGAGCTACTTTTACCATATCTTTAAAACCAACTTTTCCACAAAAATCATTTGACAATGTAATTGCTTGACCATTTGAATTAAGCATCATCGCTATTTTCATTTCCGATCCTGCTTTTCCCCCCACTCCTGTGTATACTGAGAAAGGCATCGAATACAAGCAGTGCGCTCCATCTAATTCTCCTGTTAAGATTTTATCCCTAACATTTGCCCAAGAAGATTCTTTGGTTACAATTACTTCTACACCATATTTTTTAAACAAACCCAACTCTTTGGCCATTACAATAGGCGAACAATCCGTAAGAGGAATAAAACCTAATTTGATAGGATCACCTTGTGCACTTGTTGTAATTGATGTTAATGAAACTAAGGTTACCAATCCTGCTAGCATCAATCTTGAAAAAAGTTTTGCTATTTTTTGTGTTGTTTTTTTCATATCGATTTTTTTAATGATTTAAATTTACTTATTGAGATTCTTATTTTGTATGAAGCAAATTTACGTAAGTATATTTACTTAAAAATCACCTAAAAACCAATCAAAAACAGTTTTTTATCACAGTTTAATCTAGTACCTAAACATTAAAAAAAACTGCCAAAACACAACATTTATAGCTAACTCCTTATTCAACATGGATTTTTGACTTCATAATATACGTAGTTATTACAACGTATTGTTACTAAAAGAAATTAATGGATTAAAAATTCTTCTTCTAAAATAGATTTAATGTTTGTTTAAACTGAAAACTACATCATCTACAGTAGATTTCACTAGTAGACGGTTTTTAATATCATTACTATATAATATGTAATAAAGTAGCCTTTTCAGTTAGTTAAATTTTGTTTAAAAAAAGTTGATTTTCATTTAAAACTGTACGTTAACCAGATAATATATCTTGATCACACAAGGGGGTGTTTTTGAATAATCATCGTTTTTCAAAGCAAAAAAAACATTAAAAACAATATTTTGAGTTTCTTTTACTTTTTTGTCAAACTCAAAAAAAAATCCAAAAAAATAAGTACTTATACGTAATTAATACGTACTTTTACATTTTAAATACAAGTATCAAGTTTGAATAAGGAGTTCGCTATAAAAAAACAGAAATGCTAATGCAAAATTCAGAAATCAAAACTACATGTTCCTATTGTGGAGTAGGATGTGGAATAATTGTAAGCAAGGATTCTAGCAATGGAGTTACAGTAAAAGGAGATGTCGATCATCCTGTTAATCGCGGGATGTTGTGTTCTAAAGGAATGAACCTACATTATGTAGCCAACGACACTTCTGATAGAATTCTTTATCCTGAAATGCGTTGGAGCAAATCACACCCTTTGGAGCGTGTCACTTGGGATGAAGGCTTAGATCGTGCCGCAGCCGTATTCTCTTCTATTATAAAAAAGCACGGACCTGATAGTGTAGGCTTTTATATCTCAGGACAATGCTTAACCGAAGAATATTATCTCGTTAATAAATTGGTCAAAGGTTTTCTAAAAACCAATAATATTGATACTAATTCTCGTTTGTGTATGAGTTCGGCCGTAGCAGGCTATAAAAAAACATTTGGAGAAGATTCGGTACCTATCTCCTATGAAGATATTGAATTAGCAGATACCTTCTTGATAACGGGTGCTAATCCTGCTTGGTGTCACCCCATCCTATTTAGACGTTTAGAACAACATAAAGAGAAAAATCCAAACGTTAAGGTAATTGTTATTGACCCTAGAAAAACAGATACCGCTTTATCAGCTGATTTACATTTGCAAATTTTACCAGGGAGCGATATTATCTTATACCATGCATTGGCAAAAAGAATTATCGAAAAAGGCTATGCTGATATTGATTTCATCAAAAAACACACTGAAAATTTTGAAGCATATAAGGATTTAGTACTCTCTACTTCATTAGAAAAAGCAACTCAATTGTGTGGTATTTCAATAAAAGAAATTGATCTAGCCGTAGATTTAATAGGTAAAGCCCAAGGATTCCTTACCTTATGGGCAATGGGATTGAACCAAAGTGCCGTAGGTGTTGATAAGAATACTGCTTTGCTTAACATTTCTTTACTAACAGGACATGTGGGGAAACCGGGTTCAGGACCATTTTCATTAACTGGACAACCCAACGCTATGGGTGGCCGTGAAGTGGGTGGAATGGCAAATTTACTGGCCGTTCATAAAGAATTAGCCAACCCTGAACACCGCCAAGAAGTTGCTGATTTTTGGGGAGTAGATTCCATTTCCGAAAAACCAGGACTAACAGCAACCGAAATGTTTGCCGCTTTAGAATCAGGGAAAATGAAAGCCGTATGGATTATTTGTACCAATCCAATAGTAAGCTTACCTAATTCCAGACAAGCCGAAAGAGCATTGAAAAATGCTAAATTTGTTGTGGTTCAAGAGATATCACACAATGCCGATACGGCTAAATTTGCCGACTTACTGCTTCCTGCTGCGGGATGGTTAGAAAAAGAAGGAACTATGACCAATTCGGAAAGAAGAATTTCCTATCTCCCAAAAGGAATAAACCCTCCTGGTGAAGCGCTTCCTGACTTTGAAATCCTTATCCGATTTGCCAAAAAAATGGGATTTACAGGTTTTAATTTCAATACTACCGAAGATGTCTATAAGGAATATTCACAAATGACAAAAAATACGCATATTGATGTTTCTTTCCTTAACTATAACCGATTAAAACAAGAAGGAACTTTTCAATGGCCTGTCCCAGATTATGGACATCCTGGTACTCCTCGCCTTTTTACCGATAAAAAATTCTATACACCTTCTCAAAAAGCCATTTTCAATTTACCTACAACAATTGAAAACACCTCTGTAGAACCTGATGACAACTTCCCTCTTATTCTTACTACTGGTCGAATCAGAGACCAATGGCACACCATGACTAAGACTGGGAAAGTTTCTCGTTTACTATCTCATATTCCTAGTCCTTACCTCGAAATCAATCCAATAGATGCCTTCAAAACAGGTATTGAAAATGGGGATGTTGCAGTGGTTAATAGCCGAAATGGAGAAGTAAGAGTTAAGGTTAAAGTAACAGATACCATTAAAGAAGGAGTCGTATTTTTACCTATGCATTGGGGCAAACAATTAGAAAACGATCTAAATAGAACTAACAATCTAACAAATACTCTTGTTGATCCTGTTTCTAAAGAACCTGATTTTAAGTATACCGCAGTAGCTGTAAAAAAATACGAAAAAACATTTCAAAAAATAGCTATCGTAGGGGCTGGAGCAGCTTCTTTCCGATTCATTCAAAACTACAGAGAATTAAACACAACCGATGAGATTATTGTTTTCTCTAACGAGGCCAATCCTTTTTACAACCGTGTACTGTTACCTGAATATGTAACCAATGAATTATCTTGGGAAAATTTATTAAAAATTAGAACGGATGATGGCTTAAGTAAACTAAATATAAAATTAAAAGCTGCTGTGAGTATTGATAATGTAGATACTATCAACAAAACAATCACAGACAGTCAAGGCGAAACCCATACTTTTGACCGTTTAATTCTGGCAACAGGTAGTCGTCCGTTTATTCCAGAAAATGCACAATTACATTTACCTGGTCGTTTTACTATGCGTAGAAAAGACGATGCCGATAAATTGAAAAACTATTTGGATCAAACCAATTTAGCCCCAGAAGACCAACATGTAGTAATTGTAGGTGGTGGTTTATTAGGTTTAGAATTAGCCGCAGCTCTAAAACATAAAAAAGTAAAAATAACCATTATTCAAAGAGCTTCCCGATTGATGGAACGTCAATTGGATCAAATCTCTTGTAAATTATTAGCTGAAGAAGTACAACTTCGAGATATCCAAATTTATTTTGATAATGAAGTAAGTACTGTTTTTGAGTCCGATTTTCCAAACGAGTTAGAAATAGCACTTAAAAGTGGTCGAATACTAACCGCTAATGCCATTGTATATGCCATTGGAACAATTCCTAATATTGAAATTGCTAAAGAAGCTGGTATTGTTTGTGGACGAGGTGTAAAAGTAAATCAATACCTTCAATCTTCTAATCCAGATGTTTTTGCTATTGGAGAAATTGCGGAGTTTGAAGGCAAATTATTTGGAATTACCTCTGCTGCCGAAGAACAAGCCGATATATTAGCGAATTATTTTGCTGGAGATATTAGTAGTTTTTACAAAGGATCTGTTTTAATGAATATTCTTAAATTAGAGGATATTAATCTTTGTAGCATTGGCGATATTAATATCCCTGAAAATGACGACAGCTACGAAGAAATTGTTTTCGCTGATTTAAAAAAACGATATTATAAAAAATGTATCGTTAAAGACGATTTATTAGTAGGGGCTATTTTAATGGGTGACAAAAGTGAATTTGCCGAATTCAAAACCATGATTGAAAGCAAAATTGAACTATCCGACAAAAGAAACCAACTGCTAAGAGGAAGTAACGCTAGCGCAAAACCCGTAATAGGTAAACTTGTTTGTTCTTGTAGCCAGGTTGGTGTAGGAAACATTGAAGAAGCAATCAAATCAGGAACAACCAACTTCACCGAATTATGTAAATCTACAGGTGCAGGTCTTGGATGTGGTAGCTGTAAAACAGAAGTAAAAGAGATTTTAGCAAAGTGTAAATGAGTTGAAAAGTACTTAGTACTTAGTCCCTAGTGTTTCATACTACTAAGGACTTAGGACTAAAAACTAAGGACTAAAAAATAAAAAACATGGAATTAACACGATTAATAATAAAAGGGGGCGTTATTTCGCCTGGTGAGCTAAAAAACATTGTAAACTTATGTCTAGAACAAGGTTTGAAAAACATTTCTTTTGGCTCTAGGCAAGACATTATTTTTCCTAATGGTTTTAAGTATATAGAATCCGAAAATAATGCCAAGCTACACATTGTTTATCCTAATGAACAAAGTGGAAATAACATTGTATCATCTTATGTATCAACAGATATTTTTAGAAATACCCCTTGGCTTACAGGTAACAAGTTCCTGTATGTATTAGAACAATTTAAAGAACAACCTGTTTTAAAAGTAAATATTACCGACCCTAAACAACAATTAGTACCCTTGTTTACTGGGCATATTAATTTTATTGCTTCTGAGCACGAAGATTATTGGTATTTATATATTCGACTACCTAATTGGCAACGCATGGAAGTATATCCAGTGCTAATTTACAGCTGGGATATTGCTAAAATATATTACGAAATAGAACGTTTGGTTAGTGAAGAATCAATGGGAATCGATATGATATTCAACTTAGTGAGTGAGAATATTGATTCTAATAACCGTACGATTGACAAGTCATTAACAATTCCTTTTTATCCGTTCCCTTATTATGAAGGAATGAACCGTTTGGGTATAGACCAATACTGGCTAGGTTTATATTGGAGAAACAACCTGTATGATTTAGCATTTCTAAAGGAAATGTGCGACTTATGTTTTGATTGCAAAATTGGAAAAATATGTATCACACCATGGAAATCCTTCATCGTAAAAGGGATTCCAAAAGACCGAAAATTAGATTGGGAAAAATTCCTTGGCAAAAACGGAATTAATGTACGTCATTCGCTTTTAGAATTAAACTGGCATTTACCTGTAGCCACAGATTGGTCATTGAACTTAAAAACGTTCTTAGTGAGAACCTTAGACCAATTTGATATTAGTACTTATGGACTTACCTTTGGTATTTCTGATTACAATCGTGATGGGCATTATTTTACTTCAATAGTAATTGAGAAAAATAAGTTACCTAAAGATTTAGAAACTATAAAAATACGAGACACCTATAATGTCTTGTATGCCAAACATTTTGACCCAAATACTCGTGAATATATTGTTCACACTCAAGATATTGACAAGTTAGAATTACCAAGTATTTTAATCGAATTAAGTAAAAAATACTTTAATGAACTGGGTAGTATCACTTCTGTAGAAAATAACACAGCTACTGCTGCAACAAAAAAAGAAAAACAAGAGCATGATATTTACCAATGTTCAGAATGTCTCACTATTTACAATCCAGAATTTGGTGATATCGAACAAGGAATAGACAAAGGAATTCTTTTTAAAGAGCTACCTGCTGACTATTGTTGCTCTTTATGTGAAGCACCAAAATCAGATTTCGTACTTTTGGCTACAGAAAAACAAGATATCTAAACTAAAATTATCCTAAAAATACCTTTTATGAGTATCGAATATAAAACTGTTGATTCTTCAAAAATTACGATTTCAGAATTAATGCTGCCATCGCACACTAATTTCAGTGGAAAAATTCACGGTGGTTATATTTTATCCTTGATGGACCAGATTGCCTTTGCTTGTGGTTCTAAATTTTCAGGAAACTACTGTGTAACGGCTTCGGTTGATACCGTAAACTTTCTAAAACCTGTTGAAGTAGGCGAATTACTAACTATGAAAGCTAGTGTAAATTATGTAGGGAATAGCTCTATGATAATTGGTATACGCGTTGAATCTGAAAACATTCAAACAGGTGTTGTCAAACATTGTAATTCTTCATATTTTACTATGGTGGCCAAAGACAAAGAAGGAAATAACACTCCTGTCCCTGGATTAATTTTAACTACCTTAAAAGAAGTGAGTCGCTTTCAAAATGCATTGAGACAAATCGCTTTGAAAAAAGAAAAAGAATACCAAAAAACGGTAGCCACATTTGGTTCTATTGAGACAATATTAAAATCAAATGAATACAAAGTAAGAGTAGATTTTGAAAATTAAGAGTTGCCATAAATACGACCGTTTTTTAAAACGGCCGAATCTATAAACAACTTCTAAAAACGCGAAAAGCACAGTGTAACGCTGTGCTTTTTGTATTTATGAATTTTCAATTCTACAAACATAGGATGACAAACTGAACGCTGAAAATCTTTCGAGTGGTTACCCCCCAATCGCAATCATAGAACGATTATCCTGATTTAAAACCGGATTATCAACATCTTCAAGAGTTGTCATTCCTGCCCTAACTTTTTTCTTGCTTTTAATGGCATTGCTAATCACGGTTTCAATTGGAGCACCGTTGCGATACGGAGTCAAAATATCGGTTTCAATATTGGAAAACAGGCAATTTTTGATTTTCCCATTTGCCGTAAGCCGAATTCTATTGCAACCATCACAAAACGGATTGGTAATTGAACTTATGATTCCAAAACTTCCTAAAAAGTTACTTATCTTAAATTCTCTGGCGGTAAAATGTTGCTCATCTTCTAATTTCTCCAAATTTTCTTCAGAAAAATGAGTGTTAATTTGGTCCAGAATTTGCTTTTGTGATATCATCTTACTCCTGTCCCATTCATTTCCTGCAAAAGGCATGAATTCAATAAAACGAATGGAAATCGGCAAAGACTCGGTTAGGTTAATAAAGTCAACGATTTCATTATCATTGAATCCTTTAATCAACACCACATTTACTTTTACCTTAAAATCATTATTTAAAAGCAAATGTAAATTGTCTATTACTTTTTCAAACTGATTGCGAAGTGTAATCGTATTGAATTTGGTTGCTACCAAAGTATCCAAACTCAAATTGATGTTTTTGACTTTAAATTGCTTTAATACTTCCAGATGTTTGTCAATTAGAATTCCGTTAGTAGTAATCGAAATCTCGGTTTCTAATTGGGATAATTTTTCTATGATTTCAGGAAAATCTTTTCGCAACAGCGGCTCCCCTCCTGTCAATCTAATTTTGTTAACTCCATTATTTACGAATGTCTGGGCGATAGCAAAAACCTCATCGGCGGTCATTAACTCTTTTTTGGGAGTCAATGCAATTCCCTCAGCCGGCATGCAATAAGTACAACGTAAATTACATTTTTCTATTAAAGAAATACGTAAATAATTGTGTTTACGACCAAAATCATCCGTCAATATGGTGTTATTTGGTATCATGATTACTCCCTTTTAGGATGTGAAAAACATGCAAAACATGCGGAAAAACAGCATCCATAGATTCTTTGGCACCATTAACCGAACCTGGCAAAGCCAAAACCAAACTGTCTCCTATAGTTCCCGCCACCGAACGCGAAAGCATCGCATAAGGCATACGATCCTGACCGTAATTGCGGATGGCTTCTTCAATTCCCGGAATCCTGTTTTCTAATAATGGCTCTAATGCTTCCGGCGTAACATCCCTTGGCGAAAGCCCGGTTCCTCCGGTAAAAATCACCAATTGGTTATCTTCAACATACTTTTTAGTTCTGTTCTGGATAAAATCAACTTCATCAGGAATAATTTCGTAATGAGTCGTTTCCACACCGTAAGATTCTAATTTCTCAACGATAACTTTTCCGGAACGGTCTTCCTTATCTCCTGCAAAAATAGAATCCGAACACACAAAAACCGCTGCTTTTAATACATCACGGAATTTATTTTTATAAGAGGATTTACCTCCTTTTTTCTCCACCAATTTAATTGTCGAAATTTCGATATTCTTATCAATTGGTTTCAACATATCATACATCGTCAAAGCTACAATGGAAGCACCGTGCATAGCCTCTACTTCTACTCCTGTTTTGTAAACTGTTTTGACCGTAAAAAGAATATCAATCGTTAAATCCTTGATTTCATAAGCCACCGCCGTATATTCAATAGGCAAAGGATGACAATCAGGAATGGATAAATGTGTATTTTTTACTGCAAACAAACCTGCAGTTTTAGCCATTTCAAGCACATTTCCTTTAGGAACTAAATTTTTCTGAATAGCTTCTATGGTTTCTGGCAAACTTACTTTTACAGTTGCCATGGCAGTTGCCGAACGTAACGTACTTATTTTATGGGTAATATCAACCATTTTTTATTTTTTTTCATCACAAACCTGCCACGCCGGCAGGCGGGTTACACTAATTCACACAAATTAAAATTCGTTTAAATTTCACAAATCATTGAATGAGATTGCAATTTGTGTCCTATTTTCAATTTATTTTAATTGTGACTATTTATACAACTTGCCTCGCCGACAGGCGGGTTCGTGTTCAGCTTTTTAGACGTTATTTATTTTGCTTCCAAATGAAGTCTTCGTTTTCAAAAATTTCCTTACCAAAGATAGGCACTTCAGTCTTAATCCAGTTCACAATAGTCTCCGTAGCTTCATAAACTTGAGTCCGATGTCCCGCTGAAACAAAAACAAAAAGACAAACTTCACCCGCTTTTACTACACCTAAACTGTGGTAAATGTGCATACAAACCAAGTCAAATTGAGCAAAAGCTCTTTCACGTATAACCGCCAGAGCTTCATTTGCCATTTCTTCATAAGCTGTATACTCAATCGCTTTTACTACATTTTCTTCATGCACATCGGCGCGAACTTGACCTAAGAAAATATTATGTGCTCCTATGGTATGTTTTCCTTGATGTTTCGCGATGGAATCGGCTATAAATTCAGGAGTTATGGCTCCTTCTATGAAAACTTTTTTACTCATTTTTTTTTAATTTTACCGCAAATTCGCAAATTATAAACTTTTATATTTTTTTGAATCTGTAGTTATTATTTTTAAATCGAAAGAATATTATTGGCTATAACTTCTTCTAATTTCAAAGCACCACCTGAAACACTTTGAACATTTGGAAATTGATTCTTTTTCAAAATTTCAACGGCGGTTTTACTTCTTATTCCTGATTGGCAATACACCAATATTTTTTTATTTGAATCTAATATTGAAAGACTATTTTCTAATTCTGAAAGCGGGATTTGAATACCGTTTCGAAAACTAACTTTAGGCAATTCTTCTTCATTTCGAACATCCAAAAAAAGCACTTGACTATCATTAATTTTTTCCAATGCTAATCGGGCAGAAATCTCTAAAACTGGAGCAGGAATGCTATTATATTTCTTTTCAAAATCTGATTTACTTAATGAATTTTCCGAAGTTCTTACTAAATCAAATTTTTGTTGGTCATTCGTTAGCATATTATAAATCAACAATTCGCCCGAAAGTACCTTACCCATTTCTAAAATCATTTTCAAGACTTCATTAGCCTGAAACATGCCAATAATCCCAACTGAAATTCCCATCACACCTGCATCTACACAGTTTTTACTATTTGCAGATTCGTCTGGAAATAAACAGCGATAGGTTGGTCCGTTTTGATAATTAAACACCGAAACCTGTCCTTGGAATTTATAAATAGAACCGTAAACAAAAGGTTTATGGGTCACCACACAGGCATCATTAATCAAATATTTGGTATGCAAATTATCCGTTGCATCGACCATAATATCATAATATTCGAATAATGAAATGGCATTTTTAGCATTTAAAGTATCAGTAATAGCATTGATTTGGATTGAAGGATTCAGGGATAAAGCCATTTCTTTAGCCTCTAATGCTTTTGATTTTCCTATCGCATTACTTTTATAGATTACCTGACGTTGTAAATTGGTTATTTCGATAGCATCGTCATCAATAATCCCGATTTCTCCAATTCCTGCAGCTGCCAAATACGGTAAAATTGCCGCACCTAAACCACCTGCACCAATGATTAATACTTTGGCTTGACCTAATTTCTCTTGGCCTTTTTCGCCAACTTCAGGAAGTATAATTTGTCGATTGTATCGCATAATTGCTACCAAATTAGAAATTGTCGTTTCTTAACCTCCTGCAAATGGAGGTAACAAAGCAACAACATCATTAGTCATTAACATGTAACTGTTTTTGTCTTGTACCAGTTTTTGATTGACCGCAATACTATAAGAAAGCGAGCCTAAATCGTATTTTTGTTCTAATTCATCTACTAATTCCTGTAAAGATAAATTAGAAAAAGGAATATTCTCTCCTTGAACTTTTGTTTTCTCGGCTACAGCACCAAAATATTTTACACTTAGCATTATTCAGTTACATTTAAATTTTGAAAAATAAATTCGTCATCACTATAAGCCGCTTTAGTAAAAACAGCTAATTCTGAAGTATGATTTACCACCTCTCCAATTACGATAATAGCCGGTGAAGCCAGTTTGTGTTCAGCTACTAATTTACTGATGGTACTTACCGTTCCTATTACTTTTTTCTGTGTGTCTTTCGTTCCGTTTTGAATGATAGCCACCGGCAAATCATCGGTTCTGTTGTTTTGATAAATAGATACAATTTCGTCCAGTTTATTCATTCCCATTAAAATCACCACCGTTGCAGATGATTGAGCTGCTAAAGTCACATCGGTCGATAATTTATGAGCCGAAGTAGTTCCGGTAATTACCCAAAAACTTTCTGAAATACCACGTTGTGTTAAACTGATTCCATTAGAAGCCGGAACGCCTAATGAAGAAGAAATTCCAGGAACAATTGCGGTTAGTAATCCGTGTTGTTGAGCAAATTCAATTTCTTCACTTCCTCTACCAAAAACAAAAGGATCCCCTCCTTTTAAACGTACTACATGACCATGTTTTTTAGCCATCACGACGATCAATTCATTAATTTGATCTTGAGTGTAGGCATGACAACCAAAACGCTTACCCACAAAAACAATTTCTGTTCCTGCAGCAGCATATTGCAATAAATCCTCATTTACTAATGCATCGTACAGCACTACATCCGCATCAGCAATAGCTTTAATTGCTTTAATGGTAATTAATTCCACATCGCCAGGACCAGCTCCTACAATTGTTAATCTTGGTGTGTTTGCCTCTTTCATAATCTTCAGTATAAATTGGTATTCAATTCTTGCAATTCGGTTAGCGAATTTACATTTCTAAATTGTTGACTTCTTTCGTCCTCAACTTTTATTATTTGATGATTCACTTTATCTAGCAAGTGCATCATTTTTAAATCATTTTCTTCAATGGCCTTTTTTAAAATTGGAATTATTTTTTTTGAATAAATCCCAATTAAAGGGTGGATTTTATTAGCATCTGAAAAAACAGAAACTTCAAAATCCGCTTTATGCTTTATAATTAATTCCGTTAATAATTCTGTCGAAATCAAAGGAATATCACAGCTCAAAATCAAATTAGTTTCCGATTGGGAATGAACCAAAGCCGAATAAATTCCGCCGATAGGTCCTTTGTCTAATTCGATATCTTTTATTTTTTTATAAGACAAATAATCGTAAGCTGATGTATTTGTCACTAATTGTATTTCATTACTTATGGGCAAAGCCGCTTCGATAATATGCTCAATAAACGGTGTTCCATGAAAAAGCACCAATCCTTTCTCTGACTGCATTCGGCTACTTTTGCCTCCACAAAGAATTGATACCGTTACTCCTTCCATTTTTTTTCAATTAAAAGGCAAAACTACAACTTCCTGATTCGTCTTAACATGAGTAATATCATGTGGTATGACAATTAAACCATTTGCAACCGAAAAAGTATTCAACATTGCCGAACTCTGACTCTCCAAAACAGTTACTTTTTCATCTCCGTAAAGCGCTTTTAAAAACAAGGTCTTTCCAGTTGTATTTTTAAAATCTGTACTTATCTTTTTCTTCATTTCCGGCAAATGTATTGCTTCAAATCCCATCAACTTTTTCAAAGCAGGAAAAGCATATACATAAAAACAAGTCAGTGAAGAAGCGGGATTTCCAGGTAAAGCAAAGACAATTTTATTTTCTTTTGTTCCAAAAAACAACGGCTTACCCGGTTTTTGATTGATCTTATAAAACAACTCGGTCACTCCGTTTTTCAACAAAGCTTCTTTGACATAATCATAATCCCCAACCGAAATTCCGCCTGAAATCAACAAAACATCAAAATTAGTCAAACAGCTATCAATGATAATTCTTGTTTTTTTCAGACTATCTTTAACCTTAAAAACAGTCGTTTTTTTAATCCCGATTGTTTGTAAAGCCGCTTCTATCATTAGCGAATTACTTTCGTAAATTTTTCCTTTTGGCAATTTATTTCCGGCCGGCACTAATTCAT
The DNA here is from genome assembly GCA_002454195.1 of Flavobacterium sp. UBA6721. GTDB lineage: Bacteria > Bacteroidota > Bacteroidia > Flavobacteriales > Flavobacteriaceae > Flavobacterium > Flavobacterium nitratireducens. The sequence goes on from DKIJ01000001.1 coordinate 20,305, forward strand.
TTCCGGTAACTAAAATAGCTACTCTTGGTTTTTCATACACCTTGATTTTTGTAATTCCCAAACAGGCTAAAAAACCAATAGCCGCAGGAGTAATCACCGTATTGGCATCAAAAACCAATTCGCCTTTTTTAATCTGCTCTCCTTTTTCACGAACATTAGCACAAGCAACAGGCATTTTTTCAATTTGAAGCAAATTGTCCGTTCTTGTTGTATGCTCCTGCATCACCACAGTATCAGTATCATCAGGAACAAAAGCACCTGTAAAAATACGAACCGCTTGATTTTCCTTAATTTTATCATCCAGAAAATCTCCGGCTTGTGATGTATTTACCACTTCAAATTGATTCGATCCATTATGAGTAAAAGCATATCCATCCATCGCCGACTGACGAAAAGGAGGCATATTTATTGGAGAATAAACCGCTTCTGCCAAAACATACCCCAGTGATTTACTCACTTTAATTTTTGCAATTGGCATTTTACAACTATTCTCAGCTATAATATTTAAAGCTTCGGCTACTTGAATCATAAAAATTTCATTTTTTAAAACTAAGTATAAATACTTATGCAAATATAAGTAATTTTGATTAGTGATGTTATAAATTAACGCTTTTAAGGAGCGAAATGTCATAAATAAAATTAACCCTCTATTAATTGCAAAAAAACAAATTTTTAATTGCTTTTTGTTATAAATCTTTAAAGTGAATTTTCACAAAAACAGATTAACTTCAGAATTTCACTTGCTAAACAAGCTAAAAACTACTCATTTGGCAAAACCAAACTGGATGTAATTTGTTCTAAAACCTCAAAAGCGGTTTCCGCCATTTTGTTTCCTTTGGTATCCAAAAGCGGGTTGATTTCGCAGAATTCTACACAAATTACTTTTCGAGAAGCAATAATTTGATTAATTATAGCAATTACTTCATAGTGATCAAAACCTTTTGAAACCGGTGTTCCTGTTCCATTTGATACCAAATCACAATCTAAAGAATCAACATCAAATGAAACATATATCATATCACAATGTTCTAATTGCGACAATGCTCTTTCTACACAATTAGCTAAACCTTTATAACGAACCTCCTCAACACGGAAATTTTTAATACCTAATTGTGCAATTTGGAAGTCTTCAGCCTCCTCAGTATCCCGTACTCCAAAATAAATTAAATGTTCTGCCTCTAATTTAGGACCAGGAATTCCAATATTTTTCATTTCCTCCCAATGAAGTTGCGTTTCCGGAATTACTTCATTGATTTGACATTTTAAATTATCAAAACCTAAAGCAGCTCCAAGAGGCATTCCATGAATATTTCCTGAAGGAGAAGTATAAGGCGAATGCAAATCAGCATGAGCATCAATCCACACAACACCTAATGTTTTATGAGGATACATAGCTTTAATTCCGCTAATAGTTCCCAAAGCTGAAGAATGATCTCCTGATAAAACAATAGGTAAAAAATGGGCTTCTAAAGTACGCTTAATTGCATAGGAAACACGAGTACATTGTTCTAAAACAAACTCAATACGTTTCGCAAATGTATTTCGATTCTTATCGTAAATGGTTTCGTTATGCGTCTTAACATCTTCGAAGGTAAATTGATTAAAATAGTCGCTTCCTTGATTAATAGCGGCAATTTCCAATGCATCAACTCCAATATCTGAACCACGCGTGCCTCCACCAATATCCGAGCGATTCTTGATTAATTTAACTACACGATTCATAAAGTTTTATTTAAAATCGTTTAATGCTTTTTCGATAATTGACAAACAGTCTTGTATTTGATTTTCTGTAATCACTAACGGTGGCGCTAAACGAATTTTGTTGCCATGTGTAGGTTTAGCCAGCAAACCATAATCTCTGAATTTCAAACAGATATTCCATGCTAAATCTGATTCTTCATCACTATCAATTACTATTGCATTCAATAAACCTTTTCCTCTTACTAGCTTAATCAATGAATTCTTAGCTGCAATTTCGTTTAGTCCTTTTCTCAAAATCACACCCAATCGTTCAGCATTTTCGGCTAACTTCTCCTCTTTGATAACTTCTAATGCAGCAATTGCTACCGCAGCAGCGACAGGATTACCCCCAAAAGTAGAACCGTGTTGCCCTGGCTTGATTACATTCATTATTGAATTATTAGCCAAAACAGCCGAAACAGGATATACACCTCCTGAAATGGCTTTTCCTAAAATTAAGATATCGGGTTGTACGTTTTCATGTTGTACTGCCAATAATTTTCCAGTACGAGCAATACCTGTTTGAACTTCATCGGCAATAAATAACACATTGTGTTTTTCGCATAATGCTTTGGCTTTCGCCAAATATCCTTCGCTAGGAACATAAACTCCTGCTTCACCTTGAATAGGTTCTACTAAAAAGCCAGCAATATTTTTTGAAGATTCCAATGCTTTTTCCAATGCATCCAGATTATCATATTCTATTTTTATAAATCCTTCCGTAAAAGGCCCAAAACTTTTGCGAGCCGTTTCGTCGTTCGAAAAAGAAATAATAGTTGTAGTTCTTCCATGAAAATTGTTTTCACAAACAATGATTTGTGCTTGATTCTCAGCAATTCCTTTTACTTCATAGGCCCATTTTCTACATAACTTCACAGCAGTTTCGACAGCTTCTGCTCCTGTATTCATTGGTAAAACCTTATCAAAACCAAAATATTGCGTTACAAATTCTTCGTAAACACCTAATTTATCATTATAAAATGCACGAGAAGTTAAGGTTAATTTTTGGGCTTGCTCAAGCATTGCTCCCACAATTTTAGGATGACAATGTCCTTGATTAACCGCTGAGTAAGCCGATAAAAAATCGTAATATTTTTTTCCATCTACATCCCACACAAATACACCTTCTCCTTTTTCCAAAACTACTGGTAAAGGATGGTAATTATGAGCCCCGTAATTATTTTCTTTATTAATTAATTCTTCCGATTTTGGAGAGTGAATTTCCTGTATTTGTTCCATGATTTCTATATAATTTTTAAGTTACAAAAATACGTATATTTTATTGCCTATCAAAACCTTAATATAAGCCTTAAACAGAAGAAAACGAAGCGATTTATTCTCTCTTTTTTACATAAAAAACAGCTTCATCAGCATAGAATCACTAGGTTTTATCAAATTAATTTTCAGATATTTGTAAAAAATACAATCACAACCAGCAGATATCAATTTATGAAAAAATTTCTTTTTCTACTTGCTTTTAGTGCGTTGGCTTCTTGTCAAGGTACAAAAGAAGTCTCGTCAAAAAAAACAATTAGCCCAATTAAATATTCTAATTCTATTACAATTGAAGAATTAAAAAAACACCTTTACATCGTTGCTAGTGATTCTATGGAAGGTAGAGAAACAGGTTCTGTAGGACAAAAAAAAGCGGGAAACTATTTAATTAATCAATATAAAAAAGACAAAATACCGTTTCCAAAAGGAGCTCAAAATTATTATCAAACGGTTCCTGCTGCTTTTTTAAATGCCAGAAGAAATGAGAATCTTCCTGATTCAGAGAATATTTGGGCTTTCATCGAGGGGACTGAAAAACCAGATGAAATCGTTGTGGTATCTGCCCATTACGACCATGTGGGTACTAAAAACAATGCTATTTATAATGGTGCTGATGATGATGGTTCAGGAACTGTAGCTCTTCTTGAAATTGCCCAAGCTTTTCAACTTGCAAAAGCACATGGACAGGGACCTAAACGCTCTATTTTAATATTGCATGTTACAGGTGAAGAACACGGCTTACATGGTTCTCGCTATTATACTGAAAATCCATTATTCCCAATCAAAAACACTGTTGCCAACATCAATATCGATATGATTGGGCGTCGTGATGTAGCACATAAAGATACTAACAACTATATTTATTTAATTGGTGCCGACAGACTTTCAAGTGATTTGGATAAAATTTGTAAGGAAGTAAACGAAAATTACACCCATTTAGACATTGATTATAAATACAATGCGGCCAACGATCCAAACAATTACTATCGTCGTTCGGATCATTATAATTTTGCTGCCTTAGGCATCCCTTCTGTTTTCCTTTTTAACGGAACACATGCCGATTATCACAAACCTACAGACACTGCCGACAAAATTGAGTATGACGCTTTAGCAAAAAGAGCGCAACTAGCATTTAACATCGCATGGGAAATTGCAAATAGAAACGAAAGAATTGTGGTAGATAAAAAATAATAAATGAAATACAAAGCCGTACTATTTGACCTAGACGGGACCCTAGTCAACTCATTAAAAGACATTGCCGATTCTATTAACTTTGTTCTTCAAGAAAGTAATTTACCCACACATAGCTATGAAGTTGTTAATAATTTCATTGGCAGCGGACTGCATGTTTTAGTTACAAAAGCCCTTCCAACTACTCATCAAGATAGCGAAACAATCACAAAAACTTTCGGGGCGATGATGACCATTTACGGGAAAAATTGCACTAACAAAACCATTGCTTATGATGGAGTCATGGAATTATTAGACTCACTAAAAGCAAAAAATATCAAACTTGCCATTTTATCGAATAAGGCAGATGAATTAACTAAGAAAATTGGGAACACCTTATTCCCAAACTATTTCGAAATCGTTATGGGATTGAAAAGTGAATCAACGAAAAAACCTAATCCGATTGCAGCTCTTGAAATCAGTGCTGCTTTGGGTTGTAAACCAGAAGAAATACTGTATGTAGGCGATTCTGGAATAGACATGCAAACTGCTAAAAACGCCCGTATGTTTGCTGTGGGAGTTCTTTGGGGTTATCGACCAAAAGAGGAATTAGTAGCAGAAGGAGCGCAAGCCCTTATTGAACATCCGTTAGAATTACTGAAACTTTTATAAATAGCCTGTAATACAAACAACATGAAATACAAATGCATCATTTTTGATTGTGACGGTGTATTGGTAGATAGCGAAGCTATTTCCATAGGTACATTAGTTGAAATGGCAAAATCTCATGGAGCTAGTATTGATCTAGATTACGCACATCAATTATTCTTGGGGAAATCGCTTGAATTTTGTTTTGACTACATTGCTGGTTTGGCTCAAAAAAAATTACCTGAAAATTTTGAGGAAGAATTTCGAAAACGAACTTTTGAGGCTTTTCAAAAAGAATTACAACCTATTAAAGGAATTCATGATTTGTTAGCCAAAATAAACATACCAATTGCCGTTGCATCAAATGGTCCAGCTGATAAAATAAGACTCAACTTAACAACCACCCAACTGATTGATAAATTTGAGGGTAATATATTTAGTGCTTACGACATCAATAGCTGGAAACCCAATCCTGAATTATATTTACATGCCGCAAAAATCATGGGATTTGACGTCAAAGACTGTGTCATTATCGAAGACAGTCCTGCAGGAGTCCAGGCAGCTTTGAGTGGTGGATTTGATGTTTTTGGATTTACTAATCATGCTAATTTTGATGCTTTACAGCAAATGAATATTCCGCTTTTTGACGATATGACACAACTTAACTTACTTTTACACTAACTTATTTCAATAAAATGACAACACATTTGGCTTTACTTCGCGGTATCAACGTGTCTGGACACAACATGATGAAAATGGATGCATTACAAAAAATGCTTGAAAATATGGGCTTTACTAATGTTAAAACCTATATTCAAACGGGTAATGTTTTTGTCACTAGCGAAGAAGAAAGTCCAGCTGCAGTAGGATTTAAAATCAAACAAGAAATTTTTAAAACCTTTGGCCATGATGTCCCTGTAGTTGTTATTAACAAAGAAGATTTAATTGCTTGTCAAGAAAACAATCCCTTTTTGAAAGAAAACAATGTAGATACTAAAAAACTCTACGTAGCATTTGTTTCAATGGAATTGCATAAAGACAGAATTCACGATCTTAAAATGAGTCAAGTAAAACCAGATGAAGTTCATATAAACAGCAATAAAATATTTATAAAATATGCTGTTTCGGCTGGAAAGACAAGATTAGACCAAAAATATATTGAAAAAAAACTAAATCTTACGGCTACAATACGTAACTGGAATACGGTAACACATTTACTAAAAATGTACAATGAAGAAGCATAACCAACTCATCAACTGAGAATTTGATATATTTTATTTCTAAAAAATACAATTAACCTAAAAAGAACAACTCCATTTTTTAAATTCATAAAAACACTCAAAACTACGTAATTTAAACTATAAAAATTAAGTACTAATACTTATTTTATTTATTTTTGTTTTATTGATAACTGAGTTCAACTCATCTAAAATATAAAACAAATGAGAGGAATTACTACTGTATGTACAAACTGCATCAACACTAATTGTTTTATTAAAAAGCACATACATCTAGAAAAAATGCAGGATTTTGTTTTAGAAAAAACAAATTATACTTGCAAAAAAGGGCAACAATTCATGATTGAAGGCGCTCCTATGCAAGGTTTGTATTTTATCCATAAAGGAAAGGTAAAGGTTTTAAAAACGGGAATTTACGGCAAAGAACAAATTGTTCGCCTTACTACTGATGGAGATACTTTAGGCTTTAGAGGATTTGGAACCACGAATCGCTATCTAATTGCGGCTTCGGCAATTGAAGATACTGTTTTATGCAATTTTAGTAACGATGTAATGCACGCCATTCTAAAATCAATTCCTGAATTTACTTATGATATGATGTTATTCTATGCCGAAGAACTGAACAAAAGTGAAAACAGAGTGAAAAAAATTGCTCAAATGAATGTTCGCGAAAGAGTAATCGACATCCTTTTGTATTTGCATAAAAAATTCGGACACACTAACAACTTACTCAATATCAACTTATCAAGAAAAGAAATTGCTGATTTTGCTGGTACAACCGATGAACAAGTAACTCGTATACTTTCGAGTCTAAAAAAAGAAGGTGTAATTAAAATCGTTAATAAAAAAATTGGAATCTTACAGCTCAACAAATTGAATGCTGAAATCGCCGAACACAAATAAAAAAATTAAACTAAAGATTTTAAAATCGCTTTACGCTTAATTTTTCCGCTTTCAGTAGTTTCAAATTCAGGGACGAAAAACAAAGCTTTTGGCTTTTCATATTTTTCTAACAAATGAAATATTGTATCGTCAAAATCTTTATTGTTACTTTCTATAACTAAAACTAATTTTTCGCCTAAAACAGCGTCTGGAATACCTCCAACAAAAAAACGAGAAGAAATACTATTGCTCAATTTTTTCTCAATTTTTTCAGGAATCAATTTGACACCGCCACTATTAACCACATTATCAATACGTCCTAAAAGAATAAATTGGTTTTCATTTATCATCTGGACTAAATCGTTAGTAAACAATCGCTCTTCGCTCACCAACGGTGCATCTATAACCAAACATTCATTGTCATCTTGCGAAATACGCACATTGGGTAATATCGAAAATGCTGTTTCTCCCACTCGCTTTGCTGCTATATGTGTTATGGTTTCGGTCATACCATAGGTTTCATAAACCTTAGTTTTTAAACCTACTAATTTTTGCTCTAAACTACTATCCATTTTAGCGCCACCCACAATAAGTTGGTTAACCTTGTGCAAATCATGAAAAGAGTTTTGAACTTGCATAGGCACCATTGCAACAAAATCATATTTTTTATTCAATAAAGTTAATGGAGTCGAACTAGGTGGAACAATATCAATTTCTAAACCTAAAATAAAACTTCTCACCAACATCATCTTACCAGCAATGAACTGAACAGGCAAACAACATAAAGCCGTATCACCTGGTTTTAAACCAAAAAAATCACCCGTAGCTAAGGCTGAATTCACAAGAGCTTGTTTGCTTTTTCGAATAATCTTTGGAACTCCTGTGGTACCCGATGTTTGCAAATCGATATGCCAATTATCATCAAACCAATCCAATAAAAATTCCCCCAGCGCTTTTTCATGCTCATCGCCTTCCTTAATAAAGTAATAAGCCGCCACTCTTAATTCCTCCCCTTTTAAGTGAACTCCGTTGAATTTAAAATAATTATGAATGTTTTTATAGATAACCTTTTTCATAAACTAGAAATTAGTATCGATTGAACCAAATAACTTTTGTTTCCAATTACTCCATTTGTATTTTCTACTAAATATAAGTAAAAGTAAAGGGTAAATCAAGACTACTGGTAGAATAATATCTAAGCCTGCACGAGGTTCTGACATGTCTTTAAATATAGAATAGGTTTGAAAAGCAGACCAATCTGAGGTAACCAACAAAGCTCCTATTAAATTATTAGCGGCATGAAAACCTAGTGCCAACTCCATTCCGTCGTCCATCAATGTGATGATTCCTAAAAACAATCCTGTACCAATATAATAGACAAATATTAGGTTTCCAATCTTATCAACTTCAGGATTTAAATAATGCATAGCTCCAAATATTAGCGAAGTCATCACTAATGGAAACCATTTATTTTTAGCCAAATTACCAAATCCCTGCATCAAATATCCTCTAAAAATATATTCTTCTGAACTGGTCTGAAAAGGGATTAAAACAACAGCAATAAGCACTAAAACAGCAAAAGGAAGCGGTTTAAAATCTACAATGTACAAATCAGGATTTAAAAAATAATACACTAATGTAGAAACAATTGATATGGAGGCCCAAATTCCGAAAGAAAAGCCAATTCTACCCCAGTCAACTTTGTCTCGGGAGGTTGTAACCGAAAGCATCGTTTGTTTATGGAAAAATTTTACAACAAAAACAATCGCAGCAAATGCAAAAACAAAAGAGAGTAGTAATAAGAAAAGAGTCAAATTTGATTCTAAAAAATGCATCACTGCTTCTTGTGTCATTGGATAACTTTCGCCAGTTGTCATCGTTTTGGTCATAATAGCGATTATAAGTGGAAGCTGACCTATAAAAGACATTCCAATAATTATTGCTGAACCCAATAGATACTTCCAAAATGGATTATCTTTTCGAATACTTTGCTCTATAAACATTTTTTTAACGATTTAAATAGTAGTATTAAACTTTCGTAAGTTATTTTTGCTACTTCGAAAGTACCTTTTTTATTTCACATTATAAAACCAGAATTCATGATTGAAGTATATCATAATCCACGTTGTGGAAAATCAAGAAATTGTTTGGCTTTTTTAGAAAATGCAAATCAAGAATATACAATTATTAAATATCTAGAAGAAACTCCTAGTACTGATGAACTTACATCAGTGTTATCAAAGCTAAAATTGAAACCAATAGATCTAATTCGTCAAAAAGAAAAAATCTGGATTGAAAATTACAAAAATCAAGAAATGACAGATGAAGCTATTATTCAAGCAATGGTCAATCATCCTATTTTAATTGAAAGACCTATCATCATCAAAGGAAACGAAGCCATTATTGCTCGCGATATGGATAAAATTGAAGCTTTCTTTAGTTAAACAAATAACTTTTTAACAGCAATTTAACATCCTTGGTTTTAAACCTAATCGGTTTTTTTTATTCAAAGGAAAAACATAAAACAACAAAAATGCAACGACCTTTTAAATTATTTTTAAGCCTTAGTTTATTTTTTATTTGCCTTACTAATTACGCAAAAACAATAGACCCTGTGAATGATCCAGTAAAGGAAAAAGTGAAAATCACAGGAACAGTAATCGAAAAAACAACTAAACAACCGCTGGAATACGCAACAATTACTATTACTGATTCAAAAAATCCTAAAGTTATTTCGGGAGGAATTACGAACGCTAAGGGAGGATTTGCAATTGAAGTTGCACCAGGAATCTACAACATCAAAATTGAATTTATTTCTTTTAAAGCGGTTGAATTCAACAATCGCTCTTTTGAAAAAAATAGCGATTTAGGAACAATCGTTCTTTCTGAAGACGCCGCTGTTTTGAATGAAGTAGTTGTACGTGCCGAAAAATCTACAGTTGAAATAAAATTAGACAAAAAAGTATACAACGTAGGTCAAGATATGATTGTAAAAGGTGGAACAGTGAGCAATGTGCTTGAAAATGTTCCTTCGGTAACAGTTGACGTAGAAGGAAATGTAAGTTTACGTGGTAATGAAAATGTCCGTATTTTTATTGACGGACGCCCTTCTAACTCATTAAATATGGCCGAAGCACTACGCCAAATTCCAGCAGATGCTATCGATAAAGTAGAAGTAATTACTAATCCATCCGCTAGATACGATGCCGAAGGTGGTGCTGGTATTTTAAATATTGTTTTGAAAAAAGGAAAAAATTTAGGTTTTAATGGAAGTTTTATCGCTTCAACAGGTATTCCAGAAACCTATGGTTTAAGTGGTGATTTGAATTTTAAAACTAAAAAATTAAACTTCTTCACTTCTACAGGATACAACTATAGAACTAGTGAAGGTGCAGGTTTAACCTATTCTCAATTATTAGACAGTAATAAAAACACCATTGGTTATACTAATGAAGATAAAAATACTGAACGTATAAGAAAAGGAATTTCCAGTAAAACTGGCGTAGAATGGACCGTAGCTCCTAATACTTTTTGGACAAATTCTATAAGTTACAGAGATGATCGAGGTAGTAATAATGATTTAGTTAACTATAATTCTTTTGATGGAAGTTATAATTTCATCTCTAAACGTTACCGTTTAAGCGAAGGAGATGATAATGGAAACGACACCGAGTTTGCTTCTAACTTCTTAAAAAACTTCAATAATAATGGGCACAAATTAACCGTTGATTTTTCATACGCTACGAATAATGACACTGAAAATGCTCTAATTACCGATGAAACCTTAAACAGTAACACCCCAGCAACGTATGACACTACCTTTAACAAACAAAAACAAAACATGATTCAAGTTCAAACAGATTATGTTTTACCTTTTGAAAATGGTAGTCAATTTGAAATGGGATATAAAGGAAATTTTAATAACCTAGACAACATTTATAGTGTTACCACTGATGATCAAGGAAATCCAATAAATAGTTTCCTATCGAATACTTTAGAATACAATGAGCGTATCAATGCTTTGTACACACAATATGGATTTAAATTAAAAAAAATCTCTTATCTATTTGGCTTACGTTGGGAAGATACTCAAATTGATGTAAACCTGTTAGATACCCAAAATTTCAATACCAAAAAGTACAATAACTTTTTCCCAAGCGCATTCATCAACTATGAAATTTCAGATGAAAGCAGTGTTTCTTTAAGTTACAGTAAACGATTATCAAGACCTAGAGGACGTTTCTTAAATCCAGCCACCAACTATTCGAGTAATATTAACCTGTTTAGAGGTAATCCTGATTTAGATCCTTCATTTACAGATAAATTTGATTTAGGATATTTAAAAAAATGGGAAAAAGTAACATTTAGTACTTCGATGTTTTTTGAAAACACAAAAGATGTTTTCTCTTTTGTAAGAACAGAAACAGGAGATTATGTGGGTAATAATCCTGTAGTTTTAAGTAGTCCTATCAATCTTGCTAAGGAACAACAATTTGGATTTGAATTTACACTAAATTACAATCCTACCAAAACATGGAAATTAAATAGTAGTTTCAATTTATCAAATTCTAAAACTACTGGAAGTTATACCTATACCAATGTTAACAACGAAGTAAAAACACAAGAACTTAATAATGAGGCTTTCTCTTGGTTCTCTAGAGTAAGTTCTAGATTAACATTACCCTATAAAATTGATTGGCAAATTAATGGAATGTATTTTGGACCAAGAAAAACAGCTCAAGGTAAGAGTTTAGGAAACTACGTTATCAATACGGCATTTAGTAAAGATGTTTTGAAAGATAAAGGAACAATTGCTTTTAATGTGAGTGATCTTTTCAATTCCAGAAAAATGAAAAATGATGTAAACTTACCAAGTGTTATTTCATATAGTGAATACCAATGGAGAAGAAGACAATTCAATCTATCTTTTACTTACCGTTTGAACATGAAAAAAACGGATAAACCTAAGCAACAAAGAAATAACAATGACGGCGGTGGTGACGGCGGTGAATTCCCAGGATAATATTTAAGAATACCCAAATAAAAAAAGCCAAATTCCAAATGTAAATATTGGAATTTGGATTTTTTATTGGAATTTAATTTTTGAACATAAAAAAAGGATTCGTAAAACGAATCCTTTTTTATTAAATCTCCATTATAGAGATTCTTGATTTTTTGCTTTCTTTTCTTTGAATCTTTCCCAAGCAGCACCACCTACCCAATAAGATACGAAGCTCACTAGGAAAAACATTAACCAAAATCCCATAGTAAGGATGGTTAAGAAAAGTAAAAAGCCTAAATACTGTGAAAATTCAAACATGTTTTCCGGAATTTTGAATGTAGCCACAAATGTAGCAGTTAATTTTTTTCTTAGCAATAAAATCAGCTGTCAATTTTCATAAAAATACATTTATGCGTACATTTAAACAGCCTTTTGTTAATTAAAAAAGTCAATCAAGCTAAAATCGCCTAAAAACAAATTCATAATCATGCAATACCGAATAGAAAAAGACACCATGGAAGAAGTTAAAGTTCCTGCTGACAAATATTGGGGCGCACAAACCGAACGTTCCCGAAATAATTTCAAAATTGGTCCTTCGGCTTCAATGCCTACAGCAATTATTATTGGTTTTGCTTATTTAAAAAAAGCAGCTGCTTTCGCTAATTGTGATTTAGGTGTTTTAAGTATTGATAAAAGAGATGCTATTGCGAGCGTTTGTGATGAAATTTTAGAAGGAAAGTTAGAAGATCAATTCCCTTTAGTGATTTGGCAAACGGGCTCCGGAACACAAAGCAATATGAATGTCAATGAAGTCATTGCTAACAGATCACAAATTTTAAAAGGATTGAAAATTGGCGAAGACGCCTCTTTTATAAAAGCCAATGATGATGTGAACAAATCACAATCTTCTAATGACACCTTCCCTACTGCAATGCACATTGCTGCATATAAAACCCTTGTTGAAAAGACAATTCCTGGAGTTGAACAATTACGAGATACATTAGATTTGAAATCGAAAGCATTTAAAGATGTAGTAAAAATTGGCCGAACTCATCTAATGGATGCTACACCAATCACTTTAGGTCAAGAACTATCAGGATATGTAGCTCAACTCAGCCACGGATTGAAAGCATTAAAAAACACACTTCCTCATTTGTCGGAATTGGCTTTAGGAGGAACCGCCGTAGGAAACGGACTAAACACACCAAAAGGCTATGACACAAAAGCAGCCGAATATATTTCCCTATTTACTGGGCTTCCATTTGTAACTGCAACCAATAAATTTGAAGCCTTAGCGGCACATGATGCGATGGTAGAATCACACGGCGCTTTGAAACAATTAGCTGTTTCTTTGAACAAAATTGCCAATGATATCAGAATGCTTGCATCTGGACCACGATCAGGAATTGGTGAAATTCTAATTCCTGAAAACGAACCCGGTTCATCCATCATGCCTGGAAAAGTCAATCCTACTCAATGCGAAGCATTAACTATGGTTTGTGCTCAAATTATGGGAAATGATGTGGCAATAAGTATCGGAGGTATGCAAGGACATTACGAACTGAATGTTTTTAAACCCATGATAGCAGCCAACTTTCTACAATCGGCAAACTTGTTAGGAGATGCCTGTGCCTCATTCGATGAACATTGTGCTCAAGGCATCGAACTCAATTACAAACGTATCAAAGAATTATTGGACAATTCGTTAATGTTGGTTACCGCATTGAATACTAAAATTGGATATTACAAAGCTGCCGAAATTGCTCAAACGGCTCATAAAAACGGCACTAATCTCAAGGAAGAAGCTATCCGTTTGGGCTATATAACTGCTGAGGATTTTGATAATTGGGTAAAACCAGAAGAGATGGTGTGATTTTTAACCGCAAAGTTCGCAAGTTTTTTATTCGGATTGTATTGATAAAACGCAAAGTCCACAAAGCTTTGCGAACTTTGCGTTTTCATTTAAATATCTTAAACAATTTCTTAGCGTGTTTTGCGGTTATTTTTAGACATTTTTAATATCTACAAAATCTTGCAAATACGAAAACCTAGCTGTCAATTTACCATTTTCAGTGATTTTGGCTCTTTCTAGAATTCCATCTTTATCGCCATCAAAAAAAGCAGGGATTACTTTTTCGATGAACATTTGACCAAAACCTTCACTGGCATCTTTAGGTAATTCGCAAGGTAAATTATCGACTGCCATCACCACAATAGCAGCAGGATGAAAGATATCAACTTCTTTGTTTTCTGAAGGTAAATAACCATAAAAAGGTTCATCAATAGTAGAGGAACGCAAAGTACAGGCAACAGGACCGTTGATATCACAAGAGATATCGCCTACTACTTTTATTTTACAATCTTTAGCCTTTAACATCTCTTGCGTTAAAATCGCAGGAGATTCATTGGCATGAAAATGACCTGTAATTACTATATCCGAAACTTTGGTAAATCGTTCAAAATTACTTTCGTAATCCTTAGGATTTTTAAAGAAATCGTTATTATCCAAAACTGCTCCGTCTTTTCTTTGATTGTAATCCAAAACATCGATTTGCGTATATACCGATTGTGTATAATTTTTAGTCAAGAAATTCTCAACCGTTACCGATTTCACCTTAATAGCATCCAAAATTTCTTTGACACCAGCGCCTACTTTTCCTTTTCCGGTCACCACAAATTTAATCGGTGGAAGTACCACTCGTTTTAAATAGCGAATTAAATCTTCCTTTCCTGAAAGTGTTTCGGCTTTAGGCAATTTGAATAACTCAAATTTAATTCCAAATGCACGAATACTATTATAAGTTCCTACCATTCCTGCATAACGCCCAAAACCAATTAAACGGTTATTTTGAACATCTACAAGGGTTTCATGGTCATAAAAATCAATATTTTTAGCCAATAAAGCTTGAAGTAAACCTCTATTATAAGGCTGCTTTTTAATAGTGTGTGAAAAAAAGAAATAAGTTTTATTTGGAATCAAATGCGCTACAGGAACTTCTTTTACTCCAATTAAAACGTCACAATCAGAAACATCATCACTAACAACGATCCCTTCATTTTGATATTCCAAATCAGAGAAAACTCTAATTGGAGAACTTTCCACCTTTATACTTATTTCAGGATAAAGCGATTGTAGTTTTATTAGCTCTTTAGGAGAAAAAACAACACGTCTGTCAGCAGGGATTTTTCTTTCTTGTAGTATTCCAAAATTCATAATGTAAGATTCCTTATATTTCTTGTGATAAATCTATTTTATTCTTCAAAATTCATTAGAAGCTGAAAGCCAAAAACATAGAAAAAATGCTCCTCAAAACTTTCAAAAAAATCTGTTAACGTTAAAAAAAACAACGCCCAAAATTATTTGATTCTATATATTTGCGAATATAGTACTCGCGAAAATGAATTTTATAAAAAAGACAAATATACTACAATTACTCCTCCTAATCTTAGTTTTGAGTTCTTGTAATCAAAAGAATAAAGAGGCTGCTGAAAACCAAAAACCAAAGGACACCATGCCTCACATGGAGCCTCCAACTAAAAAACTCCCAAAATTATCCGCTCAATATATAAATACTAAAAAAAATGCAATTGAACGTTTTTACAATAAAAACTGGCCTAATAACAGCATGAATGGTAGTTTTTTAGTGGCTCAAAATGGCAAAATTATCTTTGAAAAATATGAAGGTATGGCTAATTTTAGAGACGAGAGGCCTATTACTGCTACGACCCCAATGCATTTAGCATCAGTTAGTAAAATTCTAACAGCGGCTGCCGTACTAAAATTAATTGATGCCAAAAGAATTGGTTTAGATCAAAAAGTAAATACCATAATTCGAAATTTTCCTTTTCCCGAAGTAACAGTAAAAATGCTACTAAATCATCGAAGTGGTATGCGCAATTACGCCTATTTTACAGACAAAAAAGATGGTGTTTGGGATCGACATAATATTCTAAGCAACAAAGATATTGTTCACTTAATGGCCACCAAAGAAATTGGTTTAGAATCCAGAACAAATACTCGTTTTGCTTATTGCAACACCAATTATGCCGTTTTGGCATTAATTATCGAAAAAGCGACAGGTCAAAGTTACCATAAAGCAATGGAACGTATGATTTTCAAACCTTTGGGTATGAACCACACTTTTGTTTTTGATTATGAAAGAGATAAAGATTCAATTGTTCCTTCCTATAAAGGGAACAAAGTAGAAATAGGTAAAGACTATCTGGACGCTATATATGGAGATAAAAATATTTATTCGACACCTAGAGATTTACTAAAATTTGATTTGGCTCGAAATAATCCAAATTTTTTAAGTCCAAAATTATTAAAAATGGTCTATACCCCTTTTAGCCAAGAACGTAAAGGGGAAAAAAATTATGGATTAGGAATCCGAATGATTAATTGGGAAACAGGACAAAATTTATATTTCCATAACGGTTGGTGGCATGGAAATACATCATCGTATATAACCTTGCTGAAAGAACATGTGACCATTATCGCTTTATCAAATAAATACACTACAAAGACCTATCAGGTTAAAAAATTAGCTCCCTTATTTGGAGACTATCCATTTAAATTAGGTAAAGATGATAATGAGGAATAATTTTTGCTACTAGGCTAATAGTAATATTAAACTATAAAATTGTATATTCGCGCACTCAAATTGTGATTTGAATACTTTACACAACTGGGGTCGACTGGTTTTGACAGCAAGTCGAATTGAACAGTAAGCACGTCGAGCATTGAGACCTTGCTCGTAAATATAAGATCTCGAACTTTTAAACGGCGAAAATACTTACGCTTTAGCTGCATAATCCGAATTATAGTACGATTACGCCACGTCCCTACAAGGTAGGGAAGCTGGATTCTCCTTGAAAGCCTTGGTTTATGGCGGTCAGTACAGGGGAACCGTAAAAATAGACCTAGATTTCTGTTAGCTTCGGGCAGATTTCGAAAATTAAGAAGCTAAGTAGTATGTGGCTGTTTCTGGCCTAGCATCCTATCGAAAATTCAATCAGGAAATAAGCGTGTAGAAAGCTCTTTAGTTGCTTGTTTGGACCCGGGTTCGATTCCCGGCGACTCCACTAAAACAAATTCAAATTGATTCAAAAGCCTGTAAATCGTATGATTTACAGGCTTTTTTGTTTTTGGTACTATTCAAATTATCTATTAAATCTCAAATCATTGGTGGTAAAATCGGTTACCCCAAAAAAAGCAAAATTAGGGTAACCGATTTTCTTCTGAAGCCAGTGATAGCAAGCAGTTCAAAAGATGAACATCTTGACAACTAAGGGGTAAATAATTAATTTGAATAACTATAAAGTCACCACAAAATGAAACACATAATGTCAATACTTTTCTACGTGAAAAGTTCAAAAGCTTCAAAAAATGGCTTACTTCCCATTTATCAAAGAATAACAATTAACGGCACTCGTATTGAATTAAGTACATCAAAGTTTGTAGAAAAATCAAAATGGAATGTTACAGCAGGCAAAATTAAAGGGAATTCAGAAGAAGCCAGACTATTAAATAGTTACCTTGATATTTTAAAAAACAAAGCCTATGAAACAGAAAAATGGATGGTAAACAACAACCAGGAAATTAATGCTCAAACTTTCAAGAATAAATTTTTAGGTATTGAAGAAAAACAACGTAAACTGATTTTAATTTTTGAAGACCATAACAAACGAATGAAAGACTTAATTAGAAAAAGAATTCTCGATTAACACTTATAAGAAATATGAAACTGCACTATGTCATACAAGAGAATTTCTAAAGTATCAATATTCCGTTAATGAAAAAAACATAATCTTGTAATTTAATCAACAGAAAATAACTCTTTAAATACTACTTACAAAAAACTCGCAAACAAATTGTTTACGAGTTTAAATAATTGAATAAAAGAAATATCTAAAACCCCTCTTTCAAAATAGCATAAACCAATTCTTTAGTAGGTTTTTGGTCTTTTAATTTTTCTCTAACCGTATCAAAAGAGACCCTAAAATCACATCCCAATCGAAATGAACTACAGCCATAAGCAGTTTTCCCTTTCATGATAGTTCCTTGTTGACATTTAGGACAAAACAAAGCATCAGAAGGTTCTTTTTGAACGGTTTTCTTTGGTTCTAAAACCAATTTAAAATCATCATCAAAACGAAGTAAACCTTCTACATTTCTGGATTTTGTTTTAAAATCTTTTAGATTTACGGTTGAACCTTTTTGGAGCAAACGCAAATATTGATTTTCGGATATTTTTTTCTCTGCAAAAACAAAAGGCAATACAAAATCACAACCAGACTTGTGGTTTCTACATCCAAAAGCCGATTTTCCTTTTATTAAAGTGGTCGTTTTACATTTAGGACAAACCTCAGCA
Source organism: Flavobacterium sp. UBA6721 (assembly GCA_002454195.1). Classification (GTDB taxonomy): domain Bacteria; phylum Bacteroidota; class Bacteroidia; order Flavobacteriales; family Flavobacteriaceae; genus Flavobacterium; species Flavobacterium nitratireducens. The sequence goes on from DKIJ01000001.1 coordinate 38,634, forward strand.
GCAATTCCCGCTGACTGCTTTTTCTCGACTGCAGCCTCCTGTTTTTGAATACTTGCTGTATGCGAAATATTAGCATGAGTAGTTTCCTTTCGTACTTCATAAACCAAAGCATCTACCATGCTTTTCATATTATTGATAAAAGCTGAAGCGGTAAAAGTACCTTTTTCAATATCCTTTAATTGTTTTTCCCAAACTCCAGTTAATTCAGCCGATTTTAGTAAGTCATTCTGGATCGTTTCAATCAGTTGAATCCCTGTTGGCGTAGGCAAAACCTGTTTTTTATTCCTAACAATGTATTGCCGTTTAAAAAGCGTTTCAATAATATTCGCTCTGGTTGATGGACGTCCAATACCATTTTCTTTCATTAACTCGCGTAAATCCTCATCATCCACCTGCTTACCAGCTGTTTCCATGGCACGTAATAAAGTAGCTTCTGTAAACTGATTAGGTGCTTTTGTCTCTTTTTCTAAGAATGATGGTTGGTGCGGTCCTTTTTCGCCGTTTACAAAATCAGGCAACAAATCTGGTTCTTTTTCTTTAGCGTTTGGATCTTCAAAAACTACTCGCCATCCTTTTTCCAGAATTACTTTCCCGGTAGTTTTAAAAACAACATCGGCGGCTTTACCAAGCACAGTCGTATTGGCAACCAAACAATCATCATAAAAAACAGCAATAAAACGTTTTACAATAATATCATAAACTTGTTGTTGATTATAAGGCAAATTGATTTCGATACCTGTTGGAATAATGGCGTGGTGATCGGTGACTTTTTTGTCATTAAAAACCTTGGTCGATTTTTTGATTTTCTTTGCCAAAACTGGCGCAATCAACGCCGAATAATTATTCAATTTTTGAAGAATACCTGGAACTTTTGGGTAAATATCACTAGGTAAAAAAGTGGTATCTACTCTGGGATAAGTAATTACTTTTTGCTCATATAAAGTCTGAGCTATTTTAAGGGTTTCCTCTGCCGAAAATCCAAATTTCGTATTGCAATAGACCTGCAAACCTGTCAAATCGAATAATTTAGGAGCAAATTCATTCCCTTTCTTTTTTTCAATCGAAATGATTTCAAATTCACTTTCCTTGACTTTATTGGCTAATTCTTCTCCTTCTTCTTTATTAACAAAACGTCCTTCTTCGTAACTAAAAAGCGTGTCTCTATAATGCGTTTGCAACTCCCAATAAGGCTGAGGAACAAAATTATGAATGTCTTTGAAACGCTCTACAACCATCGCCAAAGTTGGTGTTTGCACCCTCCCGATTGACAATACCTGCTTGTAACCGCCATGTTTTACCGTATACAATCGAGTGGCATTCATTCCTAAAAGCCAGTCACCAATAGCTCTCGAAAAACCAGCATAATATAAATTATCGTAATTGGATGCAGGCTTTAAATTTTCAAAACCTTCTTTTATGGCTTCAGTAGTTAAAGACGAAATCCATAAACGCTTGACTTCGCCTTTATAATTAGCTTCATTCATTACCCAGCGCTGAATAAGCTCTCCCTCCTGCCCGGCATCCCCGCAGTTGATAACCAATTCCGCTTGATCAAATAAACTTTTAATGATATTAAATTGCTTCTGAATACCTGAATTTTGAACCACCTTAGTTTCGAATTTTTCAGGAAGCATTGGTAAATTATTTAAATCCCAACTTTTCCAATACGGTCGGTAATCATTGGGTTCTTTTAAGGTACACAAATGTCCAAAAGTATAGGTTACAACATAACCATTGCCTTCAAAATAACCATCACGTTTGGTATTGGCTCCTAATACAGAAGCGATTTCTCTTGCTACACTTGGCTTTTCGGCAATACAAACCTTCATTTATCCTTATAATTTGAGGGTGCAAATTAGGCATTTTGAAATGGACACTAAAACAAATTTACCAAGAGTTATAAACGAAATGCAAATCAAATAACTGCTAAAAGCTAATCAACAGCTTCACAAGTAGGAAAATGGATTATGGGGAAATTACAAGAGTTGGCTATAAAACAAAGTTCAGCCGCTTTAGCGTGTAACTGCTTGGCTAATGCTGTTTTATCTTTTTGTACTATCACCACTTTTGGATACAAACGAATTTCAACAATTCGTCCAGAACCATCATGTGCTACTTCTAAATCGGCTTCGGCATTATCCTGATAAGAAACAACATCAATTTCGCTTTGGGAACAAACATACAAATAAGACATCATGTGACAGGAAACTACGGCACTCAGCAATAAATCTTCTGGATTATACAATGCAGGATCACCTTTAAATGCTTTAGCAGCTGATACGTTTAAAACAGGTTTTCCTTCAATAGCTAATTGGTGCGTTTTACTGTATCTTCTCTTAATAGCTGTTTTTTCAGTTGTAGAACACCAATTTAATTTTGCCTTAAATAAATGTTTAAATGCCATGTTATTTTAAATTATTAAATTTTAATCATTAAAAAAGGTATCAATAAAATTTAGAAACTTACTCAAAATAGTGTCCCCTACTTTTGCTCTTTGTAAAATAGAGGGTTGATTTTCCATTACTTCGACTACTTCCTGTTTGGTTGGGATGCGTTGGGTAAATAAGTAATCTTCGGTTAGTTTTTGAAGTTTTTCTGCGTTTAATTTTTCATCGGTTACGAATTGATTGAAAGCTTTTTGTTGCTCTTCTATCATAAAGGCTGCGTAACCCTCTTCTACTGATGTGTCGTCTAATAGCGGTAAATTTTCTTCGATAAATCGTGCTATTAATTCTCGTTTGCTACGCAATTTAGCATCACCAGCAACTAAGTCTAATATTTCTTTTTGTCTACGTTCTTTTTCCTCTGGGGTTGTTGCCTTTAATTTAGCTAATAATCCTAGTATATAGGTTACCGTAATATCATCACGATGAATTAATTCTAATTCAAAATCGACTTCGTTTAATATGGATGTCTTTTCTTTTTTCCCTCTATCGGATAAGTCTAAATATTTTGATTTATAATTATCAAATTCCTGCTCTCCTATCTCAATATCCTCAAAAGTAAAATCGACAAATGAAGCAATAATGTTTTTCAAGCGAATGATTTCCCTAAATGCTTTTACAAATTCCAGTTCTTCCTCCTCTGACTTCAAATCATCGACTGATTCAAAAGTGGGTGTAATTTCAATTAACTTATCATAAGCTTCATTGATTTCTTTTACATAAGCATCATAAGGTTTTAGGATAATAACTTCTTTTGCTTTTTTATCTGAAAACAAAGCAATGGCATCATCAGTTGCTTTCTTTAAATTTCTAAAAACGACTATATTCCCCTGTGATTTTTTATCTCCCAAAATTCTATTTGTTCTGGAATAGGCTTGAATTAAACCGTGGTATTTTAAATTTTTATCTACAAATAAGGTATTTAATGACTTACTATCAAATCCGGTTAAAAACATATTTACCACAAACAATAAATCGACTTGTTTGTTACGAACTCTTAGCGCAATGTCTTTGTAATAATTATAAAAAGATTGGCTGTCTTTAGTTGTCCAATTGGTTTTAAAAGTAAGATTGTACTCCTCAATATAACTTTCGAGTTTATCCCGTTTATGAAAAGCATTATAGGTTTCTTCTTTTTCGGCTACTTCGTTAAAATCCTTTTCGTCATAATCCTCCGTATCGGTAATCATATCATCATTCGCACCAAAACTAAAAATTGTTGCCGTCTTTAAATCGTGTTTGCCCTCTTGTTTTAATTTCAGGAACAAATCGTAGTATTTAATCAACATATCCACGCTACTTACACAAAACATGGCGGTAAAAGTTTTGTTTTGCGTTTTAATGGGATGTTGTTGAATAATGTAATTGGTAATTTTCTCGACACGGTCTTTACTTTCTAATAATTCCTGTGTATCGATAGCTTCAACCTCAATGTCTATTTCGTTTTGCGAATTCTCTTTTTCTTTGTACTTCCCTACATATTCTACAGAGAAACGCAATACATTTTCATCCTTAATCGCATCGGTAATGACATAGCTGTGTAATTGTTCGCCAAACAAACTTTTAGTGGTTTGATTTTGCTTGTTTTTAGATAAAGCATTTTCAGCAAAAATGGGTGTACCGGTAAACCCAAACATTTGATAGTTTTCGAAATATTGGGTTATCTTTTTATGTGTGTCACCAAATTGAGAACGGTGGCATTCATCGAAAATAAAGACAATCTTTTTGTGTTTTAGATCATCCATTGTTTTCAAATGATGTTCTCTCGTTATGGCATTGTATAACTTTTGAATGGTAGTTACAATTAACTTACTGTTATGGTCTTTGAATTGACGAACTAAATTAGCCGTGTTATTCGTTGGATCAATACAATCGGGTTTAAAGGCATTAAATTCTTTAGCAGTTTGATAATCCAAATCCTGTCTGTCCACACAAAAAACCACTTTATCCACCTTGGGTAATTGCGATAATATCTGACTGGCTTTGAACGAGGTCAAGGTTTTCCCCGAACCTGTAGTGTGCCAAATATAACCGTTATGATTGCTGTTTTTAACCTTGTCAATAATACGTTCTACAGCATTAAATTGATACGGACGCAAAACCATTAGCATTTTATCGGAATCATGCAAAACGATGTACTTGGTTATCATTTTAGACAAATGACATTTCTCTAAAAAAGTATTGGCAAAATCTTCCAGTTTGGAAATACGCTTGTTGTTTTCGTCTGTCCAATAAAAAGTTTGTTTGAAGTCCGGTTTTTTATTGCCAAAATTGCTGAAATACTTGGTATTTACTCCGTTACTAATCACAAACAATTGCACAAAATTAAACAAGCCTGTATTAGCCGAAAAAGAGTGTTTTTGATAACGATTGATTTGGTTATAGGCTTCTTTCAATTCGATGCCTGTTTTCTTTAATTCAATTTGAACTAAAGGCAAACCGTTAATTAAAATCGTAACATCGTAGCGGTTTTTATACGTCCCTTCTACAGTAATCTGATTGGTTACCTGATATTGGTTCTGACACCAAAAATCCATATTAAGAAACTCCACATAAACCAATTCGTTCTTATCGTTTTTAAAAGCAAACTTATCACGCAGCAATAAAGCTTTTTCAAAAACATTATTGGATTTGGTAAGGTGGTTTAGAATTTGCTTGAAATCAGAATCCGAAAACACTTTTTTGTTGTGCTTTTCTAATTGCTTTTTCAAATTAACCAATAAATCATCTTCATCTTTAATAATTACTTTATCGTAACCATTTGAAGCCAATTGATTGATTAAATTTTGTTCAAGTATTAATTCGGATTGTGATGTCATATTTATTATAAAAAAAACCTTGCCAAAATTGACAAGGTAAATATATTGTTCTTTTTGTTTTTATCAATTATTTAATTTCAAAAACTACATCTTTTTCTACTAAATTACTCACATTAAAAGTTGGAATCATCAATCTGTTAAAAGGTGTATTTTCAGTTTTGGCATGCAACACACCTCTAGCAGTACCCACAGTAACAACACAAAGATGTTCTAAAAAATGCTTTGGCAAAATAATTTTATCAGTTGTCATTAGGTCTTTTTCCCAAGATTTTGGTTCAACATCAAAATTGCATACCACTTTTAAAGTAACAAGTGGGCTATTTTGATGAAGAAATTGAAAATTCATTTTACATGATACTACTTTGTTTTCAGTGTTAACAGCAAATTGAAGTTCTGATTTAAGATCATGGGTTTCAGGAATGTTATCTACCTCAAAAGTTGCAAATTGTTCGGTTACGATATTCCTTAATCTAAAACTGATATTTTTTTTAGCTTCCATTATTTAAGATTCGCAGTATTCTAAAGTGGAACATTCTACTTCATTGATATAGTCATCAATAGGAATTAGTTTTATCTCTTTTTCAGCTACCATTGGTTTCTCAATAGTATCTAAATAGTTGTGTACTTGATTCGTTATTGTAACCATATTTGTTGAACTAATAATAACACTATCGTTATTCTCGTAGATACACATTAGTTTAATACCTAAGGCTTTTTCAATTTTGCCAATAGTAAAGAACCCAAAATTTTCTGAACCTTTGACCCATTTATTTACAGTTTGAGGTGTTACCTCCAAAGCATCTGCTAAATCTTTTTGGGATAATTTCTTCTCTCTAAGTGTTCTTAAAATACGCACGGCAACTTGTTGAGAATAACGCAAACCTTCTTTATTCTCAAATCTTTTGTTGCTTTCTTCTATCCATTTGCTAGGAGTTTTAGAAACCAAAGCTTCTAATTTTTTACTCATTTCTTGGCTTTTCATAATTTTTATTTTTTTTTTAGCGCAGTATGGGAATTGTAGTGTTTAATTTTTAAAGAGTCATATCTATATAACCGAAATCATCTTGTTCTAATAGACCATTTTCTTTTAAATATGCTGCTGTGATTTTTAGTTTATCCAATTCGATTGCAGTGTGATTTCGTTCATTCATAGTTTCTGTTAGTTTTATGGCACTTCCAGAAACTACGAAACAATCCGGGCTGATGCGAACGGCATATAATCTGAGCCAAGATTTATCATTCGTACCATAAGCTTTGCTTTCTTGTAATGTAAAGTTTTGATCATTTATATGTAGTTGATTAAAAACTAAATCTTGTAAAGAATCTCCATTTTTAAAGTTTCCTATTTTAGCAATTTTCCTTACTGAATTTTCAAAAATTTCTGCTTCTTCTATAGTTGCAAAAATAGCTTCTTCAATAGTTATATTGCCATAAAAACCCGATTGTAAATCTTTTTTATTGCTTTCAAAAAACGCTTCCAAATACTCCGTATCGTTCCAGTTTCTGAAAGCCAACGTAAATTCATCACAGTCATTGGGTTCAAACTGAACCGCCAACAACTTCTGTTTTACAATGGCAAATATAGTATCTATTTTCATAAAATCAACTTATAAGCTTATTTTTTAACTTTAATTTACACAAATAGTTGCTGCAATAATCCCTTTTTATACTCCTGTGTGGCTTCGTGCACCTCAGCCACCGCTGCGATTTTTTCATCAATAGCCGATAAAAAATTGGCGATTTTGGTTTGTTCAGTTTTGCTCTTCGACAATTTTAAAACGAAATTTTTTAAATCCTTTTTTTGAATATTTGGTAAACCTGAACCAACTCGCAAAGCCATTATCTGGTTTTGATTAAATTTTAATAATTGAAAAATATAATTTTTATCAAAAGATTGATTTTCCAAAATATCAACAGAATAACAGTGTCCACCACACCAAAACTTTGTTTCAATAAAATTAACATAACCGCAAGAATTACCACCCTCACTTATTATTATTGTATTTTCATTTCTATTAAATTTATCAGTATAACCCGACGGCTCTATTCCTCCACTTATTGATGGATAAATATCGAAATCATTTAAATCATCTTTATTTAGTTGGCTACCTTTGTTAATCTCAGTTATTTCCCCCAAACTCTTCTCTTCCCACTCTTCAAAATCATTACCATCATCATCTCTAAACCTTATTTCTTGATTGAAGATTTTTTGCATGATACCTTTTTTGTATTCTTCTAAAAGGGATTTTTTCTCTTTTAAAAGATTTAGTTTTTCATCTACGGCGGTGAGGAAATTGGCGATGCGGGTTTGTTCTTGGAGGGAGGGAATATAGACTTCCAAGTCTTTAATACTTTGAAAATTTAATCCTTCTCGACCACTTCCAGTCGACAGATTCTTTAATCTATTTTGTCCATTTTCCGATGCTAAAATTGACTGTATATAGTTTGAATTATTTTCTTCATTAAGTCTTATAATACAAACGTGTTGATTTACATTTCCTATAGTAAAATCATTTGGAACAACACAACTTCTACCTAATGATGCTCCTGTAATGTTCAATAAGATATCATTAGCTAATACAATACTGTTTTTCATTGTATTATTAGTCTTTTCATCAATGAAAGTAGAATTTTCGTAAGATAATTTACTGTCTAATACATTCTGACTTCTAATAAATAGAATCCCATTTTCAGTATAAACTGACTCACCACCTAACGGTGTCTTACCACTATTAATTTTAATAGCAATACCACCTATTTTATTTTTACCCCAATCTCCTTTAAACTCAGGAAACCTCAATTTTGGTTGTACTATTTCCATATTAAAAAGGTGTTTTAATATTTAACTCTTGACAAAATGAAGCAATAGTATCATCAACAGCTTGCATTTTAGAATCAATACTTTGTATTCTATCAGCAACCGCGTTTACATCAATAGAAACAGCTTCTTCAAAAGTATTTACATAACGAGGAATATTTAAATTATAATCGTTGGCTTTTACTTCTTCGAGCGTAGCAATGTTCGAGTATTTTTCTATTACCTCACGGTTTTGGTATGTTGCAACAATCTTATCAATGTGTTCTTCCCGTAGTACATTTTGATTTTTTACTTTTTCAAAATCGTTACTGGCATCAATAAACAAAATGTTTTCTGGTATTTCCTTGCATTTTTTCAAAACCAAAATACAGGTCGGGATACTGGTGCCGTAAAACAAGTTTGCCGGTAATCCAATAATAGCATCAATATAATTGCGGTCTTCAATTAGGTATTTACGAATATGTCCTTCGGCAGCACCACGAAATAAAACACCATGAGGAGCAATACAAGCCATGATACCATTATCATCTAAATGATGTACCATGTGCTGTATAAAAGCAAAGTCGGCTTTGGTTCCTGGTGCTAATCTTCCGTATTGTGAAAAACGGTCGTCATTAGAAAATAATGGGTTGGCAGACCATTTTGCAGAAAACGGAGGATTAGCGACAATTGCCTCAAATTTTAATCCGTCGTGTTGTGGTCGTTCTAAAGTATCTTCGTGCTTAATGTCAAATTTATGATAATTGACATCGTGTAGAATCATGTTCATTCGCGCTAGGTTGTAAGTAGTACGGTTTTGTTCCTGTCCATAAAAAAAGCCTACATCCTCTACTTCTCTGGCTACACGAAGTAACAACGAGCCGCTACCACAAGTTGGGTCATAAACTGATTTTAGTTTGCTTTTGCGTGTCGTAACAATTTTAGCCAAGATACTTGATACTTGCTGTGGTGTATAAAATTCACCTGCTTTTTGTCCAGCTCCTGCCGCAAATTGCGCAATCAGGTATTCGTATGCATCCCCTAACACATCGCCTTCGGTATTGTCTAAATCAAAATCGATTTCATCCAGTGCTGTCAGGATTTTTACAATGACATCGTTTCGGTCTTTGGTGGTACGACCTATTTTGGTTGAATTTAAATCGATATCATAAAACAGGTTGTCAAAGTCGTCCTGACTATCAGAACCCATCGTGCTTTTTTCGATTGAGTTTAACACATTGGCTAAGTCTTCCAGAATAAAGGTGCTTTGAATTTGTTCTTCGTCATCTTCATTAATGACTTTGGCATTTCCTTTTTTAGCCAGATTCGAGAACAACTCTGATGGTTTCAAGAAATATCCTAAAGCATCTACTGTGGCCTCTTTTAAGGCTGCTAAAATCTCTTTTCCCTCTGCTGAATTTTCATCAATTTGATTAAATACCAAACCATCAGGTTTTAAAAACTCATTGGCTTTTTTCTCTAATTTCTCTGAAAGGTATTTGTAGAAAATAAATCCTAAAATATAATCCTGAAATTGATTAGCATTGATTTTTCCACGTAAAATATTAGCAATAGCCCATAATTGGGATTCTAAGAGTTTCTTTTGTTCGTCTGACATTGTTTTATAGGCATTTTTTGAATATTGGCTAAAGTAGTTATAAACTTATATATTTTGAAACGAACTACTTTTCTTTTTTTAGTAAAAACTAAAAATTCCAACTTGAACCAGTTCTAGAAAAATTTAGGATTTTGTAAACATCGTATAAGAAACGGCTTCTTTACCTTTGTCACAAAACCGAATGATAATTTATATCACAAAACCGAATTAGAATCATTCAGCCTCAAATTGTAAAAGATGAAAAAAATAATATTGTTCTCCCTAGCCCCCTTTTTATTTGCTTGTAATACAGCTAAAATAAATAATCCAAACAATCAAAATTTGACGGTTACCGAAAAATATTGGAAATTAATTGAAATTAATGGTGAGAAAATAACCTCTGAAAATTTTGTAAAAGAACCTCATTTTATTTTAAAATCCAATGACAATAGGATTTAGAAAACAGTAGTTGCAATTCTTTTTCAGGCACTTATGTATTAGACACTAAAACAAATAGGATTTCTTTTTCACAAATGATTTCCACAGAAATGGCTTGTATCAAACCAACTGTTGAAGAAGCTTTTTTACATATTTTAAAAACGACTGATAATTATTCCGTTAAAAATGATACCTTACAATTGAATAAAGCTCGAATGGCTCCTCTAGCAAAATTTGTAGCTGTATATCTTAAATAAATGAATTATGTTAAACTGGAACGACCTTATAAAATTTACCTCCCACGGCAACCCTACACCTCCAAACCGAGTGGTAAAAACAGATGCTGAATGGGAAGCTCAATTAACTACCGAAGAATATTATGTAACCCGACAAAAAGGAACAGAAAGAGCCCATAGTTCAGAAATGTGTAATCTTTTTGAGACGGGAAAATATGCCTGCAAATGTTGCAAAACTCCTCTTTTTGATTCAACTACTAAATTCCAAAGTGGAACAGGCTGGCCATCCTTTACACAACCTATAGCCATCGAAAATGTAGCCTATCACAAGGATGTAAGTTATGGCATGATTCGTATAGAATGCGTCTGTAATGTATGCGATGCGCATTTAGGTCACGTTTTTCCTGACGGACCTCCTCCGGGTGGTTTACGCTATTGTATCAATGCGGTTTCAATTGAAAAAATCAAAGAATAATAGTTTTTAAAACCATTAAGAAATTAAGTTCATTAAGTTTTTACATAAGACAATTCAATAAAAACTATTGTTTGTAAATAATTATCAAAAAAAAAAAAAAAAAAAAAA
>DKIJ01000001.1:49631-49802 GCA_002454195.1 Flavobacterium sp. UBA6721
AAAAAAAAAAAAAAAAAAAAAAATGTGAAATCAAACGAATCTGATTCCACATTTTTACATTTAAAACTATTATTTCTATCTTACCAGAACTTCACGTATAAAGCAGCGATAATTAATAATGTAATGATAATTAATACTGTAGTTTGAGGTTTTACCTTGAACATTTCAGTA
>DKIJ01000008.1 GCA_002454195.1 Flavobacterium sp. UBA6721
GAATTAAGGTAGGGTTGTGATTAAACCAAAATGTATTGAGAAGTCGTTAGTGCTTAAAATGGTTCTCGATACTTCAAATCAATTTTCTGTCGCAAATTGATATTCAACTCGAACTGACGGTGGGAAAACTTTCAGTTGTATGTTGAATTTCAACTAAATTGATGCAGGGAGATTTCAAGGTTTACATAGAGAAATAAAATATAAGCAAGATTCAATTTTGTTTAAAACTGATTAGTTGAAAAAAAAATTTAATAATAGAACCTCTGTGTTATTTAAAGCCTAATGAAATGAATTGGTATGTTGTTTATACTAAACCGAAGTGGGAGAAAAAAGTAGCTGAGCAATTAACTCAAAGGGGGATAGAATGTTATTGCCCCTTGATGGTTCAGATTCGTCAATGGTCGGATAGGAAGAAAAAAGTAGAAGTTCCCTTGTTTAATTCCTATGTTTTTGTTCGTTTGGAAGAAGAAGATAGAAATCTTGTTTTTCAGTCATCAGGTGTTGTGCGATATCTATTTTGGTTAGGAAAAGCTGCTATTGTGCGTGATCAAGAAATTAATACAATAAAAAAATGGCTTTCGACTCCCAATCAATATGAAATTTCAGTTGCTCCACTTCAGGTAGGAGATAAAATAGTTTTGGAATCAGGTCCTTTTAAGTCTCAGGAAGCCATCGTTCAGGAGGTTAATAAAACTAATTATGTGCTTGTTTTGGAGTCGTTAGGATGTGTTTTAAAGATGAAACTAAAATAAGTGAATATCTAATGCGCTAGTTTTCATCTTTAGCGGAATACCAATGTTTCTTGAAGATCTACTACAGCGTTCCGTATTATTTATTCCCTTTTTAATAAATAATTCTACTTGACAGTTTTCCTCTTAAGCGGGATTATGGCTGTGTGAGAGTCAATACAAATGTAATACTATTGCTTAATATCTTCAATACAATATAAAATTTAGGTGGGCGTTTGTAGTGAAAATGTCCAATATTTTATAATTTTTTTAAAATTCAACTTGATTTTTCAGCTGGAGCTGGTGGAAATTGGTAAACGAGAAAAATAATTATAAACATTATTTTTTGTGATAAAATACTATTTAAAACAATAAATAACTGTAAATGAATGTGTTATACTTGTTTTTAATTTATTTATTGTATATAAAAGTTTTTTTTTGTCAATAACTCACTTATTTATTATCAGAAGACTTATGTATCTTTGAAAGTGTCAGTTAGGTGCTTTTAATAGGTGTACTAAGACAAAATTTTTTTAATTAATTTAATACCATATTACAATGGCGATTAAGTATCAGGTTCTTCCAAGAAAGAACCCTCAGGACATCAATGCACCTGAAAAATTTTATGCCGCTGCATTAGCAGACGGAACTGTTGATTTTGACAGACTAGCAGAACTGATTTCGTACCAATGTACTGTTACGGCTTCTGATTGTTATGCTGTTCTACTCTCCCTGGAGTACAATATTATTGGCGAATTGTCACAGGGGCGAATTGTTAACTTGGGCCGACTTGGGAACTTTCAGGTAGGAATTAGCTCAGAAGGTAAAGAAACAGAAACGGAAGTTTCTTCTACTGCCATTAAAAAGAGCCGAATTCTTTTCCGTCCTGGGAAAAAACTACGATCAATGTTAAATGATCTGACATTTAGAAAAGCGGGCTAGAACCCTTTAATCAGAGCAGCTGATTATTGTAAGACCTCGAGTATTCCAGTGCTCGGGGTCTTTTTTTTGCCAATTGTATTTTTTGCAATGTTTTTTGTCAGGATAATATAAAAATTTCGTCCTGATGATTTTTTTGCTTCGTCCTGATGGAAGCAATACCTCGTCCGTACCAATTGGAAATAGCATGAATTATATCGATGGATATTTTGTTTTTGTCCTATAAAGAGTCCTACGATCGAACAGGAGGCTCTACGTTTGAACTGAGAAAGCCAAGATGTGAGTGACTAAAATCAGTATCCCATTGTTAGTATTAAAAAAGCTTGAGATTGATAGGCTGTTTTGAATTCTTAAAGGATTGGCAATTTTTCCAATAAAAAAAGCCCAAAAAAAGCGGGCTAGAACACCATTTTCTTTGAGCAAAAGAATTATTGTAAGACCTCGAGTACTTCCAGATACTCTCCGAATTATTCTGTAAAGATACACTAGTCAAAGCATGTAGCCAAATTTATTATAAGTACACTCTGAATTATTCTTGGACAGCTAGTTTTTGTTGGTTTTTTTTAAAATATGAAGTGTTTTACTTTAAATTATAAGTATTTTTTTGTCACTAAATTTGGTGATATTTTTGTAATTTTTTAGAAAGGCTTAGTGTTTATAGGTTTGGTAATTAGGTTTTTAACTTTCTTGGTGGGTGCTGTCCACTAAATGTGGGAATTAATTGATTAGATATCTGACTTATTGTCGTTATATTTGCTAACATAAAAAATACGGTTTTCAATCCATTTTATGTGGGTTGGAACCGCGAAGCGTTGGGAAAAATGAAAGAAATACGAGGTATAAATATAAAAATCAATGGATTATAGTTGTAAAATAGCAGTTATTGGTCTGGGGTATGTTGGCTTGCCATTAGCACGTTTATTTGCAACTAAATACAGTGTTGTTGGTTTTGATATTAATACAAAGAGAATAGAAGAACTTCGTCTAGGAATCGATAGTACTCTCGAAGTAGAAGAAACTGTTTTGAAATCGGTTTTAGTTTCTAAAGATGAAATTAAAAATAAAAAGGGATTATACTGCAGCAATCAATTAGAAGACATAGCTGGTTGTAACTATTATATTGTGACTGTTCCTACACCTGTAGATAAAAACAATCGTCCTGATTTAACTCCGCTGTACAAAGCCAGTGAGACCGTTGCAAAGGTTTTGAAAAAAGGAGATATTGTTATTTATGAATCGACCGTTTATCCGGGAGTAACTGAGGAAGAATGTGTGCCGGTGTTAGAACGCATTTCGGGCTTACAATTTAATGTTGACTTTTTTGCGGGTTATTCTCCTGAAAGAATTAATCCTGGAGATAAACTGCATACCGTTGATAAAATTTTAAAAGTAACTTCAGGCTCTACACCGGAAATAGGTCAAAAAGTAGATTGTCTTTATCAATCGGTTATTACCGCTGGAACCCATCTAGCGCCTTCCATCAAAGTGGCCGAAGCGGCAAAAGTCATTGAAAATTCACAGAGAGATATCAATATTGCTTTCGTAAATGAATTAGCTAAAATTTTTAGTTTAATGAATATTGATACGCAAGCGGTATTAGAAGCAGCCGGAACAAAATGGAATTTTCTTCCTTTTAAACCGGGTTTAGTAGGAGGACATTGTATTGGTGTTGATCCCTATTATTTGGCACAAAAAGCACAGGAATTAGGATACCATACAGAAATTATTTTAGCAGGCAGACGATTGAATGATAGTATGGGGGAATATGTCGCTGCTCAAGTGGTCAAATTGATGATTAAAAAAGGAATTTCCGTTAATGGTGCCTCATTGTTAATGTTAGGAATTACGTTTAAAGAGAATTGTCCAGATGTGCGAAATACTAAAATAATTGACGTAATAAAAGCCTTGAAAGAGTACGGCATAAGTGTTACAGTATATGATCCGCTCGCAAATCCTGAAGAAGTGATGAAAGAATATGGATTGATTTGTCAATCACAATTAACCAACGAGATTAAATTTGATGCAATAGTTCTAGGAGTAGCACACGCAGAATTTCTAAGAATGAATTTATCAAATCATCAATCTGATAATAGTATTATTTATGATGTAAAAGGTGTTTTGGGTACAGCAGTTGACGGTAGACTTTGATTATTGTTAACATTCTAACCCACAACCCACAACTCATAACTCACAACCCATAACTGAGATGAATAAAAAACAAAATATTATACACGTCATCCTTACTGGAGGTATAGGAAGTCGTTTATGGCCTTTGTCACGTAAAAGTCGTCCCAAACAATATTTAGAAATTTTTGATGGTAAATCTTTATTTGAGTTAACCGTTGAAAGAAACAGAGAA
This sequence comes from Flavobacterium sp. UBA6721, assembly GCA_002454195.1. Taxonomy (GTDB): domain Bacteria; phylum Bacteroidota; class Bacteroidia; order Flavobacteriales; family Flavobacteriaceae; genus Flavobacterium; species Flavobacterium nitratireducens. Next base: position 4,027 of record DKIJ01000008.1, read on the forward strand.
ATTGCAGATAAAGTAATTGTTGTAGGGAATGTCGATAATTGCCAGTTAAGTAAGGTCATTTTAGACAAGATGAATATTTCTTATTTGGATATTGTGGAGTCTACACCACGCAATACAGCTGCTGCGATTGCGTTTGCTGCTTTTGCCGCAGACCCAGAAGACATTTTGATTGTAACACCTATGGATCATATCATAGAAAAGAAAGAGCTGTATGATCAGGCAGTTACTGAAGCTATTGAAAAAGCCGCTAACGGAAACATTGTTACTTTTGGAATTCATCCTACCAAACCGGAAACGGGTTATGGCTATATTGAAGCAAAAGGTGAAAATGTATTGTCTTTTAGAGAAAAACCAAACTTAGTAACGGCCAAACAATTCATTGCTAAAAAGAATTTCTTGTGGAATAGTGGGATGTTTTGTTTCAAAGCTGGAGTTCTTTTAGAAGAATTAAAAACATTCGAACCAAAGGTCTATAAAAAAGCAAAAAAAGTTTGGGAAAATAATGATAACGGAAAATTGAATTTGGATTTGTCATTAGAGATTCCTTCCATTAGTGTAGATTACGCGGTGATGGAACGTTCAAAAAAAATAAAAGTGGTTCCGTCCCAATTTTTGTGGTCGGATTTAGGTTCGTTTGAATCGGTTTATGATTATTTAGTGTCTAAAGGACATCACGTTGACGAAAATGGCAATATGACTATTGGAACACAAAATTACACCGCGTTTATAGGTTTAAAAAACACTATTTTAATTGCTACTGATAATGCCAATCTCGTATTACAAAAAGAGTTTTCACAAGATGTGAAAGATTTATATAATGAGTTAGAGGTTGAGAAACCGGAGTTGTTGGAGTAATTCAGATGACTAATTTTTGTATTGAGCTTAGAATTTTTGTAAGGTTGTTTTTTTGTTTAATTAATTAATGTCAAACCCGTTGGGTGAAATTAAATAATTTGATTTTTAATATTATTTATAGGTCTATCAAATATGAATTTATTGATATATTGAATTAGAGTCATTGCTGTTATTTTTGCTAAAATTCT
>DKIJ01000029.1 GCA_002454195.1 Flavobacterium sp. UBA6721
TAGCCAAATGAGCTAATCCCCCAAAGCATCGCAAATATAGTATTTTCTATGAATCAAAAAACAACTTTTGAAAAAACTATGCTTTCCGTTGAATATTTTTAACTTTACCTAAACTATTCATAATTCTTATGCAAGATACAAAAGGCTCATTAACTACAGTAATAGAAAATAAAATTGCTACAGTCGAATTTGGACATCCGGCAAGTAATTCTTTTCCACGTTCCTTGTTGGATAAACTGACAGCTGAAATTACTGCTTTAAGTTCCAATGATGAGGTAGTTGTAATTGTTATAAAGAGTTCAGGGACTGGCGCTTTTTGTGCCGGCGCTTCTTTTGATGAATTGTTAGCGGTTTCAAATGCTGAGGAAGGATTGAATTTTTTCTCAGGTTTTTCACATTTAATTAATGCCATGCGTACTTGTTCGAAGTTAATTATCGGGCGTATTCATGGGAAAGCTGTTGGCGGAGGAGTAGGAATTGCATCGGCTTGTGATTATGTTTTTGCAACTGAAAATGCAGCTATTAAATTATCGGAACTGGCAATCGGGATTGGTCCTTTTGTGATTGAACCTGCTGTATCCAGAAAAATAGGTACAACAGCTATGACCGAAATGACCTTAAATCCCCTGGAATGGAAATCGGCAACTTGGGCACAACAAAAAGGATTGTATGCCGAAGTTTTTGAAACAATTGAACTTTTAGATCATTCGGTTGCTCAATTCAGTACCAAATTAGCTTCCTACAATCCTCAGGCTTTACAGGAAATGAAAAAAGTGATTTGGGAAGGAACAGAAGATTGGGAAACGCTTTTATTGGAAAGAGCTGCTATTTCAGGTCAATTGGTCTTGTCTGATTTTACTAAAAGTGCTTTGGAGCAGTTTAAAAAAGCGAAATAGCTATTTCTCGTAGCAATTCCTTAAATTTGCAGTCAAAATTTATCCACGATGAGTAAAATCAGAATCACAAAACAATTTAGTTTCGAAACCGGTCACGCCTTATATGGCTATGATGGAAAATGTAAAAATGTGCATGGTCATAGTTATAAATTGTCGGTAACGGTTATCGGGAAACCAATTACCAATCGCAATGATGTGAAATATGGGATGGTTATTGATTTTGGTGATTTAAAGAAAATCGTGAAAGAAGAAGTAGTAGATCAGTTTGATCATGCTACTGTTTTTAACGAAACTACTCCACATATTGAATTGGCTGCAGAATTAAAAAATCGTGGACATCATGTTATTTTAGTGGATTATCAACCTACTTCTGAGAATATGGTTATTGATTTTGCTCAAAGAATTATCAGTAGATTGCCTGATGGAATTGAATTATTTTCTTTAAAACTGCAAGAAACTGATACTTCATTTGCAGAATGGTTTGCAAGTGATAATCAATAATTTTCCAAAACCTACTTTTGATACATGCAGTTAGCTTCTAATAAAAAAATATATTTTGCTTCCGACCAACATTTTGGTGCTCCTACTGCCGAATTGAGTTTTCCTAGAGAACAAAAATTCGTGGCTTGGCTGGATGAGGTAAAAAAAGATGCAGAAGCTATCTTTCTTTTAGGAGATTTATTCGATTTTTGGTTCGAATATAAAACCGTTGTTCCTAAAGGTTTTGTTCGAATTCTAGGCAAATTAGCTGAAATTCGCGACAGCGGAATTCCAATATATTTCTTCGTTGGTAACCACGATTTGTGGATGGAAGACTATTTTGAAAAAGAATTGAACATTCCTGTTTATCATGATAATCGCGAATTTACTTTTAATGGAAAAACTTTTTTAATAGGTCATGGCGACGGAAAAGGACCCGGAGATAAAGGCTATAAACGCATGAAAAAAGTGTTTACTAATCCTTTTTCTAAATGGCTTTTCAGATGGTTACATCCTGATTTAGGAGTGCGATTAGCTCAATATTTATCAGTTAAAAACAAATTGATTTCTGGAGAATCAGATGTGAAATTTTTAGGAGAAGATAAGGAATGGTTGATTTTGTATTCCAAAAGAAAATTAGAAAGCAAACATTATGATTATTTGGTTTTTGGCCACCGCCATTTACCAATGATTCATCCCGTAGGGCAAAATGCTAATTATGTTAATCTGGGCGATTGGATTTCTTATTTTACCTATGGTGTTTTTGATGGTGATAATTTCGAATTAAAAACATTTGGAAACTAATTTCGTCCTTCGCCGTAAAGGTATATTTCCATTTCTACTTTAAAAAGGGTTCCATTTACTAAATCTTTTATTTCTTTTATTTCATTCATGGAAACACTTAGATCTAAAGGATAAAGAGGTGTTTTTAGTAAAAATTTGCAATTAGCATTTTTAAGCGCACAGTCTTCACAATAACTGTTTTTAGCGATACTTTCGTCAATCAAATAGTTGAAATCTTTAAGTTCACTCAGGTTCAAAAATAAACCTATTTCTTTTAAGATAATCTGTATTCTACTTGGTATACTTCCTTCTTCTTTTTCCCAATAGAAAGCAATTCCAATGTTGTTTAGATAGATTTGATGTATTTGTTCCATAGTTTCAAGAATAGGTAACAAATATAATTATTATTTTTAATTGTTCTAAATAAAAATAATATAAAATTGTTTAAAAAAAGGTAATGTGGTCAAAAATAGT